>CAZVZK010000035.1:0-76096 GCA_964630925.1 uncultured Alcaligenaceae bacterium
GGGCGTAGGGATGGAACCCGCTTTTTTGGTCTCGACAATGGGGTCCACTGTAGTCCGGGTCGAAGCCCAGGATGTGTGGGATGCCGGCGACGATCCGCGCCTCGAACAGGCGCATCTCGATGGCGTGAGTGCCTCGGTCGGAGGTGCCCGCCGCACGCTGACCGATCACCTCGACTTCGATGCCGAGCCGGTGTCGCGCCGTGCGGCGGATGGCCTCGTCGTAGCCTTCGCGTTTCCGCAGCGTCCCTGCCGGGATGCCCCACAGGCCGGGGAAGAAGCGATCATGCGGGGACCGCCTGACGGCCAACAGCTCGATGGCATCCGCCTCTCGGAGGATGACGTAGGCGAAGGCGGAGACGCACTTTGTCATGGCCGCTACTCCGCCGCCTGCTATTCCTCCCGATCAAAACGCCCTGTCCACGACCGCAGCGTGATCCGGTCGCAGGTTGGTGCGGCGCCTAACAGCCCCGTGAAGGAGCCGAATGCGTCGAGCCGATTAGGCAGCGGGTCGGGGTGCGGGAGCTCGACCGTCACCGACCCCGTAAAACTGCCCCCGCAGTACCAGCTCACTACCCCGACCCGTTCCGCGAGGATGTCCGCGGCGTGCTGAATCCCGGCGTCGATCTGCCCCCGGCTGACGCGATCCTCGTAGTCGGTGAAATGGATGTGGTGGGAGTGGAACCCGACCGACAGCTCCTCGTCGGCGGTGGATACCCACAGCCCCGACTCGGCGGCAGGTGACGGGCACGGCACGTTGAGCTCGACCACACTCCCGGCGCCGTCGGGCCTCGGCGAGTAGGTTGCGAGCAGCTCCCACTCCGGGAAGCGAGCCATGATCAGGGGCAGGACTACGCGGGAGTAGTCGTCAAGTTCGGTCAGTGAGAGTTTCGGCATTTCGTCGCCCTTCGTGAGTCCTGGCACCCTCACGCCCCCGGCTTCACCCGCTTCTCGATGCGGGCGACGAGGTCGGTGATCGCCTTGTCCTTCGGGCGGAGGGCCAGCGCCTCGCGGGCCGCCTTCAGCGCCTGGTCCACCTTGCCGCCCTGCTCCAGGGCCTCCGCCAGGCAGCGCAGGGCGTCGGCGTCCTTGCGCCACGACCACTCGACGCCCGCCGCCAGGTCCTCCGCCGCGCCGGGGCGGTCCTGCTCCAGACGCACCCGGCCACGCACCAGCAGCGCCAGGTCCAGCCCCGGCCACGCCTTCAGCGCCGACTCCGCCAGCGTCGCCGCCTCGCGCAGCCGGCCCTTGTCAAGCGCCAGCTTCGCACGCACCGCCCGCGACAGAGGGTCTTCGCCCGACGCCAGCGGCTCGACGCGCGTCGCCGGGCCGCCCGACCGCAGGGCGTACTCGGCGCAGGCAGCCATGTCCAGGCCGCCCTTGGCGTACTTCTCCAGCTCGTCGCGCCGCCGCAACGCCGCCCGCGCCTCCGACGCCAGACGCTTGAGCGCCTCCGGCACGTCGGGTAGACGGTCGATCTTCGCCAGCGCCTCCGGCGTCTTGCCGAGGTCGCCGTTGAACAGGTGCGCGCGGATCAGGGCCGCCAGGACGAGGTAATCGGCGTCGGCCCGTTCGAGGTGCAAGGCGGCCTGCACGAACTCGCCACGCTTGTAGGCGATCAGCCCGAGGACGCGCTGCGCCTTCTCGTGGAAGGTCACCTCGCGAGAACGCATGGCCAGCTCCTTGGCCTCGTCGAGGCGGCCCATGTCGTAGTAAATGTCCGCGGCGCGGGCCATCGCGCCGGCGTCGCCGTCCACGCGCAGGGCGTACCGGCGCAGGAGGTCGAGCGCCGCCAGCTCGTCCTTGGCGGCGCGGGCGACGCGGACCGCCGACAGCAGCAGCTCGCGGTTGGCCCGGTCGAGCGTGAGGGCCTTGCGGTACGCCGCCAGCGCCTCGACGTGCTTGCCCGTCTCCTCCAGGATCTGCGCCCGCAGCCGCACCACACGCAGGTCGCTGGCCATCTCGGAGTCGGCCTTGGCCGCGAGCGAGAGACGCTCCAGGGCCTCCACCAGCTGATCCTTGCGGTAATGGCTGCGGGCGTACTGATACTGCGCCCGCGCCTTCTCGTTGGCGGTGCCCTTGGCGATGACGGCGTCGAGGAGTTTGCGTGCCTCGTCCTGCTTGCCCTGGCTGACGAGGGTCGCGGCCAGTCCGAGGGGGTGCTTCATCTCGGCGGGCTTGCGTTTGATCATGTCGTATCGGGCCTGGGCGTCGCGGGCGTCGGTGTCGGCGGCATCGACGCGCAGCGACCACAGCACGTCGTCGTCCGGCGTGTAGCGGACCGCCCGCTCCAGCACGCGCCAGGCGTCCGCCAGCCGGTTCGCGTTCAGGTGGATCTTCGCCAGCGCCTTGGCCGCCGCGGCGTTCTGCGGCGACACCGCCAGCAGCGCCTCCAGCTCTTCGGCCGCCTTGGCGCCGGTCCCGGGCTTCATGGTCAGCCAGACGCGGTACGACTTCTGCACCTCGTCGAACCACTCGCGGTACTTCTCCAGGTCCTCGCGCTCGATGCGGGCCTTGTCGAGCCGCGTGGTGAACGACAGCTCCAGGGCGCCGTCGAGCTTCTTCACTTCGAGCTTGAACAGGCCCCAGGCGGACTTCGCCTCCTTGGCCTTGGGCGTGCCGTCCCACTCCCAGCCGGGCGGCAGGTAGGCCCTGTAGACGTGGGTGGAGACGAACGGCGCCGGCAGCACCATCGCCGCCTCGCGTCCGTGGTCGATGTTGTACGCCAGCAGGCGCGACCAGGTCCAGTTGTCGGCCAGGCTGCCCTCCTTCTCCGTGTTGCCGGTGAAGTGCTTGGGCACCTCATACTCCGTGTCCAGCCGCGCCGCCTTGTCGTGGTCGGTGATGCCCGCGGGATCGACGGCGAACGCCAGGAGCCGGGCGCGGCTGTAGGAGTCCTGCAACGTGGAGGTCATGCGGAGGCGGCGCTCGGTGGGCGGGACCTCGCCGTAGCGGTCGCGCGTGTTGACGGCCCCGAGGCCGGACAGCGTCTGCCGGCGCTTGCACCGCATGTTGCCCTCGCCATCGAGGTACACCTCGGTGAGCGTGTCGGCCTTCATCATCTCCGGCGTGGGCGACGGCGTCTTGAGGAGGCGCACCTTGCCCTTGTCGTCGGTGAGGTAGCACAGCCGGCCCAGGTCGTCGCGCGGCAGCTCGTCCCAGGCGCACAGCCGGGCCGTCGTGTCGATCCAGTGGACCTTGCCGGCGATGGTGGCGGCGAGGATGGCGTGGGTGGCCCAGGGGGAGGGCACCTCCTCGTCGATCTGCCCGTCGTCGTGCGAGCCGAGGCTGACCAGCTCGACGTGGATGCCGGCCTCACGCAGCATGACGGCGAGGAGCTGGCTGGTGTCCTTGCAGTCGCCGAAGCGCGTCCCGAGGATCTGCTCCGGGAGGTGCGGCGTGTAATCATGCTTCTCGCCCGCCGCGAGGTAACGGACGTTGCGGCGCACCCAGTAGGTGAGGGCGCGGGCCTTCTCCTGCGGCGTCTTCAGGCCCTTCGTCACCTCGGCGACCGTCTCCCTGACCTTCGGCGTGCATTTCCAGCAGGGCGCCCGCAGCTTCGCCTTCCACGCCCCGACGGCGTCCCAGTCGGCGAAGGTGGAGGCCATCACGGTGGGTCGGACCTCCTCGCGGGAGGGGAGGTTCTCGTCCTGCGGGGGGCGCGGGCAGTCCTTCGCCTGCCAGCGGAAGTACTGCACGCCGCCGGGGAGGACCTTCTCGGTGGTGGCGACCCTGGTGCCGACGAGGCCGCCACGGAGGTTGTGCTTCAGCTCCTTGCCCTTGGGGACCAGGATGCGGAGGTCGTCGAGGAGGAGGGGGTACTGCGGGTCGCCGAAGGCGTAGCGGTGGAAGAACTGGCCGGCGTGCTCGGGGTTCTTGCCGCGGATGGTCCACTTGGCCTCGATCACGTCGCCGACCTCGAGGCCGGGGAAGCTGATGATGAGCTGCTTGTCGGGGTCGTAGGAGCTGAAGTCGGTGCCCACGTCGCGGAGGTGGGCGTGCCTCGGCTCGGCGTCGACGGTCTTGCCGCCGGGCTTGTGGATGCGGGCGATGTGCAGGGTGGCCTTCTGGTGCGACGGCGTGAACGAGACGCCGCGGAACTCGCCGAGCTTCTCGATGGCCTTGCGCCCGCCGAGCCAGGTGATTTCGTGCTGGGTGGTCTCGATGGTGCCGTCGGCCTCGACGCGGTAGGTGGCGCCGGCGTAGAGGGCGACGGCGACGTTGTCGTCGAGCAGCGCCCTGGGGACGGCCTTGAGGATCTTGGGGGAGTAGGTGTACGGGTCGGGCTCGCGGGACGGCCCGCGCGGGACGGGCCAGGCATCGGCGGCGTGGGCGGCGGGGGCGGAGAGCGCCGCGCACATCACGGCGAGGGCGGCGAGGGTCTGTCGCGGCATGGTCGTCTCCGGGGGCCGATACACCCCATTGTGCCGGGGGAGGGGCGGCGGCACAAGGGGACGGAGGAGATGACGCGGCGGCGGGGGTAGAATCAACAGGCCGGGGCGAACGCCTCACAAGGAGACCACCTTGCCGAACCGCTCACGCAAGGCTTGCTTCGTCTTCTCGTCGATGAGGGAGTCCTCCAGCCCGAGCCACTTGAGCCGCTTGCCCAGGTGCGGCGAAGCCATGAGCGCCTTGAGCCCCGGCGCCTGGAAGTAGTTGAACCCGAGCTGGAGATCCCGCACCGTGGCGAGGCCCGGCCACCTCGCCAGCGCGCGCAGCCCCGAGTCGCCCATCTCCTGCTTGTACAGCCAGAGGAAGCGGAGGCGCGGCATGGCCGGGAGCCTCGCCAGGAGCCGCGTGCCGTAATCTTCAAGGGTGTAGTGGCTGAATTGCAGGCCCGTCAAACCAAGGAGCTGCGGGCTGCCGCCCAACCGCGGCAGGAAGTCCCTCTCGGCCAGGTACAGGTGGGTGATCGGCTCCCGCGCGAAGACCTTCGGGGCGTCCTTCAGGAAGGTGGCGACATTGTCCGGGGCGCTGACGCCCTGGAGGAAGCCGCGGCGGAAGCCGTGACAGTCGTCGGCATACTCCGCGAGGCGGTCACCGCCCTGCCGCGCCCACTCCGGCAGATGGCGGAGCCACTCGTCGGCATGCAGTGCGAGCAGCTCCGTCTCCCGCTTCAACAGTTCGGCCCGCTCGGGGTCCTTCCACTTGAGGCCCTCGCGGCGGATCTGGGTGCGGATGAACTCGGCGCGCTCAGGTTGGCCGTTCTCGTCAAGCCAGTCGGCGTAGACGAGGCGCGGCGTGTCGTCGTCCGGGTTGGCGACGATGTCAGCGAGGAAGGCTTCTTGCATGAGGTCATTGAAGCGAGACGCGCCGGCCCGTCAATCCGCGTGCCGTGATGGCGCCCCGTCTGCTATCATGGCGGCGCACCCCGTGAGGCCCGGCCCCATGCACGCCGCCTTCCTCCAGGACATCCGCGAACACCCCGACGACGACGCGCCCCGCCTGGTGTACTCCGACTGGCTGGCCGACAACGGCGACGAGGCACGAGGCGAATTCATCCGCGCCCAGTGCCGCGGCGACCACGCCGGCGCCTCGGCCCTCCTCGTCCTGCATGAGCCCGCGTGGCGCGCCGGCCTACCCAAGATCGACGGCATCCACTGGGGGGCGTTCACACGCGGATTCGTCGAGGGGGTGACGGCGAAGACGACCCGCGCCTACCTCTTCAATGCCGAGGCCATCTTCGCGGCGGCGCCCGTCCATCGGCTGCGGATCCTGGAGGCCAGCCGCGGCATCGAGCAGCTCGCCGCGTCGCCGCATCTCCTCGCCCTGTCGGAGCTGAACCTCGGCAACCGCTCCGGCGTCACCGCCGCCGGCGTCCGTGAGCTGGCGTGGTCGCCCAACGCCGGCAGCCTCACCTCGCTCCTGCTGCACCAGAACAACCTCGGCGACGCCGGCCTCATGCCCCTCGCCTTCTCGCCGCACACGCGCGGCATGCGCGAGCTGTACGTCTCGGGCGTCGGCGTCGGCGACTCCGGGGCCGGCGCCCTGGCCAGCGGCCACCTCGCCCACCTCGATCTGCTCGACCTGCGCGACAACAACATCGGCGACGTGGGGGCGATGGCCATGTTCAACTGGCCCGGCCAGGGCCCCATCACTCTTCAGCTCTCCAACAACCGGATCGGCACGCGCGGCGGCGAGGCCCTCGCCAACACACCGAACCTCCAGAGTCTCGAACGCCTGCACCTCGACCATAACCCCGTCGGCGACAGGACGGCCCTCGCCCTCGCCCGGGCCCCGCACCGTCACGCCCTGCGCGAGCTGGACCTGCGAGGCTGCGGCATCACCGATGAAGGCGCCCTCGCCGTCGCCAATTCCCCCCTGGCACGTCAGTTGCAAGAGGTATGCCTCATGGGTAACCCCATCCGCCGCCGAGAGACGCTCCAGACACTGGCGGACCGCTTCGGCCGACGCCTCCACGCCTGAACGAGGATCCAGCACATGCGTTCCACCGCCGCGTACTGTCTCGCCCTTGCCCTGGCCGCCTCGCTGGCCGAGGCCCGCGTGCCCAGCACCAAGACCGTCATCCAGCCGTCCAGCGGCGCCAGAGCCGACATCACCGTCCCCTACCTCACCAACGGACGCTCCACGCTGGGCGTCGCCAACGGCGTCGGGCCGATCATCTACTCGTATCCGAACATCAACGGCCAGGGCACCCCCGGCCCGCTGCCGGTCTACAACCTCCCGTTCTACGGGTCCAGGCTCATGCCCAGCAGCGGCGTCATCGCCGCCGGGCCCGTCCAGCCGAACATCCTGAAGCGGGGCCGGTGAGCGCCGAGTCACCTGCCATATCCCCACCGATTTGGCATGTGACTCGGCGTTCTTTGACGCATGGTGTCGCCGTCCGGCGCCGAGTGCGCGAGTCACCTTGTCACATGCCACATTCCAACTCAACGCACACCCCCCGGCGGGAGGCGTGCGGCGCCGCGCCCCACCCCTTGACATCAGGTGTACAGGCCTCCAATACTGAGAGGAGGGAGAGCCCTCACCTGTGATCCTCCCCCCATCTCCCGTGACCCGTTGGCCTGACCCGCTGCCTCCCACGAACGGTGCCAGCCTCGTCAGGGATCGGCAACACCGCGTTACCGATCCTGAACATCGTGAAGGACGACACGGCGTTTCGACATCCCTCCCGGCGTGCCGATGCGCTCGGCCAACTCCCGCCTCTCGCCCATCTTCCCGCCGAATCGCCACGCCCTCCCCTGCGTAATCGGCATCCACGGCAATCTCCTCGCAACCCTCATAAACAATTCCATCGGGATGCCCGATTGAAGAGGATGCCGCCACATGTCTCTCGGGCCCCGCACGGGCCCGGCGGGCGGTAGCCGGGGGATACCGATGTTCCGCTCGACCCGTCCGTTGCTCGCCTGGGGTTCCGTGGCCCTGGCACTATCTGCGTTGGCCGCGTCGGAGGTCCGGTCCCAGGGCGTACGGCTGGTCCCAGGGCAAACGCGCGAGCCACCCCTGGTCACCTACACGCGGGCCTCGTCCCCGGCCCCCCAGGAGCCGCCACCCCTGTTCCTCCCCGGGACGCTCCAGGACGCCCAGCCCGCCCCGGCACCCGATGCCCCCAGGACGGAGACCAAGGAGGCGCCGAGGAAGGAAGAGCCGAAGAAGGAGGAGAAGAAGAAGGAGGAGAAGCCACGCGAGGCGACCCGCGCCGAGGTGGACTACGCGACTTTCGGGGTGAAGTCGCTGTGGGACTCGCTGCGGGTGGAGCCGGAGAAGAAGAAGTGGTACGAGAAGTTGTCGCTCCGTGGGTACACGCAGATCCGCTTCGGACGCACGGTCGACCGCGACAATGACGTGACGCCGCAGTTATTAGGCGACCGTGCCATCGACGGCGTCAACGAGAACTTCTCGTTACGGCGGGTGCGGCTGATCCTGTTCGGGGACGTGAGCGATCACCTCGGCATCTACATCCAGCCTGACTTCGCCGTTACGCCAGAGGCACAGGTACGGAACACCTTCTTCACCCAGCTACGCGACTGCTACGGCGACATTTATCTGACGACGGACAAGGTCCACCGCCTCCGCGCCGGCCTCTCCAAGGTGCCCTACGGCTTCGAGAACCTGCAGTCGAGCCAGAACCGCCTACCCCTCGACCGCACCGAGCCGATCAACAACGTCGTGCCCAATGAACGCGACCTGGGCCTGTTCTATTACTGGACGCCGGAGGACAAGCAGCAATTGTTCCGCGACCTGGTGGACGGGGGGCTGAAGGGGTCGGGGAACTACGGCATCTTCGGCTTCGGCGTGTACAACGGCCAGGGCGGCGCCCAACTGGAGACCAACCGCAACCTGCACGCCGTCGCCCGCCTCACCTACCCCCACCGCTTCGAGAGCGGACAGGTGGTGGAGGCGAGCATCCAGGGCCTGACCGGCGAGTACACCGTCGAGGGATCGGCCCTGCGCCCGCTCGGCCGCGGCAACGCCATCACGCCGAACAACACACGCCCCAACACGGGGCGCAAGGGCGTCCCCGAGTCACGCATCGCCGGCTCCTTCATCTACTACCCGCAGCCGTTCGGCTTCCAGGCCGAGTGGCAGGTCGGCGAGGGCCCCGGCCTGACCCCCGACCAGAGGAATGTGCAGGTGCGGAATCTGAACGGCGGCTACGTCATGGCGATGTACAAGCTGGACACGCACGCCGGCGTCTTCTTCCCGTACATCCGCCACCAGTACTACAAGGGCGGATACCGCACGGCGGCGAACGCGCCCTACGGCACGACACGTCTGACAGAGCTGGGCCTCGAGTGGCAGGTCTGGAAGGAGGTCGAGCTGGTCGCCGAGTACACCATCGCCGACAAGCTGAATCTCGAAACGAGGAACGCCGTCGGGGCGGTGAATTACCGCAATTTCGAGGGCGGCATCTTCCGGCTGCAGCTCCAGCTCAACTACTAATGGGAGTGGGCCCAAATGAACGGCGGCGACGCACGAATAGTAACTGGGGCGATCCGCGCATCAGGTACCACCGGCTCAAGCCGTGAGGCCGGCAGACCCGATACGGATTGGCCCGCCCCGTCCTTGACCCTCGGACCGTGAGGCACGCCTCAATGCACGTTTCAACGGACGGGCACCCGGCGCAAGGCACGCACACCCACGCCCACGACGCCTCGCCGCCGCACCACAAAGCCGACGTGTGGGCCCTCCTGGCACGGCTCCGCTCCCTGCTCGCCCCGGACTCGAGCGACCTGTGGACGGTGGCGGTCTACGGCCTGGGCATCGGCGTGCTGTCGCTGGCCATCCCCATCACGGTGGACGCCCTGGTCAACAACGTCCAGGGCGGCAACAGCGAGGCGATGCTGGTCGTCATCGTCCTCTCGCTCATCCTCCTCGGCTGCCTCCTGTTCGCGTCGCTGATGCGTGCGTGCCAGGCGTGGGTCGTCGAGCACGTCCAGCGGCGGGTCTTCGTGCGCGTCGTCGGCGACCTGGCGCACCGCCTGCCGCGTGTCAGCTCGGCGGCGCTGGACAGGCATCACGGCCCGGAGCTCGTCAACCGGTTCTTCGAGGTGCTGACCCTCCAGAAGGCGGTGGCCACCCTGCTGCTGGACGGGGCCACGGTGCTGATCCAGGGCATCATCGGGCTGGCCCTGCTGGCGGCGTGGCACCCGTACCTGCTGGGGTTCAACCTCGCCCTGATGCTATGCCTGATTATCGTCGCGTGGGGCTTCGGGTGGGGCGCGGTCAGCGCCAAGATCGAGGAGAGTTACGCCAAGTACGAGGTGGCCGGCTGGCTGCAGGAGATGGTGCGGCAGCCCCTGGCGTTCAAGCACCCCGCCGGCCAGGACTACGCCCTGGCCCGCGCCGACGCCCTGGCCTGCGAATTCCTGCGGGCCAGGGGCGAGTCGTTCTCCATCCTGTTCCGCCAGATCGTGTTCGGCCTGATCCTGCAAGCGGCGGCCAGCGCGGCGATGCTCGGCCTGGGCGGTTACCTGGTGGTCCAGAACGCCCTCACCCTGGGGCAGCTCGTCGCCGCCGAGCTGATCGTCGCGGTCACGGTCGGCTCGTTCGTGAAGTTGGGCAAGTCGCTGGAGAGCTACTACGACCTGATGGCGGCGGTGGACAAGCTTGGGCACCTGATGGACCTGCCCCTGGAGCGGGACGTCGGGGAGGACGAGGCCGGCCCCGCCGCCCCGGCCCGCCTCCAGGTGGACGCGGTGTCCTACGCCTACGAGGACGGGTCGGGCCGACGGGGGGCGATCCTCGACGGCGTCTCCCTCGAGCTGCGCCCTGGCGAGAGGGTCGGGCTGACGGGAGGGCACGGGGTGGGCAAGTCCACCCTGGTGGACCTGCTCGACGGGTTGCGTGAGCCGACGGGCGGCGTCATCCGCCTCGACGGGGTGGACATCCGCGACTTCACCCTCCGCTCCCTCCGCGAGCAGGTGGTCGCCGTCGCCCACACCGAGGTGTTCGACGGGACGGTCCTGGAGAACGTCCGCCTGGGCCGCGAGACGGTCTCGGCGGCGGACGTCCGCGCCGCCCTCGCCGCCGTGGGCCTGCTCGAGCCCATCGAGGGCCTGCCCCTGGGCCTGCACACCCCCCTGGCCACGGGCGGCCAGCCCCTCTCCGACAGCCAGGCGCAACGCCTTGTCCTCGCCCGAGCCGTCGTCGGCAAGCCGCGCCTCCTCATCATCGACGGGGCCCTGGACAGGCACGGCCCGGCCACGCGGCGCGCCCTCATGGAGTCGCTGGCCCGCCCGGACGCCCCCTGGACGTTGCTGGTCATCACCAACGAGGCCGACGTTCTCTCGCGCTGCGGGCGTGTCATCACGCTCGGCCACCAACCCGGAGACACGCTATGATCGGACGCGAGGCCCCCGGCAGACTGAAGGCGTTGGACATGCTGCCGCCGCCCCGGTGGTCGCGGCTGGGGTCGTGGGTGCTGTTGATCGCCCTGGCGGTGTCGCCGCTGGTGCTCATCTGGGTGCCGTGGCAGCAGAGCATCTCGGCCAAGGGCCGGGTCATCGCCTTCGACCCGGAGGAGCGGCAGCAGGTGATCGAGTCGCCCGTCGGCGGGCGGGTCAAGGCCTGGCACGTCCGCGAGGGGCAGGAGGTCAAGAAGGGGGACCGCCTCGTCTCGGTCGAGGACCCCGACCCCGAGCTGCCGCGCCGCCTCTCCCAGAACAAGGCCGCCATCAACGAGCGTCGCAAGGCGGCGCAGGACCGCATCGAGGCGTTCGACGGCCAGATCACCTCCCTGACCGGCTCGAAGACGCGGGCCCTCGCCGCCGCCGGGCAGCGCCTTCTGGGGGCGCAGGAGGGGTACAAGGCGGCGCAGAGGCAGGTGGAGATCGCCGGCGCCAACCGGGTGCTGGCGCGGATCAACTTCGGCATGGAAGAGCGGATGATCAAGGAGGGGCTGACCAGCGAGCTGATGTTCGAGACGGCGCGGCAGCGCCGCCTGGCCACCGACCAGGAGGAGCAGCGGGCGCGCAATGGGGAGGAGGCGGCCCGGCTAACCGCCGAGGCGGCCCGCGAGGACCTGGAGAAGATCCGCAACGACGCGGACGCGGCCATCGGGGCGGCCCGGGCTAACCGCCAGTCGGCGGAGGCCGAGCGGGCCCAGGCCGACCGCGACCTCGCCGACATCGACACGCGGATCGCGCGGCAGTCCACCCAGGAGGTCCTGTCGCCCTGCGACGGGACGGTGTACAGGGTGCTGGCCAACGGGGCGGCGGGCGGGAACCTCGTCAAGGACGGCGAGCAGCTCATGATCATCACCCCACGCATCAAGGAGGACAGCAAGCGCATCGTCGAGCTGTTCATGGAGGGCAACGACGCCCCGCAGGTCACCGAGTTCCTCCGCCAGCGCAAGGCGGCCTCGCCCGACGGGGTCGTCCGTGCCCGCCTCCAGTTCGAGGGCTGGCCGGCCGTGCAGTGGATCGGCTGGCCCACCCTCGCCGTCGGCACCTTCGGCGGCCGGGTGGTCTTCGTGGACCAGCACGACGACGGCAAGGGGAAGTTCCGCGTCCTCGTCGAGCCGGACCCGTCGGACAAGCCCTGGCCCGGCGAGTTCCTCCTCCGCCAGGGCGGCAGGGCCCAGGGGTGGCTGATGCTCGGCCGCGTCAGCCTCGGCTACGAGCTGTGGCGGCGCTTCAACGGCTTCCCGCCGGTCGTGGTGGACGACAAGGAAGACAAGGCCAAGCCCGCCAAGGTGAAGGTGCCGAAATGACGACCCGCGCCAGGACGGCATGCCTGATGGCGGCGGTGCTGTGGGCCGCCGCTGCCGGCGGCACCCCGCCGGCGATCACCTTCGTCGCCGCGCCGCCAGCGGCGCCGCCGTCGCCGGTGCTGCCCGCCCCCACCCCGGACAAGAAGGGGGCGGGGGCGGACAGGCCGCTGAGCCCGCCGCCGACCTTGGGCGGCCCGCTGGCCCCCGGTACGCCCCTGGGCACCGAGGTGACGGCGGCGCCGCTGCTCTTGGAGGACGTGCTGGCCTCGGCCGACGCCTTCTTCCCAGGCATCCTCGCCGCCGAGCAGGAACGCGCCATCGCCGCGGGGCGGCAGACCTCCGCGCGCGGGGCGTTCGACGTGTCCCTCCGCTCGGACGAGCTGTTCACGGGCGGCACTTACGACAACCAGCGCTACGGCATCGGCCTGGGGCAGGCGACGCCGTTGCTGGGCATGTCCTACTTCGCCGGCTACCGGCTGGGCAGCGGGGCCTACCCGGTATACTACGGCGACCGCAAGACGGCGGAGGGCGGCGAGTTCCGCGCCGGGGCGGTGCTCCCGCTGCTGCGTGGCCGCGAGATCGACCGCGCCCGGGCCGACGTGGAGAAGAGCGACATCGGCCGCGCACTGGCCGAGCCGGCGGTGCGGCAGCAACGCCTGGACGTGGCCCGCGCCGCCGCCCGCGCCTACTGGTCGTGGGCCGCCGCCGGCCAGCGCTACCTCATCGCCCGCGACGTGCTGCGGATCGCCCGCGCCCGGGACGAGCAGCTCGGCAAGCGCGTGGCCACCGGCAACCTCGCCCGCATCGAGCAGGAGGACAACCGCCGTGTGATCGTCGAGCGGGAGGCGCGCCTCGTCATCGCACTGCGCGCCTTCCAGCAGGCGGGCATCGCCCTCTCGCTTTACCACCGCGGCCCCGAGGGCCAGCCGCTCATGCCGTCGGCGGCTCAGCTGCCGGCGTTCTGCGCCCCCGCCCCGCCGCCGGACGAGGCGTCGCGGCTGGCCGAGCTGGAGGGGGCGTTCGCCCGCCGCCCGGAGGTCCAGCGCCTCACCCTGGAGCGTCAGCGGACGATGGTGGACCTGCGGCTGGCGGAGAACCAGATGCTGCCGGGGGTCAACCTGACGATGGCGGCGGCGCAGGACGTGGGCTTCGGCAAGCGTTCGCCGCAGAGCACGTCGCCGCTGGCGCGCGAGACGTTCGAGGCCGGCGTCGTGATCGACGTGCCGCTGCAACGGCGCGACGCGCGCGGGCGCATCCAGGCCGGCCGGGCCGAGCTGGCCCGCCTCACCGCGCTGGAGCAGCTGGCCCGCGACCGCATCGCCCAGGAGGCCGCCGACGCCGCCAACGCCCTGGATCGCGCCTACGACCTGCTGCGGCGCGGCCGGGACAACCGCCTCCAGGCGTCGTACATCGAGGAGGCGGAGCGCCGGCTGTTCGACATCGGCAAGAGCGACCTGTTCCGGGTCAACCTCCGCGAGCTGGCGGCGGCGGAGGCCCGCCTGCTCGAGCTGGACGCGGCAGCCGAGTTCTACCGCGCCCTGGCCGACTACGCCGCCGCCCTCGGCCTGACGCCGGCCGAGAAGAGGTGACACATCCGCCTCGGCTTCCGCCGCGCCGAGTGCGGGACCCTGTACCCGCCCGGCCATCGAGGTATCGCCCCCAGGCCCTGCGACGCCACCTTGGCCGCGCTCGCCTGGCCTCGCGCCGCCTTATTCCGGCTCGGCCCGCTGACTTCGTGAGGGCGACGGATGGCCCACCATCACTGACCACACGGACGGCCCCGGGCGTCGGCCGCGCCGCCAGGCCTTCGGGATGGGATGTTGGGGCGGGTTCGTCGTGTCTGGCCATGGACGGAGAAGGTGTACGGCATCCCGCCGGAGCAGGTGATCGGCAGCACCGGCGGCTTGAAGTTCGAGATCGGCGACGGCGCCCCGGTGGTCGTGAAACTCCCCACCCTCGTCCACAAGGACGACAAGGACGGCAAGCCGGTGGCCTTCCAGCGGCACATCGGCCGGCGTCCGGTCATGTGTTTCGGCAACTCCGACGGCGACTACGAGATGCTCCGGTGGACTACCGCCGGCGTCGGCCCGCGGTTCGGCCTGATCGTCCACCACACCGACGGCAAGCGCGAGTACGCCTATGACCGCGAGTCCAAGGTCGGCCGGCTCGGCAAGGCCCTGGACGAGGCCGCCCGGCACGGGTGGTTGGTTGCCGACATGGCCAGGGACTGGAAGACCGTGTTCGCCTTCGAGAAGTGACCCCGGTCAGCTCACGCGCGTCCGTGCCTTTGGATCGAATTGCCGTTCACCCGGCGGCGGCCGACGCCTCCGGGCGGGCTACGCCTGTTCACGCCCCCACCTCGTAAGCGGCCCCTCGTGACCTCGTCCGGGCCTCGGCGTGACGTACTCAGGGGCCGAGTCGCATGGCCCGTGACGCCCGGACGGATTCGCACGCACGCCCGTGTCGCCTTTGACGGTTAACACGTCGGCGGTGTGCCGACACGGGCACTGCGCACCGTTCTTCCCAGTGTGTTCGTGGCGTGAGAGCCGATCTTCACTCCTGGCTTGCCCCTCGGTCCTCATGGGAAAGGAAGCCCCATGTCCGCGCGATTGCCCCTTCTCGCCTTGACGATCTTGACGGCCCCTGCGCTCGCGCAGGTGCCCATCCTGTCCCCTGCGGACGCCGCCGTCCCGGCCGCGGCCACACCGTCTCCCATCCCCTCGTCGGGGGTGTGCGTCTGGCCCCAGGCCGACGCACCCGCCCCGGCGTCCGGGACCCGCGGGTTCTCCAACTTCATCGGGTTCATGAGCAACCCCATCCAGAACGTCGATCCGCGCTCGCTCACCCAGGTCTGGCCTGTCTTCCTCGCGGGCTGGACCGACCCGTTCGGCCCGCTGCCGGATGCCAACTTCCAGGTGTACGGGGCCGGGATCAACCTCGCCCTGACGGAGCGTCTGAGCGTCGGCCTCAACCAGGGCGGCTATCAGGCCATCCAAACCGGCTCGGTGGGCGGCGGCCCGATCACCCAGGTGATCGCCGCCCGCCGCGGGCTGGGGAACCAGACACGGACAGGCTTCCTCAACCTGGGCGGCTTCGCCCAGTACACCCTCGTCGCCAACGAGGAGAGCCAGACCCTGTTCACCGTCGGCACCCGCTTCGAGGTCCCTTCGGGGTCCACCGAGGTCTTCCAGGGGCGGGGGCCCGCGTACGTGTCGCCGTACATCACCTTCGGCCAGGGGCTGGGCAACTTCCACCTGCTGGCCACGGCCGGGTACGAATTCCCGGCCCGCACCGGCAACACGGAGCTGCGGACGTTCTACTGCAACGCCCACCTCGACTACCAGCTGATGGACTGGATCTACCCCCTCGTCGAGCTGAACTACGCGCGGGCGAGCGGCAGCACGGACGTGAACCTGCCGCTGGCCGGCAAGTTCTTCGAGCTCAGCAACTTCGAGGCCGTCGGCGAGGTGCTGACCATGGCCGTGGGTGTGAACTTCGTGCTCGTCCGCGACCGGCTGGAGCTGGGCGGTGCCTGGAGCACGCCGCTGTACACCCGCCGCGACTTCAACTTCAACTCGATGATCGTCAAGATGATCGTGCGGTTCTGAAAAACGAGCAGGCACGCCCGACGGCCCCTCCCGCGACGGCGGGGAGCCCCGGCCCCATCACGGCCCGCCGGAACGGCGGGGCCGGGCCGATCAACGGCGGATCAGCAGAGTAATCGGCAGCCCCGTCAGGCGGGCCGTGTACGACCAGGTGTCCTGGTCCCCGGTGTTCTGCCCGGCGTTGTTGGCCCCGTTGCGGAATGCCCCCAACGCGAACATCATGCGCTCGTCGTCCGGCCACCAGAACCCGCACACACCCCAGTTCCGCGCCGGGTCCAGCTCGTTCAAGGGCGAGCGCTCCAGGAACGTGACGAACGGCACCCCGGTCGCCGCTTCTAAACTGAACGGCTCACGGAAATGGCCGACGCGTACCTCGCGGACGCCCGGGATGGCTGTCAGCCCGACGAACACATCGAGCAACTGCACGTTGCCCCCGGCCAGCTCCACCTCGGACACCCACCGCGAGGAGTCGCCGATCACGCCCTGCGCCCCCAGCCGCACGCGGCGGAATCCGTAGCCGTTCTGCAGGTCACCGATCGTCGCCTTGCTTCCCCTCGACTGCCCGGCCATGACGGCTTCGGTTTCGATCAACCCGCGGACCCGGAATGTCGGCTTCAGGAACTCTTCCAGCGTTGGCGGCTGAGACTTGTCTCCAGCGGCCGCGGGCCGCGGCTCCGGGGCGAGGGGTTCGGCCCCCTTGACGGCCTCCCCGTTCATGGGCGTTGAAGCTGCCGGTGACGGGCCGCCTGACACCGAGGTGTCGGGGCCGGGGCTCGCGGCCTTCGGGCCTGACGAAGGCCGAACCTGTGCCTGCGCCACGGCTCCGGACAGCACCGCAACCCCGATGAGGATGTAGGCGGACGGTTTCATGCAACAGCACCACTGCGTGCCGATAACGGCACACTCCAGCCTGCGAGGGTTGGCGCGGCTAATACGACGAGCCAGGCAGACAGTCAAGGTGAAAGTGAAGCCGTGAACCCGGTGAGCGGCGGGGCTGGGGGTATCGTCCTCCAGCACCGCGACCTGGACACTTTTGTTGTCCCCCGTGGGATAGGAGGGGTGCCCTTCGCTGCGCGCCCTGGTAAATTGTGTAAGCCGAGCCGGAGGGGAGGGCACCGCTTTGCTCCTGGGATTCCGCTGTGCCGAGTGCGGGGCGCTGTACCCGCCCGGCCCCTCGCAGTTCTGCCCGGAGGACTTCGCCGCCCTGGAGGCCGAGTACGACCTCGCCGCCCGCCCGTGCCGACTCCTCCCGCTCGACGTGCCCGACATGCCCGGCGACACGCCGCTGATCGACGCCCCGCGCCTGGCCGAGGCCCTGGGCGTGGCCCGCGTGTGGGTGAAGGATGAGGGCGCGTGCCAGCCGTCCCTGTCGTTCAAGGACCGCGCCGTCGCCGTCGCCCTGGCCGCCGCCCGGCGCCTCGGCCTGACACGCATCGGCTGCTCGTCCACCGGCAACCTGGCCGCCAGCGTGGCCGCCCTGTGCGCCCGCCAGGGGCTGGAATGCGCCGTCCTCGTCCCCGCCGACGTGCCCGCGGAGCGCCTGGCCGTCCCCGCCGCGTTCGGGGCGAGGGTCTTCGCCGTCGAGGGCAATTACGACGCGGTGAACCGCCTCTGCAACGAGCTGGCCTTCGACGGCGGCTGGGGCTTCGTCAACATCAACCTCCGCCACTTCTACGTCGAGGGGTGCAAGGGCATCGGCCACGAGATCGCCGAACAGCTCGGCCGCCTGCCGCGACACGTCGTCGTGCCGATGGCGAGCGGCAGCCTGCTGCGGATGATCCACAAGGGGCTGCGTGAATGGGTGGCCCTGGGCCGCTGCCCCGATGCGCCCGTCCGCATGCACGGCGTCCAGGCCGCGGGGTGCAGCCCCATCGCGGCTGCCATCAAGGCGGGCGAGAGCGAGCCGCGTCTGGTGACGAGGCCGGACACCGTGGCGCACTCCCTCGCCGTGGGCGACCCCGGAGACGGTTACGCCGCCATGCGCCTGATCCGCGAGACGGGCGGCTGGGCCGAGGACGCATCGGACGCCGAGATCGCCGAGGGCGTGCTGCTGCTGGCGAAGGCCGCCGGCGTGCTGGCGGAGCCGGCGGGCGGGGTGGCCGTGGCGGCGGCGCGGAAGCTGATCGCGTCGGGGCGGATCGGTGCGGCCGACGAGGTGGTGCTGGTGAACGGGGCAGGCGGGATGAAGTCGGCGGAGTGGTTGCTAGGATATACGGTGCCGCCGGCGCGGATCGCCGCGACACGCGAGGCGTTCGGGCGCCTGTGAGGCCGGGCCGCGCGGATCGTCGTTGCCAGGAAGGCAATCCTCTCTGCGGAGACCCCCCATGGCCACGACCACGGTCGAATGCCCGTTCTGCCACACCAGCAGCGACCCGGCGGCGACGTCGGGCTATTGCGAGTCGTGCGGCAGGCGTCTGCCCGTCTCGTCCGCGTACACGACGAGCAAGCGTGGCCGGCGTCTGCGCGGCGAGCTGTCGTCGGCGGAGCCGGAGGCGTTGCAGCCGAAGCAGCGGACCGCCGGGGCCCTGGTGACGGCGACGATCCTGCGCCTCGTCCTGGGCGGCGGGTTCCTGGTGCTGGGGCCGGTGTTCCTGGGGCGGACCTTGCTGCCGGAGTGGTTCCTGCCGGGGCTCCTGGGGTTCACCGTGGCGGGGACGGCGCTGTACGGCCTGCTGGCGTGGTGGGCGACGACGTCGCCGGTGCCGGCGGCGTACACGGCGCTGGGCGCCTTCCTGGCGATCTGGGCCGGCGTCCTGATCGCGTTCCCCGTGGCGTGGCCGCTGGCCCTGGTCGATCTGATCCTGCTCGGCTGCCTGGTGTACACCGTCATGATCTGCGGGCAGGACAGGCTGTAGCGCGCGGGCAGATTCACCACGGAGACACAGAACAGAGGACAGAGGGGAAGAGGAAGAGGAGGAAGACAAGTAGGTAGGAAGGAGACGCCACGTCTTTGTCTTCTATCTCTCTGATTGTCCTGTCCATACTTCCCCCGGAGCCCCGTGCCTCCGTGCTGGATCCGCTCCCCTTCGGCCCCGTGTCACGCCATGCGGCCGAGGGTGACGACCGTCATGTCGTCGTGCGGCTCGCGGTCCCGGGCGTGCGTCTTCACCGCCTGCACGAGGCGCTCCATGAGGTCCCTGGGCCCGGCCTTCCCCGCCGCCTTGATCACCTTGTGGACGCCCTCGAACTCGAACCGCTCCCCGCGCACGTTCATCGACTCGTCCACGCCGTCCGTGAACATCACCAGGCAGTCGCCCGGCTCCAGCGTCGCCTGGCACGAGTCGAACGGCAGCCCCTCGATCATCCCCAGGGGCGGCCCGCCCACGTCCTTCGGCATCACCGGGAACAGATCCCCCGTGCCGGGGCGGTACAGCAGCGGCGAGGCGTGCCCGCCCGACATCATGGTGACCGTGTGCGTCGCCGGGTCGAGGATCACCACCACCAGCGTCACGAAGCGGTCCATCTGGTTGACGAAGTCGTACAGCAGGTCGTTCAACTTCGCCATCGCCGCCGTCGGCTCGCTCTCGGAGAGCATGCAGAAGCGGATGTCGCTGGCCACCTTGGCCATCACCAGCGACGCCGGCACCCCCTTGCCGGCCACGTCGCCCACCGCCACCACCACCTTGCCGCTGGGCAGCGGGATGTAGCCGTAGTAGTCCCCGCCGACCTCCTTGGCGGCCTCGTAGAAGCCGTGGAACTCGTAGCCCGGCACCTTGGGGGCCGCCTTGGGGAGGAACTGCTTCTGGACCTCCTTGGCGAGGGCGAGGTCGCGTTTGGTCTTCTCCGTCGCCACCGTCTCCTCGAGCATGCGGGCGTTCTCGAGCGAGATCGCCGCCTGGTTGGCCACCGCGCACAGGAGCGTGAGGTCGTCCTTGGAGAACTTCTTGCTGCGGTCCTGGGTGTCGAGCTGGATGACGCCGAACGCCTTGCCGTCCGGCTTGCACAGGGGGGCGCACATCACCGAGCGGATGCGGAAATCGACCACCGACTGGCTGAGCTGGATGCGGTCGTCGCGCGTGGCGTCGTCGCTCAGGAAGGCCGCACCGGAGTCGATGGCCTTGCGGACGATGCTCCGGCTGTACTTGGCGTTGCCCTCGTCGGCGGCCCGGCGTGTCTTGACCAGCCGGGGCTGGAGCTTGTCGCCCTCGCCGGACGTGATGAGGAAGCAGCGGTCGGCCTGCCGGAACAGGCTGAACAGGCTGTCGGCGATCTTGGGCAGCAGCGGGGGCAATTCCAGCGTGCGCGACAGGTTGTTCGAGATCTCGATGAGCAGGCGGAGCTTCTCCGCCGGGGTGCCTTCGAGCAGGGCGTTGCTGGCCTGGTTGACCGTCGCCTCCACGGTGCTGGGCCCGTCCTCGCTGTCCTCGCCGTCGGAGTCGCTGACCCCGGAGGGCGGCTGGTCGAGGAAGCAGGCGATGAAGTCGCAGATGCGGATGCGGTCGTTGTTCTTCAGCGCCGTCATGGCGTTGATGGCCTGGTTATTGACGAAGGTCCCGTTGCGGCTCTGCTTGTCCTCGATGAAGAACTTGCCCGACTTGCGCACGACCTGGGCGTGCTCGCGGCTGACGCTGGTGAGGGGGATGACGATGCCGCAGTCGGGGTTGCGGCCGATGACGAAGCGGTCGCCGTCGAGGGGGATGACTTGCCCCTCGTTGGGCCCCTTCAAAATCTGGAGCGCGGCCATCTCGAGGGCTCCTGCGAACGGGCGTCCCGGCAGCTAGGATGGTGGGAGAAGCCGGCACGGTCCGCCGGTTCGATTCTAGTCGGGCGGCCCCCCCAATGCAAGCGGACGGTGAGCCGAGGCGGGCACCCGCTGACTGGCAGTTGCCACCGGGCGTCACCCGCCCCCTGTGGGATTATGCCCACTCCCGCGAGGTGGCGCGCGGCCATGACCCCGGCATCGCCGGCACGCCTTTATTCACCGCCGACATCGACTTCGTCATGAGGCACGCCGGCCCGCCCGGATGGCTGATCGACCTCGGCTGCGGGCCGGGCCGCCTGCTCGCGGCGATGGCCGGGTGGCGGTGCGTCGGCGTCGATCTGTCGCCGGAGATGCTCGTCGTGGCACGCGAGCGCGTGCCGTCGGCGCATCTGGCCCGGGCCGACCTGGCCCGCCTCGACGCCCTCACCGGCGGCTACGACCTCGCCTGCTGCCTGTTCAGCACGCTGGGCATGGTGGCCGGCGTCGAGAACCGCCGGGCGGTGGTCGGGCACGCCTTCCGCCTGCTGCGTCCGGGAGGCGTCTTCGTGCTGCACGTCCACAACTACTGGTGGAACCTGTGGGAGCCGGCGGGCCGGGCGTGGCTGCTCGGGGATCTGTGGGGCGGCACCGGCGACAGGCCGATGCCGGCGCACCAGGGCGTGACGGGGCTGACGCTGCACCACTTCACGCGCGGCGAGGCCGTGCGTCTGGTGCGTGGGGCGGGCTTCGAGATCGTCGAGGTGACGGCGTTGGGGTTGGGAGAGGGGGCGCGGCTGGCGTGGCCATGGTGGTTCGGGCGTCTGCGGGCGTATGGCTATCTGATCGCGGCGCGGCGGCCGTGATGATCATTTCCTCGCCTGCCTGCGGCGTTCGCGGATCTCCGCCAGCATCTCAAAGGCATCGAGAGGGACCGACTCACCTCTGTCGTAACTGTCGAGCCGGGCCTTGACCTCCTCCATGCAGGCTCGCTCCCACTCCTCGCCCGTGCATTCCTCGCCCGGAGGGTCGAGAGAAGCGATCAGGTCATCGGCCAGCGCGACCCGCTCCGCCGCCGGCAGTTTCATGGCCAGCTCCAGCACTTCGGCGCGCGACATGGTGGGATGCTCCCTGGATCGTGGCGACGACGCCGGTCAGGATACAACGCGGGCGTACAACACACCAGCCACGCCCGCCGGGTCAGCCCGGCAGCCCGAGGCGGACGGCCAGGGCCGGATCGCCTGGCCTGTACACCTCCTCACGCGGCGTCTCCAGCGACGAGAGCCTGCTGCCCATCCGCCCGCGCTGCTCGGCCACGAAGGCGCTCAGGTCGATGACCTCTAGCAATTCGCGCTGCCCGAACGACTCCAGGGCGCGGCCACGCAGGCCGAGCTGGATGGCCCGGCGTTCGAGTTTCGTCCCTCCGGGGTGGTGGTCTGGATCCCATTGCAGACGCACATCCGACGCGGAGACAGCACGCTCCCATTCCGCCTCATCCGCGTGCAGCCTCTTGTCCCACTTCGAGGGCACGGCCTCGGCGAGCAAGGAGTCGAAGAACGCGCGACGCAGCCGCAGGGCCAGCGTCAGCTCCTGGTCGGGCTTGGTGCCCCAGCCGGAGCGGTACATCATCCACAGGAAGTTGGTCTTGATCCAGCTCATCCGCCCGTAACTGAACTCGCCGCCGAACCGCCCGTGGGCCACGGCGAATTGGGCGATGGAGGGGCGATATGCCTGGTAGACGATGATCGTCTCGGCGTCGCAGTGGGCGAGGATGTGCCGGCCCTCGGCGGGCCACCGCCTCACCTGCTCAAGATACGGCTCGGTGGTGAGCATGGGGTGTCGCCGGGGGCTGATATGAGTGGCCTTCAGGCCGGCACGCCTTCGGGCTTGTCGGCGAAACGGTCGGCTGCGGTGAGCGTGACCGGCTCCCCTCTGGCGTACTTGAGGACGCTCTGCTCGGAGTCGAGCTGGATCTCGGTGAAAGTGATCTCCGCCCCGTCATCCGGGCGCCCCGCTGACTCGCAAGAGGTCAGTTTGCGCACGCCGGCGAAGACCCAGCGGGCGGGCCTACCGCCCCACCGGAAGCTCTCGTCCTCCTCGGCGTCCTCGCGCCCCCGCCGTTCGGCCTTCTCAAAGGCCTCGCGTTCATCGCCGGCCTTGATCAGGACCACGTTCTCCCACGCCGTGTATCGGTCCTGCTTCTCGTGGCGGAGTTTGACGTACATCACGAGATGTGCCGCGAACCATCTGGCCCTGGCCATGATTAGCTCCCTCGCTTCCGCTTGTTCCGACAACCGAGGTACTTCTGGGCCTTGATGATGTCGCGTTCCCGTTTCGCGTTCCTGTCGCTTCTGGCCTATCGGAGCATCCGGGCGAGGACGGTGCAGACGTGTTCATCCAACCGAGCGGCCTCGCGCCGGGCCTCGTCCGTGATGTAGTTCTCGCCCGATTCAGGGGCCTTCGTCATCCGCCCTCCTTGCGAGCTGACCCGCCAGACTTCAAGCCCACTGATTGTACCCCGCCGGGGGCCGTCACACAATCGCCGCGGGCCTGGCATGTGCCCGGCGGCCGGCACGCCGCTCGCTGTCCAATCTCATCACTCCCGTCAAACTCGGCCTCCTCCGGGGCCGCCCGGCCTGATCGTGCCCATTGACCCATTGCGGACGGGGCCGGGCCCCCGTATAATCCTTGATTCACGCTCCCCGGAAGGCCATGCGCGGGCCCGGCCGCCGGCACCCGTGGGGCGTCATCGTGAGGCGGGACCATGTTCGAAGGCCTTCAACGCAGCCTGGGCGACGCGATCAAGAGCCTGCGCGGCCTCGGCAAACTCACCGAGAGCAACATCCGCCAGGGCCTCGAGTCCGTCCGCAAGGCGCTCCTCGACGCCGACGTCAACTTCAACGTGGCGAAGACCTTCACCGACCGCGTCGCCGAGAAGGCCATCGGCCAGATCACGATCCGCACCATCGACCCCCGCGAGCAGATCGTCAAGGTCGTCTATGACGAGCTGGTCCACCTCATGGGGCCGGTGGACTCCAAGATCCGCTTCGCCAAGGACCGCCCCACCGTCCTGATGCTCTGCGGCCTCCAGGGCCAGGGCAAGACCACCACGGCCGGCAAGCTGGCTCTCACCCTCAAGGGCCAGGGCCGCAAGTGCCTCCTCGTCGCCGCCGACTTGCAGCGCCCCGCCGCCGTCGATCAGCTCAAGGTGCTCGGCGAGCAGATCGGCGTGCCGGTCTACACAGAGGCCACCACGCCGGTCAACGTCTGCCAGAATGCCGTCGCCCACGCCCGCAAGAACAACCTCGACACGGTGATCCTCGACACGGCGGGCCGGCTCCACGTCGCCGACATGCCGATGGACGAGCTGAAGCAGATCGACCGCCTCGCCCGCCCCGATGAGATCTACCTCGTCTGCGACGCCATGACCGGCCAGGACGCCGTCAACTCCGCCAAGGTCTTCAACGAGGCCCTGGAGCTGAACGGCGTCATCCTCACCAAGATGGACGGCGACGCCCGCGGCGGCGCCGCGTTGTCCATCCGCGAGATCACCAAGGTCCCGATCAAGTTCATCGGCGTCGGCGAGAAGCTCGACCGCCTCGAGGAATTCCGCCCCGAGGGCATGGCCTCCCGCATCATCGGCCAGGGCGACATGATGTCGCTCATCGAGAAGGTGCAGCGTGCCCAGGAGAGCATGACGGCGGAAGAGGTCGCCGCACAGCAGAAGAAGATGCAGGAGGGTAACTTCACCCTCGATGACTTCCGCAAGCAGTTCGAGCAGCTCAAGAAGATGGGGCCGCTCAAGGACGTGCTGGGCAGCATGCCCGGCATGAGCCAGATGATCCCCGAGGGCGAGGACCCCGAGACGGCGTTCGGGCGCATCAAGGGCATGATCGACTCGATGACGAAGGCCGAGCGTGCCGACCCGGACATCATCGACCTGCCGCGCCGGCGGCGCATCGCGGCGGGCAGCGGCATCCAGCCGCACGAGATCAAGCAGTTCCTCGGGCAGTTCGAGCAGGTGCGGACGCTGATGCGTCAGATGGCCAAGATGTCCATCTGGGAGCGCATCAAGATGGTGACGGGGCTGGGGCAGATGGGGGCGTTGAACCCCGGCGCCAATATGATCAAGACCAAGGGGGACACGGGCCACCGCAAGAGTGCGAAGGAGCGTGCCAAGGAGCGCAAGAAGAAGAAGCGTTAGTACGACATCGGCCGGTGAGGGCGCTCCTCCGCCCGGAGGGTGGGGGCCGTGCCCGTGCCGTCTTTTCCATTGATGAGGGTCCCGACCGTGGCTGTTCGCATCCGGATGAAGCAGATGGGCCGCAAGCACCGGCACTACTACCGAATCGTGGCCATCGACCACGAGCAGGCCCGCGACGGCCGCGTGCTGGAGGAGCTGGGCTCCTACGACCCGCACGTCAAGAATAAGGACGAGCGCGTCAAGCTCGTGCCGAACCGCATTGAATACTGGATGTCGGTCGGCGCCCTGCCTTCCGAGAACGTGGCCATCTTCCTCAAGAAGTTCATGGACCGCGAGAAGCAGCGGGCCGCCGAGAAGGCCGCCACGACGCAGGCACCTTCGGCGTAGGGCAGGCCGCCCGCCCGCCAGGTGCGTCGGCAGGCCTAGAGGCCTGCCCTACGGGGGTCGGGAGAGACACCGCCGCCGGGATGGTGTATGATGCGTTTCGACGTGCTGACGCTGTTCCCGGAGATCTTCGCCGGCTACCTGACGCAGAGCCTGCTCAAGCTGGCGATCGACGGCGGCCTCGTCTCCATCCACGCCTGGGACATCCGCCGGTGGGCCACGGGGAAGCACAGGAGCGTGGATGACCGGCCCTTCGGCGGCGGGCCGGGCATGGTGATGATGTGTGAGCCGGTGGTCGCCGCCGCCGAGGCCGTCCGGGCGATGGATCCCGAGCCCGGCGAGCTGCTGATGATGACGCCGACCGGCCGACGCCTGACGCAGCCGCTGGTCAAGGAGCTATCGACGAGGAAGCGATTAATCCTGCTGTGCGGGAGGTACGAGGGGTTCGACGAGCGTATCCGGCAGACGCTGAGGCCGACGGAGGTCTCCATCGGGGACTTCATCTGCAACGGCGGCGAGGTGCCGGCGATGGTGGTGATCGACACCGTGGTGAGGTATGTCCCGGGCGTCCTCGGCGACCCGGAGAGCCTGGCGGAGGAGTCGCACAACGACCCCGGCCGGCTGGAGTACCCGCAGTACACGCGGCCCCGGACCTTCCGGGGCATGGAGGTGCCGGAGGTGCTTCTGGGCGGGAACCACCAGGCGGTGGCCCGCTGGCGCGAGGAACAGTCCCGCCTGCGTTCGCGGCAGGCCAACGAGACAACGAGCGAGAAAGAGGAGGGAACGAGCCATGAAGAATAGGTTGATGGCCGCCGTCGAGGACGCCGGCCTGCGCAAGGACCTGCCCCGCGTGCAGGTCGGCGACACCATCGACGTGCATCAACGCATCCTCGAGGGCCAAAAGGAGCGCGTGCAGGTCTTCAACGGCGTGGTCATCGCCATCTCGGGCGAGGGCATCCGCGAGATGATCACGGTGCGGCGCATCGTGCAGAACGAGGGCGTCGAGCGCATCTTCCCCCTTCATTCGCCGAAGATCGCCAAGATCGAGGTGAAGCGTACCGGCGTCGTCCGCCGCGCCAAGCTGTACTACCTCCGCAAGCGTGTCGGCAAGGCCACGCGCCTCCGCGAGAAGAAGGCCGTCATCGTGCCGGGGTCGGCGCAGGACGTGGCCCGCAGGCCGGGCGGCAAGAAGAAGAAGACCGAGGCGACGGAGTGACCCCGTGTCCGACCCCCGCGAGCCCTGGTGGCGGCGCTGGTTCGGCTCGCGCTCGGAGCGGGCCGCCGAGCGTTTCCTCACCGGGCTGGGGATGCGGATCCTCGCCCGCAACGTGAGCTACCGTGACGGCGAGATCGACCTCGTGGCCCTCGACGGCCCCGAGGTGGTCTTCGCCGAGGTGCGTTCCACCGCGGGCGACGACATGGAGAAGATCTCCCAGTCGGTCGATGCCGCCAAGCAACGCAAGCTGACGCAGGCAGCCCTGGCGTGGATGCAGGAGGCCGGCCTGCTGGAGCATTCCGCCCGCTTCGACGTGCTGCTCCTCAGCTGGCCGAAGGGCGCGAGTGAACCTCGGATCGAGCACGTGCCTCATGCCTTCGAGGCCGCCGGACGGTGGCAGATGTTCTCGTAGAGCACGCTTCCAGCGTGCTCCGAAGCAAGCACGCTGGAAGCGTGCTCTACGGTAACAGCCGACGGAGCAGCCATGTCCGCCGATCACTTCGACCGACTCGTCGCCGGCTGCCCGCAGGTCATCGAACGCGCCGACCTCCTCGCCAAACTCAAGTCCGGCAAGCCCCTCCGCGTCAAGTACGGCATCGACCCCACAGGCATCGACGTCCACCTCGGCCACACCGTCCCCCTCCGGAAGTTACGCCTCTTCCAGGAGCTGGGGCACCAGGCCGTCCTCATCATCGGCAACTACACGGCTCTCGTCGGCGACCCCTCGGGCCGCGACCAGACGCGCGCCCGGCTGACGGAGGCGCAGGTCGAGGCCAACGCCCGCGACTACCTTACGCAGGTGGCCAGGGTCATCGACATCACGCGCACCGAGGTGCGGTTCAACGGCGAGTGGTTCTCGCGGTTCTCGTTCCTCGACGTGATGGCGATGACGGGCCGGATCACGGTCCAGCGTATGCTGGAGCGCGATGATTTCGCGAACCGACTCGCGAACGAGACGCCGATCTCGCTGCACGAGTGCCTGTACCCGCTCATGCAGGGCCATGACTCCGTGGAGATCAGGGCCGACGTGGAGCTGGGCGGCACCGAGCAGCTCTTCAACCTCATGATGGGCCGACGGCTACAGGAGGCCGCCGGCCAGCCGCCACAGGTGTGCATGACGCTGCCGATCCTGCGCGGCCTCGACGGCGTCCGCCGCATGGGCAAGAGCCTGGGCAACTTCGTCGGCATCGGCATGCCGGCGCAGGAGCAGTTCGACCGCACCATGAGCATCCCGGATGCCATCCTGGAAGAGTGGTTCACGCTGCTGACCGACCGACGCCCTGAGGAGTTCAACGCCCTCATCGCGTCCAACCCGTTTGAGGCGAAGAAACAGCTAGGTGGGGACATCGTTTCTTTCTACCACGGACGCGACTGCGCCACGGCGGCGCGCGAAGGGTTTGAGAGCCGCTTCCAGAAGAAGCAGGACCCGTCCGACATCCCCGACGCCGACCTACCCGCCGACCAGATCAAGGACGGCAAGATGCCGGCGGCCCTGCTCATCCGGGCGCTCGGCCTCGCCCCGAGCAACAACGAGGCCCGGCGTCTGGTGCAGGGAGGCGGTGTCAACATCGGGCCGGATCGCACGAAGCTCACCGACCCGAATTGCCCCGTCGATGTGGCGACGGGGCTGATCGTCCGCGTCGGCAGCCGCAAGATCGTCCGCGTGCGGGTGGTGTGATGGACCTCAAGGCCGGTGAGGTCCACGTCTGGACGTTCGCCCTCGCCGACGCCCCCGACCTCACCGCCCTCCTGTCGCCGGACGAGCGCACGCGGGCCGGGCGCTACCTCCACGCCGACGCTCGCCGTCAGTTCACCGCCGCCCGCGGCGGGCTTCGGCTCCTCCTGTCGCGCTACCTCGGCACGCCGCCGGAGCGCATCACGTTCACCGCCACGGGTAACGGCAAGCCGGCCACGGCGGGGGTGTCGTTCAACGTCTCGCACTCGCACGAGGTCGCCCTGATCGCCGTGGCGTGCGGCATCGAGCTGGGCGTGGACGTGGAGTGCGTGCGTCCGCGCGAGTCGTGGCCGGACATGGCGCGGCGGTTCTTCACGCCGGGCGAGGCGGCGCGGTGTGTCGATCTGCTCTCCTTCTACCACACCTGGGTGCGGAAGGAGGCGTTCCTGAAGGCGCTGGGGTTGGGCCTATCTCACGGGCTGGAGCGGTTCGCCGTCAGCGTCCCGCCCGACGACCCCGCACGCATCCTGTATATCGACGGCGACGAGGCGGCGGCCCGGCGCTGGACGCTCGCGGAGCTATCCCCGGCGGACGGCTACGTGGGCGCACTGGCGGCGGAGGGGCCGCTGGCGATCTCACACCGCCGGTGGGCGTGGTGAGGGCGGGGCGAGCTGCCCGGTGGATTCCTTCTCGCGGTGCCGCTTCGCGGCCTCGCTTACCCTCTCGATGGCCTTCGGGAGAAACAGCGCCATCATCAGCAGAGGGAGGCAGATAACCGCCCATTCGATGGGGTTCATCCATCCGGACTTGACCATCAAGAGATAGAAGCCCGCAACGCCAACGAAACCCACGAGAGCCTGGCCCGGCATCGACCCGAGCCAACCCACGATCAGGCAGATGATGGCGAAGACGAGCAGAACGCAGAGTACGAAAGTTGCCTCGTACGGATCTGTTCGGGGGGGGTCGTCCGCCGGTGCCGGCGAGGGATCAGGAGGTTTCGCCGGACTCATGCCTCCCCTCACGTCAACGCAGGTCGTCGTCGGTCTTGAGGTCGTTCTCGGTGAACAGGGTGAAGCCCATGCGCTGCAGCACCTGCGAGGCCGTCTCGTGGTCCTCGACGTACAGCGCCAGCGCCGAGTGCCCATGCGGGCCGACCAGCAGCGGGTAGGCGTAGTGGATGCCGATCTCCGCACCGAGCAGCGCCTTGCAGATCTTCACCAGCGGCTGGTCATCCTCGGGCAGCTCGACGACGAGCAGATCGCTCTCGGTGACGGGCAGCTTGTGGCGGTCGAAGATCTCGCGGGCGCGCTCCGGGTCGCTGAGGACCATGCGGATGATGGCGCAGTCCGCCGAATCGACCACGGTGAGCGAGACGATCTTGATGTCGGTCGTCTCGAAGCGACGGACGACGTTCAACAGGTTTCCGACCCGGTTCTCGACGAAGACGTTGAACTGGCGCACGCTCGGGTAGTCGCGCCCGCGCGCCGTCTCGAAGCCGACGCCCCCGCCCTCGCCCTCATCCTGGCCGCCGTGCATGCGTTACACTCCTGGGCGTTCCCGCCCATGTTACGGCATCGCGGCGGGCCGCGTCAATCTTCGAGTGCCCGTTTCATCAGGTCGGGGCGCACGCTGCCGTTGACGATCCCGCCGAACAGGCCCTCTTCGCTGGCCTGGTTCTCGAAGTGATGCACCCAGCCGTCGCCCTCGCGGAACAGCGTGAACACCGCCCCGCCGGGGAGGTAGAACCACTCGTACCGCCGCGCCTGCCCCGTGTGCCCGCACTCGTGGGCCAGGACCTCCGACCAGCTCGGGAATGACGGCCCGCCCGCCGCCAGCCGGCGGGCCACGTCGCGCATTCGCCCGCCGAGCACCGTCACCGGGTACTCCCGCGACGCAGGCTCCTGGATCTGCTCCTTCAGCACGCCGACGGCGAAATCGTCGCCGACGGCGATGAGCGTGGACGCCCAGGTGATCGCCGTCCCGGCGAAGAAGGGCCGGGGCCAGGGGCTGTCGAGGTCGCGCATCGGCGTCGCGAAGACCGACACCTCGTGCCACCTCTTCTCGGGCCGGGCCTTCCCCCAGACCCGGAAGGCGGGCCGGCCCCAGAGGGCGGCGATCTCGGCGGCGAAGAGGTTGAACACGGCTCAAGAGGACCGCCCCAGCGCCGGGCCGCGCCTCAGGCGCAGTGTATGCGGGCCGGGCAGCACCGACGCTACGGCGTCGCCACGCGGCTCGCCCTCGACACGCGGGAACGGCAGCAGCACCGGCCCGGCGTCCTCGTCCTCACGGCGCCCCTGGCCGCAGCGGACCTTGCCGAGCAGGCCGAGCAGACGCGGGCAGCGCGGGGCGGCGAAGCGGGCGGCGGTGATGGCGCGTTCGGCGTCGCCGGGCAGCCCGGCGTCGCACAGCCCGGCGACGAGCCGGCGCAGGACGACGTACTCGCCCGACATGCGGACCGCCTCGCGGAGCAGGCCCAGGCCGGCGTCGTGATCGCCCGAGCGGACCAGCGCCAGGCCCGCGGCGGCCTTCCGCCGGGCGTCGGCGGGCGACAGCTCCGCCGCCCGCAGGAGGTGCTGGGCGGCGTTGTCCGGATCGACGCGCCCGAGCAGGGCGTGCGTGCCGGCGTGGCCAGGGCGCAGGCGGGCGGCCCGGCGCAGATGGCGGCGGGCGGCCTTACGGCGGCGGAGCCTCAGGCAACAAAGGCCGAGCAGGTAAAGGGCGTCGGCCCCGTCGAGACCTTCGAGGGCCGTGGCGGCCGTGGCGTATTGGGAGGCCTTGATGAGCCGGCGGGCGCGGCGGATCAGGTGGCCGGCGAGGCGGATGGATGTGCGCATCGTAGGCTGCCTCCATGCAGCCGAGGGCGGACTTCCTGGGAGGGGCATCTTACCATCACGCCGAGGCCGGGCAAGAGAGGAATCCGCCCGTCCGCCCGTCCGGCGTCACTTGTCCTTCGCCTTCTCCTTGTCCTTGGCCTTGTCCTTCTTGATCTCGATGGGGTCCGGAGAGCCCTGGTAGTCGAGGACCACCACCGACGCCGCCTTGGGCGCCTCCTTGGCCGTGTCGACCACCAGCCAGGTCTTCGGCTTGCGGCTCTCGATCACCATGCTCTCCTCCCCCTTGACCTCGTCGGTGAAGTACTTCAGCGGCAGGAGGTCGTCGTAGACCACGGTGCCGTAGTGCATGGGGATGACGTGGCGCTTGGCGTCGATCTGCTTGACCACCTTGTAGGCGTCGATGCCGTTGAGCGTGTACACCCCGCCGACCGGCACCATCAGGATGTCCACCTTGCCCAGCTTCTTTAACTGGGTCTTGCTGAGCGTGTGCCCGAGGTCGCCGAGGTGGACGATGCGGATGCCGTCGATGTCGATGATCCAGCAGCCGTTCTTGCCGCGGCTCAGGCCCCCCATGCTGTCGTGGTACGTCCCGAGCGACTGGACGCGGATCTCCTTGGCCTTGCCCACCTTCTCGTCCACGACGTTGAAGTCGGTGGCCGCGCCTTCACCCACCTTCTTCAAGGCGTTGAGCTGGACGGCGTCCTTGATGTTGTCGATGCAGTCGGTGCGCGTGTGGTCGTTGTGGAGGTGGCTGTACAACACCACGTCCGCCTTCATCTGGCGCGGCTTGTAGGCGTCCAGGTACTGAGGGTCGAGGATCAGCCGCGTCCCCTTGGGCGTGACGATCTCGAACATCGACTGGCCCCACCAGGCGATCTTGATCTCGGCCGCCGTGGCGGCGCCGGTGACGGCCAGGGACATCAGCAGGACCATTCCGAAGCGTCGCATCGCGGCTCACTCCCGGTGGAACGTGGCGGCATGATCTCGCCATCATACCGCCCGACAGCACGACGAGCCAGGGGCCCGCCGCCAACGGCTGCATTCCCGTGGCCGCGCTGCCTCTACTCTCTCGGGGGACAGGGGGAGGGGTCCGGATCGCCTTCGGGAGCGGGGCGCCGGCGTCCGACCGCTCGTGGGCAGGCCCGTCGCGTCACCGGGGCGAATTGCATTGCATTGCAGCCCCCCCACACACGAACATGAAATGAAGACGGTGAAGCCGTGTCAGGGCCTCCGCGTGCCGATGGCCGCCGGGGCCTGCCGGCGGCCGACGCGAGCCCCGTCAGACGCCGAGTCACCCGGCCACTCCCGCGAGTCACATGCCCACTTCCCCCGCGGGTGGCCTTGTGACTCGGCGCGCCTGACGCCTCGTGTCACAGGCTGAACCCCTTGACACCAGGTGTACGGGCGCTAACAATCGGAAGAGAGGAGCGCCCTCCACCCACACACACACCCTCAACGCCCGGATGTCCCCTCGCTCCCCCCCCCACCGCTACGCTAATGCCCCGCCACCAACGGCGTCTCACGCCTGCTTGACGTTCACCCACTGGCTGTTTGCGGCGCTGGCCGACAGCGCGTCGAGGATCAACTGCGTCCCCTGGGCGTCGCGGAAGTCCGGCATGGCCTTCTCTCCCTTCTCCAGCGCCGACAGGAAGTCGGCCACCTGGTGCGTGAAGCTCGCGTCGTAGCCGATGGCCAGGCCGGGCACCCACCAGTTGGCCATGTAGGGGTGATCGGGGCTGTTGTCGGTGACGTGCACCGACTTCCACCCGCGGGTCTTGCCCTCGTCGCGGTAGTCGAACACCTGCAGTCGGTGCAGGTCGTGCAGGTCCCAGAAGAGCGACATGTTCTCGCCGTTGATCTCGAACGTGTACAGCGCCTTGTGCCCCCGCGCGTAGCGCGTGGACTCGAAGTTGGCGAGGGAGCCGTTGGCGAACTTCCCCATGAAGATGCAGGCGTCGTCGATGCCCACCTTCTCGACCTTGCCCGTCAGGTTGTGCATGCGCTCCTTGACGAACGTCTCCATCAGCGCGCTGACGCTCGACATCGGCCCGTTGAGCCAGCAGGCCGTGTCGATGCAGTGGGCGAGCAGGTCACCCGAGACGCCCGAGCCGGCCGCCGCCGCGTCCAGACGCCACAGCCCCTGCCCGCCCTGCGGCAGGTCGGCCTTGATCGTCCAGTCCTGCAAGAACTTCGCCCGGTAGTGGAAGATGCGGCCCAGCTTGCCTTCTTCGATGAGCCGCTTGGCGAGGGTGACGGCGGGGATCCGGCGGTAGTTGTACCACACCATGTTCGGCACGCCGGCCTTCTCGACGGCGGCCACCATCTCGGCCCCCTCGACGCCGTTGAGGGCGAGGGGCTTCTCGCACAGGATCATCTTCTTGTTCGCGGCGGCGGCGAGGGCGATCTCCTTGTGGAGGTTGTTCGGCGTGCAGATGTCGATGACGTCGATGTCCTTGCGCTCGATCAGCTTGCGCCAGTCGGTCTCGACGGACTCGTAGCCCCACTGATCGGCGAACGGCTGGATCTTGGCGGCGTCGCGGGCGCAGGCGGCCTTGAGGACGACCTTGTACTTCGACGGGAAGAACTGGCCGACCTGCTTGTAGGCGTTGGAGTGCGCCCGGCCCATGAAGCCGTAGCCGATCATGCCGACGTTCAACGGGGTGGCCATCGCGTGTGCCCTCTGGGAGTGATTGGGGCATTGTGCGGACCGGGGGGGCGTGAGGCAACCGACGGGGCGGCGCGTGCGCTCGCACCGCCGGGCTGACTGCCTCGCCGCACGCCCCGGAGCTGTTTGACCCCGTCATTCCAGGCAGTGCGTCCCGTGGGTGACAGCGGCGCCGGCGCGCATGGCCGCGGCGATCATGGCGGCCTCGGCCAGCTCCTGCTCGGTCACGCCGGCCTTCCTGGCCTTCTTGACGTGGATCTCGATGCAGTACGGGCACTGCGTCGTCAGGGCGACGGCGATGGCCATCAGCTCCTTGTACTTGGACGGGATGGCGCCGTCCTTGAAGGCCGCCTCGTCGAAAGCCTGGAAGCCCTTGAAGGCCTCCGGGGCCAGCTCGCCCAGCTTCTTGAGCTTCGTCATGTTCTTCATGTCGAACATCGCGATCTCCTTGAGAATGAGTCAGTTCATCACGCCCTCGATGCCGCTGTAGATCTCCGTCGCCTCCACGAAGCCCATCCCCAGACGCTCGGCGTCGTACAGGCACTCATCGAGCTTGCGCAGGTCGCCCCCGTCGAGCGCCTCGCTCAGCGCGGGGCGGCTCTCGGCCAGCAGGCGGCGCAGGCGCGGCACGGCCTCCGGGGCGGCGTAGCCGCCCACCTCGTAGTTGGACTCGATGGTCGCCGGCAGGGACCGGAGCAGGCCGGGCAGCTCCTTCTTCCAGGGGGCGTAGAGCGACGTGGCCCGTCCGATCCTCGGCACGCCCTTCAGCCCGGCCTCGGCGAAGACGTGCGTGGGCCAGGTGTAGCCGCGCGACATCCACCCCGGCCGGAGGTTGGAGGCGAACCGCAGCAGGCGGAACGGCATCTCGCCGATGAGGGCCGCCCTGGGGTCGCGCCCCTCTCCCTCGTCCTGGCCCGGCAGCATCCGCCCCGCCTTCCAGGCGGCGTACGCCTCGCGCAGCGTCTGGATGTCGTAGGCGATGCCGTAGGCGAGGGCCTTGTCCACCGGCAGCCGTCCGCCCTTGTCGGGCCTGGCTCGCTTGCGGACGGCGGGGCCGAGGCGGTCCAGCATGCCCTTCACGATCTCATCGACGTCCTCGGGCCGGGCCGCGAGGTAGGCGTCGATGGCGGCCGACATCTCCTCGGGCGAGTCGCAGGTGATGAAGAACGGCCGGCCCCAGACGTGCAGGTGGGAGTCCCACCACTCCGGCAGCTCGACGGGCTTCGACGCCCGGGGCAGGCCCAGGACGCCCAGGCCCCAGGCGTTGGCCCGGAAGCGCACCCTGGCGATGCGCACGGCGTCGGCGATGAGGTCGTCGATGGCGCCCTCCCCCCGGATGAAGGGGAAGAGACGCTCGTGCCAGAGCTTCACGTCCACCGGGTGGTAGCTGGTGTCGTAACCCATCGCGCCGCCTCCGGATGAAGGATGGGGGCATTGTGCGGACGGGGCCGGCGTGAGGCAACCGACGGAGAAGCGAGGCGGGCTTCTCGACGAGAGCCGCTCGGGATCGGAGAGGCGCTGACGCCGTGTGACTCGGGCCGCTGACGCACCCCCGCTCGCCAGCAGCCGGTGGCGCTCGCGCCCCAGGAGTCGGTCTCAATAATCCCCCACCACCTCATCGCCGGCGCGTGTCGCCAGGGCGCGCCACGTCGGCAGGGCGATTCCGTCACGTACGAAGCGGACGCTGCCGTCGCACAGCAGCAGGTTCACGCCGCCGGTGTGCATGCTCCGCGCCGAGGTCAGGCCCTTGTTGTGGCTCTTGTTGCCGCAGTCCCACTTCCCCGCCTGGTTCGGGGTGTAGTAGTGGTTGTACAGCGTGTTGCCGAAGTGCCCGTTGATCCACTGCTCGTTGCGGCGGCCGTTCCACGTCCCGTTGCCGCCGTCGCAGTCCGTCGGCGTCGTGTCGTTGCCGCCCGCCACCTCCAGCACGGCCAGGCGGATGCCCTGCGGGGTCGTCGGGGCGGTGGTGATCGTCGCGCCGTCGCCGAGCAGGCTCTCGCAGAAGGCGGCGGTGTTCGAGGTGCCGTCGCTGATCTGGGCGATCCGGACCGGGTCCTGGGCGAAGACGCCGTTGCCTTCCAGGATGCGGTGATACAGCGTGACGGCGCCGGTGGAGGGGTCGAGGGTGACGCCGACGCCGTTGTTGGCGACGTAGTTGGAGCCCCAGTAGGCGCTGCCGGGCACCTGCCCGTTGCGCGGGTCGCTGGGGCAGATGAACAGGCCGACGCGCGTCTTGCCCGCCGTGTCGTTCTGCCCGCCGACGGCCAGGTTGCCGTTGGGGTCGATGAGCCTCTGGAGGGCCTCCTGCTCGACGTAGGCGAGCAGGCGGGCCGGGGCCGACACCACGTTCGGGAAGGCGTTGCGCCCCTGCGGGAAGACGCCCAGCGCCGACTCATGGTTGTGCATGGCCAGGCCGAGCTGCTTGAGGTTGTTCTGGCACTTCATCCGCGCCGCCGCCTCGCGGACCTTCTGCACCGCCGGCAAGAGGAGGCCGATCAGGATGGCGATGATGGCGATGACGACGAGCAATTCAATGAGGGTGAAACCGGGCCTGTGACGCTTCATGTCCGTGTCAATTCTTTTTGAGGATGCGTGGAGGGTGCGGCGGCCCTGCCCGCGCACGCGGGGGGCGCTGCCGCCGTGGGGCGGTGGCTTCGGTTGTCCGGTGGTGGTGGGCTCAGGCCCGGCGTGGCGGGGGCGACGGCGGGCGGCGGATCGCCGGCTCGGCGGAGGGGGTGACTTCTTCGATGTAGCCTTCCGGATCGGGAAGGGCGGGTGCGGCGGCCAGGCCGGCGGCGGGGGGCGACGGGTCGGGCTGATACAGGCCGGCGGGGCTGACGCCCTTGCAGCGGGCCGCGATCAGGCCGGACACCCAGCGGACGGCCTCCGGCTCCGGGGCGACGGCTGCCGGCTCCTCGCCGCCGCAGCACGACCCCTCCTCGGAGCAGCAGCCGGCCTTCTTCGGCGCTGCCGCCTCCTCCTTCGGGCAACAGCAGCAGCGTTCGAGGCGGCGTTCCTCGGCGGGGCAGCCGCAGGCGCGGCCACACGGCGAGGCGCCGCAGCACGGCGTGGGCAACGGCAGGCCGCAGGCCAGCAGCAGGTGGCTCAGCAGAGCCAGCCACACCGCCACGCCGCGTGCCGTCGCCGACAACGCCCTCAACCGTCTCATGGCCGGCTTCGTGCCCCCTCGAAGTCGAACCGTCATAATCCGATATGTGGTCTACGAGGCGGGCCGGCCCACGTCCACGTGCGACCTCGCGGGGCGTGCCGGCCCCGCACTTCAGCCCCGCGCCGCGTCCGTCGGAGGATGGCCGCCCGATTATCTGTTGATCATCCGCTGGGCGGCCTCGGAGTAGCGTGCCCCATGGGCGGTGATCCCGGCGGCCGCGGCGTCGATCTCGCGGAGGTCCTCCGCCGTGAGATCGACGGCGGCCCCGCCGACGTTCTCCTCCAGGCGGTGGGCCTTCGTGGTGCCGGGGATCGGCACGACCCAGGGCTTCTGCGCCAGCAGCCACGCGAGGGCGATCTGGGCCGGAGTCGCGCCCTTCCGCGCGGCGACGCGGCCCAGCAGCTCGACGAAGGCCTTGTTCGCCAGCCGCGCCTCGGGGGCGAAGCGGGGCACGGTGTTGCGGAAGTCGGTGGGGTCGAAGGAGGTGGCCTCGTCGATCTTCCCGGTCAGGTAGCCCTTGCCCAACGGGCTGAACGGCACGAAGCCGATGCCCAGCTCCTCCAGGGCCGGCAGGATCTGCCCCTCGGGCTCCCGCCACCACAGCGAGTACTCGCTCTGCAACGCCGCGACCGGCTGCACCGCGTGCGCCCGGCGGATCACGGCCACCCCGGCCTCGGAGAGGCCGAAGTACCGCACCTTGCCCTGTCGGATCAGCTCGCTGACGGCGCCCGCCACGTCCTCGATGGGCACGCCCGGATCGACGCGGTGCTGGTACAGCAGATCGATGCGATCGGTCTTGAGCCGATTGAGCGACGCCTCCACCATGTCCCGGATCCGATCCGGCCGGCTGTTGAGCACGCCCGGCTCTTGCTTGCCGTCCTTGAAACTGAACCCGAACTTGGTGGCGATCACCACGCGATCGCGGACGGGGGCGAGGGCCTCGCCCACCAACTCCTCGTTCGTGAACGGGCCGTACACCTCCGCCGTGTCGAAGAAGGTGACGCCGAGGTCCACGGCCCTGCGGATGACCTTGACCCCCTCCGCCTTCTCGACGGCGTGGCCGTAGCCGAAGCTCAGGCCCATGCACCCGAAGCCCAGGGCCGACACCTCCAGGCCGCTCTTCCCCAACTCGCGCGTCTGCATCGCCGCCTCCTGTCGGTGGTCACGATCACTCGGATTTGAGCGACGCCATGTCGATCGTGAACCGGTACTTGACGTCGCTCCGCATCATCCGCTCGTACGCCTCATTCACCTTCTGGATCGGGATGACCTCCACGTCGGCGGTGATCTTGTGCTCCCCGCAGAAGTCGAGCATCTCCTGCGTCTCGGCCAGGCCGCCGATGGGCGAGCCGGAGAAGCTCTTGCGCCCGAAGAGCAGGCCGAACACGTTGACGGGCATCGGCTTGTCCGGCGCCCCGACCATGGTGAGGTTGCCGTCGCGGGCGAGGAGGTTGATGTAGGCGTTCACGTCGTGCGTGGCGGCCACGCAGTCGAGGATGAAGTCGAAACTGCCGGCGTGCTCCCTCATCTCGTCGGCGTTCTTCGAGACGACCACCTCGTCCGCGCCGAGGCGCCTCGCGTCCTCGATCTTGCCCGGCGACGTGGTGAACACGACGGTGTGCGCGCCGAAGGCGTGGGCGAACTTCACGCCCATGTGGCCGAGCCCCCCCAGGCCCACCACGCCGACCTTCTTGCCCGGCCCGGCCTTCCAGTGGCGCAGCGGCGAGTAGGTCGTGATCCCGGCGCAGAGCAGGGGCGCGGCGGCGGCGGGGTCGATGTTCGACGGCATGCGCAGGACGAAGTGCTCGTCGACCACGATGGACGAGGAGTACCCGCCGTAGGTGACCGGGGCCGTCCCGTGCCGATCGGGCGAGCCGTAGGTCAGCACCATGCCGGGGCAGAACTGCTCGAGCCCCTCGCGGCAGTGGCGGCAGGTGTGGTCCGAATCCACCAGGCAGCCCACGCCGACGAGGTCGCCCGCCTTGTGCCTGGTCACCCCGGGGCCGACCTTCGTGACGCGGCCGACGATCTCGTGGCCCGGCACGCAGGGGTAGACCGCCGGCATGGCGTCGTGCCACTCGTCGCGGGAGTAGTGGAGGTCCGAGTGGCAGACGCCGCAGAACAGGACCTCGATCTGCACGTCACGGGCCGCCGGCTCGCGGCGTCGGATCGTGGCTTGGGCCAGCGGCGAGGTCGCGCCGGCGGCGGAGTAGGCCTTCGTCGTGTACACGGTCCGATGCTCCATTTGGGTCGCGTCCCGGCCTCGGCGGCCCGACGAGCGAATGGTAGTGCCGACGTGCCACGTGGCGGTAGCACGATCGTCCCGGATTCTTGCCAGATCCTCCACGACTTGCGGGGCGGCCCCGGCCGGCGGGGTAGAATAGCCAGGGGGCGTTGGCCGGCGGGGGAGGGGCGGCTGTGGAGACGAGTGAACTTCAGACTCTGGCGTCCGCCATCGAGCGGCACACGGGCGGCGACGGCGTGCGTGACACCGCGGTGCCCGGCCTCCGGCTCGCCCGGACATCGGCGCCGAGCGAGCTCGCCGCCGTCGTCTACGAGCCGTCCCTCTGCATCGTGGCCCAGGGCGCGAAGGAGGTGCTGCTCGGCGGGGAGGCTTACCGCTACGACCCGGCGCAGTCGCTCCTCGTGTCCGTGGACCTCCCCGTCGCCGCCCGCGTCGTGGAGGCATCGACGCGGCGCCCCTGCCTCATGGTACGCGTCGGGCTTGACGCCGCCGTGGTGGGGGAGCTGTTGGCCGACGGCCTGGCCGCCCCGCCCCCTGGCCCGCCTGCGCGGGGGCTCGGGGTGACCCCCGCCGGGGTGGAGGTGCTCAACGCCGTCGGAAGGCTCGTCGGCCTGCTCGGCTCGCCGGCGGACGTGGCGGCGCTCTCGCCGCTGGTCCTGCGCGAGATCACCTACCGCGTCCTCACCGGCCCGCAGGGGGCGCGGCTGCGGCAGATGGCCTCGGCGGGCGCGCCGGCGCACCGGATCGCCCGCGCGATCCGGTGGCTGAAGGACAACTTCTCCGAGCCCCTGCGCGTCGAGGAGCTGGCCGGCCTCGTGGGCATGAGCGCGTCCGCGTTCCACCTCCACTTCAAGGGCGTGACGGCGCTGAGCCCTCTGCAGTACCAGAAGCGCCTGCGCCTCCAGGAGGCCCGGAGGCTGATGCTCGGCGAGGGGCTCGACGCCGCCGAGTCGGCGTACCGCGTCGGGTACGAGAGCCCGTCGCAGTTCAGCCGGGAGTACCGGCGGACGTTCGGCGCCCCGCCGCGCCGGGACGTGGCCGCACTCCGGGCGGAAGCCCAGCCGGCGGGTCGGTAGCCCTCACCCGGCGTCCGGCTTGTTCTCCTTCGGGAAGTGGCGCGCAAGCTCCTTCTTGATCGCCGCGTGCTTCGCGTCGCCGGCCAGGTTCTTCCACTCGTTGGGGTCGGCGTCGTGGTCGTACAGCTCCTCGTCGCCGTTGGCGTAGCGGATGTAGCGCCAGCGCTCCGTCCGCACCGCGTGGTTGTTCCGCATCCACGTCATCAGCGCCGGCGTCCCCCACCCGGCCGACACGTCCGCCAGCAGCGGCTTGACGCTCACGCCCTGGACGTGCTTCGGGGTGGGCAGGCCGCACACCTCGCAGAGCGTGGGGTAGACGCACATCAGATCGACGGTGCGCCCGCACACGCCCGGCTTGACGCCGGGCCCGGCGATGATCAGCGGCGAGCGTGTCGCCTGCTCCCACAGGGCGAACTTGCGCCAGTGCTGCTTCTCGCCCAGGTGCCAGCCGTGGTCGCTCCACAGGACGACGAGCGTGTCGTCCTTGTGCGGCGAGGCGTCCAGCGCGTCGAGGACGCGCCCGAGCTGGGCGTCCATGAAGGCGATGGCCGCCAGGTACGCCTGCACCGCCTCCTTCCACCGCCCCGACTTCACCATCGCCGCGTGGTCGCCGGCAGGCTTCGCCATCCTCACGCCGGCGGGGGGCACACCTTCGAGGTCGTCCTTGCGGTGCGGCGGCAGCTCGATCTTGTCGAGCGGGAAGAGGTCGAAGTACTTCTTCGGCACGGTCCAGGGCATGTGCGGCTTGACGAAGCCCGCCGCGATGAAGAACGGCTTCTCGTGCTTCGCCTTGAGCTGGCGGATGGCGTAGCCGGCGGTGCGGTGGTCGGGGAGCTGCTCGTCCTCGCGCGACGACGGGGCGAAGCGGATGCCGCCGACGCCGCCGTCCTCGTCCTTGCCGCCCCCGCCGCCCTTGCCCTTGAAGACATCATCCCAGCCCCCGGTCGGCGGGAACGCGCCGTGGTAGATCTTGCCGGCGGTGAAGGTGCGGTAGCCGTGGGCCTGGAAGTGGCGGTCCAGGGTGACGACATCAGCGAGGGGCTTGCGCCAGTCCTGGCTGTTGACGTAGACGCCGCTGGAGGACGGGCGGACGCCGCTCATGAGGGCGGCCCGGGAGGGGTTGCACGACGGGGCGGCACAGTAGGCGCGGGTGAACGCAACGCCGCGCTTCGCCAACCGGTCGAGGTTGGGCGTCTTCGCCTGCTTGTGGCCGAGGTAGCCGCACCAGTCGCGCAGGTCATCGACGGCGATGAACAGGACGTTGGGCTTGCGTGGGGCGTCGGCGCGGGGGGGCGGGGGGGAATGGCCGGAGGCCCCCCCGAAGGGGCAGAGAACAGGCAGGGCGAGGAGCAGCGCGAGCATGGCGTGGCCCTCCGGGGCGGTGACAGGGAGAGGCTATCGCCGCCGGGGCCGGACGCCTACCCGTCGAGCCGCTTGAGCGCCTCCTTCGCGGCGCGGGTCGGCAGGGCGTCGTCCTCACCGCCGGCCAACTTTTCGAGCACCTTCCGGGCCTCCGGTGTGCCGATGGACTCCAGCACGGCGGCGGCGCGGGCGGCACGCTGCCACGACGGCAGCGGCCCCGGCCTGGTGATGACGCGCGGCTTCAGGTCGATGACCTTGCCGCCGATGCGGAGGGTCGTCTTGCCGTTGATGGTGGACATGGAGACGGGGCCGCGCGGGGGGGCCGTGTCCTCCTCCTTGAGCGGCTCGTCGGCCTTGATGCGTGCGAGCAGCGCCTGGAGCCGCTTCTTCACCTCCGGCATGACCTTGGCCTCCAGCGCCTTCTCGATGAGGGGCCTGGCGTGCTTGCCGAGGTAGCCCAGCTCCTCGCTGGCGGCCTCGCGCTCCTCGAAGCCGTCGGCGTCCAGCTCCTCGATCCACTTCGCGGCCTGCTTCGCGTCCACCTTGACGGGGCGCAGCTCCCTCCCCAGGAACGTCACCGCCTCCTTGCCCATGCCCGTGAGCCTGATGGCGGCGCGGGTGGCCCTGGCCTCGTCGGACGAGGCCAGGTCGGCCCAGAGGGAGTCGAGGGTCGGGGCCGGGGCGGCCTGGGCGGCCCCGGCGATGACGGTCAGCAGGAAGACGGCTCGCATGACGGGCCTCCGGTCTGATACCGTATCGCGTTGATTGGTCGCGTAGGGCAGGCTGCCAGCCTGCCGCCGGGCCGCAGGCCCGGCCAGCATGTGCGTCGCCCGGAGGGAACGATTCAACCCGATCCGGTGTGAGTCACTCCTCGGGCAGGGTGATGCCCTTGAGCGTCTGCGGCTTGCCGCCGCGGAGGACGGACGCCTCGGTGCCGTCCAGTTTGGCCTCGGCGAACGCCTCGCGGAAGGCAGACGTGCTGTCGGGCACCGCCTTGCCGCCCAGCTCGAGGAGGATGTCGTGGGCCTTGAAGCCGGCCTTGTCCGCGGGCGAGCCGGAGGTGACGCGTTCGACCACGAGGCCCTTGTCCTTGGCCAGCCCGAGCTGGGCGCGCAGGGCCGCCCCGGGCGAGGAGAGGGTCAGGCCCAGACGCGCCTCGAGCGCCTGCGGCGGCTTCGTGTCGACCCGCAGCCGCCACAGACGCGACTTCTCCCTCATCGCCTCATTGGTGGCCTCGTGGGCCTTCTTGATGGCGTCCCGGTCCTTGCCCTTGTGGGCGGCCGCCAGGTCCTCCTTGGCCTTCTTCGCCGCCGCCTCGTTCATTTTCTCCGCCGCCGCCACCTCGTCGAGCATCGCCTTGCGGATGCGGGCGATCTCGCCCTCGTGCCTCTTCAGGCTCTCCTCCAGCGCCGACGGCTTCGACGGCTTCGGGGGCAGCTCCTTGACGGCGGGCGGCTTCTCCTTCGTCTTGTCCTTCTCTTCCTTGGCGGCGGGCGGGGGCTTGTCGTCCTTCTTCTTGTCGTCGCCGGGGGGCTGGGCGACGAGGCCGGCGGCCCCGACGAGGAGTGTGGCGGCCAGGACGGCGGCGATGCAGGCGTGGGCCTTGTTCACGGTCATGCTCATGAGGACACCTTGAGCGAGGGAGTGGACGGCGGGTGGGATGAGGGCGCCGGGGGCGGCGGACGCGAGGGCGGCGGACGCCAGGGACGCGGGCAGGGCGGCCGTGGCCGCCAGGGCGAGGGCGGCGCCTGCGGACGCGCCGAGCCGGCGGGCGAGCCGTTTGCGGGCGGCGGCGAGGCGGCTGGAGAGGGTGCCCTCGGGGATGCCGAGCTGGCGGGCCGCCTCCCCTCGCGAGCGGCCCTCCAGCTCGCAGAGGATGACGGCGTCGCGCAGCGTGTCGGGCAGGCGGGCGATCTCGCGGTCGAGCAGGGGCAGCAGCTCGCGGGCGCCGTCGTCGGTGGCCGGGGCCGGCGTCTCGGCGGGCATGGGGCCTCCTTCGCGCTGGCGGACGCGGAGGCGGCGCGTGCGTGCCTCCTGGGCGGTGCGGACGGCCACGCCGTGCAGCCAGGCCCCGACGGCGGAGCGCGGCGAGACGCCGGCGGCCTTGCGGACGAGGACGAGGAACGCCGCCTGGAAGGCGTCCTCGGCGTCGGGGCCGGCGATGCGGCGGCACACGCCCCAGACCATCGGCCCGTGGCGGCGCAGCAGGCCCTCGAACCCGGCGGGGTCGCCGGCGAGGAAGCGTCCGAGGAGGTCGGCGTCGCCCCCGTCGTCTGGCCGGGCGAGGCCGACGAGGAAGCGGGCAACGGTGTCGAGGCTGTGGTCGGGCATGCGTCCCCCTACACTCGATATTGGCGGGCGGCGGCCCGCGCGTCGCACTATTTTCCGGAGGTCCGCGATGGGGGAGCCTGTCATCCGCACGGCGGCCGAGGCCGACCTCGACGCGGTGCGGTCGATCTACAACCACTACGTCGAGGCATCGACCTGCACGTTCCAGACGGAGGCCGACACCGCCGAGGAGCGTCTGGCCTGGTTCCGCGGGCGTGGCCCGCTGCACCCGGTGGTCGTGGCCGAGACGGACGGCGAGGTGGTGGGGTGGGCGGCGGCGTCGCCCTGGAAGTCGCGGTGCGGCTACGCGCTGACGGCGGAGGTGTCGGTGTACGTGAAGGAGGGGATGCACCGCCGGGGGATCGGGCGGGCGCTGCTGGCGGGCCTCGTGGAGAGGTGCAGGGCGGCGGGGCTGCACACGCTGATCGGGGGGGCGTGTACGGAGCAGGAGGCGAGCGTCGCGTTGCAGGCGGCGCTGGGTTTCGAGCGCGTAGCGCACTTCCGCGAGACGGGGCGGAAGTTCGGGCGCTGGCTGGACGTGGTGTACATGCAGAAGATGTTGTGAGGGGGCCATCATGGGCCAGGGCGAAGTGGGCCAGCAAGCACCGCCGCGCGAGGGGCCCATCGACTTCTTGCGCGGGGCCGTGATGGTCCTGATGGCGCTGGACCACACGCGCGACTTCTTCACCGACTCCGCGTTCGACCCGCTGGACCTCACGCGGACAACGCCGGGCCTATTCCTGACGCGCTGGGTCACGCACTTCTGCGCGCCGGTGTTCGTGTTCCTCGCCGGCGCCGGGGCGTACCTCCACGGGGCGCGGGGCCGGACGAAGGGGGAGCTGGCGCGGTTCTTGATCACGCGCGGCCTGTGGCTGGTCGTGCTGGAATTCACCCTGGTCCACCTCGGATGGTTCTTCAACCTCCGCTACGAGTGGTTCATCGGCCAGGTGATCTGGGCGATCGGCTGGTCGATGGTGCTGCTGGCGGGCCTGGCCTGCCTGCCCGCGTGGGCCGTCGGGCTCGTCGGGCTGGTCATCGTGGCCGGGCACAACGTGCTGGACATCGTGGCGCCGGTCCAGCCATTCGCTCCCGGTTGGCAGGTGTTCGCGCAGCTGCGGCCCGGGTTCCTCAACCACCCGCCCGGCCCGGGGGTCGGGCCGCCGTACCTACTGATGGCCTACCCGGTGGCCCCTTGGTTGGGGATCATGGCGCTGGGTTACGCCTTCGGCGCGTTCTGGCGAGGGGCCGGGGTGTACCGCCGCGTGAAGGTGGCCGCGCTGGGCGCGGTGGTGATCCTCTTGTTCGTCGCGTTGCGGCTGGTCAACAGGTACGGCGACCCGCTCCGGTGGCAGATGTGGCCGGAGGGGTGGGCCACGGCGCTGTCGTTCCTCAACTGCCAGAAATACCCGCCCTCGCTGCTGTACGTCCTGATGACCCTGGGGCCGGCGCTGCTGGTGCTGGCCGCGTTCGCCCGGCCGGCGGGTGTGGTGGGGCGGGCGGTGATCACGATCGGCCGGGTGCCGCTGTTCTTCTACCTGCTACATGTGCCGCTGATCCACGTCGCGGCGCTGGCGGCCGCCTATGTCCAGTACGGCCGGGTGGACTTCCTGCTTACGCACCCGCTGCTCGGCCGCGGGCAGTACCCGCAGGATTACGGCTTCGGGCTGCCGGCCGTCTACGCGGTGACGGCCGCCGTGGTGGCCGCCTTGTACCCGCTGTGCTGGTGGTACGAGGGCGTCAAGGCACGCTCCCGCTCTGGCTGGCTGAGTTATCTTTGAGGGGCAGGGCAGGCCCATCGCATTCGGGTGGCTCTACTCGCCCTCCTGTCGCCGTGGCGGCGTCTCCCAAGAAGCGAGGATGACGTTCAGCTCGGCCTCACCTCCGATGGGGAGGTAGGTGGGTGGCCGTTCCCTCGTCCAGCTCAGGTTGGCCCACCCGTACTCGCCGTGGGCGGGTGTGTAGAGGATGAGGTGGTCATAGACGCCCCAAAGCCCGACGGCCTGGAACTCTCGGGCGTGGAGCGGGTGGTCAGGGAATGCGGCCAGCTCCCAGCGCAGCTCCCCCTCCAGGTACTGGCGACGACGCTCGTCCTCCAGCGGATACCAGCCTCGCGCCCAGAGGATCATGTTTTCGTCTCCTTTGGGCTGCCCCCGACGAGTGCCGGCCGCCCTCAGCGGCCCACCCCCGGCCCGAACTTCAGCCCGTGCCGGGCGGCGTACGCACGCAGCTCGTGCGCGTCCTGATCTGGCGACGTCAGCCCGACGTGGCCGTCGGGCCGCAGCACATACGCGGCGTCACGGCGCAGGCCGGCGCGGTACGCCGCCCCGCCCCACGGGAACACGTCCACCAGGAGGCCCAGCGCCGACGAGGCCGCCGTGAACGTCGGAGCCGCCGCCCCGAAGACCTGGGCGCGCCAGTCGAAGTTCAGCCGGGCGTAGTTGTCGGACGGCTTCACCATCGGCATCCGGTCGCCGGCGTGGATGCGGCCCGCACGGCCATCGCCCAGCGCGCCCCCGCGGTAGCTGATCGTCGTCTGCGAGATCGTCTCGAACATCAGCCGGCGCACGGCGGCGAACGACGTGAGCAGCGGGCCCATCAGGGGGACGCCCACGGTGCGGATCAGCCAGCCCCGCCAGCCCGGATCGACCATGAAGCGGAACACCGCGTCGGTCGTGGACACCAGCCGCCGCGCGAAGGCGATGCGCTCCGGCTCGTAGGTGTCGAGGACCGACGGCGCCGCCCGGCCCGTCACCACGGCGGCCAGCTTCCACCCGAGGTTCACCGCGTCGCCGATGCCGGTGTTCATACCCTGCCCGCCCGCCGGGCTGTGGATGTGCCCGGCGTCGCCGGAGAGGAACACCCGCCCGACGCGGAATTGGTCGGCCACGCGGTGGTGGACGTGATAGGTCGCGAACCAGTTGACACGCTCGACGCGCGTGCCGACGAGCGGCTCGACGTGCGCGCGGATGTCCTCGAACGCCAGACCCTCGCGGCCACGCAGCGCCCCCGGCACGATGCCGATGAGGCGCTGCATGCCGCTGCTGCGCACGGGCAGCATGAGGGCGAGGGTGTCCGGCCCGAGGTTCGCCGTCAATTCGTTGCGCGGGCCCGCGGCCTGCACGTCGGCGACGTAGAATTCCTGGGGGTAGGTGCCTCCGGGGAAGCCGACGCCCAGCGCGTGCCGCACCGCGCTGTGCGCGCCGTCGCAGCCGCAGACGTAGGCCGCGGCGCACGCCTCCTCCCTGCCGCCGTGGCGCAGTGTGGCACGCACGCCGGCGGCGTCCTGGGTCAGGCCGGCCAGCTCGACCCCCCACTCGACGGACACCCCGGCCTCGCGTAGCCTCTCGCCGAGGTAGCGCTCGTGATCGTCCTGGGCGAGGCAGAGGACGAACGGGTAGGGGCTGATGCCCTCGCCCATGCCGGTGAGGAGGAGGCGGACCGCGTCACGTCCGCCCCTGCGGACGCGGATGGTGTCCATCGGGATGCCGAGGGCGACGGCGCCGTCGGCGATGCCGAGCATGCGGTACAGCTCGAGGGTGCGGGCCTGCACGGCGATGGCCCGCGACGCCTGGCCCGGGCCGGACGCCTTGTCGATGATGCGGAACGGCACGCCGTGCCGCGCCAGGCACAGGGCCAGGACGAGGCCGGTCGGCCCCGCGCCGACGATGAGGATCGGTGTGTCGCTCATGGGGTCACTTCTTCCCCAGCTCCTCGATGGTGATGGCCTTGTACAGCACCTTGGCCTTGGCGCCGCCGTGGACCTGCAATCCGATGATCCCCGTGCGTTCGACCTTGTCGTCCTTCTCGGTGTAATCGACGGTGAGGGTGCCGTTGAGCCACAGGCGGATGCGCGGCCCCTCGCAGCGGATCTTGTACTCGTTCCAGTCGCCGTGCTTGACGATGTCGGCGAGGACCTTCTTGTCGGGGCCGGCGAGGACCTTGTTACGGCGCGACTCGTCGTACAGGGCGCCCCAGTAGCCCTGGCCGATGTCGGCCTGGTAGCCGATGACTTCATGGTGCTTCGGGATGCGCTTCGTCCTGAACTGCACGCCGGCGTTGGCCTTGTCCTTGTCCCCCAGGAGCTTGAAGGTCAGCTTCAGCTCGAAGTCGCCGTAGGCCTTCGTCGTGCAGAGGAACTCGTTGCGCGGGACGGTCTCGTCGAGGGAGCCGCCGACGATGGCGCCGTCTTCGACGCGCCAGGTCTTCTTCGTCTCGCCGTCCCAGCCGGCGAGGGTCTTGCCGTCGAACAGCGTGACGGGGGCGGACAGGACGCAGAGCAGCAGCGTGGGGGGCAGCATGAGGTTGGCCCTTTGGTGTGGCGATGGAGGAGGTGTAGGCGCGGGCGAGGGCGGCGGACACCTCACGCCATCGTGAAGCAGACGCGGAAGCCGCCGTTCGTGTCCCGACGCCCGAGGGCGCCCGCGCCGCGCTGGGCGGAGCGGCAGGCCTCGGCCTCGCTGCTCCAGCAGCCGCCCCGCATGACGTGGAAGACGCCGGCCTCGGCGCCCTGTGGGTCACGCCGCCGGCCGGCCGGCCCGTAGCCCGTGTGGTCGTTCCAGTCGTGGCACCACTCCCACACCTGGCCGTGCATGTCGTACAGGCCCCAGGCGTTGGGAGGGTAGCTCGCCACGGGGCACGTCCGGGCCGGGCCGGAGGGCCAGAAGTTGGCGAGGGAGCCGTCGAGCGTCGGGCCGAAATGGAAATCGTGGGAGGCGAGGCCGGCCCGGCAGGCGTACTCCCACTCCGCCTCCGTCGGCAGCCGGTACACGCGCCCGGCCCTGGCCTCCGCGGCCCGCGCGGACAGGCGGCGGCAGAATTCCACGGCGTCCTCCCACGAGACGCACTCGACGGGGAAGTCATCGGTGACGACTCCCGTAACCCTATGGGCGCCCTGCCCCGTGGCGGCGAAGTAACTGGGGCTCCTGCGGGTGACGCGGCGGTACTGGGCCTGGGTGACGGGTGTGACGCCGAGCCAGAAGGGCCGCGTGATCTCCACCTCGTGGCGCGGGCGCTCGTCGGAGCGGCGCCAGTCCTCGCCGTCCTCCGAGCCCATCCAGAACGTCCCCGGCGGGATCAGCACGGAGCGCATGCCGATGCTGTTGGTGATCTCAGGCACGCAGGGACGCACGCCGGCGGCGATCAGCCCGCGGATGCGTGACTCGGCCGCCAGACGGGAGCCGTCGGCCTGATCCATCCCACGAATCCGACGGGAGTGACGCAGCAGCTCGGCGCGTTCGCGTTGTCCGTCCTCTTCGAGGCAGTCGGCGACGGCCAGCCAGAGGAGGTCCTCCGGGGGCGTGTCGTGCAGGTGTCCGAGGAGTGTCGAGAGCTGTGAAGTCATGTCCGGCCGTGCCTCTTGCCGGCGATGTCATACGTGGCCCCGTGCGCCACGCTCGCGAGGTCGATCGGCAGGCCCGCCGTGCTGGTAACGCAGCGTCGTCACGGCCCTGCTCCCCAGAGCCCCTTTGAGGTGCCCGCCTCATCCTAGTGGATGGGCGGGGGATGAAGCCCGAACGTGGGGGGCCTCGCGTCTCTCCCTCCCGGCTCCGCCCCACATCCTACCGGCGCCCCAGGGCCCACGCGAACCAGGCGAGGAGCGACCCAACGAGCAGCGCCGCCACGATACACGCCCCGGTGACCAGCCCGATGGTGAGGAGTGGTCGGCGTTGAAAGAAGGTCGGCGGCCTTGGCACTTCGGGAGGGCCGTCCGGGTCCGGCTCGTCGGCCCGCATCGTGGCGACGTGAGCGGGCAGCCAATCCCTCAGCGGCGTCCCGCCCCCCTGCATCGAAACCACCGATCGGTGGTCGCACCAGACGGCGGGGCACGAAGTGTCGCTCAAATCGACGGCGAAGCCGTGGCTGAACTCGTCGCCCCCGACGAAGTACCAGTGCCACGGCCAGGGTTGGAAGCCGGGGAGCCACTCCGAGCGCAGCTCCAGGTTGTGGGCGATGAGCCGGTCCGGATCGTCCCAGATGTCGGAGTCGGCGTTGCCCCGCAGGCAGGGGATGGGGAACGGGACGAGGCCGCGTCTGTAAGCGTCGGGCAGAACGATGCCCAGGGCCAGCTCGATGCGGTCCATGTCGGCGTCTGTCATGGGCCTCGTCCCGCCATACGCGCCGCCACGTCCGCCGCCGCGATCAGGCTCGACTCGTCGGCCACGCCCTTGCCGGCGATGTCGTAGGCCGTGCCGTGGGCCACGCTCGTGCGGATGATGGGCAGACCCGCCGTGATGTTCACGCAGCGCATGCCGCTCCGCAGCTTCATCGCGATGTGCCCCTCGTCGTGGTACATCGCCACGACCCCGTCGAACTCGCCCCTGTGCGCCCGCACGAACAGCGTGTCCGCCGGCAGCGGGCCGCGGGCGTCGATGCCCTCGGCGCGGGCGCGCTCGATAGCCGGGGCGATCAACCGTGTCTCCTCGTCGCCGAACAGGCCGCCATCGCCGGCGTGCGGATTCAGCGCCGCCACGCCGATCCGGGCCGGCCTGCCCGTCAAGCGCGGCAGCAGATCGTGCAGGAGGGTGATGCGTTCGTGGACGCGCTCGGGCGTGAGGTGGGCGAACACGTCACGCAACGCCATGTGCAGCGTGACGTGGGCGACGGCGAGGCCGTCGCCGAAGAGCACCATCGCGTGCGACGGGGCGCCCGTCTCGTGGGCGAGGATCTCGGTGTGGCCGGGGAAGGGGACGCCGGCGCGGTGCAGGCCCTCCTTGTGCAGCGGGCACGTCACGACGGCGTCCGCCGACCCCTCCAGCGCCATCCCCACGGCGGCACGCAGCCAGTCATACGCCGCCCGGCCCGCCTCCGCCGACACCTCGCCGACACGCACGCCCGACAGGTCCGCCGTGGGGGGCGAGATGAGGTTGATGGCGTGGGCGGTGCCGGCGATCCGCTGGCCCTCCGCCATCCAGGCGGGGTCGCCGACCACTATCGGGTGGCAGCGTTCGAGCAGCGCCGGCCACGCCTTCGCGATGACCTCGGGGCCGACGCCGGCCACGTCGCCCATCGTGATCGCCAGCCGCGCCTTCATCCGCGCGCCCTCGCGAGCTGCACCACCAGCCTCTCCATCAGCACGCGCGGCGGGAGCTGGCTGCCGCCCTTCATGCCGCCGTCCGTCTCCAGCAGGAGGTCGAACAGCCGGTTGAGGCGTCGGAGGCCGAGATGGCGCAGCTGCGTCTCGGCGGCCTGGCGGGCGACGGGGTAGTTGACGGGGACGCCGGCCCGCTTCAGGGAGTCGCCCAGGGGCACGCCCTGGGCCTGGAGGCGGGCGGCCTGCGCCAACTGGCGCATCTTCATGCTGAAGGCGCCGAGCAGTTCCATCGGCTCCTTGCCCTGGTCGAGGAGGCGTCCCAGGTAGGCCAGCGCCTCGCCCCCCTGGCCGGCCCCGATCAGGTCAAACAGCTTCCACGTGTCCTCGACACGCGACGCGCCGACCAGCGTGTCCACGTCGCGGACGGAGATGGACGGCGCGTCGCCGACGTAAACGGCGAGCTTCTCCATCTCGGTGTCGAGCAGGCCCATCTGCGGGCCGACAAGATCGACGAGGAGCTTGGCCGCCCCGGCGACGAGCGTCTTGCCGTGATGCTTCTGGCACCAGTCGGCGCACCACGCCGGCAGGGCCTGTGTCTTCGGCGTGTCGCACACCACGTCCCAGTCCTGCGGCGTCATCTTGGCCAGCTTGGTGTTGCCCGGCCAGGACTTCACGTCGAGGACGAGGACGCCCGCCGGGGAATCGTCCTCGACGCGCTCGGCGAACAGCTTCTCCAGGCGGGCGCGCTCGCGGGTGACGAACGGGTCGGCGTCCTCGACGACGACCAGCTTGCGGGGCGACAACATGGGCAGGGTGCGCAGGTCGTCGATGACGGCGGCCCAGGTGGCCTTGTCGCCGGCGTGCGTCGCGAGGGCAAAGCCGTCGTCGCCCTCGCCGAGGACGATGCGGCGGATGGCCCGGCGGGCGAGCGTCTTGAGGAACGGCTCGTCGCCGTGGACGACGTAGGCGGGTCGCGGCTTGAGCTTGCCCTGCCGCTCGAGGAAGGTCATGCAGTCCATACCGGGATTATATCACGTCAGCGGCCAGGGTCCCCGGACAGGACCCACGCCGCCCACCACGCGATGGGGGAGTGCGGCTTACCGGGGGGCAGTTTCATCGCCGTCTTGCCCGCGCCCCTGTCGGTGACGCCGGCGGCCTTCAGCTCCTCGGCACGCTTGAGGACGGCGTCTGGGTTGTCGCGGACGAAGAGCTGCGCCTGACGCATCGCCTCGGCCTTGGACGGCCTCCCCTCGCCCCAGAGACGCGAGTAGAACTGTTCCATCAGGAGGCTGGTGGCCGCGTCGTTCACCGACCACAGGCTCGCGGCGACGGAGCGGGCGCCGGCCTGGTGGAAGCCGCGCTGCAACCCCTGGACGCCCTGCCAGCCGGCCAGCCGGCCCAGGCCGGTCTCGCAGGCGCTGAGCGCCGCCAGCTCGACGCCGCGAAGGTCGAGGCCGGAGACCTCCTCGGCGGTGAGCCTCTCGCCGCCGGCCAGGACGAGGCCGGCCGAGAGCAGCGGGTTGCGCTCCAGGACCTCCTTCCCGGCAGGATCGAACGTCCCGTGCGTCGCCAGGTGGAGCCAGCGGGGCGGTGCCTTGGTGAGGGAGGCGAGGAGGGCGGCGCGCGTGGCCTCGCCGCCCACGAGCAGCGAGGCCGCCCCGTCGCGATTGCGGAACAGGGCCTGGACACGGGCGACCTCGGCGCGTGAGCCGGGCAGCCCGCCCCACCCGGAGCCGAACGCGGGGTCGCCCACGAGCAGCGCGCCCTTGCGTTCCGGGTGAGACACCGCCGACAGGTCGAGGAGCTGGCGGCCCGAGGTCAGGTAGCCGATGGCGTACTCGTCCAGCAGCTCGCGCCCCGGCTTGCCGCCCGGCAGGGCGGCGAACGGCAGCCCCGATAGCCCTCCGTCCGGCGCGATCAACACCGCCTTGAGCCCGCCAAGACGCGCCTCGACGGGCAGCCAGACGCGGCGGCGCAGCTCGCGGGCGGCGTCGGCGTCGGCGACGCCCGACTCGTCGGCCTTCTTGCGCCAGGCGGCCACGGCGGCGTCGATGGGGGCGGCGGCCCCGAGACGCACCATGACCGCCGGCGCGCCCTTGCGGAGGATGAAAGCGATGTAGCGGGGCTCGTTGAAGAACGGCTCGACGGAGAGGGGGAGGGGGGTGGAGTGGAAGTAGCGGACGAATTCGACCAGGGCGTGGCCGGCGGGCAGGGCGGCGGCCACGCCCGACGCCGTGGGCCGGCGGATGGCGCGCAGGCGGCGGTAGCCCTCGGAGAGGCGGGCGAGGCGCACCTCCAGCGACTCCTTGCGGCGCTCGACGGGGCCGACCTCGGCGTCGGGCCTGGACGCGGCGGCGGCCAGCTCGCCGCGTGCGAGGCGCAGGTCGTCGAGCAATTCGCGCACGTCGGGGGTGTCCGGCAGCTCGCGCTCCTCGGCGGTGTGCGAGGCGAGGAAGCCCTTGAGGGACAGGACGGCCTCGTAGAGAGGGGCGGCCGGGTCGCCCGGGTGGGAGGCGGAGAGGAGCAGCTCGATGCACTCGGAGATGGTGGACACGAACGAGGCCCGCTGCCTGCCGCTGAGGGCGCCGAGCGCGGGCTCCATGGCGCGGCGCATACGGTGCAGCGACGCGGCGGCGTGGAGGATGGCGTCGCCGCGGCGGCCGCGGAAGAGGGCGAGCTTGGCGAGGTGGCGGTGGAAGTCGCAGATGAGCGGGGGCGGATCCATCGCGCCCGCCTCGCCCAGCAGACGGCCCGCCTCGTCGAGACGCCCGGCGATCCGCGAGACGATGGCCAGGTTGGCGAGGACGCGGGCGACGCTCGGGTGTCCGGGGCCGAGGGCGTCGCGGTAGGCGGCGAGGGCGCGGCGGTGCAGGGCCTCGGCGCGGTGGAGGTCGCCCTCCTGCATGTACAGGTTGGCGAGGTTGCTCCAGGTCAGCGCGTACAGGCGATGGCCGGGGCCGCTGGCGCGGAGGACGAGGGCGAGGGCGTCCTCGTAGGCGCGGCGCGCCTTCTCGCCCTGGCCGCCCTCCTGGCAGGCGTAGCCCAGGCCGTGCAAGGCGCTGGCCAGCTCGAGCGCCGTCGCACCGGCGCGGGCGCGGACGGCGCGGACGACGCGCTCGTGGCCGGCGATGCCGGCCTCGTGGTCGCGCAGCGAGACGTGCAGGTTGGATAGGTTGCCCAGCGTCTGCAGGGTGTCGGGGTGGCGTTCGCCGAGGCGGGCGCGGCGGCCCACGAGGACCTCCTCGTAGATCAGTTTGGCCTTCGCCAGCTCGCCGGCCTCCTGCTCGACGTGGGCGACGTTGTGCAGCGCGCTCAGCGTGGTCACATGACGGCGGCCGAACACCTCCTGGGAAACCTTGACGATGTGGGCGTGCGCCACGCGCGCCTTTGCGAAGTCGTGCAGGGCGGCGCGGGCGTTTGCCTGGTTGCTCAGGGTAAGGAGGTAGTCGGGGTGGCGCGGCCCGAGGCGGACGCGGCGGATGGCGAGCGCCCGCTCGTAGAAGGGGATGGCGGCGGCGGGGCGGCCGGCCTCCTGTTGTGTCCAGCCCAGGTTGTGCAGGCTGTGGGCCTCCTCGATGCCGCCCGCGCCGAACGCCTCGACGCGCAGGGCGAGGCAGCGCTGGTGCAGGCGGACGGCGCCGTCGTGATCGCCGAGGCTGACGCGGGTGTTGGCGAGGTTGTTCAGGCTCCACAGCGTCTCGGGGTCGCGTGGGCCGAGGGTGGCGAGGCGCATCGAGAGGGCGCGGCGGTACCAGCCGGACGCCTCGGCGGGCCGCCCGAGCGATTGCAGCGAGTACCCGAGCAGGTGCAGGGCGGCCGCGGTGCGCGGGTGGGTGCCGAGGCGCTTCTCCAGCACGGGCGCGGCGCGGCCCAGCCAGACGGCGGCCTCCCCGTGCCGGCCGGCGTCGGACAGGGCGGCCCCCAGGTCGAAGGCCCCCTGGCACGCGAGGAGGAGGTCGGGCGCCGCGGACGCGAGCTTGTCGTAGGCGGCCCGCGTGGAGGCCGACACGGGCAGGCCGTCGTTGACGTCCAGCCTGGCCGACTTGAGCCGGGTCATGAGCTTGCCGACCTCCGCCCGGCGGGTCGCGTCCATGCCGGCGAGCTCCCGCGTCTCGCGGCGCGAGAGGGCCGCCTCGCGGGCGAGGAAATGGCCAGGGCCGCGGAGGGCCGCCTGGATGCGCTCGTTCTCGGCGAGGGGTGCGTCGGCGTCGGCGAACCGGCCGGCCGCGAGGAGCCACGACGCCCTGCGGGCCACGCTCGCCAGCGTCAGGGCGTGGGCGGGGCCGACGAGGGCGACCACCTTCTCGTGGCGGCGTGCCCAGGCGGCGAGGGCGTCGTCGCGGCGTCCGGCGTCCCAGGCGCGGGAGGCCTCGGACGCCAGGCGCGACAGCTCGGCGAGGGCGGCGCGGTGTGCCGGGCCGAGCGGCGCCGGGGGCGCGGCGGCGACGAGTGATGCGGCGAGCAACGCGAGCAGCGGGCGCATGAGCGTCACCCCCCGAGGCGTTTCAGCATCTCGCGGTACTGGTCCATGCCGTGGGCGGCGACGCGCGACTGGATGGCGTCCCAGAAGTCGCCGAGGAGGCGGCCGGAGAACACGCCCTCGACGGCCTTGCCAGCAAAGGAGCGGACGAGGCCCAGGGCTGAGGTCTCCTCCGGCACCTCTTCCTTCGGGCTCATCTGCTTCTCGCAGTGAATGTAGTAGCTGCTGGCGAGGCTGACCGAGGGGAGCCAGGGCACGGGGTCGAGGAGGTTGACGTAGCGGAAGACGCGGCCGTCGAACTTGCGGTCGAGCGCCTTGGCGGCGTCCTCGTTGCCTACCATCGGCCCGCCGAAGGTGTAGACCTGATGGACGTTGACGGTCTGGCGGAGGTAGAGCCAGGCGGCGAGGACGGCGAGTGACCCGCCGAGGCTGTGGCCGGTCACCCACAGCGGGCGGTCCTTGGCCTCGCGGGCGGCGTTCGTGGATTCGAGGACGGGCCCCCAGATGTCGGCGATGGCGTTGACGAAGCCCTGGTGGAAACGGGCGCCGACGCCGGCGGCGGCGAGGTCGAGGCCGAGGCGGCCCTCGGGCAGGACGAGGAGGTTCAGCGCGTCGGTGAGGAGCCAGTCCTTGATGCCCTCGAGGGAGGTGGGGCCCTCGGTGCCGCGGAAGGCGATGACGATGTGGTCGTCGTTCTGCAGGACCCAGGCCTGCGTGTTGCCGACGGAGTGCAGCTTGCCGTCGAGGGAGAGCCTTTCCTTGAAGGCGCGGACGCCCTCGTCGCCGCCGAGGTAGGCCAGCTCGCTGGCGACGCTGAGAACCTCGGCGTTGCGGAGGTCGCCGAGGGCGTCCTCTGTCAGTTGCAGGGTCATGGGGCCACCTTCCGGGTCGTGTGCAGGTACTCTCGTCCCTTCTTCCCGCTCTTCCACTCGCGCAGCGTCTTCGCCTGGACGCCCGTTTTTGGCGTCATCCTCTCGAGGGAGAGCTTCATCAGCGACTCCTTCTTGAGGAGGTGCTCGCGGAAGCCGGCGTCGGTGATGGCGGTGTTATCGAGCTTGAGGTCGGCCAGCGCGGGCAGAGAAGCCAGGACCGGGAGCGAGGCGTCGGTGATGGCCGTGTCGCTCAGGTCGAGCTCCTTCAAGGAGTCGAAGCCGGCGAGGAGGGCGACGACCTTGTCGTCCACGTCCTTGTTGGCCATCTGGAGGACGGCGGCGTCCTTCTTCCTGGGGAGGAAGGAGTAATCCTCCCGGTCCCAGCCGGTGAGGGTGAGCCAACGATCCCCCTTCTCGACCCGCTCGCGCTCGCCGAGGTCGATGCGGTTGGCGTACTGGACGGCGCCGATCGTGCCGAGGGAGATGGCGGCGCCGACGAGGATGACGGCCCAGGGGGCGGTGGCCGCCTTCGGCCTCTGCCACCAGAAGAGGAGCTGCAGCGGCGGGACGAGGGCGGCGAATCCCCAGCCCCAGCCCTCCTTGAAGCCCCGGCGGATCAGCCAGAACAGGCCGACGAGGGCGACCAGCGCGCCGGCGATCACCAGGGGTACGAGGTACTGCTCCAGACGCTCGAACATCACGCGGCCCTCGCGCCTGTCGGTCCGTAGGGAAGGATAGGCGGGGGGGGACGGCTTGACGATCCCCCCTCCCGCCCATCGAATGCCGTTGAGCCACCGCCGACAAGGAGTGATCGCAATGTCCGCCGTTGAGAAGACCGCCAGGGCCGCCATCGACCCGCTCGACCTGCTGACGATCAACACCATCCGCACCCTGTCGATGGACGCGGTGCAGGCGGCCAACTCGGGCCACCCCGGCACGCCCATGGCGCTGGCCCCCGTCGCGTTCACCCTCTGGCAGAAGTTCCTGACCTATGACCCGCTGGACCCGTTCTGGCCGGCGCGGGACCGGTTCGTGCTGTCGGTGGGGCACGCGAGCATGCTCCTGTACTCGCTTCTCCACCTGGCCGGGGTGCGGCAGTGCGACAAGGACGAGAAGGTGACCGACGAGCTGGCGGTGCCGCTGGAGCACATCAAGAAGTTCCGCCAGCTTGACTACCGGACGCCGGGGCACCCCGAGTCCCACATGACGACGGGCGTCGAGACGACGACGGGCCCCCTGGGCCAGGGGCTGGGCAACAGCGTCGGCATGGCGATGGCGCAGAAGTGGCTGGCCGCCACGTACAACAGGCCGGGGTATGACCTGTTCAACTACCACGTGTGGGCGTTGTGCGGCGACGGCGACCTGATGGAGGGCATCAGCACCGAGGCGGCCAGCATGGCGGGCCATTTGAAGTTGAACAACCTGACGTGGATCTACGACAACAACCGCATCACCATCGAGGGCAAGACGGACCTGGCGTACAGCGAGGAGACGGCGACGAAATTCCTCGGGCTGGGGTGGAACGTGTTGCGGGTGGTGGACGCGAACGACACGGTGACGCTGGAGGCCGCGTACCGAAAGGCGCTGCAGAGCCACGACAGGCCGACGATGATCGTCGTGGACAGCCACATCGGGTGGGGCGCGCCGACGAAGCAGGACACGGCGAGCGCGCACGGCTCGCCGCTGGGCGACGAGGAGATCAAGGGCGCGAAGCGGGCGTATGGGTGGCCGGAGGACGCGAAGTTCCTCGTGCCGGAGGGGGTGCGGGAGCACTTCGCCAACGGGATGGGCAGGCGCGGCGCGGAGGCCTCGAAGGCGTGGCACGCGGCCTTCGAGCGGTACAGGAAGGAGTACCCTGACCTCGCTCGGCAGATCGAGCAGATGCAGAAGCGCGAGCTGCCCGAGGGGTGGGACAAGGGCCTGCCGACGTACCCGGCGGACAAGAAGGGGAAGGCGACGCGGGAGTCGTCGGGCGAGGTGTTGAACGCGATCGCGAAGAACGTGCCCTGGCTGATCGGCGGGTCGGCGGATCTGGCGCCCTCGACGCTGACGCTGATCAAGGGGGAGAAGGATTTCGGGCCGGACGGGCCGGGGCGGAACCTGCACTTCGGCATCCGCGAGCACGCGATGGGGGCGATCCTGAATGGGATGTCGCTGTCGCGGCTGCGGCCGTACGGGGCGGGGTTCCTGATCTTCTACGACTACGCGCGGATGCCGCTGCGCCTGTCGGCGATCATGGAGCTGCCGGTGATCATGGTGTTCACGCACGACTCCATCGGCGTGGGCGAGGACGGCCCGACGCACCAGCCGATCGAGCAGGTGATGGGGCTGCGGAGCGTGCCTGGGCTGTGCGTGTTCAGGCCGGGCGACGCCGCCGAGGTGGTGGAGTCGTGGAAGGCGATCATGAAGTTGAGGCACGAGCCGGCGGCCATCGTCCTCACACGGCAGGCGTTGCCCACGATCGACCGGACGAAGTATGCATCCGCGGAGGGGGTGGCGAAGGGGGCGTATGTGCTGGCCGACGCGCCCGGTGGCAAGCCGGAAGTCCTGCTCCTGGCGACGGGGAGCGAGGTGGCGCTGGCGCTGGCGGCGCACGAGGAGCTGGTGGCGAAGGGCGTCAAGTCGCGGGTGGTGAGCATGCCGTCGTGGGACCACTTCGAGGACTACTGCGCGAAGAATCCGGGGTACCGCGAGGAGGTGTTGCCGTCGGCGGTGACGGCGCGGGTGTCGGTGGAGGCGGGTGCGAAGATGGGGTGGGGCGAGTTCGTGGGCCTGCGGGGGAAGAGCATCGGGATGAGGACGTACGGGGCCAGCGCGCCGTTCGCCGAGCTGTACAAGAAGTTCGGCTTCACCGTGGACGCGGTGGTGGCGGCGGCGCTGGAGGTGAGCCGTTCGAGGTGAGCCGTTCAACGACAACTGTCCGCGGTACGGCGGCGCGATAGGATGGCGGCGTCACACCACCGAGGCGCCGCCGTGATCCTCCCCCTGCTCCTCCTGGCCCTGCCGCACTCCGCCCCGCCGCCCGCCCGCGCCCTCCGCGCCGGCGCCGCCGTCGACGTCTCGCCGCGCGAATTCCCCGTAACATGCCCGGCGGCTTCACCGAGAACCTGGCCACCAGGTCGCACGACCCGCTCCACGCCCGCGCCCTCGTCCTCGACGACGGCAAGACCACCCTCGCCCTGGTCCTGGCCGACAGCCTCGGCGTCGGCCGCGCCGCGGCCGACGAGGACCGCAAGAAGCTGCCACGCCTCGCCGACGCCTACGCACGCCGCGTCCTCGCCCTCGACAAGGCCGAGCCCGGCCTCCGCGTGATCCTCCAGGCCGCACGCGTCGGCGGCCTCGCCCTCTGCGCCCTCCCCTTCGAGGTCTTCGCCGAGATCGGCCTCGACATCAAGAAACGCAGCCCCTTCCCCCGCACCCTGGTCGTCGGCCTCGCCAACGGCTACGAGGGCCACCTGCCCACCCCCGAGCAGCACAAGCTCGGCGGCTACGAGACCTGGCTCGGCACCAACCGCGTCCAGGAGGACGCCTCCGCCATCATGGCCAGGGATCTCCTCGCCATGCTGGCCAAGCTGCACGCCGCCAGGTGAGTGGCTGGCGGGGCCGAATTGCATTGCATTGCAGCCCCCCCCCACACGAACTTGAAATGAAGACGGTGACGACAGGTGAGCGTCTCCGCGTCCCGATGGCCGCCGCGCCCCGCCTCGCAGAGACGCGAGGCCACGCCGGACGCCGAACGCCCGGGGTGAGGGGACGGGTGGCCGGCCCTCGTCGGCCGGGTTGAGCGAGGCGCCAGCCGAGCGAAGCCCGACGGGTGCGCGTGACGGCCCGCGTCGGGCCCCGGCCCTGGCGGCCCCAACCCTACCTGCCACAACGCCCACCCGGTCACGCCCGGATGCCAATCCTCGGCGGAATTCCCGCGTCGGATGCCAGCCGCAGCCAGCGGCGGACGCGAGGCCGCGTCGGGCGCAAAGTCACCTGAGGACATCCCCGATTCGCACCCGAAAGCGCCGGGCCTCGTCCTCGGTGGCCGTTGCCCACATGAAGTTCATCCCGCCGTGTATCACATCGTTCTTGTAGACATCGACGTAGTTGCACAGCCTGACGGGCACCTCGCCCTCGACAGTGTGCTTGTCCACGTTACTCACGAGCATGAGACGCCCACCCCTGAAGGGGTGGGCTACGAATCTCAAGGCCCCTGAAGGGGCCTAAAACCAAGACCTGCCCCGTCTTAGCCCCCATTCAGGGGGCTTTCCGCTCGTAGCCCACCCCTTCAGGGGTGGGCGGCAGACAACACCCCGCCCCGCAGCCACCCGCCCCGGACGCCCCTCCATCGAGCCCCGTTCACGGGCCCGGGCTCGTCACCCCGTCGTTTACCGCGTGGCGTCACCCGTCCGCCCCCATACCATGAACCCGGCCCGCCCCCTCCCTCCCCGGAGCCTCCCATGCACCCCCTCCTCCTCCTCGCCGCCCTCGCCGCCCACCCCGCCTGGCTCCCCTCGGCCGCCCACGTCGTCCCCAAGGAGACCTGCACCGAGGGCGAGGGCTACTTCGCCATCATCGAGGGCCACGACAAAAAACTCTACATCGGCACCCACGCCAACGCCGTCAACTCCTGGCTCGTCGCCTTCGACCCCGCCACCTCCAAAATGGACATCGTCGTCGACTGCCACAAGGCCATCGGCAAGGACCTCAAGGGCTTCGGCAGCCAGGCCAAGATCCACACACGCAACAACGTCGGCAAGTCCGGCCTCATCTACTTCGGCACCAAGCAGGGCTACCCCGGCAAGGGCGAGAAACGCGAGGACTACCCCGGCGGCTACCCCATGACCTTCGACCCGAAGACCGGCAAGACCGAGGTCTTCCCCATCCCCGTCCCCCACGAGGGCATCAACAGCATCACCCCCGACGAGGACCTCGGCGTCGCCTACATCTCCACCTGCTCCGACCATCGCCCCGGCCCCGGCGAGAACGCCCATTTCCTCGTCCTCGACCTCAAGACGAAGAAGTACCGAAACCTCATCGACACCAAACACGTCTACGGCTTCATCGTCGTCGATCACCTGCACCGCGCCTACCACCCCATGCTCGGCGGCGACATCGTCCGCTATGACCGCAAGGCCGACAGGCTCGAACGCCTCAAGCAGACCATCGACGGCAAGGCACCCACGAAGGAGTCGAACCTCGCCAACGTCGGCCCGCCCGAGAAGCCCGGCAGCGGCCACCCCATCAACTGGGACATCACCCCCGACGGCAAGACGCTGTACTCCCTGCCCATGAGCACCAACCGCCTCTACTCCTACGACCTCACCCAGAAGGGCGGCACCCTCGACGGCAAGGACCTCGGCGTCCTCATCCCCGGCGCGAAGGACACCGACTGCCGGGCCATGTGCGTCGGGCCGAAGGGCACCGTCTGGGCCGCCGTCACCGTCCCCCACCCCAAGGTCGGCCGCCTGACGCACGTCGTCAGCTACCGCCCCGGCGACAAGGCCCCGCGCGACCACGGCCCCGTCAAGGTCACCAACCCCGGATTCACCAACTTCACCGGCAAGGACGGCAAGCCCCTCCCCTTCCACGCCGGCTTCAAGACCCTCGACGGCGTCCTCACCCCCGTCTACGTCAACCTCGGCATCTGCGAGGGCCGCGACGGATACGTCAACATCATGGCCATGCACCCCTACTCCGTCCTCCGCATCGCCCCCGCCGACCTGAAGAGGTGACCCATGCGGACCTTGATCCTGTTGTCCGCGCTGCTCGGGATGTCCGGCGGGGCGGCCACCCCCTCGGGCGACGTGACCGCCCACGGGGCCAGGGGCGACGGCGTCGCCGACGACACCGACGCCCTCCGCAAGGCCCTCGCCGCCAAGGCCGGCCCCGTCCGCCTCCCCCGCGGCACCTACCGCCTCACCAAGACCCTCGAGATCCACCTGGACGAGGCCGGCTTCACCGCCATCGACGGCGGCGGCGTCGCCCGCATCGTGATGGCCGGCCCGGGGCCCGCCTTCCGCCTCGTCGGCACCCACGCCGGCACCGCGGCCCCACGCACCGTCAAGGACGCCGTCTGGGCCAGGGAGCGCACCCCCTCCATCACCGGCCTGGAGATCGTCGGCGATCACGCCGAGGCCTGCGGCGTCGAGGCGTCCGGGACGATGCAGCTGAGCATCTCACGCCTGTCCGTCCGCCGCTGCCTCCACGCCATCCACCTCGTCAAACGCAACCGCAACGTCCAGATCGACGGCTGCCACCTCTACGACAACAAGGGCGTCGGCGTCTACTACGACGACGTCAACCTGCATCAGTCGAACATCGTCGGCTGCCACATCAGCTACAACGCCGCCGGCGGCGTCGTGAGCCGCAAGGGCGACGTCCGCAACATCCAGATCACCGGCTGCGACATCGAGGGCAACTCGGACACCGAGGGCGCCGCCAACGTCCTCCTCGACAGCGCCGGCACCGTCAACGGCGTGGGCGAGGTGGCGATCACCGGCTGCACCATCCAGCACGGCCGCGAGGGCAAGGGCGGGGCGAACATCCGCATCCTGGGCCGCTCGCTGCCGACGAAGGACATGCCAATCGTGCGCCAGGGCCACGTCACCATCACCGGCAACGTCCTCAGCGACGTGCAGGTGAACATCCACCTCAAGGGCTGCCGCGGCGTCACGCTCACCGGCAACACGCTGTGGGAGGGGTATACGCACAACCTCCTGATCGAGGACTGCCACAGCGTCGTGATGGCGGCGAACAGCCTCGACCGCAACCCGCACTACGGCCGCTACGGCAAGGCGAAGGAGGCGCGCAACACCGTCGTCTTCCGCGGGTGCGAGGACTGCACCATCACCGCCCTGCACGTCACCCTGGCACGCGGCGGGCCGGGCCTATCGCTCGCCGCCTGCCGGCGCATGAATCTCGCCGCCTGCTCGGTGCTGGACTGCGCCGAGGGCGTCCTGCTCGACGGATGCCACGATTGCCTGCTGACCGGCCTCATGGTGCGCGGCGGCAAGTCGGCGCTGGAGGCAAAGGGCGGCGCGGGCAACGTCGTGTCCGGCGTCCTGGCCGGCGCCGTGAAGGCCGACAAGGCGTCGACACGGGTCATCCCGCTGACGGCGCCGGACCGATGACCTCCGGGTGGCCGGGGTCGGGCTCCGGCGACCCGGAATTGGGCGCATGAAGGAACGCGGCGCACAGCCGAAGGCCACCCCCCGGAGTCGCCAGAGCCCGACTCCCGGCCACCCCAGCATAGGAGCCCCGATGCGCACCCTCCTCCTCCTGACCCTCCTCGCCGGCCCCGTCCGCGCCGAGCTGCGCGAGCTGGCGGCCGTGAAGCGCGAGTCGTACGGCAAGGGCGGCTATGAGATGATCACCGGCGTCGCCCGCTTCGCCGTCGATCCGGCGCACCCGCGCAACAAGGGCGTCATCGACCTGACGCTCGCCCCGGCGGACGACAGGGGCCGCGTCCACTTCGAGGCCGACTTCTACATCCTCCGCCCAACAGATCCGGCGAAGGCCAACGGCACGCTGCTGTACGACGTCAACAACCGCGGCAACAAACTGGCCCTCGGCATGTTCGGCGAGCCGTTCCTCCTCGGCCGCGGCTACACCGTCGTCGGCTGCGGGTGGATCGGCGAGCTGACCCCCGGCGGCGGGCGTCTGCTGCTCAAGGCCCCCATCGCCACGGACGGCGGCAGGCCCATCCGCGGCCCGGTGCGTTACGAGGCCGTGTGCGACGCGCCCGCCGAGGAGGTGTGGCTCTCGTCGAACCGGGCGAATCACGGCTGCTACCCGCCGACGGCGGAGGGCGAGAAGAACGGCGTGCTGACGTGGCGGCAGCGCGAGGACGGCCCGCGCGTGGTCATCCCGCGCGGCCAGTGGTCGCTGGTGCGCCTGCCCATCCCGAAGGCCGAGGGCGGCGTGGCCGGCACGCTGCCGCCCCTGAAGCTGAAGGTGACAAGCGGATTCCGCCCCGGCTACATCTACGAGCTGGTGTGCGAGGCCGAGGGGCCCATCGTGCAGGGCCTGGGCTTCGCCGCCGTGCGCGACTTCGTCTCGTACCTGCGCCACGACGGCGGCAAGGGCAACCCGCTGCGCGGCGAGGTCAAGCGGACGGCCGGCTTCGGCGTGTCGCAGAGCGGCCGATTCCTGCGGCAATTCGTACACGAGGGGTTCAACGCCGACGAGAAGGGCCGCAAGGTGTTCGACGGGGTGATGCCGCACGTCGCCGGCGGCGGGCTGGGGTCGTTCAACCACCGCTTCGCCCAGCCGACGCGGCACAACGGCCAGCATGAGAACCACCTGTTCCCCGGCGACCGCTTCCCCTTCGCCTACGGCGACGCCGTGGACCCCTTCACGAAGCTCACCGACGGCATCCTGCGCCGGCACCACGCCGAGAAACTGGCGCCCCTGGTCATGCACACGAACAGCGCCGCGGAGTACTGGCACCGCGCCGGCTCGCTCGTCCACACGTCGCCCGACGGCACCAAGGACGCCGACATCCCCGGCGGCGTGCGCATCTACGCCTTCGGAGGCACGCAGCACGGCCCGGCCAGTGACCCGCCACGACGCGGCGTCGGCGACAACCTGCCCAACCCCGCCGACTACCGCCCGGCGCTGCGCGCCCTGCTCGTCGCGATGGAGGCGTGGATCGCGGACGGCACGGCCCCGCCGGACAGCGTGTATCCGCGCATCGCCGACGGCACGCTGGTGCAGCCGACGCAGAAGGCGACGGGCTTCCCGGCGCTGCCGGGGGTGCGGTTCCCGGAGGTGATCCAGAGGCCCCCACACCTCGACTTCGGGCGCGCCTTCGCCGGCCGGGGGATCATCTCGCTGGAGCCGCCGACGGTGAAGGGGCATTACACCGTCCTCGTGCCGAAGTGCGACGCCGACGGCAACGACCGGGGGTGTCTGTTGCCGCCGGAGGTGGCCGTCCCACTGGCCACGTTCACGGGGTGGAACCTGCGAAAGAGGGAGGCGGGCGCTGAAGGCATGCTGGCGAGCCTGCAAGGCTCGTACATCCCGCTGCCGCGGACGAAGGAGGAACGCGAGCGCGACGGCGACCCGCGCCGGTCCATCGCCGAGCGTTACGCCGGCTCCGCCGGGTACGAGAAGCGGTTCGCGGCGTACTGCGCCGACCTGGTGAAACGCCGGCTCCTGCTGGGGGAGGACGCGGAGAGGCTGGTGAAGGGCCGGGAGAAGGTGCGGGGGATGTTCGCGCCGGCGGAGTAGCCCGCCGCGGGAGGCCATCCGCCCTCGGCCCGCGAACGCTCCTGCGGGCCGGCCAGGTGCAGGCCCCTTGTTCGGCCTACGTGACCTCCGCCCGCGACTTTCGACGACGGAGCTCCATGCTCTTTGCGAACACGAAGCCGTGCAATCCACATGTGCCGTGGACCTCGAAGCACTTGGCCCCGCCGGCCGTGAGCTGTGACAGCAAATCCTCGGTGCCGTTGTATTTCAAGACCGGCCAGCCGTGGCTCTTGGTCCGGGCCAGCAGCTCGGCGTATTGGCGGAGGATGAACGCCGGCTCGGACTCCTCCGCGTCGAACAGCACGTTGCTCGGATATGTCCCGCCGCCGACCTTCTGCTGCTCGAAGTGGTGGACGACCACCCCCTCGAACACGATGTCGGTGTACTCGGGCGGATCGACGTGTGGGTAAACGGTGTGCAAGACGATCCGGCACCGCTCATGATCCACGGCTTGGGCGTAAACCCAGTTGTCGTGAACGCTGTCCCGCATGGAGGCCCTCTATCACCGAACCATTCATCATCCATCCACTCACTATACATCACACACGACGCACACGCCGCCGTCAAGGCGGCCCCCCGTCCGCCAGCGACCCGCGGAGGTCAGCATTCGGGGTGTTGAGGGGCGGGGCATCTGCTCCCGGCCCTCCCGTCCCGCCGCAAACCACCCGCAACCAGGCGCCCCTGGCCAACGCCTGTAAGAACGCTCTCACTCCCCCTCCGAGGAGGCGGTGCTCTTGTGGCTCCCCCTCCCCGCTTCGGGGAGGGGGCCGGGGGGTGGGGTCGCCTCCCCATCGACGCGCGTAACATCGCCCCGCCTTCCGGCCACCCTTCAAGAAGGCGGCGTGGGGATGCCCCGACAACGGAGGCGAGCATGGCGACGGTCCAGGAGCTGCGCGACCGGGTCCTCCACATCCTCCTCTGCAAGACGGCGTGGAAGGTGGATTTCACGTTCGACGGGATCGACTTCACCGGGAAAGACCTGATGTGGGTGGCGATGGCGATCTCGTTGAAGGCGGGAGGGAACAAGGGCATCGGCATCCAGGTGGGCGGCATCGCCGCCGACGCCGAGGCCCAGTACGCCCCCTCCGAGAACATGCTCAAGTTCCCGGACGCGCTCTACGGGGCGACGGCCGATCAGCGCGAGGGCGTCTTCCACGAATGCATCCACGCCCACCTCGACATGAACGAATCCGCCACCACGGCCTTGACCGACGAGTCGATGGCCTTCATCGGCGGCATGCTGTTCTACATCCACGACAACACCCCGGAGGGGGACACGCCGACCACGCCGGGGTGGGCGACGGCCGCGGGCACCACTTACGAGGAGGCCTACCGGATCGCGCTGGGCCTCTACACGTCGAAGTCGAAGAAGGTGTCGGACGCCGACGCGAAGGCCATGCGGGAGCGGATCGCGTCGATCCCGGCCTACGAGCACCTCAAGAACAACCCGACGTACAAATACAACAACGACGGCGTGTGGAAGTAGCGCGCCACCGCGGCCCCGCCTACCGCCAGCCCCCGAACAGGAAGCCGATCACCCCGATCAGGCACGGCATACCGAGCATCAGCCCGAAGACGATCAGCAGGACCAGGCAGCCGGCGGGGTTCATCTGCGCCGCCGGCTTGCCCGGCTGCCGCGGCGCCCCGGTGTGGTCCCGGCTCAGGTTCCCCAGGCTCTCGTCGAAGAACGTGTCCCGGTCGTGGATCACCGCCTGCGGCGGCAGCTGCGGCGTCTTCGTCGCCATCGCCGCGCTCTTCTTCACCGCCGTCCCGATCGCCAGCACCTCGATCAGCCCCGCCCCCAGCTCCGCCACGAACAGCTTCACCCCGATCACCTCGTCGGCCCCGTGCATCTTGGCGTCCTCGCGGATGTGCGCCAGGCAGTTCTCGCGCGCCTCGTGGATCAGGTGCGTGATCTCCGGCACCTCGCCACGCGACAGCGCCCGGAACATCGCCGCGAAGCCCCCGGCGATGCCCAGCGCGTAGACCGACGTGCCCAGCACCAGCCGCACCGGCTCGTAGCCCATGCTCGTGAGGTTCCACAGCTCCTCGCCCGTCAGCTCCGACGTGACCGGTTGCTGCCGCACCCCCAGCCCCTGGTGGTAAGAGCCCGTCCCCACCATCACGATCTCCAGCGCCCCCGCCATCGGCACGACCCGCGTCGAGATGTCCACCACCGCGTTGCACCCGCGCTCCCGCGCGTCCCGCTCCAGACGCCCCAGCGCGAGCTGGCGCGTGTGGTTGTACATGTCCGAGAACTCCTTCACCTCCCCGCGCGTCGAGAACTGCCGGAACAGCCCGCTGATCCCCCGCCCGATCCCCAGCGCGTAGCACACGTTGCCCAACACGAAGTGCTTCGGCTCGTAGCCCGCGTCGATCTGGCAGTACAGGTCCTGGCCCGAACAGGCCGTCGAGAAGAACTCGCCCTGGTACTCCGGGGGCACCGGCGGCGTCTCCGGCAGCGCGGTCACGATGGCGGCCGAGGCCGGCTCGACCCGGTGCCCCTGCGCGTGGATGGCCGACCCGATGGCCAAAAACTCGATGAGGCCGCCCAGCGTGCGCACCTCCAGGCTCACGCCCGTGATTCCCTGTGCCCCGCGCGCCCTGGCGTCCTTCTCGATGCGGCCGAGGGCCGCGTGCCGGCCCTCCGAGATCAGCTTCGTCAGGTTCTCGATCTCGCCCCCGGCCATGCTCTGGAAGGCGCTGGCGATCCCGCCGGTGAACCCCAGCGACTGCACGCTGTTGCCGACGACGATGTCGCCCGTCTCGAACCCCTTGAGCCGCAGGCAGTACGCCTCGTTACCCGACAGCCCGCTGATCCGCATGGCGCGTCTCCTCGTCGTGGAGCACGCCGCCGGCGTGCTTTCTTCGGAGCACGCAGCCTGCGTGCTCTACGGCAACAGCCGCACCCGCGCGGCCGCATACACCAGGAACCTCGGCACGGTGAACCGCAGGCGTCCGCCCTCGACGGCGTGCCTGACCTCGACGCCGTCGGGCGCCTCCGGCGTCAGGATACGCACCCCGGCCACCTTCGCCCCGGCGGGCAGGACGAAATCGGCCTCCACGCCCTCGACGGCGAGGGGCTTCTCGTCCTTGATCCCGCCGCCGGGGCCACGCTTCTTCTCCGGCTCCTCGCGGCCGTAGTTGACGAAGTGCAGCGTGATCCCGCCGCCGCCGGCCGGCCGGCTCGCGGACACACGCACCGTCGCCGGCGCCTTGAAGCCGCTCAGGCCCGCCGGCGGGTCGGCATTCTTCACGGCGAGGACCGCCCGGTACGCCGCCCGCCGCGAGGGCGTCAGGCGCTCATCCGGCAGCACGTCGAACAGGACGTGCCTGTCGAGCAGCGCCTTGCCGGCCTTGCGGAATTCGTCCACGGCGGCGACGTCCCCCGCCTGGATGCGCGTCCGCGGGAACAGCAACAACGCCTCGGCGTACGGCGTGCCGCCGCGATACAGGCCGTCGTGCTTCTCCAGGAAGCGGTAGTATCGGACGATCTCCTCGCGGGCCGCGGGATCCTTGAAGTTGGTGTAGAAGCCCATCGGCGCTCCGCCGTTGGCGGCCAGCTCGGCGATGGCGACGCGGATGCGTGTCGATTCGTACTTGCCGAGGGTGAACGGCTTGTTGTCGAAGGCGCCGCGGATGTAGCGTGCCTGGAGCGTCCCCTCGCCGAGGACCCCCTCCTTGAGGTCGGTGAAGCACGCCGCCCCGCCGGTGCTGTACCACAGGTAATCCTCGTCCCGGCCCCAGAGGTTGCCGGGCAGCATGCAGCGCTCGTCGCCGCCGATCTGCGTGAAGTCGCCGAGGTGGTTCCACTGGCCGACGAGGAGGTCGGGCTTGAGGGACTTCGCGTAGCGCACGAACACCTCGTCGAAGGCGTCCTTGCACGCCAGCTGCGACCACGCCAGCGACTCGCGGCGCAGGGGCGTGGACGCCTTCGGGTCGTGCCAGCCGACGATCTCCTTGAACTCGTGCGTCTTCACGTCGGCGATGCCGAATCGCTCCTTCATCTGCGCGGGCGTGTACCTCGCCGTCAGATGGGCGCGGAACGTCTTCTGGCAGTGCTCGCACAGGCAGTTGTGGCGGTAGAAGTAGTTGATCATGTAGCCGTCCACGCCGCGTTCGATGCCGCGTTTCGCCCACGCCTTGAGGACGGCCCGCCAGTGCGGGTTGACCAGGCATGCCGTGTACTCGCGCATGCCCCCGATGGAGTAGCTCTTCGACGCCATCAGCGAGCCGTCGGCGTTGCGGGCGATCAGGGCCTTGGCGTCGGCCACGGGGCGCGGCCCCAGCTCCTTCTCGTCCCACAGGTCCTTGTAGAAGTGGAAGAAGCCCCTCGGCCCGTCCTTGCCGTCCGGCTCGCCCACCAGGAACGTGACGTTGAAGTGGCCCACCACCTTCGCCCCGCGCTTGTGGATCTCGGCGTTGCGCTTCGTGAACCATCCGCCGCACTCCTTCAGGCCGCGGACGGGGAAGTGGGCGGGGTAGCCGGAGAACTGCGGCGTGTGGGCCAGCGAGTAGAAGTGCCCGCCGTAGAAGCCGATCTGGCAGACCTCGGGCCTCGCGTCCTCGACGAACTTGAGGTAGTCGTCGCCCGCGTACTCCGCCCAGTGGGCGATCAGACGCGTGAACGCCGGCCGCGGCTTCAGATGACGGTCAAGGAACGTGTACGTGCGCAGGCGGGTGTCGGGCGGGAAGTCGTGCCCGGCGTCGGGGTGATGCACCTGGACGTTGTCGGGCGCGTCGAGCAGGCGGTAGATGGGGGCGGCGCCGTTGACGCAGTCGGGCACGCCCTCCACCTCGAAATCATCGTCCTTGAGCGGGGCGTTGATGAACACGGCCCGCGGGGCGATGGCGGCCAGCACCTCGGGGAAGTCGAAGGGCATCTTCCTGGCATCGTCACCGAATTCGCTCTTGATGCGCGGCATGTAGCCCTTGTGGCTCCAGTCGGAGAGCTTCCCCTTGCGGTACTTCTTGAAGGAGTTGAAGCCGCACGAGCTGACCGCCGCCTTGACCCGCGGGTCGAACGCGGCGAGGAACATGGTGTTGTGCCCGCCGAGCGAGTGGCCGACGCAGCCGATGCGCGACGCGTCCACCTCCGGCAGCGACGCGAGCAGATCGACGGCGCGCATGTGGTTCCACACGCCCTTCATCGTGGCACTGGCGTAGCCCATCTTGTAGGGGTCGATCTTGTAGCCACCATAACCAGGGTAGTCCGGCGCGAGGGTGACGTAGCCGCGCTCGGCCAGCTCGAGGGCGTAGTGCAGATTCGGCTTGCCGCCGACGCCGGCGGGCTCGCCCTTGCCGATGGCCGTCGTCTGATGCAGGCACAGGACGGCGGGCGCCCTGCCCTTCACGCCCCTGGGAAGGAGGAGATACGCCGACACCCGGTCGCCCTTCTCGACGGCGAACGTCACACGCTTGCGGACGACCTTCGCCAGCGTCTCCGTGGCCTCGACCTTGAGATCCGCCGGCACCTTGTGCGAATCGGGCGGCAGATCGCCCATGACGCGCTGCATCGCGGCGAGGACGGCGGCGCGGCCTCGCTCCCACTCGGCGGGGGTCTTCGCGTCGAGCGGCGCGGCGAGGCAGAGGAGGAGTGGGATCATGGTTTTCTCGTAGAGCACGCTTCCAGCGTGCTCTCTTCGGCCGTGGGAGAATGAGCATGCAGGATGCATGCTCTACGACAAGCAACCCGCACTCACCCCGCCAAAGACTCGATCCGCTCGACCTCCTCCGGTGCCAGGTCGAAGTCGAACGCGGCGAGGTCTTCGGCCATGTGGCCGGCGTCCGTCGTGCCCGTCAGCGGCAGCAGGCCGACGGCCAGGGCGAAGCGGAACACCACCTGCGGGATCGTCTTGCCGTGCCGCGCGGCGATGGCCGACACCACGCGGCCGGCCAGCACGTCGCGGTTGGCGGTCAGCAGCGAGAAGCCCTGGTAGGTGATGCCGTTGGCGGAGCAGTATTGCCGCACGGCGCGGTCCCAGCCTGTCGAGGCGTAGCACCGGTTCTGGACGAAGCGCGGGCGCACCTTCGCCCCGTCGCACAGCAGGCGGAGCTGGCCCAGCGAGACGTTGCTGACGCCCAGGAGACGCGCCTTGCCGCCGGCGTGGATGCCCTCCATCGCCCGCCATGCTTCCCAGTCGGCGGCGGTCAGGCCCTCGCGGAGCGTGGGGCCGTGCAGGACGTAGGAGTCGATGGCATCCGTCTTCAGGTGGGCGAGCGAGCTGGCGACCGACTGCTCGACCTGAGCGGCGACGGGCGCGGCGGGGTCGTAGGGGAGGCGGTGATCCTGCCCGCGGCGGGAGGTGTACTTCGTCTGGAGGAAGAGTTCGGCACGCGGGACGGCGGCGATGGCCTCCCCCACCGCCGCCTCGTGGTAGTGCTTGCGCTGGTTGGCGGTGTCGACGCCGCGGAAGCCCTGGCGGAGGGCCAACTCGACGAGGCGGCGCGTCTCGTCCTCCTTCCAGGCGGTGCCGTAGAGGAGGCGCGGGACGCGCACGCCGTCGATGAGGAGGACGCGTTCGGTCATGGCATCCTCCGGTGGCGGGTCACGCCAGCAGCCCCTTGATCGGCTCGCCGGTGCTGAGCGGCTTCGACACGCCCTCCTTCGTCACCCGCGACTCGTAGGGCACGCCCAGGGCCTCGTAGATCGTCGCGCTCAGATCCTGCGGCTTCACCGGGCGGTCCTTGACGTAGGCGCCGATCTTGTCGGAGGAGCCGATCACCTGCCCGCCCTTCACCCCGCCGCCGGCGAGGATCGCCGGGTAGCAGTGCGGCCAGTGCTGCCGGCCCGGCGTCGCGCCCTTGAGCTGGTTGATGCGCGGCGTGCGGCCGAACTCGCCCATGCAGACGATCAGGGTGTCGTCGAGCATGCGGCGGTCGTGCAGGTCCTCGATGAGCGAGCCGAGGGCGGCGTCGAGGACGGGGAGGCAGTAGCCCATGCCGTAGGAGCCGGCGCCGAAGGCGTTGCCCATGCCCATCTCGCCGCCGTGCATGTCCCAGCTGCTGCTCGGCGGGCCGCCGCCCTTCTGGCCGGGTGCGGCCCCCGTCCATCCGTTGACGGTGACGAAGTTGACCCCGGCCTCGATGAGCCGGCGGGCGAGGAGGAGGTTCTGGCCGAGGGGGTTGCGGCCGTAGCGGTCGCGGACCCGGGGGTCCTCGCGGTGGATCTCGAAGGCCTTGCGGGTGTTGGTGTCGGAGGCCATCTCGAAGCCGCGGCGGTGCAGCGCCTTCCAGTCGGCGCCCTTGCCCAGACGCGAGAGCAGCTCGGTGCGGCCGAGGAGCCGGTCGGCGGGGACGGCCGGCATGAGGGAGTCGGGCGTCTTGAATCCGGGCATGTTCGGGTTGTTGTCGGCGGAGCCGACGAAGAGGGGGGCGTAGGGGGCGCCGAGGGAGCCGCCGGTGCCGATGTTGGGGGCGCAGAAGACGGGGTCGCCGACGCACTTGATGAGCCAGACGTAGTTGGCGACGCTCTTCTCGCTGGGGCGGACCTTGGCGAGGACGGAGCCGATGTACGGCGAGTCCAGCGGGGCGCTGGCCTGCCCGCTGAGGAGGTTGTGCATGGCGTCGAAGTGGTTGCTGATGTTGCCGGGGTGCGTCATCGAGCGGATGAGGGCGAACTTGTCGGTCAGCCTCGGCAGGCGGGTGTGCAGCTCGCTGATCTTCATGCCGGGGACGCGCGTGGCGACGGGCTTGTAGGGGCCGCGGATCTCCTCGGGCGCGTCGGGCTTGAGGTCCCAGGTGTCGAGGTGGGAGGGGCCGCCGCAGAGGAGGATGAAGATGCAGGACTTGTTGTTGCGCCGCCCCTCCTTGCCGACGGAGCGTGCGGCGACGGCGCCGGGGAAGGCGGGGCCGAGGAGGCCGGCGGCGCCGGCGGCGAGGATCTGGCGGCGGGAGAGGTCCATGAGGCTCCTCCGAGGAGAGCGGCGGGAGGCGATGCGGCGGGATGTCGGCCAGTCCCATGATACACCACGCCCCCGCCGGTGTCCGCATGGAAACCGGCGAGCCACGGCATGATCCCCTGGCCGCCCGACCCCTCGGTACCTATCGGCCGTTTCAAGCCCCTGGAGGCCGGCACTCGCCCCGATCCGCGCCGAAAAGGCACGGCCGCCCCCTGCCGCCCTGATATTCCTTCCTGAAGCGATCAGCTCACCAATAACGTGGCCACCTGCCAGGAGTGCGCGGGGGGCGGGCCATCGGCACGCAAACGACGCCAAGGGCGGGCAACGCCTCCAGGGCACGTCCTGGCTGACGCCCTCCGTCCCCCTCTGACATCGGAGTCACCTGCCCCAGGCAGGTGACGCCCCACGTTACGCTTCAAACAGTGAGCAACAAAGAGAGTGCCAGCTCGGCATGGTGAGGTGAGCCCCGGCCCGGACCGCGCATGGCCCGGCCCGCCCTGGTAGGCCTGGTTGCGGGCCGAATGCCCGCCCCACGTTCCGCAGCCCCGAGGGAAGCCCCCGGTGAGGCAGGCCTGGCGCTCCGGGGCGGTGATGCCACCTGCCGGCCGGCGTTTCCCAGGTGGGGAATGGTCGTCTCGGCAGGAATCTTGACCCTGTCGGTCCCGTGCCGCGTTATCCTCTACGGAGTGCGGGGACACGGCCGAGGCTCATTTCTCTGTTGGGGATGCCCATGCGTGCGGTGCTGCTGGTGTTGGCGGTGGTGGGGGTGGCGTGGGGGGCCGCGCCGCCGGGCGTATTGCTCCCACCGAAGCCGGAGGATGTGCCGCTGGTGCGGGAATGGAAGGCACTCAGGGAGAAGGGTCTGCAGGCGTGGAAGGAGGGCAAGCAAGAGGAGGCTCTCGCCGCGTTGGGCAAGGTGCTGGAGATCGAGCGGAAGCTGTTCGGGGCCTGGCACGGCTTCACGGCATCGAGCGCCAGCACCCTCGGTGCGATGCACCGGGCGCGCGGCGAGTGGGTGAAGGAGGCGGAATGCCTGCGTCTGGTGGTCGAGGCCCGCCGGCGGTTGTACGGCGAGGGCCACCCGAGGACGGTGGACGCGCGGCTGGGGCTGGAGGAGGCGCTGGCCCAGGGGAAGCGGACGCCGGCGCAGCGGGAGGCCCTGCGACGTGCGGCAGACCTGAGCAGACAGGCGACCGCTCTCCACGAGCAGAGCGAGATGGCCCGTGCCAACCGGTTCTCGATGGAGCCCCTGTTGCCGGGGTTGGAGAAGGACGTGGCGGCCCTGGCCCTCGTCGCGAAGGCCATCCCCCTCGCGCAGGAGAGCCTGAAGCTCAGGAAGGAGATTTTTGGGCGCGAGCACCAGGGCTACGCCGTCAGCCTGCACTTGTTATCCCAGTTGCACACGCTGAAGGGGGACTACCGGCAGGCCGTCCCGCTGTCCCGGGAATCGCGGGACGTCCTCAAGGGTGTCGTCGGGGAGAAGCACCCCGAATACGCGACTGCCCTCGGCGGTCTGGCCTTGGTGCACCAACAATCGAAGAACTACACCGCCGCGTTGCCCCTGCTCAAGGAGCTCCGAGCGCTCACCGCGGAGCTGCACGGCAGGAATAGCCCGATGTCCGTCGGGGCGACGCAGAACCTGGCCCACTTACACGCGAGCATGGGCGACCATCGGGCGGCCCTGCCGCTGTGGGAGGAGGTGGCCCGCCGGCACAGGGAAATGTTCGGGAGGAGGCACACGTTCCACGCCACGAGCTTGAACAATCTCGCCTCGGCCCATGCCAACGTGGGCGACCTCCGCACGGCCATCGCCATCCACAGGGAGGCACTGAAGGTCGTCACGGAGGTGAGGGGGAGGAAGCATCCCGAATACGCCACGAGCCTCGGGAACCTGGCCACCTGGCTCAAGAGGGCCGGCGATCACAAGGGCGCGCTGGCTCTCCAGACGGAGGCACTCGGGCTGACGAAGGACGCCTTCGGGCAAAGGCACCCGGCCTACGCCGCCGCGTTGAGCAACCTGGCCAAACTCCACGAAGAAGCAGAGGACCTCAGGGCAGCGCTCCCCCTGCTCGAGCAGGCGTTGGCCATCAAGAAAGCGGTATGGGGGCTGAAGCATCCTGATTACGCATTGGGAATCGCCAGCCTGGCCCAACTCCATCAGAGGATGGGGAACAACAAGGCCGCCCTCCCGTTGTTTCGGCAGGCGCTCGCCATCCGCAAGGAGGTCCTGGGGGAGAGGCATCCCCAATACGCCGATAGCCTCAGCGACCTGGCAACGCTGTACCGGACCATGGGGGACTACAAGACGGCGATGGCCCTCCTCCTGCAAGCGTCCGCGCTGCACGAGGAGCTGTTCGGGTCGAGGCACCCGAACTACGCCTTCGACCTCCACGAGCTCGCCTCCCTCCACCAGTCGATGGGGAACTACAAGGCCGCTCTTCCCCTGTTCAAGCGGGCGTTGGCGCTCGTCAAGGAGTCGCTGGGCGAGAGGCACCCCCAGCACGCGGTCGTCCTTGCCAATCTGTCTGGGCTGTATCGAGCCACGGGGGACTACAAGGCCGCCCTCTCCCTGTCCGAGCAGGCGGTAGAGCTGACCAAGGAAGCTCAAGGTGAGAGGCACCCCGAATACGCCACCAGCCTCCACAACCACGCCTTGCTGCTCCAGGACATGGGGGATTACAAGGCGGCCTTGCCGCTCCTCCAGAAGTCGCTTGAGCTGGAAAAGGAGTTCCGGGGGGAGAAGCATCCCCACTACGCCATCGGCCTCAGCAACCTCGCCCTCCAACTCCAGAAGATGGGCGACCGCAGGGTTGCCCTGCCTCTGTTCCGGAAAGCGCTGGCCCTGCACAAGGAGGTTTCGGGGGAGAAGAGCCGCCACTACGCCCACAGCCTCGGGGGTCTCGCCTCGGCAGCCCTTCCAAGGTGACTTACCACCGTTAGCTGCCGTCCTTGAGCTTGCGGGC
>CAZVZK010000036.1:0-40174 GCA_964630925.1 uncultured Alcaligenaceae bacterium
CAGCGCCTCCTTGCGGATCGCCAGCGCCCGCTCCAACAGGGGCCGTGCCGCCTTGAGGTCCCCCATGTCCTGGTGCAGGTTGGCGAGGTTGTTGAGGCCGCGGGCGTGATCGGGGTGCCGCTCTCCGAGGGCCGCACGGGTGATGGCGAGGGCCTTCTGGAAGAGGGGCAGGGCTGCCCTTTGGTCCCCCATGTCCCGGTAGAGCCCGGCCACGTTGTTCAGGCTCAAGGCATAGTCAGGGTGCCTCACCCCGAGGGCCGCCTTGCGGATCGCCAGCGCCTGCTCGTGGAGGGCGAGGGCGGTCTTGTGGTCCCCCATGCCCTGGTGGAGGTGGGCGAGGTTGTTGAGGCCGCGCGCGTGGTCGGGGTGCCGCTCGCCGAGGGCCGCCCTGGTGATGGCGAGGGCCTGCTCGTACAGCGGCAGGGCGGCCTCGTGGCGCCCCATCGCATGGTACAGGAAGGCGAGGTTGTTGAGGCTGAGGGCGTAGTCGGGGTGCTTGACCCCCAGCGCCTCCTTGCGGATCGCCAGCGCCCTCTCGTAGAGCGGCAACGCCTTCTTGAGGTCCCCCATCGCCTGGTGCAGGTTGGCGAGGTTGTTGAGGCCGCGGGCGTGATCGGGGTGCCGCTCGCCGAGGGCCGCCCTGGTGATGGCGAGGGCCTCCTCGTACAGGGGCAGGGCGGCCTCGTGGCGCCCCATCGCATGGTACAGGAAGGCGAGGTTGTTGAGGCTGAGGGCGTAGTCGGGGTGCTTGACCCCCAGCGCCTCCTTGCGGATCGCCAGCGCCCTCTCGTAGAGCGGCAACGCCTTCTTGGGGTCCCCCAGGGCCTGGTGCAGGTTGGCGAGGTTGTTGAGGCCGCGCGCGTGGTCGGGGTGCCGCTCTCCGGGCGCCTCCCTGGTGACGTCCAGGGCCTCCTCGTACAGCGGCAGGGCGGCCTTGTTGTCCCCCATCTGCCAGTAGAGGTAGCCCAGGTTGTTCAGGCTGAGGGCGTATTCCGGGTGGCGCTCCCCCAGCACTTTCTTGCGGATCGCCAGCGCCTGAGCTGCGAGTGGGATGGCCTTCGCCGCCTGCCCCTTCTCGGACAGGGCCAACGCTTCCCCGTGCAAGCGTCGCGCGAGGGCGAGGGACTGGCGTAGCGCCGGCGTCCGCTTCGCCTGCGCCATCGCCTCTGCCAGCTCCAGCCGCGCGTCCACCGTCTGGTGGTGGCCGGCCCCGTCCAGCACCCGGCGGGCCTCGATGACCACCCGCCGGAGGCCGGCCTCCTTCAGCCACTCCTCGCGCGCCCGGCACCAGTCGCCGAGGCGGTCCGCGATGACGTCCGTTGTCCGGTGCCACGGACCGTTGAGGCGGACCTGGAGCGCCAGGGCCCGTTCAAGGGCGATGGCCGCCTCGGCCTGCTTGCCCGCCTCCCACGCCGCCAGGCCCGCTGTCCACAGGGCGTCCTGCTCCCGTAGCCGTTTCACCTGCTCCGGCGTCAAGCTCGGGGTCGGTGCGGCCCCGCATGCCAGCCCCGTCACCATCACGGCCAACAGCGTCGAGTGCACGGGCGCATCCCCGGATCGGCTGTGCGGGCTTCCTGTCCAGGATACTGCATTCGCGAGGCCGTGGCCGGGGGTCAGAACGCGAGGTGCCGGGCTGTCGGCGGAATGGGGCCAGGACTTGATTCTCTTCTCGGAGGGCGGCCAACCGGCACGCGGTCACGACCTGGAAAAGGGGCCACGCCGCCAGCGTGCGGTGGAGTGCCCATGAACGCCAAGGCCTTCTGGCCGGTGGCGCTGCCTTGTCTCTCGACCGGCTGCGTGGCGATGCACGGCGGCTCCAGCCGTGACGCCCTGTCGATGCGCCTCCTCGCGGAGGCCGCCCGTGACATCGCACGCATCCAGCCCCTCAAGCCGCAGCTGCGGTTCCCGTGCGGCTCTCGCCCGCCCGGGCGTTCACTTCTTCTTGCGCTTGTAGGTGACGCTGAACGTCGGCTCCTTGCCGTCGCCGATCCACATCGTCATCTCCAACGTGTCCTCGTCGGGCATCTTCGTCACCGAGCGGTACTTCGTCGTCTTGCCGTCGTGTCCCGGCCCCTCCCCGGCCATCGTCCTCGTCTTCTTCTCCTTGTCGTACGTCCCCTCCATGATCACCGGCGCCGTGGACATGCTGTCCACCCACACGCTGACGTACTTCTTCTTCGCCGGGTTGTAAGACTCCATCCCCTTCCCGGTGAAGTCCGCGCCGAACAGCTTCGACTTCATGGTGCTGGCCAGCCAGAAGCCGCCCAGCTCCATCTTGTACGTCGCCGTCCCCTTCGACTCCATGTCGCCGGCCTTGAACGTCGTGTCCCAGGCGCCCTCCAACTTCTTCAGCGCCTCGTGCTCGGGGCCGGGCTTCGGCGCCTCCTGGGCCGACGACACCGCCACGAACGCCGCCACGGCGGCCAACGCGATCACCATCCTCATGCAGCACACTCCTTTGGGACAACAATCGGGGATCGGGCGGGCCGCCTCAGCAGCCCGCCATCGCGCTCTCCTCCTCGTCGGGCGCGTCGCCGGCGGCCTCGCGGAACCCGCGCAGGTGCTCCTCCAACACCTTGCGCAGCCGCGCCGCCTGCTCGCCCGCCGGGGCCTGGAGGAACGACAGCTCCATCTGCGTCGCGTTCCGGCCCTTGTCCTCCAGCTCGGCGACGGCCCCGAGGCCCTCCAAGCGGGCGAGGTTGAACTGGCCGCGCTTGCCCAGGAAGCGGAAGATCAGCGCCGACGGGTCCTTCGTCTTCACCGCCGCCCACATCCGCGCGACGCCCGGCACCCGCAAGGCGAGGTGCGCCCGTTGGTCCCACTGGATCTCCACCGCCGGCTCCACCTGACGCACCAGCGCCAGGATGCGGGCCAGGGCGGGGCGGTCCCAGCGGACCTTGCGTCCGGGGGGGAAGCCCTTGTCGCCGGTGTGCCACTTCTCGCCCATGCGCTTCCACGGCATCATGTCTTCCGGGCTCGCCCCGAGGCGGCCCAGCGTCGCCTGGAACGACTCCGCTGCCTTCGCCAGGAACGTCCGGAATGCCGGCGTGTCGATCTCGCTCTTCTTGTGGACGCGCAGCGTGACCGAGTGCCACGGTCCCTTGTGGTCGGTGATCCACACGCGCGGCTCCGGCGAGTACGTCGGCAGTCCCAGCTCCGGGGAGTCGTTGAGCGACTTGATCCCCAGCGAGGCGACGAGGGCGTCCTCCTTGAAGGCGTTCCGACCCACCCTAAACACCAGCCGCAGGAGCCACTCCTCGCCGGTCATCGCGTGCAGAAACCACCCCTCGCTCTTCTTCGGCCCGGCGATCTCGACGATGTTGCGTTCGTTCCAGTTGGTCGGCGCGAAGCCGCCGATCTCCTGCACCATCTCCTCGACCCAGGCGAGCATCGCGCCGTCCCAGCGGCACGGCTTGCCGCCGTGGCTGACGCGCTCCGCGGTGTGCCAGCGCCGCCCGTCGGCCTCCCACGGCATCGCCTGCGCCGCCCCGACCGCCTCGAGCTCGATGTCGCCCGCACGCGGCCTGTCGGCGGCGTGCGGGTCGAACTTCTCGCGTGCCACGAACGGCCCGGCCTCCAGCACCGGCGCCAGCGCCCGCCCCGTGTGCGACTCGGGGCAAGCCGCCACGGCCTCCGGCGGCCCGGCGACGACGACATTGCCGCCGCCCGGCCCCGCCTCGGGGCCCATCTCGATGCACCAGTCCACCGTCTTGATGACATCCAAATTGTGTTCGACGACGATGACCGTGTTGCCGAGATCGACGAGGCGATTGAGAACATCGAGTAGCTTGGCGATGTCGTCGAAGTGCAGGCCGGTGGTCGGCTCGTCGAGGAGATAGATGGTGCGGCCCGTGCTGGGCCGCGACAGCTCGGCGGCCAGCTTGACGCGCTGCGCCTCGCCGCCGGAGAGCGTCGGCGCCGGCTGGCCGAGGGTGACGTACCCCAGGCCGACGTCGGCGAGCGTCTTCAGCACGGTGCGGATCTTCGGCAGGTTCTCGAACAGCTCGAGCGCCTCGCTCACCCGCATGTTCAGCACGTCGGAGATCGACTTGCCCTTGTACTGGACGGCGAGCGTCTCGGGGTTGTAGCGCTTGCCCTGGCACACGTCGCACGTCACCCACACGTCCGGCAGGAAGTGCATCTCGATCCGCTTCTGCCCGTTGCCCTCGCACGCCTCGCACCGCCCGCCCGGCTTGTTGAAGCTGAACCGCTTCGCCTGATACCCCCGGATCTTCGCCTGCGGGAGCTGGGCGAATAATTCGCGCATGAGGTCGAAGACGCCGGTGTACGTCGCCGGGTTGCTCGACGGCGTGTTGCCGATGGGCCCCTGATCGACGTTGATGACCTTGTCGATCCGGTCCAGGCCGAGGATGTCGTCATGGGCCGCCACGGGCAGGCGGGCGCGGTGCAGCTTGCGGGCCAGCGTCTGGTACAGCACCTCGTTGACGAGCGACGACTTGCCAGACCCCGAGACGCCCGACACCGCGACGAACGCCCCCAGCGGGAACGCCACATCGACGCGCTTCAGGTTGTTTTGCCGCGCGCCCTTCACCAGCAAATGCGGCCCGTCGTCCGCCGTCCAGTCCGCCGCCAGCCGGCGGTTGGTCGGCACGGCGATGGCCTTGCGTCCCGAGAGGTATGCGCCGGTGAGCGACTGCCTGGACTTCTTCACCGCGGCCGGGCCGCCGCGCGCGGTGATCGTGCCGCCCTGATCGCCGGCGCCGGGGCCGAAGTCGAGGAGGTAGTCGGCGGCCTGGATGACCTCGCGGTCATGCTCGACGAGGACGAGCGTGTTGCCGAGGTCGCGGAGCTTCTGGAGGGCGCCGAGGAGCCGCCCGTTGTCGCGCGGGTGCAGGCCGATGGTGGGCTCGTCGAGGACGTACAGCACGCCGGTCAGCCCGCTGCCCACCTGCGACGCGAGGCGGATGCGCTGCGACTCGCCGCCCGACAGCGTCGGCCCCGGCCGGTCGAGCGTGACGTAATCCAGCCCCACCTCGACCAGGAACCCCACGCGCGACCGCACCTCGCGGAGCAGCTCGCCGGCCACCTTCTGCTGGGCCGCGTCGAGGCTCATGCCCTTGAACAGCGACAGCGTCTCTCCGAGTGGCAGGCCGCACAGCTCGCCCAGCGTGAACGACCTGTCGCCGATGGCCAGCCGCGCCGCCGCCGCCTCGGGCTTGAGGCGCGAGCCGTGGCAGGCCGCGCACGGCACCTCGGTCACCAGCTGATCCAGCCGCTGCCGGTACGCCATGCTGACGCGCGTCGCCTCGTCCACCGCGGGGAAGATGCCCTTGTACTGGAACGACGCCCCGGGCGAAGCGAGCGGGATCCACGCGTCGCCGGTGCCGTGCATGATGGCCCGCTGGTGCGCCGGGTCGATGGACTCATACGGCACGTCGAGCGAGAAGCCGACGTGCCCCGCCAGCGCCTCCGCGAAGCGGGCGAACGTCTCGTTGGATTTGAGGTCCGGCCACGCCGCGATGGCGCCCGCGCGCAGCGACAGACGGGGGTCGCGGATGACGAGCGCCTGGCTGGCGCCCTGCTGCACGCCGAGGCCCTCGCACGAGGTACACCACCCCAGCGGCGCGTTGAACGAGAAGTGGTGCGGGTTGAGCGGCTCGAAGCCGCGTCCGCAGGACTCGCAGGCGAAGTGCTGGCTGAACCGCTCCACCTTCCATTTCGGCTCGGGCTTCGGGTCATCGACGTGCGCCACGCGCAGCACGCCCTTGCCCAGGTCCAGGCCCTTCTCGACGCCCTCGGCGATGCGGCCACGCGACCCGGCCCGCACCACGACGCGGTCCACGATCACCTCGACGACGTGCTTGCGGCGGTGGTCGATCTCCGGCGCCTTGTCCGCGTCGTAGGTCGTCCCGTTCACGCGCACGCGCAGATACCCGGACTTCCGCGCCTCCTCGTACAGCGTCTCGTACTTCTCCTGCCCCTTCCGCTCCAGCGGCGCCATCAGGTACAGCTTCGTCCCGTCGGGCAGCCCCATGATGCGCTCGATGATCTCGTCGGCGGACTGCGTGCCGACCGGGATGGCGCACTTGGGGCAATGGGGGGTGGCGAGACGCGCGAACAACACGCGCAGGTAGTCATGCACCTCGGTGATGGTGCCGACAGTGGAACGCGGGCTGCGCGTCGCGCTCTTCTGCTCGATGGCGATGGCCGGCGACAGCCCGCTGACGTGATCGACCTTCGGCTTCTGCAACTGGCCGAGGAACTGCCGCGCGTACGCCGACAGCGACTCGATGTAGCGGCGCTGCCCTTCCGCGTAGATCGTGTCGAGGGCGAGGGAGGATTTGCCGCTGCCCGACGGCCCGCAGCAGACGGACATCTGCCCGCGCGGCAACTGCACGTCGATGCCCTTGAGGTTGTGTTGGGCCGCCCCCTCGACGGTCAGGAACTTGATCTCCGGCGATGCCTTCGCCGCCTTCTTCTTCGCCGCCTTCACCCTCTCGGCCTTGCGCGGCTTCAGGACGGGGATGAGCGCCTGCCCGGTGAACGACTCCTTGACCGCCGCCACCGCCTCCGGCGTCCCCTCGGCGACGACGCGCCCGCCGCCGCTGCCGCCCTCCGGCCCCATGTCGATCAGCCAGTCGGCGGTCTTGATGACGTCGAGATTATGCTCGATGACGAGGACGGAATTGCCCGCGTCGGCGAAGCCGTGCAGCACGGCCAGAAGCTTCGAGATGTCCTCGAAGTGTAGGCCGGTCGTCGGCTCATCGAGGATGTAGAGAGTGCGTCCGGTGGAGCGCCGGCACAGCTCGCGGGCCAGCTTGACGCGCTGCGCCTCGCCGCCGGACAGCGTCGGCGCCGGCTGTCCGAGTTTGATGTAGTCGAGGCCCACGTCGTGCAGCGTCTGCAACATGGCGCGGATCTTCGGCACGTTCTCGAAGTGCGTGAGGGCGTCCTGGACATCCATCTCCAGCACGTCGTGGATCGACTTCGCCTTGTAGCGGACCTGGAGCGTCTCGCGGGTGAAACGCTTGCCCTCGCACACCGGGCACGTCACCCACACGTCCGCCAGGAAGTCCATCTCCAGCCTGTTCGAGCCGTTGCCCTCACACGACTCGCAGCGCCCGCCCGGCTTGTTGAAGCTGAACCGCCCCGGCGCGTAGCCACGCACCTTGGACTCGGTGAGGGTGGCGAACAGGGCGCGGATCTCGTCGAAGAGTTTGATGTACGTCGCCGGGTTGCTGCGCGGCGTGCGCCCGATGGGCGACTGGTCGATGTCGATGACCTTGTCGATGTGCTCGATGCCCTCGATCCGCTCGTGGGCGCCGATCTCGTGCGCCTCCTCGTCGATGCCCTCATCATCGCCCCTGCCGATCCGCAGCCGCAGCCCCTCGCGGAGGATGTCGTTGACCAGCGACGACTTCCCCGACCCCGAGACGCCCGTGACGCAGGTGAACACGCCGAGCGGGATATCGACATCAACATTTTTGAGGTTGTGGTGCTTCGCCCCGATGATACGCAGCCTCTTGCCGTTCGGCTCGCGGCGCTTCTTTGGGATGGCGATCTGCCTCTTCCCGCTGAGGTACTGTCCCGTGACAGACTCCGGGCTCTTCACCACCTCGGCGTATGTCCCCGAGGCGACGACGTTGCCCCCGCGGACGCCGGGGCCCGGGCCGAAATCGACGATGTGGTCGGCCCGCCGCATCGTGTCCTCGTCGTGCTCCACGACGAGGACCGTGTTCCCCATGTCGCGCAAATCTTCCAGCGACCGCAGCAGCCGCTCGTTATCGCGCGGGTGCAGGCCGATGGATGGCTCGTCGAGGATGTACAGCACGCCGACGAGGCCGCAGCCGATCTGCCCGGCAAGCCGGATACGCTGCGCCTCGCCGCCGGAGAGCGTCGGGGCGCTGCGGTCGAGCGACAGGTAGTGCAGGCCGACGTTGAGGAGGAAGCCGGTGCGGCCGCGCAGCTCCTTCATCACCTCCTCGGCGATCTTCCACTCGACGGGCGAGAGGCCCGACTCCAGCGGGCCGCCGGCCGCAAGCCACTCGCCGAGGTCGCCGACGGGCATGGAGCAGAGATCGACGATGGTCTTGCCGGAGACGCGGACGGCGCGGGCCTGGGCGTTGAGGCGGTTGCCGTCGCAGGTGGGGCAGCGCATGACGCGCATGTACTTCTCGAGCTGCATGCGTCGCGGCCCGGCCGCCGTCTTCTTGAACTGCGACAGCAGCTCGGGGACGATGCCGGCCCACTTGCCGCCGTGCTTCCACACGGCCCCGCCGCGCTGCTTCCACTCCCAGGTGATGTGCGTGTCGCCGGAGCCGTACAGGAGCCAGTCCTGGTGCTGCTTCGGCAGCTTGCTCCAGGGCGCCTTGAGGTCGATGCCGAGCGCCTTGCCCACGCCCTCGTAGATGTGCTTTCGCCACTTGCCCATGCCCTTCAGCGGCCCCACCAGCGGCACGGCGCCGGTGTACATGCTCAGCTTCGTGTCGGGGATGAGGAGGTCGGGGTCGAAACTGAAACGCGTGCCGAGGCCGTCACAGGCCATGCACATGCCGTGCGGGCTGTTGAAGCTGAAGAGCTGCGGCGAGGGCGGCTCATAGGAGATTTCGCAGTGGGTGCAGGCGTAGTGGGCGGAGAACAGGAGGTCTCCTACCTCACCCCCTAACCCCCTCTCCGAAGCGGAGAGGGGGGATCCCTTCATCGCCTTCAGCGGTGGCCTCGTGCGGCCCGCCCCTGCATCGCTCGGCCTAACGGTGTCGGGGCGCGCGTCCCTGCCGCTGAAATCGATGCTCTTGCGATCCCCCCTCTCCGAAGCGGAGAGGGGGTTAGGGGGTGAGGTCGCCTCCACCTGCACGACCAGCGACCCCTCGCCCAGGTTCAGCGCCTGCTCGACGGCCTCCGCCAGCCGCGCCCTGTCGGCGGCCTCGTTCTTGAGGCGGTCGATGACGATCTCGATGTCGTGCTTGATCTTGCGGTCGAGCTTCAGGTCGTCGGTGAGGCGGTGGACCTCGCCGTCCACGCGGGCGCGGAGGAAGCCGCGGCGCAGCATGTCGGCGAAGAGGTCCTTGTACTCGCCCTTCTGCCCGCGGATCACGGGGGCGAGGACGAGGAAGCGCGTGCCGGCGGGCAGGGCCAGGATGCGCTGGACGATCTGCTCGCGCGACTGGGCGGTGATGGGCCGCGAACACCTGGGGCAGTGCCCCTGGCCGACGCGGGCGTACAGGACGCGCAGGTAGTCGTGCAGCTCGGTGATCGTGCCGACCGTCGAGCGCGGGTTGCGTCCGGCGGCCTTCTGCTGGATGGAGATGGAGGGCGACAGGCCGGAGAGGTAATCCACGTCCGGCTTCTGCATCTGCCCCATGAACTGCCGCGCGTAGCTCGACAGGGACTCGACGTAGCGGCGCTGGCCCTCGGCGTAGAGGGTGTCGAAGGCCAGCGACGACTTGCCCGAGCCGGACACGCCGCTGAAGACGACCAGCTTGTTGCGGGGTACTTCGAGATCGACGTTGCGGAGATTGTGCTCGCGCGCTCCTCGCACGACGATGGTCTGGCTGTCCATGACCGGGTTGGCGCTCCTTGTCTTGTCGTGGGGACACCCTCACTATACAGGCGTCCGCCGGGGGCTGACAAGGGCACGCCGGCGGCCACATGTCCTGGCGGGCGCTCTCGCGCGGCGGCCGCGGCCCTACGATGTAGGCATGCCGATCATCGAAGCCGACGGACTGACCAAGACCTACCACGTCTTCCAGAAGCAGCCGGGCCTGCTCGGGGCCATCCGCGGCCTGTGGAGCCGCGAGTACAAGGAGGTCAACGCCGTCAAGGGCGTCTCCTTCGCCATCGAGCCCGGCGAGATGGTCGCCTTCCTCGGCCCCAACGGCGCCGGCAAGACCACCACGCTCAAGATGCTCTCCGGCCTCATCTACCCCACGTCCGGCAGCGCCCGCGTGCTGGGCTTCGTGCCGTGGGACCGCCCGGACGCCTTCCGCCGCCAGTTCTCCCTGATCATGGGGCAGAAGAACCAGCTGTGGTGGGACCTCCCCGCCGCCGACAGCTTCCAGCTCCACCGCGAGATCTATTCCCTCGAACGCGGCCAGTTCGAGAAGACCCTCGGCCACCTCACCGAGCTGTTCGCCGTCGGCGACCTGACGAAACAGCCGGTGCGCGAACTATCGCTCGGCGAGCGGATGAAGATGGAGCTGATCGCGGCTCTGCTCCATGAGCCGAGGCTCCTGCTGCTCGACGAGCCGACCATCGGGCTTGATGTGGTGGCGCAGGTGGCGATCCAGAAGTGCCTCAAGGAGTACAACGCGACACGCGGCGTGACGATGCTGCTGACCAGCCACTACATGCGCGACGTGGAGGCGTTGTGCAACCGGGTGCTGGTCATCACCAACGGGGCGCTCGTCCACGACGGGCCGCTGTCAGCGATCATCGACCGCTTCGGGCGGCACAAGCAGGTCCGCCTCCACTTCCCCGGCGAGGCGGTCCCCGAGGGCCTCGCCGCGTTCGGCGAGTATACGGCAACGGGCCCGGTGGCGGAATTGAAGGTGGAGCGCGACGAGGTGGCGACGCGGCTGGCGGCGATCCTGGGGCGGTTCACGGTGATCGACATGAGCGTGCAGGACCCGCCGCTGGAGCAGGTCATCGGCCGGGTCTTCGAGGAGGGCAAGGCTGGGGCCGTCAGCGTTCCGCCGGGATGACCTCGATGTCCATCTCCTTGCCGTCACGGCGGACACGCAGGGCGGCCTTCTTGCCGGGCTTGAGCGCGCGGATGGCGTCCACGGCGGTCCTGAGCGTGTCGAACGTGACGCCGTCGATCTTCAGCAGCACGTCGCCGCCCTTGATGCCGGCCTTCTCGGCCGGGCTGTCGGGCAGGACCACGGTGATGACCAGCTCGCCGGCCTTGACGGCCGAGCTGATCTGGAGGCCGACGAAGGCCATCTTCTTCGGGGCGTCGGCCTGGAGGGCGAGGAAAACGAGGAATGCGGCGGTCATGGGGTCGTCCCATTTGGGGGGGCGAACAGCGCGGCGACGTTGAGGCGTCCGACCTCGACGGCCATGAGGATCACGGGCACCTCGTCGCCGGTGCGGTAGTCCTGACGCTCCGCGTAATCAGGCGACGGGCCGGGGCCGCTGGGGGCGGAGTAGACCTCGATTTGCTGCTGGGGGATGTTGATGATCCAGTACACCGGGATGCGCGACTCGGCGTAGAGGGCCTTCTGCTCGCTCCTGTCGGCAAGCAAAGAGGTGTCTGCGATCTCCATCACCAGCGCGACATCATTGGGGCCGGCGTGGCGGTCGTCCTGCTCGAGGACCTCCCGCCGGCAGATGGCCTCATCGGGCTCCGGACTGCTGTCGGCGAGCCGGATGGGCCCCTGGCTCTGGAGCGCCCAGGCGGGGGGCAGCAGCGGCGGGACCGCCTCCCCCAGGCGGAGGAGCATGCGCCGATGGGGTGGGTTCAAGGTCGCCTTCCTCACCACGAGGCCGCGGAGCAGCTCCACCTTGTCGCCTGCCGTGAGGATGCCCGCCGCGCAGAGAGCATCGTATTGAGCGACGGTGAAGCGGTACAACACGCGGCCGGCGGGTGGCGCTGGTGCCGGCGCCGGGGAGGGCGGGGGCGGCGCGGTCAGGAGCGCTGTCATGGCCGTCCCTCCTCAGGGCAGCAGGTCGTTGACGGGGATGCGGCCGACCTCGACGCCCATCAGGACGACGGGCACCTCGTCGCCGGGGCGGTAGTCCGTGCGCGTCGCGTAGTCCGGCGACTCCACGGGCCCGCTCGGGCTGGTGTACACCTCGACCTGTTGCGCATCCAGATTCACGATCCAGTAGACGGGGATCCGTGCCTCCGCGTAGAGCGACTTCTTCACCCCCCGGTCGATGGGCAACGACGAGTCCGACACCTCGGCGACGAGTGCCACTTCGGCGGCCACGGGCTTCCGCCGAATCGTCTCAAGGACATTCGTCAGACAGACGGACTGGTCCGGCTCCGGCTGACTATCGCCCAGGACGATCGGCTCCTGGGATTGGGGCAGCCACGCCGGCGGGGCCAACGCCCGCAGACGGTCCCCGAGGCGTCGGTTCGCGAAGATATGGGGGTAGTTCTTCGACATCTTCTGCACCACGACGCCGCGAAGGAATTCCAGGGTGCCGCCCTCCGGGATGATTCCCGCCGTGATCATCGCCTCGTACTGGTCCACCGTGAACCGGTACAACACCGGCCAGGCCGGCGACGCGGGTGCCGGCGCCGGGGCGGGCGGGGGCGGTGCTGTCAGGAGCGCGGTCATGGCGGGCCTCCTCAGGGCAGCAGGTCGTTCACGGGGATGCGGCCGACCTCGACGCCCATCAGGACGACGGGCACCTCGTCGCCGGGGCGGTAGTCCGTTCGCGTCGAGTAGTCCGGCGACGGCGCAGGGCCGCTGGGGTTGGTGTACACCTCGATGATGTTCTCGACGACGTTGAGAATCCAGTAGACGGGGATGCGCTCCTCGGCGTAGAGGGCCTTCTTCTCCCCGCGATCGGTGGGCAGCGATGAGTCGGCCGTCTCCGCAACGAGGGCCACTTCCGAGGCGCGCGGGTTGCGTCCACGGATCGAGGCGGCCGCCAGCGGGCAGACGTAGCCGTCGGGCTCTGGTTCACTGTCGGAGCAGGTGACCGGGGCCTGGGATTCGACGCTCCAGGCCGAACGCGGCACGACATCGCGCACCCGGTCCCGCCATTGCCGCGTCGCGATTCGGTGGGGTGAGTTCTGGGACATCTTCAGCACCACCAATCCGCGCAGTAGCTCCATCGGGCCGCCTTCGGGCAAGACACCTGCCAGGATCATGGCATGGTACTGGTCCACCGTGAAGCGGTACAACACGCGGCCGGCGGGTGGCGCTGGTGCCGGCGGCTGGGCGGGCGCGGGCGGTGCGGTGAGGAGTGCTGTCATGGCCGTCCCTCCTCAGGGCAGCAGGTCGCTGACGGGGATGCGGCCGACCTCGACGCCCATCAGGACCACGGGCACCTCGTCGCCGGGCCGGCAGTCCGTTCGCGTCGAGTAGTCCGGCGTGGGGCCGGGGCCGCTCGGGGACGTGTAGACCTCGATCTGCCTCTCCGGGAGATTCACGATCCAGTAGACCGGGATCCGCTCCGAGGCGTAGAGGGCCTTCTTCACCGCCCGGTCCGTCGCCAGGGTCGAATCCGCGACCTCGGCGGCGAGCGCCACCTCATCCGCCCTGGGATGCCTGCGGGCGGCCTCAAGGACACTGGCCAGGCAGACGGAGTGATCCGGCTCCGGCTCGCTATCGGTGAGCGTGATGGGGTCCTGGGCTTGATGCCCCCAGGGCGGAGGGATCATCGCTTGCAGGCGGGCCCCCAGCCGCCGCGATGCGAAGCAGTGCGCCGCATTCTTCGGCATCTTCCGCACCACGAGCCCGTGGATGAATTCGAGGGAATTGCCCTCCGGCACCACCCCGGCGGTGATCATGGCATGGTACTGATCCACCGTGAAGCGGTACAACGCCGGCCAGGCCGGCGGCGCGGGGGGCGGCGCCGGGGCGGGCGCGGGCGGTGCGGTCAGGAGCGCTGTCATGGCTGTCCCTCCGCCCGTATGATACCACCGTCCCCAGGATGTTGGGAGGCCAGCGGCCCCGTGCATTGGAACACACTCGTCAAGTACCTCAACATCTGCCGCGCCTCCCTCGTCGAACGCCTCGCCTACCGCGGCGACTTCCTCCTCGGCACCTTCTTGCGTTTCCTCCCCGTCCTCACCACCATCCTCCTCTGGGAGGCCGTCTTCCTCGGCGCCCCGGAGCCGAGCCCCGGTGAGGAGAAGAAGATCGCCACCTTCACCTCGCGCCAGATGATCGCCTACCTCCTCCTCATCCACATCTCACGCATGTTCTCCAGCATGCCGGGCCTCGCCGGAGGCATCTCGCGCGACATCCGCGACGGCAACCTCAAGAAGTACCTCCTCCAGCCGCTCGACATGCTCGGCTACCTCCTCGCCTACCGCGCCGCCCACAAGATCGCCTACATCGTCACCTCCGCCCTGCCTTACGCGCTGCTCTTCTTCGTGTGCCGCTCGACCTTCGACGGCTTCCCGCCCTGGCCGGTGATGCTCGCCTACATCGCCTCGCTGCTCATGTCGTTCCTCATCGGCTTCTACTTCGAGGCGATGATCGGCATGGCCGGCTTCTGGCTGCTGGAGGTCAGCTCGCTGGTGTGGATCGTCACCACGATCAACTACATGGTGTCGGGGCAGATGTTCCCCCTCGACCTGTTCGCCGGGAAGTACCCCTGGCTCGCCTGGGTGTTACACGCCCTGCCGTTCCAGTACCTCGCCTACTTCCCCGCCGTCGTCTTCATGAACCGGCTGACGCCGGACCAGCTCATGGCCGGCCTGCTCATCCAGGCCGTCTGGGTCGCCGTCTTCATCGTCCTGTCCCGGCTGCTGTTCGCCGCCGGGCTGCGCCAGTACAGCGCCTACGGGGGCTGATCTCGATATGGGACGCTATCTGCGCCTGTTCCTCGCGTTCGCCCGCTTCGGCCTGGCCGGGGAGATGGCGTTCCGCGCCAACTTCCTGGTCAAGCTGCTCGTCGAGGTGCTTTGGCTGGCCATCCTGCTGGTCTTCTACGACCTGCTGTTCTCGCAGACGCGCGAGATCGCGACCTGGGACCGCAACCAGTACCTCTTCTTCGTCGGCTGCCACTACGCCCTGGGCGGCTTCATCGAGGCGTTCTTCCTCGAGAACTGCACCGGCTTCGCCGAGCTGGTGCGCTCCGGCGAGCTGGACCAGTACCTCCTCAAGCCCATCGACGAGCAGTTCCTCATCACCTGCCGCCACGTCGACTGGTCCACGATGCCGAACATCCTCCAGGGCGTGGGGGTGATGCTCTACGCCCTGTGGATGCTCGGCTGGCCCGTCGCCGTCTGGCAGGTGCTGGCGTTCCTCGTGCTGTTCGCGTGCGGGGCCGCGATGGCGTACAGCTTCCTCCTCATGCTCTGCTCGATGTCGGTGTACATGGTGCGTAACCAGAGCCTGGTCGAGATGTGGTGGCTGTTCACGACGTTGATGCGCTACCCGCGCGAGATCTTCACCGGCTACTGGGCGTCGCCGGTGGGCTTCTTCTTCACCTACATCGTGCCGGTGCTGCTGATCGTCTACGTCCCGTCGGGCGTCATGGTGCGGGCGCTCGACTGGCCGCTGGTCGCCCTCTGCGCGGCCGCCGGCGTGGTGCTGCTGATCGTCAGCCGGCTGGTGTTCCGCCAGGCCCTGCGGTCGTACCGGAGCGCGAGTAGCTGAGGCGGGCGCCGGCCTCACGCCTTGCCGTGGCACACGTCGTACATCGGGCAGGCGGCCTCGCTGGGCGGCGTGAGGAACCGGCGGACGATCTCCGCGAGCATCTCCGTGTGCGTGTAATACGGCAGGTGCCCGGCGCCCTCCATCACCACCAGCCCGCTATTCGGGAGACCCTGACGCATCGCCTCAGTGTGCGGCAGGGGCATCGTGCGGTCCTTATCGCCGGCGAGGAGGAGCACCGGCTGGCGGACGTGCTCCAGGTCGGGCCGCAGGTCGAGTCGGTTCATCAGAAGGGCCTGATGGCCGAGCGTCGCGATGGGCACGGCCCCCGTCGTGTCGAGGAAGGTACGCCACCACGCCTCGGGCTTGCCCTCGAACGGCCCCTTGTGGACGGCGGTGAGGGCCTTCTCGCGACGGGGCGCGGATGCCATGCGTCCGGGGAGGAGGCGGGCCAGCCAGGACAGCCACCACGCGGTGCCGCGTAAGGGCCGGTAGGCCGTCGCGCCCTGGAGGACGGCGCGGGGGATGCGGTCCGGGTGGCGGCGCATCGCCCTCAGAGCCACCGTCGCGCCGAACGACGACGCGAAGACGTAGGTCCGAGCCAGCTTGAGGTGATCGAGCAGGGCGAACAGGCCGTCGACGAGCGACTCGTGGGAGACACGCCACAGGCTGGCGCCGTCGCCGGGCTGGCCCGGCAGGTCGTAGGCGACGCAGCGGAAAAGGGCCGACAGGCGCGAGATGGCAGGCACGAAGGAGCGGCTGGTGTCGCCAGCGCCATGGAGGAACACGAGCGGCGGGCCGGCACCCCAGGTGAAGTAACGCATCCGGTGCCGGCCAAGGGCGAGCGTGCCACGCGCCGCCTCGCGCTCGAACCTCTCCAGGGCCTCGGCCAGCACGACGGGGCCGGGCGCGAGGGCGGAGTCGGCACACGGCAGCTCACAGGAAACGGGGTGCGTCATGGCGCCTTTCGTGCTTCAACGAGGCCGGAAAAAAAAAGGATGCTAAGCGCGGAATTCTGGTTGACGGGTTTGGGGGGGCTGCTATGATACCACTGTCCCGGCATAGGACTGATCGGTGATGGGCGACGCCGAGCGGCCATGCCGGGACACTTTTTTTCCCTCCCCTCTCAACTTTCAAACACCATCCCCCCAAAACTGACGGCCTCCTTCCCACGCGGATGCACATAGCATCCGTGGTGTAACCGTTTACCCATCTTCAAATTGGCGGCCTCCAGCACCAGCCACGTCGGCGGATACCCACAAATATTCCGCTCGTCGCGCTCCCCGTGGATGATGCGCGAGTATTCCGCCGCGTCGGCACGCTCCGCTGCCGCCATCAGCCGGAAGTCTTGCGCGTTGCTCCGCTCCACCCACTCCGGGGTGACGGGCTTCTTGTGCCCGAACCTCGGGCCGATGTGGGCCAGGTCGCCGCTGATGATGTAGCACACCGGCTCGCCGGCGCCGGCCTCGGCCTGCCGCAAGGCGTCCACCATGCGGGTGATGTCGGGCACTTCCGACGGCGGCACGCCCCGCCGGACGCACTCATTGAAGGAGCCGACGAGCAGCGGCACGATGCGGAAGGGCCGCTTGAGGACGTGTTGGAGGAACACCACCTCCAGCTCGATGGAATGCTCCGGCAGGTGGGCGCCGATCTCGTCGTCGAACAGCCCGTCGCCGTAGGCGCTCACCAGCCTGTCGATGAACGGCTGATCCGTCTCCGCCAGGCCGAGGGGCGTATCGAAGTGCTTGCGGGTGAGGGTGAAGCGGTGCCCGCTGTAGTGCGAGGTGCCGACGATGACGAACAGTGACGCGTCGGACCGCTCGGCCAGCTCGCGGAAGGGGTACGTGTAGGTGAGGCCGCCGCGGGCGTAGTCGATGTGCGGGGCGAGGATGGCCCGCAGCCGTCCGTCGGGCCGGTGCGGCCCCGGCCGCCCAGCACCTCGGTCGAACAGGTCGTCCAACTGGGCGCGGAGGGCGTCCGGGTCGCCTTCGTAGGCGCCGATGCAAGAAGGCGCCCGCACCGGGCCGGCGCACAGCTCGCGGAAGCGTGGGCCGTCGAGGAACCCGGCGGCGTCGAAGCGGGCGATGAGGGCGAGGGCATCGACACCGGCCTCGGCGGCGATCTCGTTGGTGGAGCGTGAGCCGTCGAAGAGGTCGGCGACGGCGAGCTCCTCGGGGGAGACCGTGACGACGGCGTGGGAGAGGCGCATGCGGCAAAAGACGGCGAAGGACGAGTGATCCTCGTCCTCGGGCGCCGCGGTGAGGAATGGCCGCAGCCGCGGCCTGTCGGTCGGTTGCATGATGTTGAAAGCAATTCTTCCACGGATCACACGGAGAGCACGGATAACAGCCAACAGCCAGGCAAGCAGGCAGAAGTCTCCAATGTCTCCTTCCCGCTGCTTGCCTTCTGCTTGATCCGTGTCCTCCGTGTGATCCGTGGACAACTCTTCTTTACTTGTCCTTCGCCGGCTTGAGGCCGGGGGAGGCGTTGAACGACTTCACCAGCGCGTCCTTGTCCTTGGTGGCGATCTTGAACACGCGCACCTCGCCATTGTACGCGCCCGCCGCCGCGAGGGTGCCGTCGGGGCTCGCCGCCACCGAGTAGACGTGGTCGGTGAAGCCGCCCAGGGTCTGGACGGCGGCCAGGGTGTCGGCGTTCCAGACGCGCGCCGTCATGTCGGCGCTGCACGACAGGATGAGCGGCTTGCCGGGGACGGCGGCCAGCTTGAGGACGGCCTTGCCGTGGGCCGCGTTCCGCGTCGTCTTGCCGCCCTTGTCCGTGGCGGCCACCCACATGCGGAGCTGGTTGTCCTCGCCGGCCGACAGGCCGGACTTGCCGGCCAGGGCCGGCAGGACGGCGTACACGGTGTTCTGGTGGTCGGGGAACGTGATCACCGACTCCCTGGCGCCGATGTCCCACACCTTGGCGGTCTTGTCGCGGCTGGAGGTGAATAGGTTCTTACCGTCGGGGGAGAAAGCCACGCCGAACACCCAGTCGGCGTGGTTCTCGATGGGCGTCTCTGCCTTGGCCTTGTCCAGGCCGGCGGAGATGTCCCAGATGTTGACCAGCCGGTCACACCCGCCGGAGGCGATCTTCTTGCCGTCCGCCGAGACGGCGATGCACAGCACCTCGTCGTCGGCGTCGAGGAGCTGCTTGACCATCACCTTCTTGTCGGACACGCCGTCGAGGATCTTGACGCCGCCCTCGTCCTTGCCGGGCTGGGTGATGTCGTAGACGCGCACGTCGCCCTCCTCGCCGGGCCTGCCGCCGCTGGCGACGAGCTTGCCGTCGGGCAGGAAGAGCATGGCGGTGGTGCGCCGAGAGCGGGTGCGCAGCCGCTTCTCGAGGGTGCCGGTGGAGGCGTCGAAGATGTTGATCTCGTGGTGGCCGCCCACGGCGAGCTTCTTGCTGTCGGGGGTGAAGGCCAGGGCGGTGACGGTGACGGCGTGCGGGTAGGCGGCGGGCGGGACGGGCGGCTTCCAGCGGACGCGCAGCTCCTTGAGGAGGTCGGCGTCGGCCTTCAGCTCGCCGTCGAGCCTGGCGCCCTCCTTGATCCAGCGGGCGATGAGGTCGATCTGGGCCTTGGGCAGCGGGTCGCCGGTGTCGATGGGCGGCATGCGCTTCTTGTCCGTGGCCGTCAGCGCGTCGATGAGGTAGCTGTCCTCCGGCTTGCCGTTGGCGATGGGGTCGTCCTTGGTGCCGCCCTTGCGCAGCGAGGAGAACTTCGTCATGTCGAGCTTGCCCTTGGGGCTCTTGGCCCCGTGGCAGCCGAAGCAGTTCTCCTTGAAGATGGGGGCGATGTCGTTGATGAAGCTGACCGGCTTCTGGGCGAGGGCGGACGCGGGCCAGCACAGCGCGAGGGTCACGGCTGCGGCGCAGAGGCGGGACATCGGCAGGCTCCAGGGTGGGGTGCGGCGGAAGCGGGCGGGTGGGATGTGGGGCATTATAACCGCCGCCGGGGGCGTCGGCCAGCCCGCGCCGGTTGCCGTGGAGGCGGGCACGCGGGGCCACCCGGCCTGTCGAAGGAATCAAGCCGGGAGGCCCACCTCCACGAAGAGCCAGCCTCTGGCATGTCGCCCCGAGCCAGGCCCTCCTTGAGCATCCGCATCTGCGCGTGCCGCAGCGCCTCGGCACGGCTGACCACCTCGCGGCGGTCCCATGCCTTCGCGTAGAACGCCGTCATGAGCTGCTGCTTGGCCCGGTCATCGGCCTTCCACACGCAGGCGATCACGGTCCGCGCCTCGGCAACCTGGAGTTCAGGGCGGCCGCCTTCGCGAGCGCCGCTTTCCGGTCCGGAGATGGGATCGCCGGCGGGGCGGACGCGAACGCGGGGATGCAGGAGAGGGCCAGGGTGGCGAGAGCGAGGAGCCGCGTGGGGTGGCCTCCGGTGAGAAGAACACCATCATCGTACCACGCCGGACATCACTCCGCGCCCAGCTCCTTGAGCTTCTTCCTCGCGCCATCGTCGCCGCGGGCGGCGGCCTTCTTCAGCAGCTCGACGGCCTTGTCCGCGTCCTTCCTGACGCCGCGCCCGGTGAGGTGCATCTCGCCCAGGCGGCGCTGCGCGGAGGCGAGGCCGGCCGCGGCCTTGGCGAACCACTCGGCGGCCTTCTCGTGGTCCTGCGGGACGCCCTGCCCGTCGTCGTAGAGCCGGCCCAGATTCTCCATCGCGGCGGGGTCGCCTCCCCTGGCGCCGAGCATGTAGCGTCGCACCGCCTCGGCGAGGTCCTTCTCGACGCCGGTGCCGGTCTCTTGCATCACGCCGAGGTGGGAGTGGGCGTTGGCCAGGCCCTTGTCCGCCGCCCGGCGGTACCACTTGGCCGCCTCCTTCGCGTCGGCGGGGACGCCGCGCCCGAAGCGGTGGATGTGGCCCAGGACCAGCTCGGCCTCGGCGAGGCCCAGGTCGGCGGCCTTGAGGTACAGCGCCCGCGCCTGGGCGGCGTCCTTCTTGACGCCCTCGCCGCGCTCGTGGAGCTGGCCGAGGTAGAAGATCGCGGTGGGCTGGCCCCGCCCCGCCGCGAGGCGGAACCATTTCGCCGCCTCGGCCAGGTCCTTCTCGACGCCGGCGCCGTGCAGATGGCGGTGGCCCATCGCGGCCTCCGCGGACGCCAGGCCCTGCTCCGCCGCCGCCCGTGTCCACTTCACCGCGAGGGCGTGGTCCTTCTCCATGCCGGCGCCGTTGGCGTAGGCGTGCGCCAGGGAGTACTGCCCGGCGGCGAGGCCGGCCTCGGCGGAGGCGCGGTACAGTTTGGCCGCCTCCTTCTCGTCCCTGGCGACGCCCTGCCCGTTGGCGTGCATGTAGCCGAGGAGCTGCATCGCCATCGGGTGCTTCTTCGCCACGGCCTTCCTGTGCCAGCCGACGGCGGCGGCCGCGTCCTTCGCCACCCCCTTCCCCTCGCTCAGGCGGACGCCGGCGCCGTACATCGCCTCGGCGTCGCCCTTCTCGGCGGCGGCCAGGAGGGCGTCCCACGCCTCGCCGTTCGTGAGCGCCTCGCGCAGGGCCGCCGTCCGCTCCGCCTTGCCGCCGCCGGACAGCACCTCCATCTCGACACGCGCGCCGGCCTTGTGCTTCGCGAGTGCGGCCTCCAGGGCGGCGACGGAGGCGACGGCCTCGCCGGCGACGGAGAGGATCACGTCGCCGGGCTTCAACCCGGCCTTGTCCGCGGCCTGCCCGGGGAAGACGAACGCGACGCGCGGCGAGGTGAGCCGGGCGCCCTTGATGGGCGGCAGGCGGTTGACCGACGCCACGAGGATCGCGCCGAGGTCGCCTGGTTTGGGATCGGCGGCGGATACGGCGGACGCGAGTGCCACGAGCAGGAGGAGGGGGCGGGCCATGTGCGGGCTCCTGGGTGGGCGGGAGAGGGATGATCCCAGCCTACCGCGCGCCCGCGTGTCAATCCAGCCCCAGGAAGAGGGCCGCCGCCTCGCTCATGCGCGACTTGTCCCACGGCGGCTCCCACACGAGGTTCACCGCCGCCGACGCGACGCCGGGCACCGCCGCCACCTTGCGCTGCACCTCGCCGACGAGCGAGCCGGCCACCGGGCAGTTCGGCGATGTGAGCGTCATGTCGATCTTCACGACCCCATCGTCCGACACGTCGAGCTTGTAGATGAGGCCCAGCTCGTACACGTTGACGGGAATCTCGGGGTCGTAGATGGTCTGGATGGCGGCGGTGACGCGCTCGGCGAGCGGCGCGTCGGGGGCCACGTCCGGGGCCGGGGCGGCCGGCGGGTCGGGTCGCTGGCCGAGGACCGAGAGGCCGATGCGTTTGCCGTCCATCTGGTGATCCTCAGACGCCCACCCCTGAAGGGGTGGGCTACAAACCCAAGGCCCCTGAAGGGGCCTAACACGATGTGGCCCCTGGTGTTAGCCCCCTTTAGGGGGCTTGTCGCTCGTAGCCCACCCCTTTAAGGGTGGGCGTTCAGCAACCCCGCCGCGTGCTGCCTGATCCGGCCCACCATCGCGGCCAGGCCGTTGCGGCGGTTCAGGCTCAGGTGCTGGTCCAGGCCCAGGTCGCGGAAGAAGCCCTCCACGTCGAACGCCAGGATGTCCTTCGCCTTCTGCCCCGAGTAGACGTGCTCCAGCAGCGCGATCAGGCCCTTGACCAGCTCGCCGTCGCTGTCGGCGAGGAACTCCACCACGCCGGGCGTGTCCGGCTTCTCCCGCGCCGTGATGTGGACGACGCTCTGGCAGCCGTGCACCCGCGTGCATTCCGTCTTGAACTCGTCCGGCATCTCCGGGATCTTGCCGCCCAGCTCGATCAGGTACTGATAGCGATCCTGCCAGTCATCCAGCAGCTCGAACACCTCGGCGATCTCGGCGGCGGCCTCCTTGGGCGAGTCGGCCATACGCGGGGCATACATCACGTCACGTTTCGGCGGGCACGTCTGCGCGGTCGAGCCGCACAAGGCCACCTCGGCCGGGCAACGCTGGCCGTCCTCCCGCTCCACCGGCAATGGGCGGACCCGGCGGCGGGCGTCATCCAGGATGTGCCGCAGCGCCTCGGCGAGGGCCTCGACCTCGGCCATCGTGTTGTAACAGGCGAACGAGGCCCGCGCCGTGGCCGGCAGCCCGAACCGCTCCATCAGCGGCTGGCAGCAGTGGTGGCCGGTGCGGACGGCGATGCCCTCCAGGTCCAGGCGCGTGCCGACATCAAGGGCCGACATGGGCGGGTCGGTGACGACGAACGGGACGACGCCGGCGCGCTGCCTGGGGTCGCCGACGACGTGGACGCCGGGGATGGCACGCAGCAGCTCGACGGCGCGTTCGACGAGGGAGTCCTCATGGGCGGCGATCTCGGGCAGGCCGACGCCCCGCAGCCAGTCCAGCGCCGCCCCCAGGCCGATGACCCCGGCGATGTTCGGCGTGCCGGCCTCGAAGCGGGCCGGGATGTCGGCGTAGGTCGTCCCGCCGACGGAGACGTGGGCGATCATGTCGCCGCCGCCCATCCACGGCGGCATCGCCTCCAGCAGGTCGCGCTTGCCGTAGAGGACGCCCGTGCCGGTGGGGCCGTAGACCTTGTGGCCGCTGAAAACGAGGAAGTCACAATCCAGCTCCTGGACATCGATCCCCTGGTGCGCCGCCGACTGGGCGGCGTCGATGAGGGCCAGCGCCCCCGCCGCGTGCGCCCGCTCGACGATCTCCGCCACGGGGTTGATCGTGCCCAGGGAGTTCGACATGTGGACCACGGCCACCAGGCGCGTGCGGGGGCCGAGCATCCTGTCGAATTCGTCCAGCATCAGGTCGCCGGCGTCGGTGATCGGCACGAAGCGGACGGAGGCCCCCGTCTGGGCGGCGATGAGCTGCCAGGGGACGATGTTGGAGTGGTGCTCCATCATCGTGACGAGGATCTCATCGCCGGGGCGCAGGTTGGCCCGGCCCCACGAGTGGGCGACGAGGTTGATCGCCTCGGTGGCGCCGCGAGTGAAGATGACCTCGCGCGTGTCGGCGGCGTTAAGGAAGACGCGCACCTTCTCGCGGACGGCCTCGTAGTGCCGCGTGGCCCGCTCACTGAGCTGGTGGACGGCCCGGTGGATGTTGGCGTTGTCGTGGGTGTAGTAGCGGTCCATCGCCTCCAGGACGGCGCGCGGCTTCTGCGTCGTCGCCGCGTTGTCGAGGTAGACGAGCGGCTTGCCGTGGACCTTCTGCCGCAACGCCGGGAACTCGTCGCGCAGGCGGCGGGGGTCGAACGCCGGGGGCGGCGCGAGGGAGGCGACGGCGGAGTGGATCGCCTGTTGGATGCTCATCTCTGGGCCTCTTCCGGCAGGTCGAGCCGGGGAAGGTGGTGTGCGGCCAGGAGTGCGTCCTCCAGCCGTTCGCGCAGCCTCGGCAGGCGTACGCGGGTCACGACGTCGTTGGCGAAGGCGAAGGTGAGCAGGGCGCGGGCCTGGGCCTCGCCGACGCCGCGTGAGCGGAGGTAGAAGAGCTGCTGCTCGTCGAGCTGGCCGACCGTCGCCCCGTGCGTGCACTTCACGTCATCGGCGAAGATCTCCAGCTGCGGCTTGGTGTTGATCGTCGCGTCGTCGGAGAGCAGGAGGGTGCGGTTGGTCTGCTTGGCGTCGGTCTTCTGGGCGTCCTGGCGGACGAAGATCTTGCCGTTGAAGACGCCCCGCGACTTGCCGCCGAGGATGCCCTTGTACAGCTCGTGGCTGGCGCAGTCGGGCATGGCGTGGTCGATGACCGTGTGGTTGTCCATGTGCTGCGTGTCGTCGGCCTGATAGAGGCCGTTGACCGTCGCCTCGGCGTGCTGGCCGGCGAAGCGGACACGGACCTCGTTGCGGACGAGGGCGCCCCCGAGGCCGAAGTAGTGCGTCGAGAAATTGGCCTTCGCGGAGACGACGGCCTGTGTCGTGGCGATGTGGCTGGCGGTGCGTGGCTCCGTCTGGAGCTTGTAGTGGTCGAGGACCGCGCGCTCGGCGAGATGCACCTCGCAGACGGTGTTCGACGTGCAATCCTTGTCGGCGCCGCCCTCATGCCGCTCCCAGATCGTCGCGCTCGCCCCCTCGCCCAGGACGATCAGGACGCGGCGGTACAGCAGGCGCGGCGGGCCGCCTTCGGCCGGTTCGGAGAGGAACGACAGCTGGATCGGCTTCTCGACGGCGACGCCGGCGGCGACGTGGACGAGCAGGCCGTCCTCCCAGAAGGCGGTGTTGAGGGCGACGAAGGGGAGCGAGGCGTGGTCGGCGATCTTGCCCAGGTGTGGCAGCACGAGGTCGGGGCGTTTTCGCAAGGCCTCGCCGAGGCCCATGACGGTGAGGCCGGCGGTCCGGAAGAGGCCGCAGCCCGCCTGGCCGACGATGGGGGTCGGGAACCGGTGCGGCGTGCGCAGGAGCGGGCCGAGGTTGGTGAATTTCCAGTCCTCGTTCCGCGAGTCGGGGAAGCCGACCCGCTCGAACGCGGAGAGGGCCTCGCGCCGCAAATCGGCCGGGCCGGGCAGCGACGCGGCACGCTCGGCGAAGGCGGCGGCGTGGCTCTGCGGGGTGGAGACGGTCAGTGTCATGCCCTGCCCCCCTTCAGGCCCTCGTAGCCCTTGGCCTCCAGCTCGATGGCCAGCTCCTTGCCGCCGCTCTGGACGATACGGCCGTCCGAGAGGATGTGGACGAAGTCGGGGACGATGTAGCTGAGGAGACGCTGATAGTGCGTGATGACGATCATGGAGCGATGCTCGTTGCGGAGGGCGTTGACGCCGTCGGCGACGATGCGCAGGGCGTCGATGTCGAGGCCGGAGTCGGTCTCGTCGAGGATGCAGAGTTTGGGGTCGAGCAGGGCCATCTGGAAGATCTCGTTACGTTTCTTCTCGCCGCCGGAGAAGCCCTCGTTGACGGGGCGTTTGAGCAGCTCGTCGGAGAGCTTGACGAGCCTCGTCTTCTCCTTGACGAGCTTGAGGAACTGGGCGGCGTCGAGGTCGGGCTGGCCGCGGTGCTTGCGGATGGCGTTGACGGCGGCGCGGAGGAAGTAGGTGTTGGTGACGCCGGGGATCTCGACGGGGTACTGGAAGGCGAGGAAGACGCCCTCGCGGGCGCGTTCCTCGATGTCCATCTCCAGCAGGTCCTTGCCCTCGTAGGTGACGCTGCCGGCGGTCACGTCGAAGGCATCGCGGCCGGCGAGGACGCCGGCGAGGGTGGACTTGCCGGAGCCGTTGGGCCCCATGATGGCGTGGACCTCGCCGGGCTTCACGGAGAGGGTGATGCCTTTGAGGATCTCTTTCTCGTCCACGCGGGCGTGGAGGTCTTTGATTTCGAGCATGGCTGTTCGCGGTTGCCTTATTGGTGATTGACCTGGAGGACGCGCGCGATGCGGTCCGCCTCTGACACCTCGAAGAAGACGATGAGCGGTGGGGCGACGAGGATACGCGCACCGTCGGCGGGCCGGCCCTTGGCGTGGGCGTCCGTCCTCAGCTCGTCGTCGATCATGAGGACGGCCCCGTTCACGGCGGCCCGATCCGGGGCGGCCATCCATAGAGCGGCCAGCTCCTGCTCGGCCGATTCGACCCAGACGACGGTGTATCGCACGGCTACTTCTCCAGGGCGCGCAGCCGTTCCAGCACCTCGGCGGTGGTCCGCCCGCCCGCCTCGGCCTTGCGACGCTCGATCACCTCGGGGTCGAATTGCTCCCGCGCCTCGGCATACATCTCGTCCTCGGTCAGCTCGCCGGGGTAGAAACGGCCGATGACCTTGCCACTCTTGTCGTGGATCACCGTGAAGCCCTTCAGCCCACTGAGGAAGGGCTGAACGCTCTCGTCCGCCGTCACGATTGACATGACACTCCTCCGTTCAGTCCGCATCCTGGATGACGATCAGTGTGAAATCATCTTGAAACGTGCCGCTGCCCTTGAGACGGGCGGCGTTCTGTAACTCTTGAACGAGGTCGGGGCCATTGTGCGTCTTCGCCGTGTCGATGAGGCGCTCCCAGCCGACGTACTTCCAGACGCCGTCGGACATGACGAGGAGCTTCCACGGCGGGGCCAGCTCTGCGGCGAAGGGGATGAAGAACGTCTCCCCGGAGCCGACAGGTGGATCCTTCCATTGATCGCGGGTCAACTCATGCAAGCGGCCCTGCCCGTCGATGGCGAGGACTGCGCTGTCTCCGCAGGATGCCCCGCTCACCTCGTTGCCTCGGATCGAGAGCCCGATCAGCGTCGTGAATCCCGCTTCCTTGTCGGCCCGGACAACACCATCAACGGCGAGGAGGGTCGCGGTCCAGCCGCGATCCATGAGGACCATCGAGGAAATCAAGGCAGCGGAATCAAACGCCGCCCGGACGGCGAGGGCCGAGGCGGGGCCGCCGCCGGGCTGGCCGCCCATGCCGTCCGCCAGGGCGACGAGGAGGACACTGCCGTCGGCGGGATGCGGGCGCACGCCGAACGAGTCCTCGTTGACGGGGTGGCCTCCGGCTTCGGTGAAGGTGTGGATGTGGAACACAGGGTCGCTCACTGAATGACCTTGAAGGCAACGATGTAAACCTTGCAGTCGCCAGCATCGAGCTCGTACAGTGCCGCGAGCGGGTCGTCGGAGTAGATCCGCGCGGTGCCGAATTCAATGCCCTTGATTGGGGCGTCCACCTTCAATTCGGCCTCGATCCTGTCTGCCGAGTCGGTGACCGCCTGCTGATCGTCCGCGGCGTTCCAGATGTTGGCGAGGTCGCGGAGGGCGGATTTCATCGGGATGACCGTCCACCTCATCTCGTCTCCCCACCTTGGAGCCGTTTCCAGAGCTCGGAGAAAGGTTCCCCCGGCTCTTTGGAGGCGGGATCGCGCTTGATCGCTTCCAGGTCATCCAGCGTGAACGGGTTCCGAGCGGCCATCTCCTCGGTGCTCATCGTGCGGCGGAACTTGCCGATCTCCTTGCCGCTCCGGTCGCGCAGCACGACCTCCCCCTTCGTGGAAGCGAGGGCGGCGGCGACGGCATCATCGAGAACCAATTCGCTCATGGCGTGCCTCCAGTTCGGCCGAGTGGCGCCCACCGGTCATTCCTCGGCCGCGGGCGGGACGATGGCGTATTGCAGGATCTCCGCGAGGCGGTCTTCGACGGAGACGGAGTAGAACACGAGGAGGACACCAAGTCTGAAGATCCGATCCCCGTCGCAGGGTCGGCCTTTCGTGTGGGCGTCGTCGCGCAACTCCCGGTCAATGAGGTTCGAGTCGCGCGTGACCGCCGCCGAATCCGGGCCGGCATCGTTGTAGATCCTCGCGAGCTCCGCCTCCGCGGATGGGGACACGGTGACGGTGAATCTCACGGCCGCGCCTCCCCGGCCTGAATCCGAGCCATCACCTCGGCGAGCGGCCTGCCCTTGCCCGCCTCCGCCACCTTGCGCCGCTTGCACTCGGCGATGTCGAGGAATTCATGCGCGTTCGCGTAGACCTCCTCGTCGGTCATCGCGCCGGGGTAGAAGCGGCCCACCACCTTGCCGCCCTTGTCGCGCACGACGGTGAGCCCTTTCAGCCCAGAGAGCAAGGCCAGCGCATTGTCGTCCAACGTTACTTCACTCATGACACCCCTCCCTTATCCCACGCTCCCCTCCAGGCTCACGCCCAGGAGCTTCTGGGCCTCGACGGCGAACTCCATCGGCAGCTCGCGGAACACCTCCTTGCAGAACCCGTTCACGATCATCCCCACCGCGTCCTCCGCCGACAGGCCACGCTGGCGGCAGTAGAAGATCTGATCCTCGCCGATCTTCGAAGTGGACGCCTCATGCTCCAGCTTCGCCGACGTGTTCTTCACCTCGATGTACGGGAAGGTGTGTGCCCCGCACCTGTCGCCGAGGAGGAGGGAATCACATTGCGAGTAATTACGGGCGTTCTCGGCGCCCTTGAGGATCTTGACCAGGCCGCGGTAGGTGTTCTGGCCCTGGCCGGCGCTGATGCCCTTGCTGACGATGGTGCTGCGCGTGTCCTTGCCGATGTGGATCATCTTGGTGCCGGTGTCGGCCTGCTGCTTCCCCTTCGTCAGCGCCACGGAGTAGAACTCGCCGACGGAGCCGTCGCCCTGGAGGATGACGCCGGGGTACTTCCACGTCACGGCGCTGCCGGTCTCTACCTGCGTCCAACTGATCTTGGAGCGCTTGCCGCGGCAGACGCCGCGCTTGGTCACGAAGTTGTAGATGCCGCCCTTGCCCTCCTTGTCGCCGGGGTACCAGTTCTGCACGGTGGAGTACTTGATCTGCGAATCCTCGCCGGCGGCGACCAGCTCGACGACGGCGGCGTGGAGCTGGTTCTCGTCACGCTGAGGCGCCGTGCAGTTGTGGACGGCCTGCCCGCGCACGAGGAACGTGTGGCTCTCCTCAACATCGATGTTGAAGACGAGGTCGTCCCACGGCTCGCGGGTCACCTCACGGATGGGGACGATGAAGTGCGTGTCCGTCTGGCGGACCATGTCCCAGCTCTTGTCGTCGGTGTAGCCGACGTGGTAGAGCGGCACACGGTAGATGACGCGGTCCGACGTGGCGGTGAACTTCGTCGGCCCGCCCTTGCGCACCTGCATCCAGGCGAGGATGCCCAGTCGGTTCAAGAGCATCTGTACCTGGCCGGCAAGCTTCTGCGAGACGGTGCAGAATCGCACCATGCGCGACTGGCCGTCGGGGCCCCTGTCGCTGATGTTGCCGTCGCCTGCGAGGTAGGCGTCGAGGAAGCGTTTCACCTGCGGCAGCGGGAGGGCCATCATCTCGGGGCTGAGGGCCTTCGTGGGCGCGCCCTTGCCGCAGTGGCGCGTCAGCCAGTCCGCGGCCTCCTGGCCGTAGAAGACCACCGTCGCGCCGTGCCTCTCTTCGCAGACCGCGATGGACGCCTTCCGCCCGAAGATGCCCATGGCGAGCTGGCGGGCACGCTGGGCCATCTCCAACTCCTTCAGGCCGAAGGAGAGCTGGATGACGTGCTGCTTGAGGCAGTGGTTGTAGTGGACGCTGCCCTCGGCGAGGTAGTAGCCGAGCAGCTCCACCTGATCGTCGCTGAGGCCGGTGTGTTCCTGTTCGACGTGGATCTTCGGCACGAGCAGGAAATCGCCCTTCTTCAGCTCGCCGGCCTTCATCCACTCGGCGGGCGTCGTGCGCAACTTCTCGCTGTCCACCTCGGGCAGCCATTCGGCGCGGCGATGCTTCCGGGGCTTGGACACCTCGTCGCGGCGGATCGCCAGGACGGGATGTTCCGGCGTCAGGCGGAAGCTGTTCTGCCGCGACATGGGGCGGACGGTGAGCATCTCGCCCTTGTGGTGGCGCGTCATCGCGGCCTTCACCTTGCGGGGCCGGCCCTCGTGGTCCAGCACCTCATCGCCGGGCCGCAACGATTCGATGTTGACCCAGCCCGTCGGCGTCGTCACCTGCTCGCCCGCCGGGTGGCAGCCCTCGAGGTAGCTGACGTAGGCCCCCTCCTCGCAGACGATCAACGTCCGCTCGAACTGGCCGGTCCCGGCGGTGTTGATGCGGAAGTACGTGGACAGCTCCATCGGGCAGCGGACGCCCCTGGGGATGTAGCAGAAGCTGCCGTCGCTGAAGACCGCCGAGTTGAGGGCCGCGAAGTAGTTGTCGGTGTGCGGCACCACGCTGCCGAGGTGCTTCCGCACCAGCTCCGGATGCTCGTGGACGGCCTCGCTGAACGAGCAGAAGATGATGCCCATCTCGGCGAGCTTGCCCTTGAACGTCGTCGCCACCGAGACGCTGTCGAAGACGGCATCGACGGCGACGCCGCTGAGGCGCATCTGCTCGTCGAGGGGGATGCCGAGTTTGGCGAAGGTCTTGCGCAGCTCGGGGTCGACCTCGTCGAGGCTGTTCAGCACCTTCTTCTGCTTGGGGGCGGAGTAGTAGCTGATGCCCTGGTAGTCGATGGGGGCGAAGGTGACGTTGGGCCACCAGCGGGGCTCCTCGAGCGTCAGCCAGTGGCGGTAGGCCTTCAGGCGCCAGTCGAGGAGCCACTGGGGCTCGTCCTTCTTGGCGCTGATGACGCGGATGATGTCCTCGCTCAGGCCGGGGGGGATCGTCTCGGCCTCGATGGGCGTGACGAAGCCGTGCTCGTACTCACGGCTGGCGAATTCCTCGATGGTGGCGTTGGGGGTGGTCATGTTGCGCTCGTCTTCCGTGTTCAGGAGTTCAACCGGGCGGGGCCGAGGGTGAGCAACTTCTCGCCGCGGGGCAGGCCGGCCTGGAGCTGGCGGACGATGGGGAGGTCGCCGGTGAGGAGGTCTTGCAGGGTGACCTGGTCGAGGATGTGCCGCATCCACCCCTCCAGGGCCTCCCACAGGCCGCGAAGGCCGCAGCCGCCGCGGTGGACGCAGGGCCCGCTGGTCTCGGGGCCGGCGTGCTTCTCGCAGTAGCCGTCGCCCTCGAAGAGGGGCTCGCCGAGGGCGAGGAGGGCCGTCCCCAGGCGGATCTCTGAGGGTGGGCTGGTGAGGCGGTAGCCGCCGGTGCGTCCGCGTTCGGCCTCGACGAGGCCCTGCTGACGGAGGAGGGTGAGGAGTTTGCCGGCGTAGGAGGGGGACAGGTCCTCCGCCGAGGCGATCTCCGGGATGGTGAGCGGCCCGCCGCCGGCGCGTGCGAGGCGCAGCAGGCAACGCACGCCGTACTCTTCCTGCGCCGAGATCTTCATGCGGCTCCCCCCCACTCCGAGAGTGATTGTAGGGGAATCACTACTTTTTTGTCAAGAATAGGGAGGGGGTGGAGGCCATTGTTGAGTGGGGGGAGGGGGCCGCCCGGGGCGTCCGCGTCCGCTACCAGTGCCGGGCGGCCCTGTTGTGCATTCGTCCGCTGACGCGGAACCGGTGAGCGGCCCGTTCCGTTCTCGGCTCCCGCTGATGACCCGAGCCGGGAAGGCCCGGAGCCCGATCTCGGCTCCCGCTGACGGCCGATGACCTGAACGAGCTGGCCCCCTGCACCATGCACGAGCGGTCCACGCCGAGGACGCGGTGGGGACAGCTTTTCCATGCCCTCTCCGCTCCGCCTGCGCTCCGGCCAGCTCGTCGGCGGGCTCCGCCCTTCTTCCGACTCGCGGCCTGCGCTCCGGCTCCGCTTGCCGAACTACCCGGACGGAACCAGGGCGGCCCGGAACCCCATGCTGAAGTTCCGGCTCGCCGGGGTGTACCAGTTGCGGCGCGCTGAACGGCAATTCCAGCCGTTATTGATCCAGCCGCCGCCCCGGAGCACCCGGTCCGAGCCCTCTTCCGGCCCCGTGGGGTCTGTCACCACTCCTGCCGGGTAGTCGCCGTACCAGTCACCGCACCACTCCCACACGTTGCCGTGCATGTCGTGCAGTCCGAAGGCGTTCGGCGGGTATGACCCCACGGCGCAGGTCCGTTCAAGGCCGGAGTCGTGGAAATTCGCCTGGGTCTTGCCGAGGGTGTCGCCGAAGTGGAATGGCTTTGAAGCAAGCCCCCCTCGGCAGGAATACTCCCACTCCGCCTCCGTCGGCAGGCGGTACAGGCGTCGTTCCCGCCTCTCTCCCGCCAGCGCCGACAGCCTCTCACAGAACCCCGCCGCGTCCCCCCATGAGACGGTCTCCACCGGGAACGACGAGGTGTCCATCTTCTTCACCTTCGCCTTGCCGCCGCCCTTTTTTGAGAAGTGGCTCGGATTCTTGCCCATCACCGCCTGATACTGCCCCTGTGTCACCGGATGGACGCCCAGCCAGAACGCACGCGTCAACGTCACCTCGTGCCGCACCTCGTCCTCGGAGCGATCCGCCTCGTCCTCGGGCGATCCCATCCAGAACGTGCCGGGCGGGATCAGCACGAAGCGCATGCCGATGCTGTTGACGACCTCCGGCACGCACGGACGCACCCCGCCGGCGATCAGCTCGCGGACACGCTGCTCGGCGGAGGCACGGCACGCTGACGCCGTGCCGCTCGCCTGATCCATCCCACGCAGGCGGCGGGTGAGGCGCAGCAGCTCGGCACGCTCGGATTCGCCCTGCTCCTCCAGGCGGTCGGCGACGGCCAGCCACAGGACTTCCTCGTCGGGCGTCCGGGCGAGGCACGTCAGCAGCCGGGACAGCTCGGGGTCATGCATGGCATGTCGGCCTCTTCGGAAGGGGCGCGGAGCCTTCCGGTCCATGCTATCACCCGGGCCGGTGGGGCACTCGCCTCGCCCGCCACCCGCCCGATCGGAGTACAATCCCCGACATGCCCCCACACCCCCTGCCCCTGGCCGAGACGCCCGCCGCCCGGCGGCTCGTCCGCGAGCTGTTCCGCCACCCTCCGTGGGCGCATCACCCCACCTGCCGCTGCTTCGACGGGCACCTCCTCCGCATCGGGCGGCTCGCGCTCTGTCTGGGCTGCACCTGCCTGGCGGCGGGCCTCATCACCGGCGGGGTCGCCTTGCTGTGGGCGTGGCGGCACGAGCCGTGGCTCCTGCACCCGTGGGCCGTCTTCGGGGTGGGCCTGCTGTTGTTCGTGCCGACGCTCGTTCAGCCCTTCTGGCAGCACAAGGGGTTCAAGGCGGCGTCACGCTTCGCCCTGGGGCTGTGCCTGCCGTGCGTCCTCACCGCGGGGCTGATCCTGCCGCCGCTGTCGGCCCTCGGCTGGCTGGCGCGGGCGGGGTTCGTGGCCTTCTTCCTCGCCACCTACCGCTTCGCGTCCTGGCTGCGGCGGCGCTACACGCCGGACCCGTGCGCGACGTGCCCGCACGGACGCTACCCGTTCTGCGCCGACAACCTGCCCCGCGTCCGCCGCCTGATCACGTCCTCGGGGGCGGGGGAGTTCGCCGAGGGGTTACGGCGGCTGATCGACGAGTCGCCCGAGGGGGCGGCGGCGGCGCTGGAGGCGCTGGACGCGGCCCGGACCTCGCCTTGACCCGCTCTGGCGGGTGCTGGTATAACGCCCATACGGGACGGAGCGCGCCAGGGACGGCACGCGCCTGGAAACATGGACGGTATTCGCGAAGAGGGGGGCAGCCGATGGCCGGCGAGCGAGTCAGGTTCGTGGCGTTGGCCCTGGGTCTGGGCCTGATCGGCGGGCTGGCCGCCTACGCGCAGACCATCCCGACCAACCCGAACGAGCGGCACGTCCCGCCGGGCGTCAACGTCGAGGACGACTTCGTCGCCAAGACGGGCAAGCTGTGGGTCCTGGACTTCACCTTCAAGAACCCGCGGACGATCACGGTGAACATCCCCGGCAAGGGGAACCGCGTCGTGTGGTACCTGCGCTATCAGGTCATCAACTACTCGGCGGAGCCGCGGACGTTCGTCCCCGACTTCGAGCTGGTGACGCACGACAAGGGCATGGTGTACACCGACCAGATCCTGCCCAGCGCGATGGAGGAGATCAAGAAGCTGGAGGACCCGACCGGCTTCTACAAGATCAAGAATTCGGTGACCATCGCCGCCGAGCCGATCCCGGTCAGCTCGCGCAAGGCCGACCCGCGCTTCGTCACCGGCGTGGCCACCTGGATCGACCCCAACGAGGTCGAGCCGGACGACGACGCCGACACCAAGGCCAAGAAGAAGTCGCGGGCCAAGCTGGCCGACAGCAACCGCTACAGCATCTTCGTGGCCGGGCTGTCGAACGGGTTCACGCTCACCGACGACCCGGCGCCCGGCGCGAAGGGGCAGATCGTCCGCCGCAAGACCCTGCAGCTGACGTTCCAGCGTCTGGGCGACAAGTTCGCGGGTGCGGACTCGATCCGGTTCCGCGCCCCGGCGACCTGGATCTACCGGGCGTCCAAGGTGAAGCTGGACATCCCGGCCCCGGTCAAGTAAGATCACGTTTTCCCGACAGATTCCACACCCTGAAGGCGGATAGGACGATGGCTCACAAGAAAGGCCAAGGCTCGTCGAAGAACGGCCGCGAGTCGCACAGCCAGCGGCTCGGCATCAAGGTTTTCGGGGGCGGCCCCGTCAAGGCCGGCGGCATCATCGTCCGCCAGCGTGGCACCCGCTTCCACCCGGGCCGCAACGTCAAGCGCGCCAAGGACGACTCGCTGTTCTCGCTGGTCGAGGGGCACGTCCAGTTCGAGTGCGGCGGCACCCGCATCAGCGTCATCCCGGCCCCCGCGGAATGACCGCCGGCGAGTGCGAACACTTCAGGCCCTCCGGCCAGTCCGGAGGGCCTGTTTGTTCCACCGCGCACGATGCCCGATATCGCGTGGCCGCCTATAATGGCGCACATGGGCGAGGAGGCGGTCATGTCGGAACAGGGCCCGTTGCCCGCGGCGCTGCGGCGCGAGGGCGACGATCTCGTCATCGAGTGGAGTGACGGCGCCTCGGGCCGTGTCTCGTGGAAGAGGCTGCGCGACGCCTGCCCGTGCGCCGGGTGCAAGGAGGAGCGTGGCAAGCCCGCCAACCCCTTCCACATCCTCAAGCCCAGCGAGATCGTCCCCCTCGCCCCCGTCTCCATGCCGCGCGTCGGGCGGTACGCCTACAAGGTCGTGTGGAGCGACGGCCACGACACGGGCATCTACACGCTCGAACACCTGCGCGAACTGACGTGCGGCCGGACCCCAGAGAGCTGACCCATGCAACCCCACGGCGGCCCGCCCCCGAAGATCGTCCTGCCCAACGTCAAGAACGTCGTGGCCGTCGCCAGCGGCAAGGGCGGCGTCGGCAAGTCCACGGTCGCCGCCAACCTCGCCATCGCCTTGGCGAGGACGGGGGCGAAGGTCGGGCTGATGGACGCCGACATCTACGGGCCGAGCATCCCGATCATGTTCGGCGTGCCCTGCCCCATCGACCAGCACACCACGCCCCTGCCGCTGGAGCGTTTCGGCATCAAGCTCATGTCGATCGGCTTCGTCGTCCCGCCGGAGAAGGCGGTCATCTGGCGCGGCCCGATGGTGGACCGCGCCCTCCGCCAGTTCCTCGGCGACCTCGACTGGGGGGCCCTCGACTACCTGGTCCTCGACCTGCCGCCGGGGACGGGCGACGCGCAGCTCACGCTGAGCCAGAACGCGCCGCTTACGGGCGTGGTGATCGTCACGACGCCGCAGGACGTGGCCCTCGTCGATGCCCGCAAGGGGCTGGCGATGTTCAACGAGGTGCGCGTCCCCATCCTGGGCATCGTCGAGAACATGAGCTACTTCCTCGGCGATGACGGCAAGCGGTACGAGCTGTTCGGCCACGGGGGCGGCGAGCGTCTGGCGGCGATGGCCGGCGTGCCGTTCCTGGGCGGGCTGCCCATCGACCCGCGCGTGGCGGTGTGCGGCGACGGCGGCGAGCCGATCGTCTCCAAACACCCGGACGCTCCGGTGTCAAAAGCGTATGTGGAGCTGGCCGCGTCGGTGAAGGCGCAGCTCTCGGCGCGGGACGAGGGGCCGGGGCTGCCGGAAGTGCAGATGTGATGCCGGAGGGACGCCCGTGGACTGGATCACGCTGACCCACCGCGAGATCGAGAGCGACGCCCTGCCGGACGTGTGCGTCCACTGCGGCGCGGAGGCGGCCGGCCGCCACAACAAGACATTCGAGTGGCATCCGGACTGGGCGGGCTGGCTCCTGCTGGCGGGCTGGCTGCCCGGCGCCCTGGCCATCGCCCTGACGCAGAAGAAGCGCCGCGTATCGCTGCCGGTGTGCCCGTCGCACCACCCCGACGCGACGGACGCCACCCTGTGGAGCGCCACCCGCACGGGGATGCTGCTGCTGGCGGGGCTGGCGTTCATCCCCATCGGCATGGCGGTGACGCTGATCCTGTGGCAGATGGGCGGGGGGCAGGCGGAGGTGACGCAGGTGATCCTCGTCGGCGGCCTGGGCGGGGCGCTGGGCGGGCTGATCGTGGTGGTGGGGATCGCCATGTTCCAGAAGGCCGGCCCCGAGGGGCCGGTGGCGAAGTCGGCGCGGCCCCTGGTGGTGCAGGAGATCACGGCGGACGGGATCAGCCTGGAGGGCGTCGATGACGCCTTCGTGCGGGCGATGCGCGAGAAGCGTCAGGGCGGCGGCGACGCGACCCTGCCGGCGCAGGGCCCGCCGCCGATGTAGCCAGGCTCACCCGCACAGCAGCTTCAGCACCGCCATACGCACGGCCAGGCCGTTCGTCACCTGCTTCAGGATCGCGGAGTGCGGGCCGTCGGCCACCTCGGGGGTCAGCTCGACGCCGCGGTTGATCGGCCCCGGCGCCAGCAGCAGGATGTCGCGCTTGCCCCGCGCCAGACGCTCCGAGGTCATGCCGAACAGGCGGAAGTACTCGTTCACCGAGGGGAACAGCCCGCCGCGCTGGCGCTCGAACTGGATGCGCAGGACGTTGATCACGTCGCAGCGCGGCAGGATGTCGTCGAGCCGGTGGGCGACCTCGACGCCGAGGTGGGTCACCTCGCGGGGGATGAGGGTGGGCGGCCCGCAGACGATCACGTGCGCCCCCAGCTTCTTCAGCCCGTGGATGTTGCTGCGGGCCACCCGGCTGTGGGCGATGTCGCCGACGAGGCCGACCGTCAGGCCCTCGACGCGGCCCTTGACCTGGCGGATGGTGAAGATGTCGAGGAGCCCCTGGGTGGGGTGCTCGTGCGCCCCGTCGCCGGCGTTGATGACGCTGCACCCCAGGTGACGCGACAGCAGCAGCGGCGCGCCGGGGACATTGTGGCGGACGATGACGGCGTCGATGCCCATGGCCTCGATGTTGCGGGCGGTGTCGATGAACGTCTCGCCCTTGTTGAGCGACGATGAAGAGGCGGCGAAATCGCTGACCTCGGCGCCGAGGCGGCGGGCGGCGAATCCGAAGCTGGCGCGGGTGCGTGTGGACGGCTCGAAGAAGAGGGTGACGACGACCTTGCCGGCGAGGTCATTCGTGCGGGGGCGGCGGCGCTGGCTGACGTCGACGAAGCCCTCGGCGGTGTCGAGGATGGCGAGCAGCTCGTCGCGGGACAATTCTTCGAGGCCCAGAAGGTGGCGGCGCGTCCAGCGTGCGGGCCGGGCCTTGGGCTCGATCAGTTCGACACTCACCGGATCGCCTCCTGCGGCGCGAGGGAGAGGGCAAATTGCTCTGAGAGTACAGGGGGAACGCCCCGGCGGCAAGGCGAACCGCGCGCCCTACGTGAGCCGCTGATCCAATCCCACGCCGACGGCGCCGACCCGCGGCAGCAGGTGCCGGCGGCACTCCGGGCACGGCACGGCGCCCCACGCCCGCAGCAACGCCGAGCGGTCCGGCGACACCCACCCGCGCGCCTTGTCCACCCCCGGCAGGAATTCGTGGAAGGCGTAGCGGAACCACCGCTCCAGCAGGCGAGCCAGAGGCTCCAGGTCGTTCGGCGAGCGGAACACGCGCCCGCCCAGCCTCAGCTCCGTCGCCTGCGCCCTCGTCCGCACCTCGAAGACGCGCGGCGGGGCCGTGAACGGCTCCCCCTGCACCCAGACGGCCTCGGCCGTCAGCACGATCTCGGCGGCGCGCAAGGGCAGCTCGGACGTCTCGTCGGCCAGGGCGCTGTGCGGGTCCTCCTGCCAGAGCAGCACGCCGGGGTGGGCCTCGAACACCGACAGCCACGCCGGGTCCTCCGCCAGCTCGAACGCCGTCCGCGCGTCGCCCAGGCGGTCCCACGGCCTCGCGGGCCGCAACGACCACAGGAGCCGCAGCCCCGACAATTCGCGCGGCGAATCGACGCCCAGGACCGCCCCGAGTGCAGGCGCGTTGTTCCCGGCGTCGAGCAGGCCCTGCACCTCGAAGCCGGCCTCGAACGCCCGGTCGCACAGCCGCGCCCGCAGCCGCGCCACCTGCCCGACGGTCCACCACCCCGTCGCCCACTCCTCCAGCAACCGTTGCGCGAACGACAGCGGCAGCTTGCCCTCGAAGCACCGCCCCACCCAGCGCTCGACGGCCGCGATCGGGTCATCGCCGCTCGCGGCGGCCATCTCCGCCTGGAGGCGCACCAGCGGCGCCAGGTGCCCCGGCGCCGCGCCGCCTTCGGACATCAGCCGCATCTGCGTGTTCAGGGCGGCGCCGGGGGCGTCCATGCGCTCCAGGCGCGAGGTGAGCCGGGCCAGCCCCGCCACGAACGCGCAGTCGCCCTTCACCACCCCCCTGGCGTTGAGATTCGGCACCAGCAGGCCCCAGGCGTAGGACAACAGTCGCACCGGCGAGGGCTTCTCGAAGCGGGCCAGGAGCCAGGCGAACAGGGCAACCATCGCCGCGAGGAGCACGAAGAACAGGGCCATCGGCACGGCGCTGCCCAGCCAGCCGACGGGCCACACCGCCGCCAGCAACAGCGCCAGGCCGGCGATGGGTCCGCCGAACGCCGTCGCGGCCCCGGCGGGCGTCAGCGGCTGGCCCGGCTCCTGGCCGTCGGACAACAGGCCGGCGGGGGTGACGATCCGCAGGCGGGTGAACAGCCCGGCCTCCGAGACCTCCACCTCGTAGCCGCCCGCCGACAGCCGCCCCGGACGGAGATTCACCTCCAGCGGCGCTGCCTCCTCCGGCACGGGCACCTCGGCGTAGCACCACGGACACAGCCCCGCGTGCCGCTCCGCCGCCCGCGCCAGCAGCGCCGCCCGCAACGGCGCGTCCCCCGCCCCGAGCGAGAGCAGGATCCGCCCGAGGCGGTCCGGCCCGCCCTCGGGATCGACGCGTGCCGCCGCGAGCCGGCACCTCTCCAGCACCTCCTTGTCGCCCGTCGTGCGGTACTGCCGCGCCCACTCGTCGATCAGCTCCCAGGCGTCGAGGACGCGCAGCCCGTCGAGCAGCAGACGGTGGTCGCGCCAGAGGTGCGCCTCCATCTCTTCTCGCGTCAGGTCGATGTCGCACTTGGGGCACGTCAGGCGCAGGCCCTTCTGCCACCTGGCCTCGGCCTGCTCGATCAGGGGGTGCCGGCCGGCCCGCTCGCGCAGGCGCGCCAGCCGACGCAGGGCGTCGCCCCGGTCGAGCCGCGCCGTCACCCAGCGCAGCATCCGCCCGCCCAGCGCCTCGCCCTCGGGCGTCAGGAGGTGGATCGCGGTGATGCGGTCCTGCGTGGCCTCGCTCAGCTCGCGGCCGTACATCAGCCCCCGCAGCACGCCGACCAGCCTCGGCGCCACCGGCGCGGGCCGGGCCGCGATGCACTCCAGCGCCAGGGCGCGGGCCGCCGGCTCCGCCCGCGCCGCCAGGGCGGCGATCAGGGCGTCCCCCTCCGGCTGCACGAGCGCCGCCAGCCGCGGAAGGGCCGCCTCCAGCTCGGCGGGCGTCAGCCGGCTGAGTGCCATCGCCAGCCACGCCGCCAGCCACTCGGCTGGATCGCCCGGCTCGGCGCGCGACATGCCGACCAGGGCCTGCCAGGCCGCCTCGACGGGCGGGGCGGCCAGCAGGTCGGCTCGGATCGCCGCCAGCCCGTCGGACAGGCCCCACAGCACCCCGCGGTAGCTGAGGAGGCCGTGGGCAGCGCACGAATGGCCCTCGTGGGCCGCCGGGGGGGCGGCCCGCCCGCAGAGGGGGCAGACGACGAGGGCCATCGGAGCGCGGTCGGACATGATCCCCTTGTGCGGAACGGGCCTGCTTTCGGCAGGATAGCGTCCCTGGGTGGGCGCTTCCAGCCCGCCCGTCCTTGCCGCACGCCGTAACATGGACACGGGAGGGCATTATGGCGCGACAGAAGGATACGAAGGGCGGCGAGGACCACGTCCGCGACGTGTGCCGTAACCGCCGCGCCTTCCACGACTACGAGGTGATGGATCGGCTGGAGTGCGGCCTGGTGCTGGCCGGCACGGAGGTCAAGAGCCTGCGCATGCAGGGGGCGTCGCTCGACGAGGCGTATGCCAAGGTGGAGAAGGACGAGGTGTGGCTGATCGGGTGCGACATCCCCGAGTACGCGATGGGCAACCTGCTCAACCACAAGCCGCGCCGCCCGCGCAAGCTGCTGCTGCACCGCCGGGAGATCGCCAAGTTCGCGGGGGGGGCTTCGCAGCGGGGCTTCACGCTGGTGCCGCTGCGTCTGTACTTCAAGAACGGGCGGGCGAAGGTCGAGATCGCGGTGTGCAAGGGCAAGCAGGTCCACGACAAGCGTGAGTCGCTGAAGAAGAGCGACGCCCAGCGCGAGATCAAGCGCGAGATGGCGAAGCGGCGCAAGGGGTGAG
>CAZVZK010000036.1:40274-74514 GCA_964630925.1 uncultured Alcaligenaceae bacterium
GGGGTGAGGTAGACCGGCCGCACAAGCCGCCACACCGCCACCTCGCCGGCGGTCTCGCCCGCCGTCACGAAGCCCGAGCCGTCCGGCAGCCACCGCGCCGAACGGCACCCGCCCCGGTGCAGGTCCGCCCGCGCCGCCTCGCGGTAATCCGGCACGCGCCAAACCACGGCCTCGCTCACCCCCAGCGTGTTCTCGCCCGAGACCGCCAGCAGCCAACGCCCGCACGGCGAGTACGCCGCCGCCAGGATGTCGCCCTTGCCCGCGTGGGCCGCCAGCTCGTGGAGACGTGCGCCCGTGCGGAGATCGATCACCTGCACGCGATTCGTCCCGACCATGCCGAGCGCCGCCTGATCGCCACGCGGCGCCAGCCCGCATGAGACGAACTTGCCTTCGACGGGCCACAGCCGCGGCGAGCCGTGCCACGGGTGCCCCCAGACGGCGAGGTAGTTGGCGGCCTGTAGCTCCGACCCCCTGCCGGGGCGCACGCGGGCCGCCAGGGTGCCGTCGCGTCCGAACGGGAAGACCTGCACGTCGTTGGCCAGATCCTTCCGCTGCCAGAACGCCACGTCGTTGAGACGTTCCAGACCGTGGAGACGCAGGCCGCGGTGCCCCGCCGTCGCGATCACGCCCCGGAAGGCGTGCGCCGCCAGGGGCACGGGGCGTTCCAGCGTCCGCAGCGTCTTGCCCGTCACCGGGTCGATGAGGCGCACGCGGAACGTCTCGGGCTTCGCCGTCCCGGCCAGCAGCACGCCGCCGGCGAGGTCGATGGCGCCGCCGATATCCTTCAGCGTCCGCAGCGGCTTCCCCTCGGGCAGCGTGAAGAGGCGCACGTCCTCGCCCGACGCGACGGCGAGGATCCTGCCCTCGACTGCAATCGCCGCCGGCGCGGGGCAGGCGATGGCGGCCGCCTTCTCGATGCGGAGCGCCTGCCCGGCCAGCAGCAGCAGGGCGAGCACGCCCATCAGTAGCGCAGGCCGGACTTGCGGACGTGGATGTACGGCCTGGCGTCCGGCAGCAGGAGGCGGCCGCCGACCACGTCGCCGAGGATGAGGTCGTGGTCGCCGGCGGGGAAGCGCCCGGCGGCCCGGCAGAACAGGCAGCCCAGCGCCCCGCGCAGGACCACGGCCTCGCCCTCGGGGCGCTCCACGTCGAGGCCTGTGAACGCCGGCTGGCCGGCGGAGAACCCCTTGCCGAAGTGCCCGAGGTACTGCGTCTGCCCCTCGCCGAGGATGTTGATGGCGAATGGCATGCCCGTCCCGAGGAGGGGGATCACGTCGCGGCCGCTCTTGACGGCGACGCTCACGCGCGGGGGGTCGAACGAGCACTGCTGCACCCAGGAGGCGAGCAGCCCGGTCTCGGTAGCGCCCTGGCCGGCGGTCAGGATGAACAGGCCGCTGGGCACGCGGCCCAGCACCGGGGCCAGGGCGATCAACGCTTCTTCGGGGACTTTCACCGTCGGCGGCCTCCAGGGGGGATCGGTGTATTGTAGCCGGCCGCGACGGGCCGACGCCAGACTCTTCGTCTTGCCCCGGCGCGGCGGGGCTGCTATGGCGACGGCGCTTCGGTACCCCCCTACCCGATGGAGGCCGATCCCCTTGACCCTGTTCACCCTCCTCCGCCTGGCGATGGCCCTCGGCGGCTACGCCTACTGCTGCGGCGAAGAATGCCATGCCCAGCCGCCCACGCCCGCGCACACGATCACCCGTGGTGCCGACGGCCTCGAGCGCGTCGGCGTCGATTTCAACACCATGCCCTGCATGCGGCAGGCCGAGCCCTCGTGCTACGTCGTGTCGGTCCGGCAGACCGGCGAGGGGGCCAGCACCATCACCTGGCCCCGGGTGACGCTGGCCGAGAAGGGCCAGTGCATCGTGGCGGCGGTGTCGCAGGATACGAAGGGCGTCGCGCACAAGTGGGGCCTGCACCTCAAGCACCTCGGCACCGAGAAGGGCATGGCCCGCTTTGAGATGCGGATGTACGGCAACTCGCGTGTCTACTACGCCGACCAGAAGGTGGCCTTCGGCAAGGAGACGACGGTCGCCCTCGGCGGCGACACGCCCGAGCCGCTGTGCGTCGGCCTGCGTGTGGAGAGCAAGCCGGCCCCGTTCACCTCCTGCAACGCCCCGGTGCCCCCCACGGCCGCGCTGACCGCGGCGACCCCGGCGACCTGGGCCACCCCGGTGAACTACCCCGCCGGCTACCAGATGCCCGCGCCGATGCCGGTGTCCATGCCGGTGCCGGTGGCCAAGCCGATGCCGGCCCCGATGCCGGTGCCGCCCCCGATGACCGCGCCGTTCAACCCGACGCCGTACCCGACCTACGACCGCTTGCACGCCGTCTACCCAATGCCCCCGTCCATGCCGCTCGTGTACCCGCAGCCCTACGTCGGGCCGCCGCTGCACATGATCACCCCGCCCATGCCGACGGTGATGCCCGTCACCCACGCGGCGCCCGTGATGACGAAGACCGTCTGCCTCGTCAAGGAGGACGGGCGCTCGAAGGTCATGATGCACGGCCCCGCCGGCGCCACCCGCGCCGTCAAGATGACCGTCGAGGAGGGTGTCTGCGGCAAGATGCACCTGTGTGCCGGCGCCAAGCACGTCCACGTCAGCGGCCACGCCTGGAAGGCCCAGGCCGACAAGGTCGAGGTGTGCGCCGACGGCCGCGTGGTGCTGCACGGCCACGTCAAGCTGATGTGCGAGAAGCTCGGCGACGGCGTGAGCGTCAGCGGCGACAAGGTGTGCTTCCGCGTCAAGGGCGGCCACTTCGTCGAGCTGATGGCGAAGTGACCCGCCTCGTGAAACAACGGGGGCCGGCGGGGTGGGGACGCCCCGCCGGCCCTCTTCGCGTTCAGTAAATCTGGGCGCACTCGCGGACGCGCATCATCGAGGAGGCGACGACCTCGTTCTTGATGATGGGGCGTTTCTTCTCGTAGGAGCAATCGCCCCACACCTGCCAGAAGACCCGCCAGCCGGTCCCCGCGGCGTAGAAGCCGCAGACGGCCACGCCCCCCTCGAACTCGACATTGAGGTGGCCCAGGCCCTCGTGGCGTTTCTTCTCCATGAGGGCGGCCTTGTAGTAGCGGGCCTTGTCCACCGAGCTGTGCGGGACGGGGGTGATGGCTGCCAGGGGCGGGGTGTTGCCCTGGTAGTCGAGGATCAGCTGGTTGTGGAGGCCGTCGAGGTGGGCGATGGCCGCCGGCGGCTGGTAGTTGGCGGCGGAGCCGGCCGGGGCCGGGTGCAACTTGGCGTTGGCGTGCGAGACGACGAGGTCGTTGCTGCCGTTGACGCGGTCAACGTAGAACTTGCACCCGGACAGGCTGGCGGTGGCGAAGCCGATCACCCCCGCGGGCGGGACGGCGGGCAGCACCATCGAGCAGATCCAGTTCTCCCGGTACGGCAGCCAGAGCATGTCGCCGTTGGTCGCGTCGAGGGCGTAGGTGACGCCGGAGATGCCCTTGGGCATCCCGCTCCACGTCACGGTGCCGCGGGTCCCCAGCGCGTCGTACATGAGGTGGTTGCCCACGGTCCGCACGACCTTGCTCTGCAGGGTGAACTCCAGCGACGGGAGATTCATCGGCCTGCCCCTGATGTCCGCCTCGACGATGGCCACGGCAAGTCCTCCACTTCGGGCCGGGCGTCCTCCCCCCCCTCAGCTTACCGCCCCCCTCGGGGGCGGCAATCGGCACGCATTACCGCCAGCCCAGGACGCGGAAGACCCCCTCGCGCTTCTTGATACGCTCCGGCAGGGCGAGGAGCCTGTCGCGGAAGACGCTCAGCACCAGCCCCAGGCCGAACAGCACCCCGCCGCCGATGGTCATCGTCAGGGCGATGGCGTTCATCTGGGACCACGGCACGAAGATGAGCAGCGTCAGGACATACGCCGCCGTCAGGAACGCCCCGACCAGCGTCGTCGCCTTGATCTGCATCATGAAGCCCGCCGACAGCAGAACCACCGCCGCCGCCAGGAACGCCATCTCGTCGTACCACAGCGGGCGCCCGTCGATGCGCCCCGCCACACCGGCGAGCAGCTGCGGCACGCCCACCAGCAGGCTGCCCAGCAGCAGCCCCAGGCCGACGAGGTCGTCCTGGCGCTCGCCCTCGCGGGAGTGGCCGACGTGGGCCGCGATCAGCACCACGACGCCCGCCACGCTGGCGAAGATGCGCCACTTCTGCGCCGGCGTCAGCCCGCTCGCCAGCGTCAGCACGAGGAACGCGAGCAATGCCTGGCCGATGGACGCGACCACGTACCACCGCCGCCAGTGCCGCTCGCGTACCAGGGCGAGGGCGGCGAGCGCCGCCACGGTCAGGGCCAGGCACAGCCCGGCGTAGAACGGCGTCGCCTGGTCGGCGGCCAGCCGGCTCAGGGCCATCAGCGCCGCCGCCACGAACGACAGCGACAGCAGGCCGTTGCCCGCGTTGAACGCCGTCTCCGTGGCCGCGTCGCTGTACGCCTCCAGGCGGTAACCCACGAGGAGCGCCAGGCCGAGGCCGGCGAACGCCAGGGTGTACAGCTCCGGCTGAAGCTCGGCGTACAGGCCGAGCTGCCACACCACGCCGCAGCCAAGCGCCGTCGCCGGCAGCACCGCCCAGCCGTGGCCGTGCAGCCGCGACGCCAGGGCGTAGAACACCAGCGCCTCGGCGAACAGCAGCGCCAGCCACAGGCGTAGCGACGGCTCGGCCATGTGCGTCACGCTGAAGAACATCCGCGGCACGGCCAGCAGGAGCAGGACGAGGGCGGCGAGGTGGGCCGCCCGCACCAGCGGCGGCGCCGACGGGCCGCCCCGGTACAGGGCCGCCGCGACGACGTAGGCGATGGGGATGAGGATCAGCAGGTGGGCCGACACCTCCCACGTCTTCACCTCCAGCACCGCCAGCAGGGAGGCGGCCCCGACGAGCGTCGCGGCGGCCGTGGCGATGAAGTACAGGTCGGCCAGCCCGTCCGCCGACTCGCGGTAGAGGTGCGCCCCGACGCGGCAGGAGACGATTGTGACGGCCATCGCCACGACGTAGCCCCAGGTGACCACCAGCCCGCCGTCGGACGGCAGGACGCCGACGATCTGCCCGAACAGCCATAGCCCGACGGCCAGGGCCGCCAGCGGCAGCAGCAGGCCGACGACGGGGAACGAGCGCGTGTAGCGTGTCCCCTTGAGGGTCGTCTCCTGGAGGAGATTTACGGCGAGGCCGAGGCCGGCCAGGACGGCGATGAGCGCCTCGGCGCCGAGCTTGATCTGTAGCTCTTCGATGACGAGGACGGCGGCCCACAGGAACATGAGCGCCGCCGCGTGGACGTAGTGGCCGACGTGCCGCACCACGAGGTCGGAGTAGACGTAGGCGTACGTCGCCGCCAGCACGAGCGTCAGCGCCACCCAGTGGTTCTCGCCGACGATGGACGACGGCCCCACGCCGGCCTGCTTGTAGAGATGCTCGAAGATCGGGTACAGCCACTTGCCGGTCACGAACGCGCCGAGGACGAGGAGCAGGCCGGCGGCCAGGGCGACGTGCCCGCCCCAGAAGAACGCCAGCCCGAATCGCCGCCGCGTGAACGCCCCCTCCTTCTCATCCGGGAAGGCCCGCTCGGTATGGATGCACAGGAGGCCCAGCACGACCAGCAGCGACGCGGGCGCGACGACCTCCCAGAACTGCCCCGCCTTGGCGATCATCAGGAGGCCGGCGCCGGCGACGCCGAGGACGAGGACGTACACGAACGTCTCGTCCTGGAGGACCCAGGCGGAGGCGGCGTAGAGGGCGACGGCGACGAGGGCCGGCAGCCACAGCTCGCCCTGGATCGTGATCAGCCCGTTGGAGTGGAGGTACCACAGGTTGAGGGGCATGACGAGGCAGGCGAGGAGGGTGACGGCCTGGCCCGCGGTGTGATGGGCGGTCCCCTTGAGCAGCCACCAGCCCAGGGCGAGGGTGGCGGCGGTGCCCGCCGCGAGTAGGGAGGCGACGACCCTCGTGTCCTCGAACACGCCGTTGATGTACAGGAGGATGACGAGGCCCACGACCATGAGCGCCCCGCCCAGCACCAGCAGGTACTGGATGTTGCGCGGGTCGAGGAGCACCTCGATGAGTGGGCGGCTTGGCACCGGCGGCTCCGGCGGCCTGCGTGCCTCCTCGTCCGCCAGCTCGGGGACGAGGGGGAGGTAGCGTCGCGGCGGGGGGGGTGGGGGCGGCGCCTTGCCCTCCTCCTCCACCAGGACGGGGATGACCGCCGGCAGGTCGTCGAGTTCGATGCGGCGGCGCAGGGCGTCGGCGTGGCCATCGATCTCGTCGAGGAGTGCGTGGCCGGTGGACATGCCGATCAGCCCCTCCTTGCGGAGGCGGCGGACGGCCTCGGCGAGGAAGCCCCAGTAGCGGAGCGAGCGGGCGGCGGCCGGCTCGCCGGCGCGGGGCCGTGGCAGGCCGTTGCCCTCGCCGGGGCAGGGGCGGCCCTCGCGGCGTGACGCCTCGAGGTTGAGCCGGCGGTTGGCGAAGAACTCCTTGACGCGGGCCAGGCGGCCGGCGTCGATGAGGCCCTTGGCGGACCACTCCTCGACGCGGCGTTCGACGAACTCCTGGGCCTGGAACAGGTCGTCCCAGGCGGCCTCCTCGGCGGGGCGCATGATGAATCTCCGATGGCGGTGGTATGAGAAAGGGAGGGGCACTCCACGTTTACGGAGGCACCGCCCCGCCGTCCACCGTCACGCCGGGGTGCAAGAAGGAAGGCATACCACGAAATACACGGAAGACACGAAAAGTAGACAAAGAGAAGCAAGGAGGCAGAAGAGGGTCGTCTCCCTCTTTCTTTCTTGATGTCTGCTTTTGTATTGTTTGTTTTTTTGTGTCTCCCGTGTATTTCGTGGTATGCCCTCTTCGCTCCATCACCTCACCCCTCGAAGCGGCGCATCACCAGGGCGGCGTTCTGCCCGCCGAAGCCGAAGCTCGTCGAGAGCCCCACCCTCGCCGGCACCTCACGCGCCGAGTTCGGCACGTAGTCCAGGTCGCACGCCGGGTCGCGCCGCGTCTGGTTGATCGTCGGCGGCATCACCCCCGTCTTCAGCGTCAGCGCCAGCGCCGCCGCCTCCACCGCCCCCGCCGCCCCGATCAGGTGGCCGATCATGCTCTTGATCGACGACATCGGCAGGTGGTCCGCCTTGCCGTTGAACACCCGCTTGACCGCCGTCGTCTCCATCTGGTCGTTCAGCCGGGTGCTCGTCCCGTGGGCGTTGATGTAATCCACGTCACGATGATCGATCCGGGCCTCCTGCAACGCCCACTTGATCGCCCGTGCCGCGCCCCCGGCTTCCGGGTCCGGCTTCGTCACCGCGTAGGCGTCGAAGCTCGACCCCAGCCCGAGCACCTCCGCGTAGATCGGCGCGTTCCGCGCCTTGGCCCGCTCCAGCTCCTCCAGCACCAGGACGCCGGCGCCCTCGCCCAGCACGAAGCCGTCACGCCCCGCGTCGAACGGCCGCGACACCTCCGTCGCCGGCCGGCCGGCCGGAGACAACGCCCCGAGGGCGTGGTAGGCGAGCAGCATCAGCGGGTCGATGCGGGAGTCGCCTCCGCCGGCCAGCATGATGTCGGCGTCGTCGCGGGCGATCAGGCGGAACGCCTCCCCCACCGCCTGCGTCGCGGCGGCGCATGCCGTCGTGATCGTGCTATTCGGCCCCTGGGCGCCGTGGATCAGCGAGATGTGGGCGGCGGTCATGTTCGGCAGGTACTTCAGCACCCACAGCGGGAACAGGCTGCCGCTGCCGCGTCGGCCCATCCGCTCGGTGTGGAGCTGCCCGTCCTCGCCCCATGCTTCCGTCACCAGGGGGGCGACGTCCGGCAGGTCCATCGGCACGAGGCCGGTGCCCATCACCACGCCGACACGCTCGGGGTTCTCGCGGCCCAGGTCGAGGCCCGCGTCCGCCACGCCCATCCCCGCCGCCGCGACCGAGAACCGTGCCGCCCGGCCCATGATCTTCAGGCTCTTGCGGTGCCCCGCAGGGACGTACGGGGTCAGGTCGAAGTCCGGCACCTCGGCGGCGATCCGCACCGGATGCTCCGAGGCGTCGAAGCTGGAGATCGGTTTGACGCCGCTGTGGCCATTGACGCAGGCGTCCCAGAAGGCTCGATGCCCGATGCCGTTGGGCGCCACCACGCCCAGGCCCGTCACCACAACCCTGCGCATATCTGTTCTCCGACCGGAGGAGGCAATTCAGACCATCCTGCCCAGTCATCCCAGATTACGCATCCTACCAGACATATTCCAGACACGTCAAGGAGGAGATTTCGGCGGCGCGTGCGGGATGCGCCACCCGTGCCGAAAGGAGGGGCGGCTCTCAGCGCGAGGCCGGGCGCATGAGGCCCTTGAAGGTGGGGTGGCCGCGCAGCGGCCGGAAGGAACCCATCTCCAGGGCGCGCGGCGGCAGCGGCCCGGCGGACAGCAGACGCACGGCGGTCTCGTCGATGCGGCGTGCCAGGCCGCGTTTCAACGACGGCCCGGCGTCGCTCGACAGCAGGTCGGCGCGGACGGCCATCAGGAAGTCGGCGGCGCGGAAATTCGCCTCGGCGATGTCGGGCACGCGGGCCGGCAGCGATGCGATGGCCTGATACGCCTCGGCGTAGCCGCCGGCGCGGGCGATCACGCGCGCCCGCATCAACGCGGGATAGAGCCGCAGCGTCCGGCACCCGGCATCGGCGGGGCAGTGCTCCGCCATCCACTCCCCCGCGCGTCCGGCCTCCTCGTACAGGCGGCCCGCCTCGGCGTCCTCGCGGCGGGCGAACAGGATGTTGGCCAGGTTGTTGCAAGCCTGCCCGTGTTCGCCACGCACCTGGGCGGGGCACCCCGGCGCCTCGGCCAGGGCGCGGTAGAGCGGCACGGCCTCGCGGTACGCCTTCTCGGCGCCCTTGTCGTCGGAGGCTTTCCGGCGTATCACGCCGAGCTGCATCCAGGCGCGGGCGATGTGCGCCCTCCGACCCGGATTGGCCGGCAGCGCCAGCCAGGCGTCGCGGCTCGCCTCCATCTCCTTCAGCGCCTCGTTCGTGCGCCCCTTGCGCGCGAGGCACAGGGCGAGGTTGAAGCGCCCCCCCGCCAGCTCCTCCTTCCACTCGACGTAGTCCGGTGCCTGCTTGCACAGGGCGTCGTACTCTGCCACGCACTGCCGGCACCGCGCCAACGCCTCGTTGTCATTCCCCCCCATCAGCAGCAACGCGGCGGCGAGGCCGGCGTCCTCGGCGAGGGCGGCCCGGTGGGCGCGCGTGCCCGGCCAGGTCTTGACGGCCCACTCGCCCTGCGCCACCAACTCGCGTGCCTGGGCCGCCGCCGCCCGCAGGACCGCGGGGGCGGAGGTGTCGCCCCGCGTCGCGAGGAGGCGGCCCTTGTCGCCCATCACGAGCGCCAGCAGACGCCGGTAATCGGCGACGCCCGGCCAGGACTGCGCCAGCGTGGCCGCCTCGATGGCGGCGTCGGAATGCGCCCGCTCCGCCGCCGCCATCTCGCCGCGCAGGACGCGCAGCCCCCCAACAGATCCCAGCGCCTTCACGAGCAGCCGCCGCATGGACACGTCACCCGGCGTCTCCGCCAGTTGCTCGCGGCAAAGCGTCACCGCCTCCGCCAGGAGCGCCAACGCCGCCTCGGGCCCCTCCGTTTTGGCGCGGACCGACGCGAGCTGGTACGCCAGCGCCGCCTGGGGCATTCGGCCCGAGAGCCCGCGCCGCGTGTCGGCCAGCAGGCGCTCGGCGTCGCCGGGCCGGCCCTGGCGCTCCAGCGCCGACGCCAGGCCAGTGACGACCCGCACACGGGCCGCGCCCTCGGCCAGCGTCATCGCCTGGCGGTACAGCGTCTCGGCCGCGGCCGGCTCGCCACGGTGCTGTTGGCCGTCGCCCAGCCGCGTCAGACACGCCACCAAAGCCGAGCGCACCCGGCCCTCGGCGGGCAGCGCCTCCAGGCGGCCCCGCGCCTCGCGGAGGTTGACCGACGCCTCCTCGTCCAGCCCCAGCCACATCTGCAAACAGCCGACGCGGCACTGGGCGATGGCGGCCTCGCGGCGCACCTCGGGGCCGCCGCCCTCCTCCTGCAACCGGGCGTAGGCCGCCAGCGCGTCGGCGATGAACCCGCGCTCCTCCTCCAGCGCCGCCGGGCTGCGCGGCAGGTGGTCCTCGGCCAGGCGTAGGTACATGCGGTCGAGAAGCTCCAGCGTCAGCGCCGTGCGGCCCTCGGCCTTGCGGCGCTGCTCCTCCTCGCGGCCCAGCGCCCCCTGCACCTCGGCGCGGCGCGCCTCGGAGTCCCTGGCCCTGCCATCGGCGAGCAGGGCCTCGCGCCACGCCCAGCCGGCCAGCCCCGCGAGCAGCAGCAGGCACGCCGCCGCCGCCGTCACCGCCACCCCCTGGTGCCGCCGCATCAGCCGCGCCGCCCTCTGCCACAGCGTCGGACGGCGGGCGCGGATGGGGCGGTCGGCGAGCCAGCTTTCGAGGTCGTCGCGCAGCTCGCCGGCGCCGGGGTAGCGCTCGTGCGGCGCCTTGGCCATCGCCTTGAGGAGGATCGTCTCCAGCTCGGCGGGGACGTCGGGGTCGATGCGCCGCGGCGGCGTCGGGTCGTCCTGCGCCACCTGACGCAGCAGCTCGCGGCGCCCGTCGGCCTCGAACGCCGGACGCAGCGTCACCAGCTCGTAGAGCGTCACGCCCAGGCCGTAAACGTCGCCGCGCGGGTCGGCGGGCAACGCGCCGCCCTGCGCCTGCTCCGGCGGCATGTAGCGCAGGGTGCCGACGATGTCGCCGCTGAGGGTCAGACGCGGGTCGGCCTGCGCCTGCGCGAGGCCGAAATCGGTCACCCACAGGTGGCCGCCGTGGCCCAGGAGGAGGTTGCCCGGCTTGATGTCGCGGTGGACGACGCCGAGGGAGTGGGCGTGTTCCAGGGCGTCGGCGGCGTGGGCGATCAGCCGGGCCACGGACTCGAAGTAGGGCCGTCCGCCGGCGCGGCTCAGGGGCGTGGGGGCGGTGTCGGCGCGGGCGGCGGTGTCGCCGGCGCCTGCCGGATCCAGGCCGCGTTCACGGCGGAGCTGGCGGATGAGGTCGGCGAGGGACTGGCCCTCGACGAGCTGCATGGCGAAGAAGTGCACGGCGCGCTCGCTGCCGACCGCGTACACCGGGACGATGTGCGGGTGATGCAGGCAGGCGGCGATCTGGGCCTCGTGGCGGAAGCGCTGGAGCTGGCGCTGGTCGAGGGTGCCGGCGAAGGGCAGCACCTTGAGGGCGACGCGGCGTCCGAGGGAGAGCTGCTCGGCCTCGTAGACGACGCCCATGCCGCCGCGGCCCAGCTCGCGGATGATGCGGAAGTCGCCGAGGGTGCGGCCCTCGGGCGCCGGGGCCGGCGCGCGGAAGCCGCCGGCGGCGCCGTGCAGGAAGTCGAGGCTGGCGAGGCAGGAGCGCAGGGGGCCTTCCAGGCCGGGGTGTTGCGCGACGAACTCCTCCGCGGCGGGCGCGGCGCCCGCTTCCAGCATCTGGAGATAGCGCTCCAGGGCCGACAGTACCTCGGAGGTCGGCTCCAGGCGGGCGGATTGCTCGTCGGCGGTCTTCACGGGGCTCACCTCCCGGCGACGCGGCGTAAGGCACGGCCATGATACCACGTCAGAGGGTCAGCGAGATGCCGATCTGGCTGGCCGTCGCCCCCTTCTTGATCTGATTGCGCAGGGAGTTCTCGTAGCTATCCCGCCGGGTATCCTTGTGCTTGCCGAGCCAGCCGCGTTCCGAGGCGCACAGCTCGTCCCAGTAGTCCCTGCCGCGGGACTTGATCAAGAAGTCCGCCGTCTGCAGGATGCACGCCTTCCCGGCATCACGGGCGTCATCGAATGTGCCGCTCGGCGACTTGCTTCCGTACTGCTTGACGGTGTTGCCGGCGGCGATCACGGCCGCCTCCCACTTGAGACCCAGATACCACTCAGCGTCGGAAACGGACATGTTCAATTTCCCCTCGGTGAGCTCCGCCAGCATCCAGGCGTATCCCTCGGCGAAGGCAAAGAGGACGGACTGGCCGCGGCCGGTGATCAGGGCGTCGCCGGCCATCAACAGGCCGCTGCCGGCGCCGAGGCTCCAGCACGACCAGTTGACCACCGGGACGACGACCTTGCGGACGGTGCTGCCGATGCCGTACATGATTCCGGCCATCGCCCCGGCGGAGAGGACGGGCTTGATCTCGACGCCGACGGAGTAGCCGGAATTCTCCTGGGAGGTGAACAGCGGCGCCCCCCAGGTGTTGGACGCGGACAGGAACAGCGAGCTGTACCCGGCGAACGCGGCGCTCACCCCCTCGGTGGTGAACGTCGCCCTCGCCCCGTCCAGGTCGATGGCGGCGAACCCCTTCGCGGACTTGATCTTCGACCAGCTCAGGTCGTCGCTGGCGAAGTCGGGCAGGCTGACCTCCACCGACAGGCCGGGTACGGCCACGCCCGCCGCGAGCATCACCCAGTCCTCCCAGACGTCGGCCGTCTTGCTGCGGAACGAGAACACCCACCCGCCGCCGGCGAGGCCGATGCTCGCGCCGGCGCTGATGATGCCCGCGTACTCCCAATCGTTCGCCGCGGTCTTGCGTCCCATCCGTCGGCCCTCCCTTCACAGAAGCTCGGCCCCCTCCAGTTGTCTCCGCAGGGCGTCCACCGCCCGCACCCACAGCACACGTACCGCCCCGGCGGTGCGGCCCATCCGCCGGGCCACGTCCTCGAACGGCAGCCCTTCGAGGTTGCGCATGACGATCACGTCACGGTGATCCTCCGCGAGGCGCTCCAGCACGTCGGCCAGGACGGCGGCCCTCTCGCGTCTCTGGGCCTGGGCGCTGGGCGAGCTGACGTCCGCCGCCAACGCCGCGTCGATGCGGGCGGCGGACTCGTCGAGGGCGCCGGGCAGCGGCACCTCGCGCGACGTGGCCCGTTTCTGCGTCAAGACCTGATCGCGCACGAGGCGGGCGATGTTGCCGACCAGCACCTGGCGGAGCCAGGCCATCAGCTCGCGCTCGGACGAGCCGTTGAAGCGTCCGAAGCCCTTGCAGGCGTCGAGGTAGGTCTCCTGCACCACGTCGGAGGCGCTGGCGCGGCCCTGGAGGTGCTGGCCGATCTGCGACCGGGCGATGAGAGACAGGTAGCTGCGGTACAGCTCGAGCAGGCGGCCCAGCGCCGCCTCGTCGCCGGCCCGCGCCCTGCCGATCAGCCTGTCGGGGTCGTCGGCGGGGGTGTCGGTCATGGCGATCTCCTCTGAATGGTGGGGTGCCGGGGCCGTGGGGTTTGTTACGCGGGGAGGGGCTATTTCCCCGAGCCTCATGGGGTGAGAGGTTCTGTCGTAGAGCACGCTTCCGGCGTGCTCGCCTCACCCTGCGAGAGACATCACGTCCCTCCTGGGGCTCCGCGGAGCACGCTGGAAGCGTGCCTTACGATAGCGGGCGGCCTAGCCCCCAAATCCCGCGACGGTCAGGCTTTTTCCGCGGGGGCCCATAGGACGTATAGGACACCCGGGGCGATTGAGGGGCCATCCGATGCCGTACCGCTGGGCACGCTGGGGCGACGTGAACGCCTTCTTCGGCCTGATGATCGATAACGTCGCCGTCATGGGCATCCTGCTCGCGTCGGTGACGAGTACGCTGCCCATCGCGCAGCAGGCCGCCGAGGGGCGCATCGGCTTCACGGCGGAGTTCGTGCTCACACGCATGATCCCCGGCACGGCGCTGGGCGTCCTCGTCGGCGACCTCGTTTACACCTGGATGGCCTTCCGGCTGGCGAAGAAGACCGGCAAGGACGACATCACCGCCATGCCGCTGGGCCTGGACACGCCCAGCACGTTCGGGGTGGCGTTCTTCATCCTCATGCCGGCGCTGCAGCTCGGGTGGGGGCGGCTGGCCGACGCCGGGCTGACGCCGGAGGCGCGGCACCGCGAGGCGATGGAGTTCGCGTGGCACGTCGGCCTGGCGACGCTCGTCGTCTCGGGCGTGTTCAAGGTCCTGTGCGCGCCGTTCGGCAACGTCATCCGCCGCCTGGTGCCCCGCGCCGGCCTGCTCGGGTCGCTGGCGGCCATCGCCCTCGTCCTGATCGCGTTCCTGCCGATGCTGCTGCACCAGATCGCCGCCGTCCCGGTGGTGGGCATGGTGGCTCTGCTCATCATCCTCGTGACGCTGGTGGCGCACCGCGAGCTGCCGGGCGGCTTCCCCGGCATGCTGGCCTCTCTGCTGCTGGGCACGGCGGTCTTCTACGCCGGGCGGCTGGCGGGCTTCATGCCGCCGCTGGAGGCCAGCCCGCCGAGCTTCCGCCTTGACCTCGCCCCGATGGTGTCGTTCTACTCCCGTGACGCGGCGTGGTGGGGGGCGGTGGCGGCGGCGACGCTCAACCTCCTCCCGGTGGCGCTGCCGTTCGCGTTGGGCACCATCGTCGGCGGCATCGACTGCACCGAGAGCGCCGCGGCGGCGGGTGACGAGTACGACACCCGCGGCATCCTGTTCACGGAGGGGGCGGCGTCGCTGCTGGCGGGGCTGATGGGCGGCGTGATCCAGACGACGCCGTACATCGGCCACCCCGCGTACAAGAAGATGGGCGGGCGGGCGGCGTACACGCTGGCGACGGCGCTGTTCGTCGGGGCGGTCGGCCTGACGGGCGGGGTGTCGTTCCTGTTCGCCATCTTCCCCGAGGCGGCGCTGTTCCCGATCCTGGTTTTCGTGGGCCTGGAGATCACGGCGGCGTCGTTCCACCACACGCCGACGAACCACTACCCGGCGCTGGCCATCGCGGTGATCCCGGCGCTGGCGGCGCTGGCGCTGGTGGTGCTGGGTAACGTCCACGGGCCGACGCCGCCGTTCAACGAGCGGGGCTACACGGTGATGCAGACGCTGCGCTGCCTGGCGTCGGGGTTCATCGTGTCCGGCCTGCTGTGGGCGGCGGCGCTGGCGATGATCCTCGACGGGCGGCTGGTGGCGGCGGCGGTGTACCTCCTCGTGGCGGCGGGGTTCGCGTTCTTCGGCGTGATCCACTCGCCGCTGTCGCCGGAGAAGATCGGCCTGCCGTGGGACGTCCTGGCGGCGGTGCCGGAGAAGTACGCGGCGGCGGTGAAGTACCAGTCGCCGTACCACTGGACGGCGGCGTACGCGCTGATGGCGGCGGTGCTGTGGGGGCTGTCGCTGTTCCCGCCGCGCGAGGAGGGTCCGGAGCCCGCGTCACCGAGCAAGCCGAGCATGTCCGATCCCGACGCGACGCTGCCGATCCCGCCGTCGGAGAGGGAGGGGTTCACGATCCCGCTGGCCGGCGGCCGATGAGGCACTGACTTCCGGACACCCCCCGTCGAACCCGTCGCGTCCACGGCGTCGAGGCCGGCGATGCCCCATCTCGGGGGTGGCGTCTCCCGGGTGAAGGGGGGATAGCGGCGCTCGTGGGCTTGGAGGCGCGGGCGATCCTGAACGGCCGGCCGGCGCGGGGCGAAGCGCCGCAGGAGAACGCACCGCCTTCTTCGAGAGCCCTCCGCCTTCTCGATGGGAGGACGAGAATCGACGAAAGTCGGTTTCCGCCTGCATCCGCCGGCGGCCCACGTGCGAATCCCCCCCTGCCCACCCAAGGAGTGACGCACGATGCTGCCGCACCTCTTCCTCGTCCTCGCCGCCTCCTGCCCCGACGCCCCCGAGAACATCGTCCGGACCGCCGCCGGCGCCGGCCAGTTCCGCACCCTGCTCACCGCGCTCGCCGCCACCGGCCTCGACGACGCGCTCAAGGGCGAGGGGCCGTTCACCGTCTTCGCCCCCTCCGACAAGGCGTTCGACAAGCTGCCGGCCGGGACCCTCGCCAGGCTGCTCCAGAAGGCCAACCGCCCCCTGCTCGCCCGCATCCTCAAGTTCCACGTCGTGCCCGGACGCCTCCTCGCCGCCGACCTCGCCAAGGTGAAGGGCGTCAAGACCCTGGCCGGCGAGGCCGAGGTCGCCCACGGCCGCCACGGGCTGACCGTGGCCGGCGTCCGGGTGGTGGCGGCAGACATCGCGGCCGGCAACGGGGTCATCCACGTCGTCGAGTCGGTGCTGATGCCGCCCATGCCGGCCAGGCCGTCCGCCCGCGCCGCCATCGAGAAGCTCGGGACGTTCAAGACCCTCCTCGCCGCCCTCGACGCCGCCGGCCTGGCCGACGTTCTGGAGACGGAGGCGACCGTGCTGGCCCCCACCGACGCCGCCTTCGCCAAGCTCCCGGCGGGCACCGTCTCGACGCTGCTCCGCCCGGAGAACAAGGAGAAATTGGCCGCCATCCTCCGCTACCATGTGATTGCGGGGGCGGTGCCGCTCCGCGACGCCGTCGCGGCCCGCGAGGTGGCCACGGCCGCCGGCCCCGTCGTGTCGTTCGGCGTGGCCGACAGCGGCCGGGCGACGGTCAACGGCGCCGAGGTGATCGCCGGCAACGTGAAGGCGGGCAAATTGACCGTGCACGTCGTCGGCACGGTCTTGATGCCCAAGTGATGCGAGCTTACCTTGAACCCTCCCCTGCTGCACCGGATCGCGGCCGGCGACCCCTCCGCCGTGCGGGCGTGCCTGGACCGCTACGGCGGCCTCGTGTGGACGCTGGCCTCACGCATGCTCCGCAACCGCGCCGATGCCGAGGACGCCGTCCAGGAGGTCTTCATCGACCTCTGGCGGACGGCCCACCGGTTCGACCCGGCGCTGTCCTCCGAGGCGTCGTTCATCGCGCTGCTGGCGCGGCGGCGGCTGATCGACCGCCTCCGCCGCCGCGAGCGTGGCGCGGAGGCGTTGCCCGAGGCGGTGCCGGCCAGGCCGGGGGCGTGCCGGGTGGAGGCGGGCGACGAGGCGGCGCGGGTCCGCGAGGCGATGGGCCGGCTGGCCGAGGGGCAACGGACGTGCCTGTCGCTCTCGTTGACTGAGGGGCTGTCGAACGAGGAGATCGCGGCCCGTCTGGGGATGCCGCTGGGGACCGTGAAGTCGCATTGCCGGCGCGGGCTGCTTCGGCTCCGCGCCCTTCTTTCGGGGGAGCCTGCGAGGGAGGAGGAGAGCCATGACTGATCCCTCGCGCGGCCGCGTGATGGAGCTGCTCGCCGGCCGCGCTTTGGAAGGGCTGACGCCCCTCGAGGAGGCCGAGCTGGCCGCCCTGCTCCCCTCCTTCCCCGACCTCGACCCCGACGAGCTGGACCGCGTCGCGGCGTCCGTCGCGGCCGCCTGCCTGGACGCCCCCAGGCCGATGCCCGAGCTGCTCGCGACGCGCATCGCCAAGGCCGCGCCGGCCCACTTGCCGCGGCGGCGGCGGCGATGGCCCTGGGCCGCCGCCACGGGGTGGATCGCGGCGGCGGCGCTGTTGGGCGTGCTGATTTGGCGGCAGTGGCCGACGAGCGCCGAGACGGGGCTGTCGCGGCTGCTGTCGCGCGGCGGGGGCGTCCTCCGCGTGCTGGGCAAGGTCGGGGACGTGGTCTGGAGCAACGAGCGTCAGGAAGGCTACCTCATCCTCCGGCTGAAGCCCAACGACCCCGCGGTGAGCCAGTACCAGCTCTGGATCTTCGACGAGACGCGGGACGGCCGGTTCCCCGTGGATGGCGGCGTGTTCGACATGCCCGACAAGGCCGAGGCCGTGGTGCCCATCCGGGCGAAGCTGCCCGTGGGCAAGCCGACCCTCTTCGCGGTCACGGTGGAGAAGCCGGGGGGCGTCGTGGTCTCGGACCGCCAGCGGATCGTCCTCGCGGCCAAGCCCTGATGGACGATCCCTCCGTGTCCGACGCGCTGCCTCCGTCGTCCGGGGCGGAAGGGATCGCCAGAGGCGTGACGCCGGCCGATCGGTGGCGAGATCACCGCCCCGGCAGGCGGTGGCGCTTGAAGAACTCCCAGATCGTGTCGTTGGCCGACAACGCCTTCAACGTCGGCAGCAGGCCCAGCGGGAACGGGCGGCCCGGCCACAGGTGCTCGCCGCCGTCGATGCTCACCAGCACCACCTCGCCGCCCCCGTCCCCCTTCCACGTCTGCCGCACGATGCGCGTCTTGCCGCCGTCCGCCGCCGGGACGCGATCCTCGACGGGATCCTTGGCGCAGCCGGTCGCCCCGGCCCACAGGCGGGCGCTCTCCGGCGCCGATTTGAACGCGAAGACCTTCGCCGCGCTGACCCCCTTCTCGTACGGCACGATGCTGTCGCCGCGGCAGTGGATGTGCAGCAGCGGCACCGGGCGCGACGGCGACGCCTTGGGGATCGCCATCGTCCCCGCCACCGGCGCCACGGCGGCGATCCGCCCCGACAGCTCGTCGGCGAGGCGGTAGCACATCATGCCGCCGTTCGACATGCCGCAGGCGTAGACGCGCGTGGCGTCGATGGGCAGGCGCGCCGTGACATCATCGATGACCGCCGCGAGGAACTTCACGTCATCCGGCTTGCCCCGGCCCCAGCGCGGGCCGGCGTTCCACGTCCGCGGCACGCCGGTGCCGTCGGGGTAGGCCACCACGAACCCCTCGCGGTCCGCCAAATCGCTCAGGCCTGTGAACGAGGGCATCATGCCGGAGGTCATGCCCGCGCCGTGCAGCGCCAGGACCAGCGGCGCCGGCCGCGGGAGCTTCTTCGGGACGTGCAGCAGGAAGGTGCGCGCCCGGCCATCGACGGTCAACTTCAGCGGATGGTTGCCGGGCGCGAGGCCGGGCGCCGGCGGGGCGGCGAGGAGGAAGAAGGCGGCGAGCATGTCAGTCCTCTCGTGGACGTGGACGTTCCAGGGTGCAGCAGCCGAGGTCGAGGCGTTCGCAGGCGTCGTCGGCCGGCAACGCCGTGCCCGGCGCCAGGGAGTAGTAGACGTGCCGGCCGTCCTTCTTGTTGCGCACCAGGCCGGCGTGACGCAGGACGTTCAGGTGGTGCGAGACGTTGACGTGCTTCTCCGGCGGCAGCCCGAGCAGGTCGGCGATCTCGGTGACGTTGCGCGTGCCGTCCTTGAGGATGCGGAGGATGCGCAGGCGGTCCGGCGAGGCGAGGGCGCCGAGTAATTCGGCACAGCGGATGTCGGGGTCTTCCGTCACGGCGAGAATCTCCGGGCTACGTCCCTGTCGGGTGCTATTCTACCAGGGGGCCTCCGCCTGCGGAACTTTTTCCCCTCATCGTGGTCTAATCAGCGTCAGCCACATCCGCGCCGCCCGCGCAGGCCCCAGGAGTACGCCATGAGCCGTCGTCTGTTCGGTGCCGCCGTTCTGGCCGCGGCCATCGTGGGCATCCCCCTCGGCGATGCCTTCGCGCAGAAGGACAAGAAGAAGGGCGACAAGGCCGAGGTGGCCGCCCCCATCGACGCCGCCAAGCTGGGCGCGGGCGAGTTCGTCGGCGTCCTGAAATCGACCCCCGGTACCGACCGCACCTTCACCCTCGAGTGCGAGCAGACCAAGCTCGTCCCCAACAAGGCCGGCAAGGGCGGCGGCAACCCCAAGGGGGGCGGCAACAACCCGGCCAACCGGGTCATCCAGCTCCAGAACCAGCTCCAGCAGGCGCAGACCCAGTACGCCACGGCCCGCACCGCCCAGCAGAAGCAGCAGGCCGCCGGCCGCGTCCGCCAGTACACCGGCCAGCTCCAACAGGCGATGGCCCAGCTCCAGGCCGGCGGCGCCAAGGGGGGCGGCGCCCCGGCCGGCTTCCACTACGAGAAGAGCAAGGTCTCCGTCGAGTTCCAGGTCTCCGAGAAGGCCAAGATCCGCACGGCCATCCTGCCCGAGGCGTTCGACGACAAGGGCAACATCAAGAAGTACACCTCCAAGGAGCTGGCCGACCTGAAGGGCAAGGACAAGGCCCTCCCCGGGTACGAGAGCAGCATCGAGAAGCTGGAGGTCGGCCAGACCGTCAAGGTCACCCAGTCCGTCGCCCCCAAGGACCCCCCCAAGGAGTCCGCCAAGGACGCCCCCGCCAAGGACATGGACAAGGACGACGACGTGAAGGCCGACAAGTCCAAGCAGGTCAAACTCATCGTGATCCTCACCGAGGCGGCGCCGTCGGCCGCGGGCAAGGATCGACCCAAGAAGAAGAATTGACGCCATGCACCGCCGGGCGTTCCTCACCCTCGCCGCCCTGGCGTCGCTGGACGCCAGGGCCGCCGCCCCGCCCCGCCGAGCCTCCGGAGGCCTGGCGGGGCTGCCGCATTTCGCCCCCAGGGCGAAGCGCATCATCTGGCTTTACATGGCCGGCGGCCCGTCCCACATCGACCTGTTCGACCCCAAGCCGGAGCTGGAACGCCTCGACGGCAAGCCCATGCCGGAGTCCTTCACCAGGGGCCAGCCCATCGCCCAGCTCCAGGGCGCCAAACTCACCTGCCTCCGCCCGCAGTTCACCTTCGCGCGCCACGGTAAGTCCGGGCAGGTGATCTCCTCCATACTCCCGTGGACGGCCAAACTCGCCGACAAGTTGGCCGTCGTCCGCTCGATGCACACCGACCAGATCAACCACGACCCGGCCCACACGCTGATGAACACCGGCACCGGCGTGCCGGGCAAGCCGAGCATGGGCTCGTGGCTGAGCTACGGCCTGGGCCGCGAGACGGAAGACCTCCCGGCGTTCGTCGTGATGACCAGCGAGGGGGGCCGCAGCCCGCAGCCGATCTCGACGCGGCAGTGGTCATCGGGCTTCCTGCCGGGCCACCACCAGGGCGTGCTGTTCCGCTCCAGGGGCGACGCCGTCCTCTACCTGCGCCGCCCGCCGGGCACGACGGCGGGGCAGCAGCGCGACATCGTCGATGCCGCCGCCGCCCTCGACCGCCTGCACGCCGCCGACTCCCTCGACCCCGAGACCGACGCCCGCCTGCGCCAGTACGAGACGGCGTTCCGCATGCAGACGAGCGTCCCCGACCTGATGGACCTGTCGAAGGAGCCGGCCCGCGTCCTCGAACGATACGGCACGAAGGGGGCCGACGGCAGCTTCGCCGCCAACTGCCTCCTCGCCCGGCGTCTGGCCGAGCGTGGCGTGCGGTTCATTCAGCTGTACCACCGCGGCTGGGACCACCACGGCGACCTCGTGCGGTACATGAAGACGAGCTGCGGCCTGACGGACCGGCCCACCTACGCGCTGCTCACCGACCTTGAGGAGCGCGGGCTGCTGAAGGACACGCTGGTCGTGTGGGGCGGCGAGTTCGGCCGGACGCCGATGTTCCAGGGCAAGGGCAAGGAGGCGGGCCGCGACCACCACATCAAGGGCTTCACGATGTGGCTGGCCGGCGCCGGCATCAAGCCGGGCACCTCCTACGGCACGACGGACGAGCTGGGCTACAACGCGGCGGAGAATCCGGTCCACGTCCGCGACCTGCACGCGACGATGCTGCATCTCCTCGGCATCGACCACGCGCGTTTCAGCGTCAAGCACCAGGGCCTCGACCAGCGGCTGACGGGCGTGGAGCGGGCCGAGGTGGTGCGTGGGGTGCTGGCGTGACGGCCGATCTCGCCGACCGGCTGGCGGAGCCTCTCCTGGGCGCGGTGCTGCTCGCTCTTGTCGGCTGGTGGCTGCTCGACCGGTACAACCAGGGTGGCAGGCCGCTGGGGCGTTCCCTGAATCGGTGGGTCTGGGGATTCGCCCTCGGGTGCTACACGGCTGCCGCGCTGGGGGCGTCTCTCGCCTTCTCCAGGCCGACCTATGCTCATGCCCACGGGCTCATGGCCCTGCTGGCGGCGCTCGCCGCGGGCCACGCGGCGCGGCTGGTGGTGTTGTGGGTCATCCCCGAGCCGACGCCAGCCGTCGCACCAGGGCCGACAGACGAAAAGAGGGCGTGACGCACCGGGAAGGTGACGCACGCCCCACTCACATCCGGGTCATCGACACGCTCACTTCGCCCGCTCCTTGGCCGTCGGCGTGGTCCGCACGCCGTCGAGCGCCCGCCGGGCGGTGCCCTGCACGCGCTCCAGGGCCTGCGACACCGCCGAGCGGTCCGGCCGGCCCGCCCGCTCCAGCACCGCGCCCTGGTCGAAGTCCTCCGTCGCCTCGCGCTTGCCCTGCGCCAGCCGCGACAGGCCCAGGAAGTAGTAGTAGCGGGCATCGCCGTTGTCGTTCTCGATGGCCGCCTTGAAGTGGCCCTCCGCCGCCGCGTACTTCTTCGCGAAGTACGCGTTCAGGCCCTGGCCGTAGGACCGCTCGCCCTGGATCGGGTCGGGCGTCGTCCTGCTCTCCGCCCGCTTGAGCGACGGGTTGGCGTCCACCAGCGCCCGCAGGTCGTTGCCGTGCACGGGCGCGATCAACCCCTTGGCCAGCAGGCCGTCGATGTACGACCGCAGCGCCTGCGTGTACAGGCCCTTGACGGCCAGGGCCTGCGCCCGCACGTCGAAAGGCACCTTGTCGCCGGCCGCCAGGATCTCGTCGGCCAGGTCCTCCGCCTCGCTCTTCTTGCCGCCGTCCGGCAGGCCCGCCTGGAGGGTGAAGAACACGAGCCGGAGGACGTCCGCCGGGGAGAAACGCTTACCGAGGCGCTCCGCCGGGGGCACCGGGCGCGGCGGGGACGTGGGGGCCGTCGCTTTCTTCGTCAGCACGCGGGCCAGGGCGATGCGGCAACGCGCGCCCGCCTCTTCGCCCGCCGGCGAGGCCTTGGCCGCCTCGCGGTACGCCTTCTCGGCGGCGGCCAGGTCGCCCAGCTCCTCGGCCAACCGGCCCGTGAGGTACTGGCCCTCCGGCGTGTCCTTCGACGCGGCGGCGTCCTTGGCCGCGATCTGCATCATGCCGTCGTCGGCGGTCACCGCGCCACGCGAGCGGGCGTCCTCCAGGGCGATCAGGCCGTGCCGGGCCAGCAGCGGCCCCTTGTTCTCGGCGGCGGCGATGGCCCGCGTCAGCATGGCCAACGCCTCCTTCGTCTTGCCCCGCGCCGCCAGCTCCTCGGCCTTGTCCGCCGCGCCGGCCGTCGGGTCCGAGACCTCCTTGAGGGCCGCCTGGGCGGACACCTTCCACGGGCCGGCGGGCAGGCCCGACAGCGCCTTCTCCAGGGCCGCCTTCGCCTCGGCGAACTTCTCGCCGTTCCGCAGCACCAGCCCCTCGACCGCCTGCGCCTGCGCCTTCTGCTCCGGCGTGGCCTTCGGGTCGGCGCTGACGCGGCCCACGTCCAGCATGGCCCGCGCGCCCAGGTCGGCCCGCGAACGGTCCTGCAAGGCCGCCTGCCAGTGGTCGAGCATCTGCGTCGGCAGCCAGCGCTGCTTGAGGGCGGCGGTCATGGTGGCGACCTCGCCCTCCAGGCGGCGCACGTCGCCCATCGGGTCCTTCATCTTCGCCACCCGCGCCGTCTCCTGCACGCCGGTCAGCACCGCCGCCGCACCCTTCAGGTCCGTCACCTTGACGCCCACCACGTCGCCCACGCCCTTGAGGGCGGCCAGGGCGTCGGCGTTGCCCGCCGCCAGCGCCTTCTCGCGGGCGTTGCCGTCGTCGATGGCCTTCTTCGCTGCCGCCAGCTGCGTCTCGAAGTCCTTCACCTTGGCCGTCAGGCCCTCGTTGGCCTTCTTCATGTCGTCGGCGGCCGTCTCCAGCGTCTTGATCTTGTCGGCGGCGGCCTTTCGCTCGCCGTCGATCAGCTTGGCCAGGTCGTCCGCCGTCGCCGCCGGCTTGTCCTTGACCAACTTCTCGGCGACCGCCTTGATCGTGGCGGCGCGGGCCGCCTCCTCCGCCTTGGCGAGGGCCTCGGGCGGGTGGTACTTCTGGAGCAGCTCCCACGCCAGCTTCAGCTCGTCGCAGGCCCGCAGGAAGGTCTCCTCACGCGGGTCGGTGCGCGGGTTCTGCGGCCTGTTGGGGAGCAGGAACCGCCGCTCGTCGTGCCGCGCCCTCGCCTTATCCAGCGCCAGGATCGCCTCCTTCAGCTTCCCCACCTTCGCCAGCTTCATGGCCTGCACGAACTTCGGCGCCGCCTCAGGCGGGATCTTCCCGTCGTCCTTCTTGGGGTCGTCCTTCTTGGGGTCGTCCTTCTTGGGGTCGTCCTTCTTGGGGTCGCCCTTGCCCTTGTCTTCGGCCTGGAAGCCGAGGGCGAGGACCGCGGCGAGGGCGTGGTGGGCGGGCAGGCCGAGGTGGGACACCTTCTCAGGGGGCGCGGCGGCCTCGGGCAGGGTGTCGAGGGCGGCGTCGAAGCGCTCGAGCTGTTCGGCGTCGGCCTTGAAGAGGTCCTTGCCCTTCTGGAAGTCGGCCCTCGCGGCCCCGGCGTCGCCGGTCATCTGGCGGATCTGCCCGCGCAGGAACAGGGCGTCGGCGTCCTTGTCGTTCAGCTTGACGGCCTCATCGAGGTCGGTGATGGCGAGCTTGACCTGTGCGGCGTCGGCCTTGAGGTTCTTGCCGCGTTGGGCCTTGAGATACTGGAGCCAGTTGGCCGTCGCCCGCGCCAGCAGATCGGCGGGCTTCTTCGCGTCGATGCCCTTGAGGTCGTCGGGCGTCATCTTGTCCAGCTCACCGAGGCGGACCTTGTCGGCCAGGGTGAGGGCGGGCATGCCGCCCGTCATGGGGCCGCCGCCCGTCATGGGGCCGCCGCCCATCATGGGGGGGCCGCCCATCATCGGGGGCCGGCCCATCATCGGGGGCCCGCCCATCATCGGCGGGCCGCCCATCATCGGCGGGCCGCCCATCTGCTGCGGGCCGCCGCCCATCTGCGGCGGCCCCTGCGGCTTCGGGGCCGTACCGAGCGCCTCGCGCCAGGCGTTGGGCGGCTCGATGCCGCCCAGCCAGACGCCCAGGCAGGCGGCGGTCGCCAGCAGGCCGCCGGCGAGCGTGCCGACGAGCATCCCGCCGCCCTTCTTCTCCGGCTTCTTCTTCTTGGGCGGCTCGTCATCGCCGCCCTCGGCGGAGGCGGCCTCCGCCTCGACCTTGGTGCCCTTCTTACCCGGGATGGGCTCCTTCGCGGTCTTCGTCTTGGCCGGGATGGGCTCCTTGGCGGTCTTCGTCTTGGCGCCAGGCGCCGGTGCCTCGTCCTCTTCCACGTCCACGATACCGGCCAGGTCGATGCCGGCCGTGTCGTCGGTGGTCGATGGGGAGGGGTCGGCGGGGCCGAGGTCGGCCTCCGTCGCCACGCCGGCCAGATCGATCGCGGCGCCATCGGACGGCGGGCCGGTCAGGGCGGTCGTCTCGCCGAGGCTGACGTCGGAGTCGGCGGGGATGGCGGTGGTGGACGAGGGGGCGGCCGCCAGATCGCTCAGGTCGATGGTCGGGATGCTGTGCATGGACCCGAGATCCACCGAAGAGGTCTGGTCATCGACGCCCACCTGGGCGAGGAAGTCGTCGAGGGCGTCGTCGCCCGCGGCGGGCTTGCGGGGGGCCGGCCCTTCCTTGGGCCCGAGCAGGTCCACGCCGGACTCGAGGCCCTCGGCGATCAGGTCGCGGGCCGAGCCCTCGCCGGCCTTGACCGAGGAGGCCGGCTCCTCGATCACGTCCTCGGCGATCAGGTCGATGCCGGAGTCCGTCTGCGGCGGCACGGCGGCGGACGGCGGCAGATGGCCGACGAAGGCGGCCTCGCCGAGGTCGATGGCCTCCTCGTCATCGACGACCATCTCCTCGCTGATGTCGATGCCCGAGTCGGCGGGGCGGGCGGGGGCCGCGGGCGGGGGCACCTCGTCCAGATCGACGACGGCCTCGAACACGTCGTCGCTGACGGCGGGGGCGGGCATGCGCATGGTGGGCTTCGCGCCGACGGGGGGCTCGTCGCCGAGCTGCCCCAACAGGTCGGCGTCGGACGGGGAATCGACGACGGGGTGGGCGTCGGCCCCGGCCGGCGGGGCCTCGCTCAGCGACGCCCACTCGATGACGGAGATGCCGCTCTTCTCGGGGTCGGCCACGTCGGCGCCGAAGTCGATAGCGTCGTCGTCTGCCGGCGCGGGCTCGGTGACGGGGGCCCGCAGCTGCGTGCCCTTGTCGGCGGCCTTGGGCGGGGCGTCCTCCGGGAGGGGCGGGCGGAGCTGGGTGCCCTTGTCGGGCGCCTTGGCCGGCGCGTCTTCGGGCGCGGGCGGCTGGAGCTGGGTGTTCTTGTCGCCGGGTTTGGGGGCGGCGTCCGGGGGCTGGAGCTGCGTGCCCTTGTCCGCGGGCCGCTTGCGGTCCTTGTCGCCGGGGGTGGTGGCCATGATGTGCCTGCTGGGGGGAAAGGGGGCCCGCGTGATCGCTACGCACCCCCCATTTTTCCAGGCCCGCCCACTCTCGGCAATCCCTTTCTCCCGATTCGAAGCCCGTCCCGCCGGAATCATCAGCACGACCAGCAATTCCAGAAGGGATGAGGGATGAGGGATGAGGGATGAGAGAACAGCCCTCACCTTGTCATCCTTCATCCCTCATCCCTCCGAGCGAACGTCCTCCACGAGGAGCGCGTCCCAGTCGCGGGCGGGAACGGGCCTCCCCGGCCCGTTCGACGGCGGAGGGTCGGGGTACCGGGAGGGCGAGACGGGCGAGGCTCCCGCCGAGCCGACGATGCTTGAAACACACGCATTGAAGGCCGAATCGGCTGCGGCGATCATCGCGCGGTTCGGCGGGAGCCTCGCCATCCCGGCCCGTCAGCGGATACGTCCGACGCGGGTGAAGGGGAAGTACACCAGCACGGCGCGGCCCAGCATGAGGCGCTGCGGCACGAGGCCCCACGACCGGCTGTCGGCGCTCTCGGTGCTGTTGTCGCCCATGCACAGGTAGTGCCCCGGCTGGACGTAGTACGACGCCTTCGGCAGGCCGTCGAAGTCCGCCGCCCACTTGTCGGGGTTGGCGGGGTCGAGCTGGATGTCGCCGCTGGAGGGGGCCGCCGTGTAGTACACGTCGCGGTTGATCTTCAGGTGGCGGACGGTGAAGCGGCCCCCCTTGGCCCCGACGCTCACGGGCCGGTTCAGGTCGTTCTCCCTCGTCGGCGCCAGCCGCTCGGCGGCCTGGTACGACACGCCGTCGCCGAACGCCAGCCTGCCGTTGACCCACACGATGAGGCGGTCGTCGGCGTTGGCGAGGCGGACGCGGAAGGTGCCGGCGCCCTTGAACGCCGTCGCCGCCGTCCCCAGCTCCTCGGTCTTGTCGCCGCGGATGCGGTACAGGGAGCACTGGCCGGTGGCGGAGTCGAAGGTGGCGCGGAAGCGGCTGGGGCCACGCGATACCTCGAGGGCGAGCTGGCCGTCGGCCTTCTCGTTGGTGGCCTCGCACTCGGCGATGAGGTCGCTGGCCCAGTTACGGCCGTTGGTGCCCAGGCCACGCTCGCCGACGCGGTCGTGGTCGGTGCTCCAGGTGTTGTAGCCGAGGAAGTCGGTGATGAGCTGGGGGCCGGCGGGCTCGTCGCGGAGGACGTGGCGGTAGCGCAGCCAGGTCATCTCGTCGTTGCCGCCGCCGTGGCGGAAGGAGCGGGCCTTGGCGTCCTCCGCCCAGCCGCTGTCGGCGGCGGGCACCCAGCGGCGGTGCTCCTCGCCGGTGAGGTCCCTGGCCGGCTGGTCGTTGTCGTAGACGATGCGCATCATGTCGAGGAGGATGGCGGGCGGCTTGCGGACGATGACGGCCTTCTTGAAGAGGTCCTTGGCCTCGGTGTCGCCGGAGTGCATCCAGTCGATGCGGCTGCCGCCGCCGCGGTGCTTGGTCCGCCACATGATGCGGGCGAGGTCGGGGTCGCGCCGGGCCTTCTCGTCGTCGGCGTAGGCGGGGGCCGCGTCGGCGGCGAGGATGTACACCTTCCCGCGGTGGATGAAGACCGTCTCCCCGGGCAGGCCGATGAGGCGCTTGATGTAGTTCATCGGGACGTGCTGCTTGAAGGGTCCGGACTCGGGGAAGGGGGGGCCGCTGCTGTCGTCGCCGGGGAACTTGAAGACGACCACGTCGAGGCGGTGGGGCCCCATGGCGGGGAAGTCATACGGGTACTTGGCGACGAGGACGCGGTCGCCGCTGCGCCAGCCGGGGTCGGTGATGGAGATGACCCCGCCCTCGGTCTCGCGGAGGGGCTCGCCGGGGGGGATGAGGCGGATCCTCTGGCGGCAGTTGGGGCAGGCGCAGCCGCCGATGCGGAAGCGGTCGCCGCCGGAGCCCTCGACCTCGTTGGAGCAGTTGACGGGGAACTTGTGGCCGCACTGCGGGCAGGTGACCCGCTTGTTGTACCCGAGGAGGGTGGTGGCCATCGACCCGGTGGGGATGACGAAGGCCTCGGCGACGAAGGACTTGAGGAGGAGGACGAGGACGACGACGAACACCACCGTCTCGACGACCTCGCGGGCCTGCTCGGCGGGGGTGGCGGGCGGGTGGGGCGGCGGCGGGGGCAGGGTCTTGGGGAACTTCCTGGTGAGGGCCTGCATGAGGGGCGGGCGGAGCAGGAACCCGCCGAGGAAGGCGAGCAACGCGCCGTAGCCGATGGCGTCCGCCGCCTCGAAGCGGTAGACCCACAGGACGGCGGCGGCGACGGCCCACAGCGTCACGATGAGGAGCAGGTTGGCGACGCGGGGCAGGAGAAAGCCCATGACCGTTGTCGGAGGCGGCGGAGGGGGTGCGGCCGCCGTGGGGCCTGCGGGGGCCGGCGCCACGCCGGAGGACGCGGGCGCGGGCGGGGCCGGGGTGATGCCGTCGGCGGGGGCGGGCTGTTGCGGGTTGGTCGGATCGGACATGCCGGGCCCCTGGCCAGGAGTGTGGGTGTGGGCGGGTGCCAGCAGAATAGTCGTCCGGGCGGCGGGCAACTTACATCGAGAGGATTCTACGGGGCGGCGGGCACCCGAGGAAGGGTCAGTCGAAGAGTCGGGCGACGGTGACGGAGAATCCGGGGAGGATGTCGGGGAGGGCGAGGGTGTCGGCGTCGGTCAGGTCGGTCTGAACGATGCCGGGGCGTAGGACGGCTACCATGCGTCTGCCTGGGTCGAGCAGGACGACGACGGAGACGCCCGCGGCGAGGTAAGCCTCGACCTTGGCGAACAGCTCGGTCCACAGGTCCGTCGGCGAGCGCACCTCGACGACCAGCTCGGGCGCCGCCCGGAGGACGCCCCTGGGGAGCGGCCCGCGCGGCAGACGCAGGTAGCTGATGTACGCCACGTCCATCCCCAGGACCGTGTCGGGACAGGTCCCCGTCTGGAAGAATGTGTCGTTCGTCAGCACACGGCCCGTGTCGTGGCGGGAGAGGTGGATGTACAGCTCGCCGGCCATGCGGGCCGAGACGCCGCCGTGTTCCGTGCCGGGCATGTCGGTGTCCCTCACGACGCCGTTGACGAGCTCCTTGTGGTGGTCCGGGTACCGGGCGAAGAACTCGTCCGCCGTCATCAGTGCCGGGGCCGCCGCAGGACTTGCCGTCATCGTCATGGGGTGCCTCCATCGGGAACGCCGGCACTCATACCCGCATTGTGCCCCGAGATGCCGCACGGGGTCAAGGGGTCAGCGCACGGCGAGGTAGTAGACCTCGGCGCCGTCGAGGAGGGCGAATTCCGGTGACGGCATCTCCGCCGCGGGGCGCAGGAGGACCGCCTTCCGGTGGTGCATCTTGCGCAGGCCGTCGTGGAACGACAGGACGGCGAGGTCGGGGTGGTGGCCGGACACGGCGGCGAACAGCTCCGGCAGCGGACACTCTGGCGGGGCGCCGGCGCTCCGGCGGCGGTCGAGGTAGTTGAGGGCGTCGATGGCCCAGGGGTGTTCGTTGGCCAGCTCCGGGGTGACCAGGGGGCCGGCGGCCTCCAGGCGGCGCAGGGCGTCATCGACGCGGCGTTCCAGGACGTCGAGTCGGGCCGACCAGCGCTCTGCGTCCTCGGCGAGGCGTTTGCCGATGTCGCCGAGGACGGCACGCATGTCGCCGAGCCAGGCGGGGAGGGCCTTCTGGCCGACGTGGAGGGCGGTGCGCAATTCGTGGAGGGCGCGGACCGGCGATTCGTTCTCGTGGAGGAACTGGACGCCGGCGGGGGCGAGGCGGACCCACTCGATCTCGGTCTTGCCGCGGACCTCGACGCGGACGCGTTCCAGCAGGCCTTCGGCGAGGGCGCGCTGGGCGGCCTCGGCGCAGGCGGCGGAGCGTGCGGGGAAGAGGCCGTCGAGCTTGCCGGACTTGAAGAGGCGGTGCTCGCCGCCGGCGATGGCGGCGGCGAGGGCCTCGGTCAGTGTCTCGCGGACGCGGTCCTTGGCCTCCATGGCGTGCAGGCCCTCCCTGTACCACCGGAGTGTAGCCGGGCGGGCCGCCCCGAAGGTAGCCCAATCCGAAGCCGATGGCCACACGCCCCCGAGCCGCCTATGCTGAGGGCGACCTAGCGGTCAGCGGCCCGCCCCGGGCTACCGTCGCCCCGGACAGACGACTCGCCGCCCCGCTCACCTCCCATCCCGGAGATGCCCCCATGTCCCGCGGACGATGCTCCGCCCTGGCGCTGATGCTCTGCGCCGCCTCGGCCCTCGTGGCCCAGCCGATCTCCCGCACCTGGCCGCCCGTGGTGGCCTACTCGCTGTCGCTGCTCAACAACGATCTCGTCTACAAGGAGTTGAAGCTCGACGAGGCCCAGTCCAAGAAGGCCGCCGAGCTGGGCCAGAACGCCTCGCCCCGCCTGATGGCCGTGATCAACGCTGGCAAGAAGGGTGACGAACTGGCAAAGGAGGTCGAGAAGGACCTGGCTTTCCTCAAGCCCGAGCAGCGCAAGCGGCTGATGGAGTTGACCTGGCAACGGTTGGAGAACATCCCCGCCGGTCCGTGGGTGATCGGCGGCGACGAGGCCGGGTCGGCCCCCCTGAAGCTGACCAAGAAGCAGCGCGAGGAGCTTTCCGGCATCAGCGGCGGCGCCGGTGCGCTCGCCAAGTTGCTAACGGCGGAGCAGAAGAAAGTCTTCGAGACGCTCAAGGGCAAGCCGGCCGCCCCGGAGATCGTGCAGTTCCGTGGCCCCCTCGGCCGGCCTTCTGGCGTGCCGACGGTCCTGCAGTACCTGGCGGACAAGGCGGTGGCCGCCGAGCTGAAGCTGGCCAAGGAGCAGAAGGACAAGTTCGACGCCCTCGCCAAGAAGTGGCGCGACAAGGGCTACACCTCGAGCGCCACGAGCAAGGAGCAGGAGAAGGAGGCCAGGGACCTGGCGGACGCCATCGAGAAGGACGCCCGCGCCGTGCTGACCAAGGAGCAGGCCCAGCGCCTCGCCGAGATCATGCTCCAGGCGGCGAAGCGGAACCTGGGCCGCGAGCGCGACGTGTTCACGCTGCCCGCCGTGGCCGAGGGGCTGAAGCTGTCGGACGACCAGAAGAAGAAGCTGGCCGCCATCGTCGAGGGGCGTCAGAAGGGCCTGCTGCCGCTGTTCGTCGCGGAGGGCGAGGCCAAGGACCTGCTCGACGCCGTCAAGAAGTACAACGCCGACACCCACAAGCAGGCGCTGGCCGTTCTGACCGCCGAGCAGAAGACGGCCCTGGACGGCCTGTTCGGCAAGACCTTCGAGGGCCAGGTGCAGGTCTCTTCGTTCCTGCCGACCTTCTTCGAAGGCTTCGCAAGGCCGCGGACACCGCTGCACCTGTTCCTGTCGGCCCGCAACTACGTCGGCTCGGCGGAGCTGCACAAGGAGCTCGGGCTGAAGGCGGACCAGGGCAAGAAGCTGGCGGACCTGGCCGGGAAGCGTCTGTCGACACTTGGCGCGGACGAGAAGAAGCTGGCCGAGCTGGCGGCGGAGACCGAGAAGGAGCTGGCCGGCATCCTGAAGCCGGAGCAGATGAAGCGCCTCGCCGAGGTGATGCTGCAACAGTATCAGCGCGGCGCACGACCGTTCGCGCGGGCGTCGCTGGGCCGTTTCGTGGAGGTCCGCAAGGGTCTGGAGCTGACCGAGGACCAGATCAAGAAACTGGGGGCCGGCGGTTTCCCCCTCGCAGCCCTGGACAGCGTGCTGACGGACGCGCAGAAGGCAAAATGGAAGGAGATGCTCGGCAAGGCCACCGAAGTGCGCCTCGTGCCCGGTGGTGGCGGCCCTGGAGGCTTCGGCGGCGGCAACTTGCCGGCCGAGATCGTCCTGCTCAACGCCAAGGGCGTCGCCGAGGATCTGAAGTTCAGCGCCGACCAGAAGGAGAAACTGGCCGGCATCGTCAAGACGTTCCAGGAGGCGACGGCGACAGGCCCCGGCGGCCCTGGGACTTTCCAGGAGTTCATCAAGAAGTTGAACGCCGCGAGGCAGGCGGCCAGCGCCGAGGTGGCGAAACTGCTCGACGAGGGCCAGAAGAAGCGTCTGGGCGAACTCCAGCTCCAGCAGGCGAAGCAGGCCGGCCTCTACACCCTGCTGATGAGCCCGGTGGCGGCCGAGGGGCTGAAGCTGACGAGCGAGCAGCGCAAGCGTCTGGCCGAGATCAGCGGCGGCAGGAGTGAACTGACGTCCGCGCTGAGCCGGGAGTTCCCCCGGAACAGGCCCGACGCGGAGACCCCCGCCGAGGTCGTCAAGGCCGGCGCCGCCATCCAGGAGTCCGGGGACAAGAAACTGGAGGCCGTGCTGACGAAGGAGCAGCGGGAGACGCTGCCCAGGCTTCTGGGCCAGCCCTTCAAGGGCGTCCTGCCGAACGCACGGTTCGGCGGCGTGGGAGGCCCAGGTGGCGGCGGCTTGGGCGGTGGAGGCGGGTTCGGCCTGCCTCCGGGATGAGGCCGCCACCGGCTGGGCTGCTATAATCCCCGTTGACGAACCCGGCGCGTCCGCACGATGTCCAATCCGTACGGACGCGCTTCGGCGTTTCCACGCAGCCGCCCTGGAGCCGAGCGACATGACCACTCCGCGCAAGCGGATCCTCTCCGGCGTGCAGCCCTCCGGGAAGCTGCACCTGGGCAACTACTTCGGCGCCATCCGGCAGCACATCGCGCTGCAGGACGAGGGCGCCGAATGCTTCTACTTCATCGCCGACTACCACGCCCTGACGACGGTGCAGGAGGCCGAGGCGCGCGAGGCCGAGGAGGCCCGCAGCTCGTCGGGCCGCATCAAGCCGCGTCCGGCGGCGCGCATCCTGGCCGACAACGTGCGCGACGTGGCGCTGGACTACCTCGCGCTGGGGCTCGACCCGGAGAAGTCCACGTTCTACCGGCAGTCCGACGTGCCGGAGGTCACCGAGCTGGCGTGGATGCTCGCGACCGTCACCGGGATGGGGCTGCTGGAGCGGGCCACATCGTACAAGGACAAGGTCGATAACAACATCAAGCCGTCGGTGGGGCTGTTCACCTACCCGATCCTGATGGCCGCGGACATCCTCATCGTGCGGTCCAACGTCGTGCCGGTGGGCAAGGACCAGGTGCAGCACCTGGAGATGACGCGCGACATGGCCGGCTACTTCAACAACGCCTACGGCGTCAACATCTTCCCCATGCCGGCCGAGCGGCTGGACAAGGCCGCCACGGTGCCGGGCATCGACGGCAGGAAGATGTCGAAGTCGTACGGCAACACCATCGAGATCTTCGCGGAGGGGAACGCGCTCAAGAAGACGGTGATGGGCATCGTCAGCGACTCGACGGCGGTCGATCAGCCGAAGCCGTTCGACGGCAACAACATCGCGGCGCTGTTCACGCTCTTCGCCGACGACGCCGAGCTGGCGAAGATGCGCTCGTTGTACGCCAACCCGATGGAGGACGCCGAGACGCGCGAGGGGCGGCCGTTCGGCTACGGGGACGCCAAGAGGATGCTGCTCGACAGGATCAACGCCTACTTCGGGCCGTTCCGCGAGCGGCGCAAGGAGCTGGCGGCGCGGCCGGAGTACGTCGAGGACGTGTTGAAGCGTGGGGCGGAGAAGGCGCGTGCCGAGGCGCGGAAGACGATGGAGCTTGTGCGTGCCGCCGTCGGCATGGCACCGCGCCCGGCGTGAGCGAAGCGTCCCGGCCCGAAACGCCAGGGCGACAGCGAGGCCGGGTCGAAGGCGGCGTCACGGCATGGATCGCCGACGACATCTCGAATGATGTTCGCCTCGCCGGCTGACTCAGGAACATGACAGGAGAATGTCCACCCCGGCAGGGGGTGTGTAACACGGGCCGCCCTTGTGGTGATACATCCGTCAGCGTCCGCCCACGACACAGACGGGTCATGCGCATGCGAACCAAGGCACCCATCCCCCTGGCGCTCATCGGCCTCGCGTTCGCCGCCCTGCCCGCGGCGGGCCGGGACAACGAGAAGGGCCTGCTGCCCTCCCTCGAGGAGCGCTGCCGCAAGATCCTGGCGATCCAGGTGGAGGTCCACGACGGCATCGTGAAGATGCGCCGCAGGATCGAGGCGTCCAGGGGCAAGAAGATCACGCCGGCTCAGCAGAAGGCCGCCCTCAAGCTGGCCGACAAGCAGAAGGAGGCCGCCGACGAGGTGGCGAAGGCCATCGAGGCGCTGGAGAAGGTCGGGAGCGCCGTCGCCTTCACCGAGGTGATGCGCGAGCTGCGGAAGGACATGTTAGAGCGGTGTCGGAGTTGGTGTAGCGGCGTATCCGGCGGCCTCGAGGAAGTTG
>CAZVZK010000037.1:0-74496 GCA_964630925.1 uncultured Alcaligenaceae bacterium
TCGTCCTCGACGAGATGGGCGAGATCACCGGCGGCCCGAAGTACGGCGTGGCCATACCCTTCGGCGGCAGGGACAAGGTGCCGCTGGAGGACATCCTGTACACTCACCTCCGCTGCCCCGTGATCCACGAGGGCGGGACACCCCCGAGCATCACCTTCACCCAGGACGTGTTGGAAGGGGGCAAGTCCTACTCCGTACTCCGCCTGACGGACCCGCTAGGGCTGCCCGAGCGATGGTTCTGGAACCTGGCGAGGGCGGTGGCCAAGGCCCCCGAGAACCGGGGCCTCTTCGACGACTACGAGATCAACAAGGCCAAGGGCTGAGGCGGGCCTGCCGATGGAGACGTGCCTGCTGTGCGGCCAGCGCGGGCCGATCCGCGAGAGCCACATCATCCCGGACTGGTACTACCGCGACGAGATCCGCGACCTGGCCCACGGCGGTCGGTTCCACGACCTGCGCAACTTGAGGACGCACGGCAGGGCCATCACCAAGCCGCTGATGTGCGGCGGCTGCGAGCAACTGGTGGGCAGGCTCGACAACCAGGCCAAGAGGTACAACCAGGCCCGGCCCGAAGCCTACGGCGATTGGATGCTCCCGTTCGCCGCCTCCATCTCCTGGCGCGTGCTGCACTACTACCGTCTGGAGCCGGGGCTGCGCGAGCATCACGCCGCCTTGCTCGCCGAGCCCGCCGTGGAGGAGGCCTTGGCCTGCTGGAAGGACACGGTGCTGCACGGCAAGACGACGAGGCGCACCCGCCGGCACACGCTGCACCTCTACCACGTCCACGAGGGGTACGCGATGCGGCAGATGATCTGCACGGCCTTCGACCGGCTCGCGGACGGCGGCGGGTCGCTGGTCGCCTTCAGCCGCTTCGGGTCGTTCGCCTTCATCGGCGTCGTCCACAGCCGGGACGCCGGGTACTGGCAGGGCAGCAAGAGCCGGCTCCTGAAGCCCGGCGGCGAGGTCACCCCGTACAACGCCGGCTCGCCGGACGTGATCCGCTTCCTCGCGGAGGTCGAGCGCGAGTGCGCCAGGCGGATCGCCTCGTTCAACGAGATCAGGGGAGCCGGGCCGGCGGCTCGCACTTTGAAGTAGACCGGGAGGCTGGGAGGCCAGCACGGCACTCCGGCCTAGGCGATGCGCACGAGGCCCAGGTCGCCGTTCTTCAGCAGGACGACGAGGAACCTCTCGTCGCCGTAGTCAACCGTCACGGGGCCGGACTTCTTGACCATGTCCTTGACCAACTCCGGGGCGTGGGTGATGACATCCGGGGTGACGGAGCGCGACTGCTTCACGGCTTCCAACTCCTCGTCGGGCACCTCCTCGGCGGGGGTGCCGGTATCCTCGGCGAACTGGACCAGCGAGTGCGCAACCCGCGACACGCCGTGAGGCGGCGAGACGACGACCCCGAGGCGGCTGGTCTTCTTGTGGGCGACGACGGTGCCGACAGGCTTGCGCATGACCCTCTCCCACGGCGATGGTGCTGGTGTCGTACTGATACACCGGCATTGTAGCCGGCGGTGGGCCGGGCTGCGAGCGGACAGAGCCAGCGACCGCTACTTCCCCGGCCCGGCCTCGCCGACCGTCTCCGCCATCTTTACAGGCTCTGCCAAAACCTCGATGTTCCAATCAGGGACCGTGTGTTTTTCCCAGGAAATATCGAGGGTCGTGGTGCGTCGAGCCGGGTTTGCAAGCTCGGAACGCGATGACATCCGCCGCGTTTCCTAGGGAAAACGGCGTCTTGCTGCCCGAATCAGTCGCGGCCTGCCCTGTTTTTCCTAGGATTCAGGGGTTTTGGCAGAGCCTGTTAGAGGCCGGCCTGGAGCCGGCGATGTGAGACTGCATTGCCGAACTGGAACGCGCGGCCAGGGAGTAGCGAGGCCGCCGGGCGAGGAGTCAGCATTCGACTCGTCCCGCCGCGCCCCTCGGCACTCACCCGCTTGACCAGTTCGCTCTCCCAGGCGATGATACCCGGACATGTGGACCGCCCTGGCGGCCCGCAAGGTTGCCCAAGCGGCAAGGATACGCTCATGACCGACGTGGAACGCATCGCGGAGGCAGTCCATGCAGCCGTAGCGGGCATCGTGCTGAATGGGGGGAGCTGCAACCCGCAAGTGGTCGTGGCCGGGCTCGAACGAGCCCAGCTCGCCCTGGAGCGGGTAGAGGCCCGCTGGTCGGAGATCGCCAGGGAGTACGCCGCCGGGGAGAGCTTGAGGGGCCTGCGGACCGAAATTGTTCAGGTGGCCTTGAGCGACCTGGAGCGTGAGCAGGTCGGAGGGACGTGGGCATTCAAGACACGCAAGGGGTCCACGGCCGCGAAGGCGTTGGAGCATAACGGGTGGCGTGAGGTGAAACGGAGGCACTCCGCCCGCTGGTTCGTCATGCCGGACGGCTCGGGGCCGCCAGCCCACCTGACGCCTGTCGCCGAACTGGCGGTCCCGGCACGCGAGGAGGTCATCAGGCTGGCCGGCCGGCTCCACGCGGCGAAGGCGGAGGCCAACTGCCGGGCCGGCGGCCTCTTCCTGTCGTACTCGCCTTCGTCCGCGCTCCGCATGACCAGCCGCTCCGGCAAGGAGTACATGAGACGGCACCCCGCCCGCCTGCTGATGCACGGCGACGCTTGGGGGGTGGCCGCGACGTGGCCGAATGGGGACGGCAGGCCGCCTGTGTGGTGGTTCTCCTGGGAGAGCGCGGCCGACGGCCGCCCGCTCCCAGAACCCGCCCTGCGTCTAGTGGTGGGACGACAGCAGGCCGGTCCTTGAACAACCGGCGAGGGCCGCATGAGCGGCAGAGCGATGGGGATCGGCCTGCAACTTGGTCAGCTTGCCCTGGTTGCTGGGGCGGGACCGCCGTGAACATCTCCGCTGGGCATCCTGGCGCTTCCTCCTCCGACGGCCGGCTAGATCGTGGCCCGGTACTGCGTCGGGTCCAGCTTCAATTTCGCGCTCAGCGGCCCCGCCAGGATGTAGGCCCGTGGAACCCTGCCGAAGTCGAAGACCCGGAACAGGTGGAACCGCTCGCCCACGTCCTCGGAGCAACGAACCTCATTCGCCGTGACGTAGAACGGGTGGTGCTTCCCCAGGCCCGTCGTCTTCACCTCGATGAGCTTCTCGCTCCCGTCCTGGTCGTCGAAGGACAGCACGTCGAACCCCAGCCCGTCCCCAAGTTCCTGGGCGGCCCACAGCACCCTGCCGGCGAGGTCGTCGCGTCCGGCGGCCAGCAGGCGGCACCGCTCCAGGCGGACGACGAACCCCTCCCCCATCGCGCCCAGCCGGCGGTTCTGGGCGTCACGCAGGGCGAAGTCGATCCGCTGCCCCTTGCGGGACAGCCACGGCTTCGCCGCAGCGCCCGGCGAGGCCATCTCCTCCGGCGGCCCCTCGATGATGGCCTCCAGGTCGATGGCCCCTTGCGCCGGGGCCTCCGCCGGGTCCACGACGGGCGAGCAGGCCAGGCCCTCCAGGAAGCCGGGGCGTCCGTCGAGGTAGGCTTCGACGCCCTGGGCGAGCAGGGCCTGGAAGTTGCCCCTGGGCTTGTAGCCGTCGATGTACGGCAGGCCCAGGCCGGCGAGGACGGCTGAGATGTTCGCGTGCTTGAACTCGATGGAAGCCTCCGTCCGCCCGCTCAGGCTCTTCGCCAGCGCCTGCCGATGCTCCGTCTTGCTGTAGGGCCGGCCGAGCAGGTCCTTCTCCAACATGGCGAAGTGGTCCGCGACGATGAGCGCGATCTCCTGCCCGCTCCAGTCCTTGCCCGCCGGGGCCTCCGGCGCGGCCTCACCGGCCTTGCGGACCACGTCGAAGCCCAGCCGGCGCAAGACGAAGTTGGCATGGCCGGGTGCCTCGCCCCCGCTGAATTCCTCGGGCCGCAGGACGCGGCCGATCAGGTGCAGGCAGGCGAGCCCGACGACGGCCTTGGGGGCGTAGCGCCTTCCGGCGTGGAGCAGCTCGTAGCCGGTGGGGGGGCCGAAGGGATGCGCGACGCCGCCGTCCAGGGCCGCGAGGGCCTGGAGGATGTGGTCACGAAGCAGGCCGGGAGGGATGGACTGGGCCACTGGCGGCTCTCCGCGCCAGGTGTGGGAGGCGGCGACTCCGGCATTGTAGCCGGCGGGGGCGGGGCTGGGAGAAGGCCGCCACCAGCAGTGGCCGGGCCAGCCGCTCTGGCCCTTGCCAGATCGACCCGGTCGGCCTCCGCCCCTGCCGATACCGGCCAGGTTTGCTACCCTGTACTGCGGACAGGGACACGCCACCGCGAGGAGGCATGCGCGAGCTGCCACCCCACCCTCTGCCGCCCACCCCACCGCCCACCCATGCCTCCCCTCACCACCGAAAAAATGTACCCGGTTTCCGGGTGCGCCTTGCGCGCCGGCTGGCGCGGCCCATCACCTTCGCCGCTCTCACGAACCGCCGGCCCTCGTGGCCTGGCGGCCTGGAGGCTCTAATGGCACCCGAGATCAGCCACTTCTCCTACGCCGAATGCTTCTCGGCGCACCACCGGGTCAACGAGGCGTGCGGCCGCTCACGGCGGGAGAGCGAAAAGGAGCCGGGCTACTACACCCTGCGGATGATGGAGGCCCTCCAGGACCCGGCCAAGGCGAGCCCGCGCCTGTCACGCGCCCTGAAGCTCTTCGCCTGCTTGCAGGTCGATCAGTGGGCAGAGGACGGCACACAGAAGCCCAGCGGCTACGACGCCTTGGCCATCCGGCTCCGGGCCATCGTGGACGCCATCGACGACGATGACGAGGCGGAGCAGCAGGCCGTGTCGCGGGCGGAGGCGGAGGCGAAGTCCCACGCGGCGCTGGTCGAAGCGGTCCTCCGGCCAGCCCAGCCGAAGGAGGAATGCCCCATCCCCCCGGAGGCGCTCTCGCTGGATGACGCGGCCCGCTTCGCCGGCCTTCGGCGTACCAGCATCGAACACCTCATCGAGACGCGGCAGCTCGCCTACGTCCAGGTCGGTGCGCAGCGCGTGCGGGCTGTCCGCGTGGAGGACTTGCGGGCCTTCATGCTCAGCCGCCGGCAGCCCACTGGAGAGGAAGCCCGTCGGCGGAGCGGCAGGTCGCGCGGATCAAGGTGAGCCACGGCGGAAGTCCATGCCCTTGACCGCGTCGCGCAGGTTGTCCAGATCCGCCTGCGTGTACCCTTTCTGCGTCTCCGTGTTCGTGTGGCGGAGCTGCACCTGCACCTGCGCCTCGTTGAGGCCGAACCACTGCTTGCCGTGCGTCGTCAACGAGTGGCGAAACATCTTCCAGTTGGCCAGGGCGACCCCGGCCCTCCGCGCCAGGGCCTTGAGCTGGTCGAGCGGCTTGTCCCCCTTGCTTCCGCCCGTCCAGGGGTTGCCCCGCTTATTGGGGAAGACCCACTTGCAGGTTCGGATCAGCCGCCACTCGCGCAGGACGGCGATCAGCGGATCGGGCAGCCCCACGGGTGCCTCCGACCCCGGCGTCTTGAGTCCGCGCTGCTGCTTCCAGACCAGGTACGCGATCCCCCGGTCGAGGTCCACCTCCAGGACTTTTCCGCCCTCGCGGAGTTCGATCTCGCGATCCCACTCCAGGTGGAGGACCTCATTGATCCGGGCCCCGGTGTAGGCTTCGGCATAGATGAGCGCACGCAGCCGCTGACGCCCCCAATCGTCCGGCTGCTCTCGGGCCTCCGTGTCGGCCTGGCCCAGCACCGCCATGATCTCCTGGCGGCTGTAGTGCTTTTTCTTCTTGCCTCCCTCGACCGCCTCCCTCTTCTTCTTCACCAGAGCGCCGACGGTGGACTTTTTCCTGCCGGAGAAGGGGTTGCTGCCCTTTGCCCTGTGCTTCCACTCCTCCATGACGCCGAACACGGTGCGGAGATTGCGGAGGTCGGCGTCCACGCTCTCGGGGGAAACTTCCTTCAGCCGCTCGCGGACGAACAGGGTGCGGTCCGCGCTGGTGACCTCGTGGCACCAGGTGTCGGCCCTGTCGGTCTTGCCCATCACGAGTCGCCCGAAGTTATCGAGCGACAGGCGCTCCGAGCGCATCGAGCTGGCGCTTTTCTCCCATTCCGCTTGCGCGGCCTCCCGCTCTATGGGTGGCAGTGCATGGCCGGGATAGGTCGTGTCCAGGTACTTCTTCTGGAAGGCGGCCCAGTCGATGGGTTCCAGGCTCTGCCGGTGGCCGGGCGAGTTCAGCTCGCGCTCCTTGTCGGCCTTGGCCTGCTTGGCGTAGGCGAAGGTGGCGTTCTTGCCCAGGGACATGAACTGCCGCTGCCCGTACTCAACCCACGCCAGGGTCCGGCTGACCGTCTGCTTCCCGTCGCCCTTGGGCGGGTTCTTCCGGTTCACGATCCACACGGTGACGTACTTCCTGACCGGCAGCTCGTCCGTCATCGCCGCACCTCCTGGAAGAACCCTGCCGCTGCTCAACAGGCTGCTCAACAGATGGTAGCGCGAGGCGCACAGGGACGCAAGCCCAGATGACCTGATGAAGGCGACCGGCATGCCAAAGGCAGGCCAGAGGTCAAGCCGGAAAAGCTTGCTGGCAAGGCGGTTGCGTCGTTGAAATGAAGAAGGCCACCCCGCTGCCGGAGTGGCCTTCCTCGTGAGTGCCCCGCGTAGGACTCGAACCTACAACCCGCTGATTAAGAGTCATCCGCTCGGCCAAATTCCATCAAAGGGGGACCTGTTCGTGGCGTCCGTGGAGCAGATGCTGACACCGACACGACGCGACGGCGACGTGGTGATCCTTGACAACCTCTCGGCACACCAGCGGGCAGAGGCCAGGACGGGCAGTGAAGGTCCGGAGCGGTGCTGCACCTGGCGGCGCACAGCCCGGCCCCAAGTCCGTCGAGGTGGCGGCCAGCGCGCTTGAGGCCACCCTGCGCCAAGCGCAAGGCCGAGGAGCTCGCAGGGCCGCCATCTTCGCTGCCCTGGAAGCCTTCCCGTCCCGCGAGTGCGCCAACTTCCTGCGCGCCGCCGGCGGTGCGACGGCATCATCGGAGCGCACTCGGTGTTGGCGTTCGCCAAGGCCAGGCTCTGCTGACTCCGGTGATTTGCAGCCGCCTCGGCAGGGAATCCGGCAGAGAATCGCTGGGATTCTGTGCCGAACCGTGGTAAAATGTGGAATGGCTGTCCTTGCATGGGCGCAAGGAAGAAGCCCTAACTCCTTGCGGAATCAGGGCTTCTGCTAGTGGACAGACCCGGGATCGAACCGGGGACCTAAGGATTTTCAGTCCTTCGCTCTACCAGCTGAGCTATCTGTCCGATATGATGAACCGTGCTGGGTTTACGTCTTTCGTGCTCTCGGCCCAGCATCCCTCCGGTACGGTACTGATACTGTAACCCGTGGCCAGCGCCACAGGGATGATTCTAGAGCGCGCGGACAGGTGCGCCAATGGCAAAGCAGCCGAAACCGTGGTACTGGGGAGCCCGCGACGGGTGGTACGTCACCGTCTCCGGCCAGCGGCACCACCTGGGGGGCCACCCCGCCGGGGAGCCGAAGCCGAAGAAGAGCAGGAAGACCAGCCAGTGGAGCCCGCCAGAGGCCGTCTCCGCGGCCTTCCGGCGGCTGCTGGACGGCAAGCCCGTCCAGGAGCTTCCCGCCGGGGGGGACACCGTCGTGGCGGTGCTGGACGACTTCATCACCTGGGTGAAGGAGAACAAGGCCCCGCTCACCGCGAAGCGCTACGAGCAGTTCTGCCAGGGCTTCGTCCAGGCCTCCGACGGCGGGCTGAAGTTCGGCGCGCTGCCGGTGTCCAGGCTCACGTCGAAGCACGTCACGGCGTGGCTCAATTCGGAGGAGGGCTGGGGCCCGACGACGAAGAGGAACGCCATCACCGCGCTCAAGGCCGCCTTCAACTGGGCGACGGACAACCGCGGGCTGGAGAACAACCCCATCCGCCGGATGAAGAAGCCGGAGGCGGGCCGGCGGACGGACGTCGTCTCGCCCGGCGAGCTCGACGAGATGCTCGCGATGGTGCAGGGCCCGTTCCGCGACCTGCTCGTCGTCTCCTACGACTGCGGGGCGAGGCCGTTCGAAGTGAAGGACCTGGAGGCCCGGCACGTCGTCCTCGCCGGCTGCTGCGCCATGCTCCCCGCCGAGGAGGCCAAGGGCGGCATCCCCCGCACCTTCTTCTTCCCCACCGAACGGTCGATGGAGGTGGTGAGTAGGCTGTGCAAGGAGAGGCCCGCAGGCCCGCTGTTCGCCAACACGAAGGGGAACAAGTGGACGGGCGACGCGGTCAAGTGCCGCTTCGAAGACCTGGAGGTGGATTTCGGGCTGGCGGAGATGAAGCGGAAGGGGGTCGAGCTGGACGTCTCCGAGGACGCCATCGCCAAGGTGCAGGAGACGCTCAATCCGGTCCGCAAGGGCAAGAACGGCGAGGTGCAGAAGAAGAAGTGGGAGCTGCGGAAGGAGGCCCGCCAGAAGCTCATCGCCTCGCAGGCCACGAAGTACGGCAGGCGCTTCAACATGTACGCCTTCCGCAGGGCCTTCATCACCCGGAAGATCATCGCCGGCGTCGACAGCCACGTCGTGGCCAAGCTTTCGGGCCATGCCAGCACGGCCATGATCGACCGTCATTACAGCCAGGTGGCGGCCGACCACAAGTTCATGCTGGAGCAGGCGAGGCGGGATATCGAGCCGAAGGGGTGACGGGAAAAAGGGCGAGGCCCGGGCGGTCCCCCAGGCCTCTTGGGCTCAATCCAGCGACAGGTTCCGTAGCTTGGCCGGCATCGCCGGGCCGGGCGCCGCCGGCCCCCCGCCGCCCGCCTCGACCGTCACACTCCGCCTGTACTCCTCGATGGCGTCAACAGGTATCCGTATGACGCCCCGGCGCAGACCGTGCCGTTCGTGGCGCAGCCGGTGCGTGCGGCAGAGGCCCCGGACGGTCGATTCGGACACGCTCAACGCCGTCGCCGCCTCGGCTATGGTCAAGAGGCGCGGCCCCTCGGGCGGGCCGCGCGGGACGGTAGACACGTCGCACCTCCTCAATGGGCGATCTCCGTCTCACGCGCGCCCCGCGCCCGTGGCCACCGCACGCTCCAGCGCCCGGCGCTTCCTGCGGGGCATGGCCGGCAGCTTCTCCAGGAAGTACGCCATCATGCCGCGGTCGCGCTCGTACTCCGGCCCCTCCGTCGCCGTCCCGTACCCCGCCGCGGCCGCATCGGACAGCAGGCAGTCGAAGAACGACCGGGCCGGGCTGTCCTCCACGCGGGCCTTGGCCATGTTCCGGGGGGCGCTGTGCAGCACCAGCGCGAGGCGGGCCGCGGTCGCCTTGATGCCGGCCATCCACAGCAGCCGGCCGGTCATCACGTTCGCCTCCTCCACCGCCACGGCGGACACCCGCCGCCTCTTCTTCTTGGCTTGCACGCTTCGACCCTCCAGTTGGTTCCTCACATCCCCAGCAGGGCCAAAGCCCCCCGCACCAGCGCCACCGTCAGCAGCAGGCCCGCGGCGTGGGCGAGGGCGAGGTGGCGCCAGGGCGGGCGCCACCAGCCGTGCTCCCCCGCCCGGTGGGCGGCCCAGCACATCGCCGACGAGGCGACGAAAAGGCAGAGCAGCGTCAGCCACATCCACCGGGGGCCGCCCAGGGCGGTTTCGATCACGCCGTCGCCCCGCCGGCGGCCGCCGCGGCCGGCGGGGCGAGGGCGCGGGCCGGCTGCGCGGGCTTCTTCGGCTCCTCCTGCGGGGCCGCCTTCGCGCCCTCCTCCGCCTTGATCAGGGCGGCGATGTGGGGCGCGCACACGGCGCCGTTGTAGCCGCCGTCGGAGCCGACCACGAAGATCGGCGGGCGCTTCTCCTTGACGCGGCCGTCCGGCGGCTCGATGCACAGCGGGCAGGCGTCCGCCAGCCCCAGGATGCGGAACTCCCTCGAATTCATGGCTCGTCTCTCCTGTCGCGGTTACTCATCCCCTCCAGGCCTTCCTCGCCTCGCGGAGCTTCCGCTTCAACGAGTCCGGCCCGTCTTCCTTCTCCTCGCACCAGCGTGGGTCGCATCTCGTGCGGTTGTAGTGGAGGGCCAATCTCCAGGCACGCGCCTCGTCGCCGCGCGTCAGACTCAGGATCTTCAGCATGGCGACGAAGCATGCCGATGAGCCCCCGTGCCCCTGCCGGCTCTCGTCGATCCGCTCCACGTACCGCAGCGCCGCTCCCTCTCCTGGCTCGCTGGCGGGCATCACCCGTGCGGCCGCACGCCGCTTCCTCTCGCGTGTCCAGGCGATCCTGGCCACCGGGAGCTCGGCCAGCGGGCGCAGCTGGCCGAGGAGCTCGTACGCGCCGTCTTCGGTCCGGCCCTCGATCACCTCGATGCCGCCGTCGGTGCGGATGTCGATCGGCTCGCCCTTGACGCGGACCTGGTTCCTCAGCAGGACGCCCACGCGCTTGCGGTACCCGAGGTGGATGCCCCCCCGTGGGGTCTTCACCTTGTGCGGCGTGTCGCCGCACTCCGCCAGCACGAGCCCCGCCTTCACCGGGTCGTCGCAGTCGAACAACGCCATGCCCGTCGTGACGATGGCCACGTTCAGGCCGGGCCGCGCGAACATCTCCGCCACCTGCTCCCTCGTCGGGAGCCGCATCTGCCAGAGCTTCCACCTCACCGCCGGGACCTTCCCGCGGCACGGGACCGGGGCGAAGCCGAGCTCCAGCGCGCGGAGGGCGGTGTCGAGGCTCATCGCCCGGCAGTATGCCACGCTCAGCGCTGTAGCGAGTTCCAGAGCCACATCGCGAAGAGGATCGCGACGATGGCCTGCGCCACGCGCCAGCCCCACGACGGCGCGGCATCGCCCTCCTCGGCGGCCTTCCGGCGGCGGAGCTCCTCGTCGGCCGCGCCCAGCAGCTGCCGGCGCAGGCGCTCCAGGTCGTCCATCTCGTTCACCCCTTTCTCCCGTGCTCTTCTTCTCACTTCACCATCGCGGACGCGCCGTAGCAGGCGGCCACGACGGCCACGATCACCAGGGCGATCACCAGCAGCCCGCCGACCACCTGGCCGCAGCCCTTGCCGAAGTGGTTCTCGTCGCCCGTCCAATCGCTCATCCGATCCCTCCCCGGTACGGAAGTCCCGTGTCGCGGAACCTGTCGCACAACCCGTGTCGCTCAAGCCGTCGCGGATGGTGTCGCGGAAGCCCGTGCCTTCCGCGACACCCGCGGGCCGCCACTGCTCACCCGGCTCTCGTCTTTCGTCGCTGGCCGCTCCTCAAGACTCCACCCGTGCTCGCACCGGCCCCGGCCCTCACAGCCTCACCGCCTCCCCGGCATGGTCCACCCACGGCCCGCCGGCCCGCAGCCTGTCGAACGTCGTGAACAGCGCCTTGTCGGCCACGCCCGCGGCGTCCTTGCGGAGCCTGTGCATCCGCTCCTCCGCGTGCGTGATGACGAGGATGAACACGTCCTGGCCGTCGTAGGTCTGCCACTTGGCGCGCATCTGCTTCCGGCTCATGCGGCTGTTGTCCACCTCGACGGCGCACTCCCTGCCGCCGATCCTCGCCAAGCCGTCGGGCCTCGCCTTGCCGAGCGTGACGCCCGTCTCGATGCGGTGCCCGAGGAGGAGCTCGGCGTCCGTGACGTGGACCTGGTGGAGCTCCTCACCCTCCCGCGGGCGTCGTCCGTAGCAGACCTCGGGCCTGCCGGTCTCGCGCCGCTGCACCATGCACACGGCCTTGACCTTCTTCCGCTTCCGCATCCTCACGAGCCATCGGCTGGCCTTCTTGCGCCCCGTCTCCACCGTTCCGCCGCCGAAGAACCGGCAGGCGATCTGGGCGGTGGTGGCGGTGAGTCGCCCGAGGAAGTCGAGGATGGCGGCCCGTCGCCCTCTCCATCCTCCTCCGCCGGCCGGTACTCCGGCCGCCTGTGCACTCGTGACAGCACCTCCTTCAGCTTGGCCTCGCGGAGGCCGGGCCAGTCCGGCCACGGCGACTCCAAGAGAGGCACGTACTCCTTGATCACGCCGTCCGCCGTCCGCACATACCGCCATCCCGGCGCCAACCCGGTGATCTCGGCGGTCAGCTTCGCGATCCGCTCCGCGCGGCTCTCGTCGCTGGGCGGCATGCCCGCCTCCAGGTCGATGGCCGCCCTCCTCGCCACGTCGTGGCTCGGCAGGCGGAAATACTCGCGTCGATGGGCGGCGCCGGTCACCGCCTCGTTGCCGCCCGGGAAGTCCCTGACGCCCTGGTCGAGCAGCGTCAGGAAGAGCTGGTTCTTGGATTCCTCGGAAAGGATCCGCTGCTCTACGCGGCCGTATAGTGAACAATTGAGGACTTCATCGATCCAGATCATCACGGGCGGGTGCGGCCTGCGCCGGCGTCTGACGTACTCCACCGTCTTCAGCACGATGGCGCCGTACAGCGCCTGCATCGTCGGGTCGCCCACGTCCCCGCCCCGCTCGACGATCAGGATGCCCTTCCTGTCGAGGAAGCCGCCGAGGTCGAAGCCGCCGCGCGACCACACCCGGAACGCTGGTGGCCCGAAGGCCTCGTTGATCAGCCGCGAGGCCGACCCCACCTCCGCACGCAGAGCCCTGGGGCTGAGCTTCTCCAGCGCCCGGAACTTGGCCCGCACCTCGCCCAGCCGGCAATTCGACACCAGCCGCTGGAACGCTTCGCAGCCTGGAGTGAAGCCGAACCTCAGAAGCGCCAGCGGCACCCGTTCCTTGCCGGCCAGGAACAACCAGACCAAATTGGTCACCCACTCGCCGAGCAACGGCGTCGAGGCCAGCGAGTCCGAGTCCCTCCGCCTCAACAGGATGGCCACAAAGGCCTCCAGCTTCATCTGGTTCTCTTGCTCGCGCTTCGCCGGGCTCGGGTGGGCGGACGGCGTCAGCAGCTCGAAGCCGAACGTGTGATCCAGGTCGCTCAGGTTGGCGTGGAGGATCCGCCGCTCGTCGCAGTGGACCACCGCCGCCTCGGCCAGGGACCGGGAATGCGGATCCAGGATGATCCCCGCCCCTTCCCACTCGGTGGCGGCCCGCGCGGCAGACAGCGTCTTCCCATCCGGGTGGCCCCGAGGACCATCCGATTGCAGATGTCGGCCATATTCACCCCATCACGTCGTGGATCTTCTTCAGGTAACGCCCCTTGGCCAGGGCCTTGGCGGACCTCAGCTCCGCCTCGTCCAGGCCCGCAGCCTCCAGCATCGCCAGCGTCGCCACGTACTCGGCACGGACCGCCTGCAGGGCGTCCTTCTTCGGCTCGGGCGCTCCGGCCAGCAGATGCCACAGCCCTCGCAGCATCCAGCCCAAGCCCCCGAGCATTCCCGGGGCCGCCCGCCCTCCCGCCGCGGCCCCGGAGTACACCGCGAGGCCGAAGAGCCTCAGCAGCACCCACACGACGGCCAGCAGGATCAGGAGGCCCCAGACCGCGAAGACCGCGTTCACGTCCTCACCTGCCCTTGGCGTGAAGGTAGAGGAGGAGCCACAGGGCGCCGATGCCGAGCACGATCTTGATGACCCAGCCGCCCAGCCACTGCACGCCCTCGTCCTTCCCCATGGTCTGCGCGCCCGAGATGATCGGGCTGAGGAAAAACAGGCCGATGATGTGGGCGGGGAAGAAGCAGAACGCCAGGAGCTGCTGGAGACCCGAGAGCCGGCTGTAGCCGTAGGCCACGAAGATCCCGGCCACCAGGTACCCGATGAAGAGGTAGAACCACTCCTTGGGCGTGGGCTGGACGGGCGGCCCGGCCTGGGCGAACGCCGGGGAGGCCCAGAGGGCCAGCCCCAGCAGGGCGAGGGTGTTGATGATGCGCAGAGTCTCCTCCTTCCCGCCCGGAGGGCGGGTTCTTGGGGTAACCGGGATCAAACGGGGAGGGCGATCTTCAGCGTCTCCGAGAAATTCACCGTCCCGCGCATGTCCGACTCCGCCTGTAGATCGGCGAAGAAGCAGGGCCGCTGGACGGCCTGGGCCGCCTCCCCCAGGCGGGCGTAGCAGGGGAAGCGGGCCCCGGGCACCGCGTCGTTGCTGAGCCGGCATCAGGCAGGCCCCCCCCGCCTACCAAGTGGGTACGGGGTCAGCTGGAAGGCGGGCGCACTTATCGGCGAGATCCCGGAAGTGCCGGCGGACGGGCCTCGGGGCGGGTGCTCACCTCTCGCCGCCACGGATCTCCAGGCCACAAGGAAGGAGGTGGAAGTAGAGCCCGGCAAGGGCGGGGGAGAGGTCCGCCCCGCGGCAGGCGGCGTCCGCCGCGGCCAGGTGGAGCTCCATCCGCGCCCCGCGAGCCCGAACGGCGAACGCGACGGCGGCGGCCCCCCCGTCAGGCCGCACGCTGGCCCGGAGCTTCGTACGCGGGGCGTCAAGCGAAATGGCCTGCCCGGGCCCCACCCGAGCGAGGAGGGGGCGTTCCCGCTCCAGGGCCTGCTGTTGCCATTCCCTGAGCGCAGGGAGGAGGGCGCCCTCTCGGGAGCGTTCCTCGAGCCACTGATCGAGGGCGGCGAGCTGGCCGAGGAAGTGCGCGTCGTACGCGCGCCGGGCCGCCTCGGCCGCTCGCCCTACGGCGGCCGAGGCTCCGGGGCAGTCCTCTGCTTGGCCGGGGGCGGGCCCTGGAAAGAGCCAGCCCATGCAGCCGCGGGCTGCTCTCCGCCGCTCGTGTATCGGTCCGGTGCCGGGCGGCGCGGCCTCGGCCCAAGGCCGGACCGGAGGGGGCGGCTCGAGGGCCAGCGTGGCGAGGTGGGCATGCAGGATTTCGCACAGCGAGTGCGGGGGGCGTTCGACGCGGCCCTGTTCCTGCCGCCCGTCCCGGTCTCGCCATTGCAAGCCGCCCTCCTGGTCGAAGGCGAACTGCACGGACTCCGTGCCGAGCCGGCGCACGAGGGCCTCGGCGAAGCCCCGGACGGCTTCCCGATCCGCCCCGGATACGTCGCCCAAGGCCAGGGGGAAGCGGAGCCCCCTGATCGGCTCCCAGGGGCCTGGTGCCGGCGCTCCTGATTCTGCTGCGTTCATCGCGCGACAACCCTACCGAGCGCACGGCCCTGCACGCAAGCGATCCACCTCGTGAAAGGGGACGGTGGCCGGGATGCCGCCCTTCGCCGCACCCCGCCGTGGGCAGCCGGCGAATCATCATGCCGGCCGTTTCAGCGGTGGCGACACGCCACGGGACATGGGCGCGTGGAGGCCGGAGACGCCCCGGGCCGACGTTCCTGCGTCCCGCCGGGCCGCCCGGCCGGCACCGCTAGGGTTTCAGGCGGCCCTCGAGCCGGAGCCTCAGCTCCGCCGCGACCGGCTGCGAGATGACGCGGGCGAGCTCTGGATCTTTGAGGAGGTACTTGATCTGATCCCCATCCCGGAACAGCGGCCTGGCCCGTTCGATCGTTTCCAACGTGTCCAGGCTCGCGCGGAGGTGCTCGCCGGCGAGCCTCTCCCTCTCGGGGGCGGTGGCCCGCTCGTCCTTCCGGGCGGCTTCGGCGCACAGGGCGTGGACGAGCGCGAGGCTGTAGAGCACCATGTCATCCACCTCGTGCCGGCCCCTGGCGTCCTTGACCCCGCTCCGCCCTCGGACGTCCTTCACGTCATCCGCCGCCTCGCGGTGTTCCCCGAGTTTGGCCCGTGCGATCCCACGTTCGACACGCAGCTCGAGGCGCCTCGTCGGGTGCTCGGTCAGGCCGAGCGCCTTGTCGAGATCCTGCCGCGCCTCGGCGTACCTCTTCAGCATGATCAGTGCGGAGCCCCTCCCCCAGTAGGCGCTGCCGAGGACCTGCCGCGCCTCGGCGTGGGCCTTGTCGCGCTCCAGGACGTCGGCCAGGTGCTTGATCGCCAGCTTGAAGTGGGGCAGCGCCTCGGCACGCTTCTCGGCCTCCGATTCGGCATCCCGGATCGAGCTGCCCAGGTTCATCGCCGCACGGCCGAGGCTGACGGCGTACCCGACGTTCCTCGGGTACTCGTCGGCGAGCCCCCTGTACGCGAGCAACGCCCCTTCGGTGAGCTCACGCGCCTTCGCGCGCCTGGCGCGGTCCGCGCCGGCGGCCCTCTGGTAGAGCGCCCCGTGGTTCAGCCGCGCCTGGGCGAGGTCGGCCCGCCGGGCCGGGGAGCCGCTCTGGGCCTTCGCCAACGCCTCCCTCAGCCTCCTCGACTCGCTGAACGCCTCGTCCGCCTTGTCGAATGCCCCCCCGGCCTTGGCCGGGTCGCGCCGGCCCGCATCGAACCGCTGGTAATGGAGGGCCCCGAGGTTGTTGTAGCTCAAGGCGAGCAGGGCGAGGTGATCCGGCTCGTCGGGGTGCCCTCCGGGCAAGCGCTTGCCGTGACGGGCCGACACGTCGTACGCCTGTTTCGCCTCCTCGAGCCGCCCCGCTTGCAGGTGCCGGTTCCCCGAGGTATTCCAGCAGGCGGCCAGCGCGTACCGGTAGGCCGGCACCCCGGGGGCGTCCTCGACGAGCGATCCCAGGCCCGCCAGCGCGCGGCCCAGGTGCTCCCCGGCCTCGGGGCGCCCGGCGGCCTCATGCAGGAGCGCAAGGCCGTGGTCGGCCGAGGCCCGGATGAAGAGGGCCTCGGTGCCCCCCATGCCGGCCACGAGCCCCTGGGCCGCCTCGTAGTCGGCCCGCGCCGATCCCGCCTGGCCGAGCAGGCGGTGGACGACCCCCCGGCGGTTCCGGACCTTGGCGGCCTCCAGCCTGGCGGCGGGCTCGCCCGGGTTCGCCTCCTCCAGCTCGCCCAGCAGGCGCAGCATCTCCCCCAGCACCTTGAACCGGTCGTCCTCCGCCTGCGGCGTGCGGGCCAGCTGCTTGCTCTCGTACGGGCGGAGCGTCCGGTCGATCGCCTCCATGGCCCGGGTGAAGTTCACCGCCGCCCGCCTCTCCTCCCTGTGCTTGGCGCCGTACAGCCACCAGAGATAGGGGGCGGCGAGAGCCATCCCCAGCACCGACACGGCCGAGATGATGGCCGCGGCCGCCCTCCAAGGATTCGCCCTGCACCAGTCGGTGAGGGCTTCGATGGCCGTGGGGGGCCGGGATTCCAGCCCCTTGCCGTCCAGGAACAGCCTCAAGTCCCGCGCCAGGCCGACGGCCGTGTCGTAACGCCTTCCGGGGAGTCTTTGAAGGCATTTCCGGCAGATGAAGGCCAGCGTCTCGGGGACGTCGGGGGCCTTGCCGCGTGGGCATTCGCCGGCCCGTTCCGGCCGTTGGCCGGTGAGCAGCAAGAACAGGATCACCCCGAGGCTGTAGACGTCGGAGGCGGGGGTGGCCCGCGGGTACGGGGGGTCCACGGTCTCGGGGGCCGCGTACTGCCGTGTCCCGATGAAGGCGCCATCCGTCAACGGGGGCTCGTCGCCCGCGGCGGCGAGCCCGAGGTCGCTCAGCTTGTAGAGGCCGCCCTTCGTCTTCAGGACGTTGCCGGGCTTCAGATCCCTGTGGATCAGCCCCTGCTGGTGGGCGTGCCCGACGGCCTCCGCCACCTGCCAGGTGGCCTCGGCGGCCCGCCGCGTGTCCCACGCCGCACCGGGCGACTCCCTGACCTCATCCTGGAGGCTGCCGCCGTCCACGTATTCGAGGACGAGGATGTGGTCCTGATTGTGCTCGATGAGGTCGCGGAACTTCACGATCCGGGGGTGATCGAGCGACATCAGGTATTTCGCCTCCCGCTGGAAGCGCGGCGACCGGCCGAGCGGCACCTTCAGCGCGACCGCCCTGTTCAGCCCCTGCCGGCCCTCCGCGCCGCCCCGGTCGGGGACGGCCTGCACGGCCTTGTAGACGACCCCGTAGGTGCCCCTGCCGATCTCCTCCTCGATCTTGTAGGGCCCCACCAGGGTGCCCCGCGTGAAAACGACGGGGCCTGCCCCGCCGGCGTGTTGGGGTGCCGGGCCGCCGACGAAGGGCTCCGTTCGGCCGGCCTGAGGCCGGCCTGCCCCGGCCGCCAGCCTCGCGGCCCCCTTGAAATCCGCGAGGTACTCCTCCAACTGCCGCCTGTGGGGCGCCCAGCCAGGGCTCCGTTTCAGCAGCTCGTCGATCAGGCCCGGCTCGCCACGGCCCAGCTCGTCGATCAGCCGCTCGAAAGCGGTCACGACCACGCTCGGCAGGCCGTCGGGAGGGTCAACCGGGTCGCCCGCGGTCATCGCGATCCTCCTTCCGGGGCCGCCAGCGCCTCCCGCAACAGGGCGAGCCCGCGCTTCAGCCATCCGCCGACGGCGTCTTCCGAAGTGCCCAATTGGCCCGCGACGTCCTTGATCGGCCGTGCCTCGGCGTGGCGCAGCCAGACCGCCTCCTGGTAATGGATCGGGAGGGATCCGAACGCCGCCATCAGCCGGGCCTCCTCCTCCGCCCTCACCGCCTCCCCTGAAGGGGTGGAGTGGATGGCCCCCCACAGCGCGTCCCGGCTCGATCCCGAGCCGTGCACGGAGTGAGGCGCCTCTCTCCGGGGCGACCTCTTCGCCGCGTGGAGGTGTTCGCACGACTTGCGGGCCTGGTTGCCGATGATCCCCAGCATCCACTTCTCGAATGTGTCGGGCGCCGCCCCCCGGAACGATCCGATCCCCTGCCAGGCCCCGAGCAGCGCCTCCTGGAGGAGGTCTTCCGCGTCGATCCGGCTCCGGGCGATCCTGGCGAGGTGCCTCCGCGTCACCGCGATGAGGACGGGCAGGTGCGCCTCGACGACCGCGTCGAAGGCCTTCCGGTCACCCCCCCTCGCCCGCGCCAGGTCCCGCACCCACCTGCTCGATTGTTCCATGGCTTTCCCCCTGCGCATCCCGGCCGTTTTCGGCTCGCTCGCCGAGGCCGGGTCGAACGATCAGCCCGTGAAGCAGCCGAACGGCTTGTACGCTTCTCCGGGTACCGCGGGCGCGGCGAGCTGTATTCCCGTGAAACACGCGAGGCCGCGTTGCCCGATGGTCACGGCTCGGCAGGTCTGCACAGGATTCGCCTCCGCGGGGGGGCCCGTCCAGGCGGACACGTGTCCGCCTTCCTCAGACTTGTGGCCCGTATCGCCGGGATCGGCGAAACCCGGCGATCTGGCCGCCACATCGTCGTCTTACTGAAAAGGCCCCCTCCGTGGTGCGGAGGGGGGCCCGGGCCGTGGCCCGGGCGGGCCACTTCACGTGTCAGAAGGGGAGGCTGCTGTCCTCGGTCCTGCGGTCGAGCGCGAAGGCGTGGGCCTTCTGCAGCAGGAACATCAGCACGGGCAGGTCGTGGACCCGCCACGCGCCGCCGCCGGACCAGCCCTGGTCCGTCCTGTAGCGGCGCTGCACGGTGACGCTCAGTTGCTCGTAGGCCTCGCCGGTCTGCGTGTTGGTCATCTGGTTGCACCAGAGGGCCAGCGAGATGCTGGTCGTGCGGTCGGAGCTGATGCGGTAGCTCACGAGCGGCTTCTGCTTCTCGGGTTCCGCGGCGGGCGGCGGGGCCTCCTGCCGCGGCTCGGGCTGCGGCTCGGTGGGGCCCTCGGCGGGCAGGGCCATCGGGAGCTCGGCCACGGCCACGGCGCCGTCGGCCTCCAGGTCGGTCTTCCTCTTGCGGGCCATCGGTCTCTCCAAGGGAAAAGGTGGCGGGGCGTCCGTGCCCCTGGTGAAGCCTCCGTGCGGGCTGGGATCACTCGATGAGGGCGATGCCCTCGGCGGGCTTGATGCCGGCGGCCTCCGAGAGGAGGTCCGACAGGCGGATCGTCAGGCGGGCCCACCTCTGCGGGTCGCCCGCCATGCGGCCGCCCAGGACGCCGGTGAAGGCGTTGCTGAGGGACCACAGCGTGCGCTCGCGGAACTCGTCGTGCCGCGGCTCACGCCAGCCCTTGATGACCTCGGGCAGGAGCCGGTGGCTGACGATGCCGCGCTCGTAGGCGCGGAGCATCAGCGACTCGGCCGTCATGTCGGGGACGCCCGTGGCCCGGAAGCGGGCGATCCGCTCCGCCTCGGCGGCGCTGAACTGCGTGAGGCCCTTGACGGCCTTCGCCAGCGCCTCGATGAAGCGCCGGCCGCCGAAGCGGGTGTGCTTGCGGGCGATGGTGACCTCGCTGCTGAAGCTCAGGTTGTCGCAGACGAAGACCCTGGACCCGGCGGTGAAGCCGATGGGCAGGCTCTTGTCCGTGCTGTTGCGCACGCCGACGGCCAGGGTGACCCCGGCGGCCAGGACGCTGGCCAGGTCGAGGACCGCGAACATGCGGTTGTCGCCGCGGCTGAGGGCGTGGCTGGCCCGCTCGACGCGGAACCCGGCCTCGCCCAGCGCGTCCTTGACCTTGTTCAGGACGTGCCCGTGCGACAGGGGGAACCAGGTGGCGGTGGCCTCGGGGGCCTTGACCCCCAACAGCTCCTCCAGCGGCACGACGCGCGCGCCCCTGTGCAGGATGAGGCTGGACTGGGACATTCGATCTCCTTCCGACGTTGCCCGTTAAAGGGAGAGGTCAAGGGACAAACACTGGAAGGCGACAGCGAATGCTGTCGCCGCGTGTGTCCGTGTGACCGGGTTCCCTTCTCCGGGCGATGTGAAGAAACGGAATGCAAGCTCCACAGTGGAACCTGCTGCATGCACCATGCGGGAGGGGGATGTCGGCGCGCAAGCGTGCCGCATCCAGGTGGCACCCATCTGTGGGCCACCACGCAGCGGACATGACATGCCGATGGCGCTCCGCTCACGCGGGCGTTGCGAGGCGAGGGCCCGTGACGCGTCAGCGGCGGCTCACGCGGAGAGGACGCAGCAATCCCAGCTGAACGGCCTCTCTCTCCGGAGGACGGCGAACACGATGCGCAGCAGCTTGCGGGCGATGATGACGAGGGCCTCGCGGTAACTCCGCCCCTGCGCCCGCAGCCGCTCGTAGTAGGCGTGGAACTGCTGCTCATTCTGCACCACGCCCCAGGCGGCCATGTACAGGCGCTTGCGGAGGTAGGGGTTGCCGCGCTTGCTGAGCCTCCCTTTCCCTCGCCACGTCCCGCTCTGGCGTTCCGACACGTCGTAGCCGACGAAGGCGACCCACTGCTTGGCGCAGACACACGACGGGCTCAGCATCTGGCAGAGGATGCTCGCGGTGAGCGGGGAGATCCCTGGGACGGAAGCGGCGAGTGCAGCGGACTTCCGCTTGGCCTCGTCTTGGCCGACATCCGTCTCGATCTCCCGCTCCAGCACTTCTTTCTGCCGTTCCAGGGCTTTGATCACCTCACCGACCCCATCCTCGGCGGCGCTGGCCGCGACACCCACGCTCCTCTGGAAAGCGCGGTACATCTTCAGGGTGAGGCGCAGCGACTGGAGCTTGTGTTCGAGGGAGGAGAGCAGGCCGATCTTCTGGCGGAGGGCGACGTCAGCGGCGGAGAGCAGGAAACGTGACGGGAGCTTCTGGTCGGTCACGCCCATCTGCGCGAGGGCCGATGCGTCGGCCTTGTCGGTCTTCTTGTTCCTGACGGACGACCGCATGTATCGCTTCGCGTGGACGGGGTTGACGACCCGGACGTCGTAGCCGCGCTCGGAGAGCAAGAGCGCGGGGAGGATGTGGTAGCGCCCCGTGGACTCCATGATGAGCGGGCAGCGGCACCCGCCCAACTTGCGGTGGAGGGCCGTGACGCCGTTCTTGCTGTTGGGGACCGTGAAGTGCCGCTCCTCGGTGGGCAAGCGGATGACGCCGACGAGGGCGTCCTTCGAGACGTCGATCCCCACGCTGAGCGGGGAGGGCCTGGGCTTCGGCATACGGAGAGGGGTAGGAGGTAGAAGTGTGCTTTGCCGGCCGTCTCATATGGGTTACAGTGGCTTCACGCCGTACCCGTTGATGGTGGCTTCACAAAGCGGTGGAAGGAGGAGAGACGGTTGCAACGTAAGTGGCTCGGGGCCATTGGTGTGAAAGTCTCTCCTCCCCCTTCCACGCTACGCCCGATGACGGAATATCAAAGAACCCCCTCTGTATATGTATATGGTGTGAAGGGGCGATGCCCTGGCGGGTGTGCCAGGACGCGCCGCAGCCTATGACCCCCCTCCGAGGGGCGCAAGGCGGGAGGCCGCCATCAGGACGCCTTCCCAGGCGCGGCCCCCGGCCCGGCCCCCCGCGCCCGCAGGCGTGCCGCCGCGTCCGGCAGCGTGGGCGGTGTTGCCGGGGCCTCCTCGGGCTCGGGGCAGGGCAGGTAGAGGCCCTGCCCGCGGACGCGGCCGATCGCGGCCCGCGCGTAAGCCTCGAACAGCCCCGGGGGCACGGGGGCAGGCAGCAGGCGGACGCGCTCGAAGGAGACCCCCGAGCGGGAGCGCACGAGGCGCTCGCCGACGCGCAGCGTGGCCAGCCGCGTGCGGAGCTCCTGCTCGTGCAGGTGCGGCGTCTTGTACACCGCCTCGGCCACCTCGCGGTAGCGGGGCCGGTAGGAGGTCGCGGTCCGCACGTCGTGGCGCAGCACGTTCGCGGCGTGGTCGAACGACCTGCCGTGGCTGACCACGTGCGCCGGCTCCGCGCCCGCCGGCATCACGCGCGTGCGCGTGTGGTGGACGGCGAGGGAGTCGAACGTGGCGTTGGCGAGGGCCCTCGCCCCCAGGTCCTGGTCGGCCGGCGACAGAGACTGGTGGAACGCCTGCCACGGCACGTGCGACATCAGGGCCTCGAAGGCGCGGACGTCGCCGAAGTCGAGGGCGGATTGGGTGACGAGGTGGATCGCCAGCCCGGCCTTGCGCAGCTCCTGCAGCGCCGACAGCACGAACGGCGTCACCAGCCCCAACGCCCCCGCCTCCTCCAGCACCAGCACCACGGGCAGCGGAGACTGCGCCTGGGCGAAGTGCAGCCGGACGGAGTGGATGACGCGCATGCCCGCGAGCAGGAAGAGCGCCCGCTTGATCTCCCGCGAGCGGACCCCTCCCCCGTCGAAGGCGATCAGCCTCCTCTCGCGCATCGCCCGAAGCCAGTCGAACGGCCCCGGACGCGCCCGCAGGCGGACCACCTCCGAGGTGCACACCAGCTCCACGAGCCTTCTGCTCGCGCCGGTCAGCGTCTCGTACTGCACCTCGTTGCGGCGCCGCAGCCTCTCGAGGCCCCGGAACTTTTCCGCCGCCTCGGGCCGCGCCGCGCCGGCGAGCAGCCGCCCGTAGCCAGGCGACCCGACCCGGAAGGCGTCGAGCAGGGAGGTCAGCGGCTCCTCCGCGGGCTGCGCCAGGCACAGGTCGATGGCGGCGTCCAGCCACTCCTTCGTCCACGGCCGGTCGTTGAGGGTCGCCTGGCCCCTCTGCGCGAGGAAGCACTGCACGACTTCCTCCCTGGTCTCGGCGTCCTCGATGCGGCGGCGCGAGGGGTCGGATGCCGCCGAGCGCGGCAGCATCGCCCAAGCCAGCACGCGGCCGGCCGCGTCGAGCGGCTCGTACACCATGCGGCCCTCGTGCCCCAGCGCCGACCAGTGCCCGGCGGCACGCAGCGCCAGGGGGCCGTGGCCGTCGAGCAGCACCACGGCGCAGTCGCCCCGCTCCGCCAGCCGCACCAGGTCGAGTAGCTCCGCCTCGCTCTTGCCGCTCCCCGTCGAGCCGACGATCAGCCGCGACGGCTCGGGGACGCCCCTGTCGCGGCGGGCGGCGCGGCGGAGGCGCGCGAGGGCGAGCCGGTGGCGGAGCCGGCGGGGCACGGGGCGATGGTAGGCCCGGGGCCCCCGGAGGCAACCACCGCGCCCGCCCGGTGGCGGGGCCGGCGGCCGGGGGCGGGCGGAGTCGATGGCTCCGACGCCCGCGTTTGCCGTAGTGGCCGGGATGGGCACCCGACACGTATCAGCCGCGTGCCCGGATGCGGGTGGCACAAAAGCCCCCGGTTGCAGACCCCCTTCCTGCCCGGCTTTTATCCCACCCCTTCAGCCCCCGTGACGCGGAAGCGCGGCACGCTGCCCGGCGTGGTCGAGCCAGACGGGGCCGTGCGGCGAGGCCAGCACGTCGGCGGACGTGGCGAAGAGGGCCGTCCGGCGCAAAGCCCCGGCCCTCTCGCGCAGGCCGTCGCGCCGCGCCTCGGTGGGGCAGACCCACAGCGACAGGTGGGGGCAGCGTTCGTAGGCGCGGAAGCGGGCGGCGATGCGCGAGTATGCGGATGTGCCCCTATCTATCTCGAGATAGTAGCAGGCGCCGCCGATCCAGAGCTGGGCGTCGGGCCGGACCTCGCTGTCGGTGACGTGTGGCCCGCGCACGATCCTCTCCGCGTGCAGGCGCAGGCACACGTCGGTCAGCTCGACCTCGTGGAGGAGCTGGTCGTGCTTGGGCCGCCAGCGGCACCACACGTGCTCAGGCCGGCCCGCGTGGCGGGACACCGTGCCCACCTGCTTCACCCGCCGCCGGCGGGCCAGCACGCGCAGCCGCTTGAGCGCCTTGGCCTTGCTGGGGAACCAGCCGAGGCGCGCCAGCATCTCGGCGGTCACCGGGTGCATGTCCAGGAGCCAGAAGACGCGGGCGTCGCGCCGGCGGGCCATGTCCGTGCCGCTGGCGGGCAAGGCTGCTGCCATGCCTGCATCCTATCTCGCGGCTTTCCGACAGGCAGGCACAGGGCCGCCATCAGGCCCGCGGGAGGCCGTAGACCCGCCCATGCAGCCACACCGGGCATGGAGAGCGCGGCCTGGGCCTCTGCGCGACCCTCCCGTGGGTCACCCAAGCGTGGAAGACCCGCGCTTCCGCAGTTCGCGCCGGATAATCGTGATGGTCATCCTGTTGAGGAATGCCTCGACGCTGTCCGTCACCGGCCTGCCCACCCTGCCCAGGAGGAAATCGATGTCGTCGGCGAGGTCCGGGTAGCGTTCCTTGTCTCCCCGCAGCCTGTCGATGATCTCCTGCCGGCGGGCCGGATCGTGCATGGGGCTTGCTTCCGACGGCCTGTTCTCCATGGTCTTCATCATTGCACTCTAGCATCTGTGATGGGTGCGTGCCAGCGAGGCGCCGGCAGCTTCACTTGACGCGCAGGACAAGGATCGTGAAGTCGTCGTGCAGGCGGTCATTCGCGAACGCCCGGGCAGCGGCCTCGATCCCCCGGGCGATCCCCTCTGGGGGCTTGCGGGAATGGCGGAGGACGGCCTGCAGAATCCCGGCCCGGCCGAAGGGCGGCATCTTGTTGGCATCGGACACGCCGTCCGTGTACGCGATGATGAGGTCGCCCCGACACAAGGGGTGGTAAGCCTCGGCGAGCGGGCCGGAAGCCTCCACCCCAAGCTGGCCCCGGTTGGCCATGCTCGCCGGGTCAGGGAAATCACGGTTCTGCCCCCCCTTGCTAACGATCATCAGGGGCGGGTGCCCGGCTGAGGAGGCGAATAGGACCGGCTGGTCGCCGGACCCGTCGAGGAGGAAGCACAGCGCGGTGCCCCGGGTGCCGAGCGTCTCGCAGATCGGGGCCAGCCGGGAGATGATCTCTTTCGTCGATGAAAGCTGGGTCGCGAACCACTTGAAGGTCGTGACCATCGGCAGCATCGCCATCGCGCCGAGCATCCCGTGCTTCTCGCCGTCCCCGATGAGGAAGCAGACCCTCGATTTCCCCAGATCCTGGACGGCGTAGAGGTCGCCCCCGATTCCGGCCCCGTGCGGCTGGTTGATCACGTAACCTTCCAGCCCGAGGAAGTCCACTGGCCCCGTCGGGAAGATCGTGCTGTTGATTTCCTGCACGTCCTGTGCCTCCCGGCCCTGCTGGGCAAGCAAGTCCCGCAGATGCCGATCCTCGATGACCAGCCCGATGGCGGCCGCCAGCCCCCACGCCGTGCCCATGAGGGCCGCGCTGGGGGCGGGCGTCTCGGCAGGACGCCACTTCAGCCATGCAACGCCAAGGCACTCCCCGCTGGCGCAGACGGGAAGGCCGAGCTGACAGGATGCGTTGAGCGGGGCGATGTCCTCGCTCACGTCGGAGGGCAGCCCGGCCACCTCCGCGGGCGATGCCCAGCACTCGTCCTGTTCCGACCAGGCCCACACCTCGACCTGGGCGGGGCTGTCAGGGTGGCGCAGCCACACGGCGGCCTTGCTGCGCATGACGTACCGGGTCCAGCCGTCGTCCCGCGGCGAACGGTCCCCACGCTGGTAAGTGGCGCCGAGTGAGCGGAAGCGTCCATCCTGCGGCAGCGATTCCCAGATGTTGCAGTGGTCCGCCCCGAGCCACTGACGCGCAAGTGCCGCCAGGTCATCCCCGGCCTCCTCCGCGCCTACTGCGGTCTTGCGTGCGATCTCAAGCAGCCGGGCTGACCGCCAGCCGAACGCCGAGGAGGCGTGCTGGAATGCGCGGCATGCGAAGGCGACATCGCGCCCGAGGGCGCAAAGGAGGCGGACATCGGCTGAGCTGAACGGGCACTTCTCCCGCTTGCTCTCGATGTTCAGGACCCCGACCAGGTCACGGTCCCGGCTGAGCAGGGGGACGACCAACTGGCTGACGGTGCGCGCGTCTCCTGGCAGGTCGATGGACACGTAGTATTTCTTGAAGGGAGAGTCCGCCAGTTGCTCGATGAGGAGGGGGGTCCTTGCCTGGGCCACCCACGCCACGATGCCCTCCCGCGGCAGCGCGAAGACCTGCTGCCCTTGGGGGTTGGCGTTGCCCTGCTGCACCGCCTTGCGCAGGTGCTGCCCGGAGGCGTCCAGTAGGTAGACGGAGCCGAAGCCGGACCCGGTAAGGATTCCGAACGCCTCGAGGGTGCGCGCCAGCACATCCGCCAGGTAGCGGGTGACCGGCTCCCCGATCTCGGGCGTCCCGCCGAGGCCGGGGGTGATCCCGAGGCCGCGCACCGCCTGGGCGAGAGCCTCCCACCGCGCCGCCACCTTCTGCCTGGATTCCTGGGCGGCCTCGGAGCGGAGCGCTGGCAGGTGGGCGATCAATGCCGCGAACAGGGCCCTGGCACCCTTCTTCCGGGCTTCCGGGAAACTCGAGGCCTTCTTGCTGAAATTGACCCAGAGGGCCGCCTCCACCTCTCCCGCCGTAAGGTGGCGCAGCAGGGCCAGGGCCCGCACGCCTTCGCGGCCCACGAATCCTTCCAGGAGCGGGTCCTCCGGCACCGGCCCCTGCGCTGGCCGCAGCTCATGGAGCCTGGCGCTGGTGATCCATTGCTCCGGGACACCAGAGGCAGCGCCTGCCATGCTTCCCGCGGGGGTGGTCGGCAGCAGCGGGCCGTGCATGGCCTCGCGGCACCGGACGCCGTCCATGGCAGCCAGCCGCAGTTCGCCTGGCGAGTCGGGGTCGCGGATGTAGAGGACGCAGGAAGCAGCCCCGATGCTTCTTCTTCCCTGGGCCAGCAGATCCTGGACGGATACGCTGCCGGCTGCCGCGCGAACGGGCATTTGTAGTCCCCATGCTTCGGTTGTCAGGCCCTGGCGTCCAGCCAGCGCCGGTGCGATGCGTTGTATTGAATGCCGCAGCCCTCGGAAGGCAAGCCTCGCCTGCAACTGTCTGGTCCCCAGGCCGTTCGCGCGGCCGGGCCGTCTTGGAGGCGCGTGTGCATGGTCGCCCTTGGTACCCTTCACGGCTCCATTGCCCCCCGATGCTGTCCAGCGGCCAACAGAGATAGAAACCAGATAGCGGCGAAGGTCAACCCATTCCGGCTGGACAGTGCCGAACCGGCGGGTGTACGTTCGCCCACCATCGACCCCCTCACCGGCCATGTTCACCCGCCCGCTCCTACCCGCCCGCTTCCTCCGCGCCGCGGCCGGCACCGCCCCGTTCGAGGCGTACTGCCGCGCCCGCGGCATCGACCTCGGCCCAGGCGCCACGCCGCCCCGTGGGGCGGACGCAAGGCGGTGGGAGGACGCGCTCGCCGCCCTCCCGGAGGAGCGGCGGGCGCAAGTCGAGATGGAGCTGTTGATGGTGGATGAGATGAGCGGCGGAGGCGCGGGGCACCTGCTGGAGGCGTCGGACTGGCCAGCGCCCCCGGCGGACGTGCCGGGCGGGGCGCCGCTGGCGCTCTGGTTCCTAGTCAACGCCCCCGAATACTTCCGGGAGGTGTTCTTCCAGCACGAGGTCGGCGAGGTCGAGTGCTGGCGCGTCGGCCAGGCCTCCCCCGAGCACGCACCGGAATGCGGCGAGGGCGAGGCGGCCGCGCTGGCGGAGGCCCTGCGTTGCTTCTTCGCACTGCACGAGGGCGGGCCGGCGTTCTGCACGGCGGAGGCGCACCGCCTGGGCGGCGCCTGCTGCTTCGCCGCCCACGCCGCGGCCCGGCCCGAGCTGGTCGAGGCGTTCAGCGACGCCGGGCGGCCCACCCGGCGGCGCCTGCGCCGTGCCCTGCCCGTCCTGTTCGTGTACCGCCCCGGCGACGGCGCGGTCCTGCTCAAATCCCCCCTGCGCTCACGCGAGCGGGTCGCCGGCCTGTTCGAGCTGTTCGGCCGTGCCGTGCTGGGCGCCCCCGTGTCCTGCGGCGGCAACGCCTTCGCCCTCGACGGGTTGAAGCACCCCGTGCGGCTCCCGGCCGACGCGCCGGACATGCTGTCCGCGCGGGTCAAGGCGCTGCACCTGCGATACCCGGACCGCCACGGCCCCAGGGTGCTGAAGCTGGAGACGCCTTCGGGCGACGGCCCGCGCGCGATCCAGGAGATGCTGGCCGCGCACGTGCGTCCGGAGGACCTACCGCACCTGCGGGTCTGTTTCGCGGAGATCCAGGTGATGTTGTTGATCGATGGCCGCCCCCGGAGTCACCCCGTGCGCCTGTGGCCCGGGCGCTCCAGCCTGGGCCAGTCGCCCCTGGGCGAGCGCCTACGGGCCTGCCTCTCCCGCTGGGGCCTCCTGCATGCGCGCCTCCCATGAATTCCTCCTCGGCCTGCTCGACCGCGACGAGGCGGCCTGCGTCGCGCGGGAGGACATCGGCGGCCCGCACGGCCCGGCGCTGCGCCTGTGGCAGGAAGCTGGCCTCATGGACAGGGCGCCGGGCAGCCACGCCGCCGCCGGATGCCCGTGGTGTAACGAGGGCGAGGCGTACCCTCTCGGCGAGCGCCTGCTCTGCCGGTCCTGCCGGAGCGTGATCGACCCGTGCGAGCTGCACGTGTGGCGCCTCCATCTCCCGGCGCTGCTCGGGTGGGTCGCCGGCCAGTGGGGGCTTCGAGGCGGCGTGCGGCGGATCGACGCCCGCCTGTGGCAACTGGGGACGCTCGATCTCGATCCAGGCCAATCGGCGTCCGAGTGCTTCTACCGCCGCTCCGGCCCGCTGCTGGTCGAGGCCGAGCGGCGCCTCGCCGCCTACCAGCGGGTGATCGTGCTGCACGGCTCACCGCTGCCGGATTTCTCGGCCGGCCCCGGCCAGCGGTGCCTCTTTCTGCCCTCACTCCTTGCGCCGAGGCCGCCACTCGCGCTCATCCGCCCCGAGGGCCCACTCAGGCAGCACGGCCCCGTGCGATTCGATCGGGAGGCCGGCATTCTCTGGGCGGGTGATGAGCGGCTGGGCGAGGTCCCCGTGGGGAGCAAGGAGTGGGCCTTCCTGGACTGCCTGGCAGGACTACGTGGCCGCTTCGTTTCCTACGCGGACATCAAACGCGATGTGCTTCATCGGACGGGCAGCCGGGACTCCACCGAGGAGGCCACCTTCTGCCACCGCCTCAAGAGCCGCATCAAGCGCAACGGCTGGGTGCCGAAGATCGACCTCCTGCTGGCGACCACGAACAAGGCCGTTGGTTACCGCCTCCGCGGCGAGATCGGGCCGTAGGGGACGCATTCGCCGGCCTGACTCGCCCCCTGGCCAGTGCCGATCAGGTGATCGCCGGAACGCATCGGTGCGGGACGCCGAGCGAAGGCGCGTGTCCGCTTCGTCCACTGCTTTCGGCGTGTCGGAACGAAGCGCGCAAGCGTTTGTTGCAACGAGTACGGCCGATACATCGGAGCGCGAGGCAGCGGACGATGGCCGCCGGGCAGTGCGGGCCGCGAGCCGCCGCATCGGGGTTCCCCGGCAGCCACCGCCCGACAGTCGAACCAGCAACGTCGTGAGCCCCACTCAGGATGCCGAGGGGGCGGTGTTCCGCGGCCTCCGGCCGGTCCTCCCCTCACAAGATCATGGCCGGCGGCAAGCAGGGCCGCACCTTCAGGCACCCCCAAGCACGGATGCACCCCGGCGGCCAGGGCGCCTCTTTGGGGCCGAGGGGTGAACCCGTGCCTCGTTCGGCCGGTCTTGGGATATAATCGCCCTGACCGCATCCCAGCCGCGGTAGGCGACCGAGGAAGGCATCCATGAGCAGGAGCGACGATGTCACCCCCCTTTCGTCCCACACGCTCGACTCCCTCTGCGCCGAGCTGCTCAGCGGCAGGGCGGTCCGGCTCGACGACGGCAGCACCTTCCGCCTCCAGACGCAAGACGCGGTTGCCGCGTTCGATTGGTACAACTCAAACCGGATCAAGTGGGGGCGTTCGGTCGCGAAGGAAGACGTCGAGGCGATCGTGGGCCGCGTCGGCTCGCCGCCGCCTCCCCCGGCGGCGCCGTCCGTCGTTGCGGGGGCGTCACGGAGGCGGACGCTGTTCCTGAAGTCCGTGAAGGCCCGCCGGTTCGGCGGCATCCACGCGTTCGGCCAGGTCGATGAGCCGCCCGCCGACTTCTGCCACGACTTCACCGAGGTCTTGACGTTGCTCGAGGGCGGGAACGGGGTCGGCAAGACTTCGGTCGTGAGCGCGGTCATGTGGTGCCTCACCGGGTACATCTACCGCCCGCAGCGGGCGCCCGAGCAGGCCAACCAGCCCGTCCCGGTTCAGGGCGGCGGCGCCGCGGCCCGCCGCGTCATGTCCCCCATCACCCCGCTGCCGCCGCGCGAAGTTCTTGAGGCGCTCGGCGACGGCCCCCTGCCTCTCGACACGAGCGTGGAGCTGACGTTCGTCGATGACGCCGGGGCGGAGGCGGGCAAGGTGTTCCGGAGGGTCCAGCGTGGGGCGAAGGACTCCGTCGTCGTGAAGGAGCCCGATTTTTCTGCCCTCGGCCTGGACCCCGTCGCCCGCGAGGTGGGGACGAGGATGCCCGGCATGATCCCGTACCTCACCCTCGGCGTCGCCACGGACCTGGGGGTGGCGGTGGCCGAGCTGGTCGGCATCAAGCCGCTGCAAGAGGTCGCCCGGCACGCAGGCCGCGCACGCGACAAGCTGACGGACGGCATGCGCAAGGAGAGGTCCGCCGAGATCGTGAAGATCGACGCCGACTTCCGCACGGCCGCCGCCGCGCTCCGCGAGCTGATCCGTGAAAACCCGGGCATCGGGCCGGGGCTGGCGGTCCCAGACGCCTCCGACGCCGAGATCGAAGCCCCGCTCGATTCCTTGCGTGCCTCCTTCGACAGGAGCCAGGCCCAGATGCTGTCGGGGGCGGGCGCGCTGCTGGGGGGTGGCTTCGACTACGGCGACCGAGAGGCGCGGCAGGGGCTGGTTGACAGCATCGGGCCGGCGCTCGGGGCGATCGACCCGGCCTCGCTGAAGAACCTCCCCAGCGCCGCCCGGCTCGCCAAGTTGGCCAGGCTGGACGGCGCCGAGGTCACTGCCGCCGAGGCGGTCCGTGACCGCCTCCTTCAGGAGGCCGAGGAGCTGGCGGGCCTGGCGGGCCAGCCTGACGCTGCTTCGCGCGAGCGGCTGTACGCCCACGTTGCGTCCTGGCTCAGGGAGGGGTCACTGTCCGTCGAACACTGCCCCCTCTGCCGCAGCGGCCTCGACGGCCTGGTCGATGATGTCACAGGGAAGAAAGTCGCCGACCACCTCAACGAGCACCTCGATTCGGGCAAGGACTTCCTGCACCTCACGCCCGCCGCTTGGGGCTCCCACGCGCTCTCCGTCCTCAGCGCCAGCCTGCATGAGGATTTGCTCGACGAGACCCGGCAGGATCTGCCCCAGCGCCCCGGTGACCTCATCGCGAAGGTGCTGGGGGACGAGCTTTTCCAGGCACGCTGTTTCTCCGGCTGCCTCGCCTCGCTCCGGCCCGCCGTCGCCGGCCTGTGTCGGCGTGCGGTGGAAGGCATGCCCGCTTTCGAGGAGCCGGGGGTGCCCGAACTGCCCGAGGGGTTCGGGCGGCCCGGAGACGGCGGCATCGGCGACGCTCTGGCGCGGCTGACGCGGGCGCTCGCCTTCGCGCGGTGGAGAAAGAGGGAGGCCGCCGCTTGCCAGGTGGCATTCGCTCTCGTCGTCGGCCCGGCGGCTGACGCCGGGGCGGGGCTTGTTGGCGGCGACGAAGCCTCCCCGCTCCACTCCCGCCTCTCGGCCTTGAACGAGCTGGTCAAGGGCGCGGCCCCGGTGCGTGACGCTCTCGGCCGCGTCGGCGCGATGAGCGACGCCTTGGCCCGGCGGCGCGCCGTGGAGGCCCGCCTCGTCGCATACGACCGAGCGGCGGCCGCCCTCGCGGGCCTCGCCGGGCTCGCGCCACTCGTGGACAATCAGGTCGGCCTTCTAATGGCTAAGCTCTCGGCCGAGACCGTCCGGTGGAAGGCCGTGCTGTACGCCGCGGCCTTCGCGAACGCGCCGCTGGTGACCGGCACTTCGGTGGGCGGAGACGGCAGCCTGGATTTCGAGGCGTCGGCCCGCGGCACGACCGCGCCCGCGCACCACGTCAGCAACGCCTCCGACCTCCGCGCCACGTTGCTGGCTTTCCTCCTCGCCTTCTGGCGGCACCTCCTGCGCGAGCGGGGCGGCCTCGCGCTGTTCCTGCTGGACGAGCCGCAGGAGCTGTTCGACCACTTCAACGTGAGGCGCATCGCGAACGCCCTGCCCGCCCTGGCGGAGGAGTCGGGCGCGCGCGTCGTCGTCACCACCAGCTCTCACACGTTCGGCAGGCTGCTCGCGGCGTCGGCGAAAAGGCTGGGCGGGGGCCGCTTCCGGCACCTGCGCGTCCACCCGCTGCGCGCGCACCGCCCTCGCGTCGCCCTCGGCCCCTTCGTCGAGGCGGTCGAGGAGAAGAGGCGGGCGTTCGAGGGGGCGGAGAACGAGCACCAGCCCGCCCGAGACTATTTGAAAGACCTGCGCATCTATCTGGAGAATCGCCTGCATGATTTCTTCGACACGGCGGAGCCCGGCCTGCCGAAGCTGCCCACGCTGTCCGACCTAATGGGCGCGGTCCGGTCGAGGGTGAACGCCGGGCGGGAGGCCTTCGCCTCCGCCGCCTTCGTGGACCTCGTTCAAGACCGCGACCTCGCCGCGGGGAGCGACCTCCTCGCCCTGCTCAATCAGAGCCATCACTCCGGCGAGAGCGCCATCAGCTACGGGGACGTGTTGCGGGTCGCGGACGCGTGCCTCCGCGTCAGGAGGCTCTTGGAAGGGGCGCACGAGGAGTACGAGCTCTGGCTGCGCCGCGACACCCCCGAAACGCCCGGCGTCATGCCCGCGCCGCCGGCGGCGGCTGAGGTGCCCAGCCGCGACGTCCAGCTTTTCGCGGACCTCGCCGCCTTCACCAGCGACAGGGGGCCGGGCCATGCGGAGCCCGAGGACGGGGAGCGCTTTTCCACGGCGGCCCTCGGCTGCCATGCGGTTTATTCCGTGCTCAGCCATAACTTCGGTTTCGCGGCCCCCCGCCTCTCCCGCGTGATCGTCGAGCTCTCCGGCGAGCCGGTCGCGGACAACCGGCTGGTCATCGCCCTGCACGGCGACAAGGTGTATGCACGGCGCCTGCTCCGCCAGGCGTCGATGCCCGGGGTCGTCGTGCTCGCCTCCGAGGCCGAGAACCCCTCGCGGCGGCCGCCGACGTTGATCGTGCCGGCCGCGGAGGCCCGCCTCCTGAAAGTAGTGGGCATCCTCTTCGGGGAAGAGCAGTACGGACGGCGGGCCAAGGGGGAGGCCGTCCTCGTGCCGAACATGTCCGGGCTGGGGAAGGTCGAGATCGCGTTCCGGGTGCAGGGCGACAGCGCCCTGCCGCTGGCGCTGCCCGGCCAGATTGTCCTGGGCGGCCGCCGCGTGCTGCCGAACGAGCTGGCGGCCCTGGAAGGCGCTCTCGTCGCCGTATCGACCTCGGCGGGCGCCGTTTTCAAGAGGGTCGGAGCGGCCGTGCCGGGCCGGGGCCACGCCCGGCAGCTCGAGTCGATCGGCGGGAAGGGCGAGTCGATGCTCGCGAGGACGGAGGAGATCGAGAACGACCCCCTCTCCGAGCTCCCCCTCGTACACTCCGCCCGGCTCATCGTCGGGGTCGCGTACGAGTGAATCGCGGCGGCATTGGGGTACGATAAACCACTGAGATCCCGGCTCGCCGGCCGGGAGCGATGGCGAAAGAGCAGGTGTCCATGCTGACCCTCGTTAACCTCGACGACGATACCCGGCGCTCCATGCTCGCCGAGCTGGAGCACGACCAAAGCGCCGGGAAGCTGTATCTCAGCAAACGCCTCAGCGACGCCGGGAGGCGGGATTATCCTGCCCTGCTCAGGCAGGCTCTTGAATCGCATAACGACGACTGGCTCGCGGCCCAACTGCGTTCGAGCGGGCGGATGGCGGAAAGAGAAACGTATCAGCGTGCCGGCGGAACCCATGAGCGGGCCGTCCCCGTCAACGCGGCAGAGACCCTGGCCGAGGGGGAATTCAACAGGTTTTACCTGCGCGGCCTCGCGCGGCGCGTCATCGAAGAGGGGAAGGGGCGGCTGGTCGTGTACCGCGCCAAGCCCGTCAGCCAGCCGCGGGCGGAGTCCGAGCTACTGATCGGGGCCCCCGTGGATCCGGCGGCGCTGCTCGCCGACCTCCGGGAGAACGTCGGCGTCGATGGGGCTTTGAAACTGCCTCCCGGTCCGAACTCCGGGCTGAGCGCGAAACTGGCGTGAGACGGCAGGCCCGAAGGAGGGGAACATGCCCGTTCGCAGGATCGACGCGAAAGTGCCCGCTTGCCGGGCGCGCATGGACTTGCTGAAGGAGGTGGAAAAGTACATCCGTGACCGGAGCGCCGATGAGGCCGCCGGCGCGGGCGAGGGTTACGGCAAGACCTTCTCGGTTATCGCCCAGGACTCCCTCGGGACCACGGAGGTCCTGAGCGTCGAGGATCTGAAAGTCCCGCTCGCGCCCACCACGCACCGCCTCCAGATGGAGGGGGGCGCACACGACGCCGGCGGGGAGCTGCTCCGCATCACCATCACATTCGCCAACGATCCGGCGATGGCCGACTGCCACATGAGGCTCGTTCGCCCTACGGCGGAAGCCGCCGAGACGGGTCTGAACGGGATGTGGCAATACTTGCGCGGCCGGATCAGCGCCTATCAACATGCAAGCGTCTTCGTGCGTCGATTCGGCGCTGGTGTACTCGCCGTCATGCTCGTCTTCGGCGTCGTCTCTGCCTGCGGCAGCGCGGCCCTCTTTTATCTCCAGATGCTCACCCTGGGGAGCGTGGCGGCGGCCATTTCGCTTCTCGTCCTGTCGTATGCCTTCTTGTCCTGGAGGACGCCTCACTGCGCGCTCGATACCATGGGCAATGAGGGAACGCTCGACCTCAACAAGTGGTATGCGGGTATCTTGATTTCCTCCGTCGTCCTCCCACTCGCCTTGAGGCTATTCCTGAAGCTCGGTTTCGGGCTGTAGCGAGGCGCCCACCGCACCGCCAACCGGCGCGCCCGCTCGGCGGGAGCGATGGTGCGGGATCGCGGGCCTGTGCGTGTTGAGGCTGTCCAGCACCATCCTCTCCGCGTCGGGGAGGAAGTCCTCCGCGAGGAGTCGCACCCCCGAAGCCCGCCGCCGTGCCCCGGCCGGTTACCTCGGCGTGCCTCCAGCTCGCCGGCGGCTACGCGATGCAGAACAGGGTGGTCGTTCCTGTTCGTGCCGAGTGTGTGCCGGGGGCAGCCCAAATTCGCCGCCACGCGCCGGCCCCAGACGACAGGACGGTGGGAGAACTGGGAGAACCGTGGGAGGGGCAACGGCCGCCCCTTCGTCGATGCTGGGCGCGTCTCCTCCCCAGCCCGAATGACCGCGCCCGTCTACCGCACCACCGACCCGTACCTGTCCGCCTTCCTCCTCTGCGAGGGTGCGGCCCTCACTGGCCGCACCCGCCTCGGCCCCAAGCGCGTCGAGTTCCGCTTCGCCGCCGACGAGCGCCTGCACGGGCTGCTCCGCCTGTACTGGCGCGGCCACCCCTTGCCGTTTGTCCCTGCGCGACTATTCGCCGCCCTGCGCCAGCTCAAGAGCCGCTCGCAGGACTGACCGCCTCGTGCGTTCCGCTTCCCCCTCCTGCCCATGTACACCCCCTCCCTCGCTTCCCTCCGGCAGACGCCGCAGCCCGGCCCGATGCGATTCCTCCGCTACCAGCCCGGCTGCTGGGTCCAGTATTTCGACGACACCCCGGCCAAGGACCCCTGGAAGGCGCTCTCGTCCCGGACATTCGACATCGAGGTGGCGCGGCACAAGCAGTTGGACCGCTGCGGCGTGTGCTTCTCCCTCCAGGCGTTCGGGAGTTCGCGCACGAAGGAGGAGCTGATCTCCTTCCGCAACCTGGGCGTGGACATCGACCTCGTCGCCGCCCGCGAGCGTGCCGCCATGTCGAGAGAGGAGATCGACCGGCGCAAGGAGCAGTACCTGCGCCAGGTTCTGCTGCCGTTTCCGCTCAAGCCGCACTGGCTTATCGAGACCCGGCACGGCATGCACGCCGTCTTCCGCGTCATGCCCCGCCACGATGCGGAGGGCGTCTCGGCCGCGTTGGGGCTCAACGCCCGCCTCGTCCGTGCACTTCACGGCGACGGGAACGCGGTGCTGCTGACGCAGGTGCTGCGCGTGCCCGGCACCCTACAGTTCAAGGCCCCCGAGCCGTTCCTGTGCCGGCTCCTCCTCGATTACTCGGGCGCCGCCCCGCCCTACGGCCTGGAGGCCGTCCGCGCCGCCCTCGACGCCTGGGAGGTGTTCCACGCCGGGGAGGCGCCTCCGCGAAGAAGGCAGCCCCCGCCGGGCGGCCGGGTCGAGGGCCGGCGGAGGTGGCGCGAGGGGCTGGGCGGGGTGGCCGAGGGCGCACGCAACGCCACCGCGGCGTCGCTGGCCGGGAAGGTGCTCGCCTGCCTGCCGGAGGAGCTCTGGGGCGTCGCCGGGTGGGGCGCCCTCCTGGAATGGAACCGGAGGAACGTATCGCCGCTTCCCGAGCCGGAGCTCCGCCGCGTGCTCCTGGGCATCGCGCGGCGGGAGAGCGCCCGGAGGGCGCGGGCGGGCCGTGGAGGCGTTGTGCGGGGCGGCGCCACGGTCAGCGGGACCGTCCGCGTGGAGGAGCCCGGCGGGCCGCCCGCCACCCCGCCCGACGGGCCTTCCGCCGCCGAGGATGCCGCTGAGCGTTGAGGAATGCCGCCGCGCGCTCGGCCCCGTGCCGCTGACCGATGGGGAGGTGGCGGCCCTCCGCGACACGCTCTACGCCTTCGCCCGCACGCTCATCGACGGCTTCCTGCGAGAACGTTCTTCCCGTCCAACCACCCAACATGGCCAGAGCCCAGAAGCCCCCTGACGGCAAGCCGGAATCGGCATCCGCGCTGGCACCATCGGATGTCGCCATGCCGCAGCGCGCCGCCTCCATCCTCCGGGTCTCGACGAAGAAGCAGCTCAACGAGGGCGACGGGATCGAGAACCAGCGCCGCGGTAACGCGGAGCACATCCGCCGCAAGGGGTACATTCTCGTCAAGGAGTTCGTGATCGCCGAGAGTGCCGACGGCCCCGAGCGTGACGACTTCGAAGCGGCCGTGCAGGAGATCATCTCGCGGCGACGCGAGATTGACGTCGTGGTGTTCTGGAAGGTGGACCGGATCTCGCGCGGCGGGGTGCTGCCCTACTACACCCTCAAGGGCGTGCTCGCGAAGCACGGCGTCCGCGTCGAGTTCGCCACCGAGCAGATCGACGGGTCGGCCACCGGCGAGCTGATGGAGACCCTCCTGGCGGGCATGGCCCGCTTCGAGAACCGGCTGCGCGTGGAGCGGACGATAGGGGTGGAGAAGATCCTCACCAGGGAGGGCTACTGGTGCCGCGCCGCCCCGACCGGGTTCCGCAACGGGCGCAGCGAGGGCAAGCCGGTGCTGCTGCCCAGCGAGGAGCCTGGCCAGTGGGGCCTGCTCCGACACGGGCTGCGCAAGCAGATGGAGGGGGCGTACACCCTGGCCGAGGTCGCCGACGAGATGCGCCGGGAGGGCCTGCGGACGCCCAAGGGGGGCCTGGTCTGCAAACAGACGTGGCTGAACATCTGCCGTAGCCCCGTCTACGGCGGCATGCTGAGGGGCAAGTGGACGGGCGGGGAGTTCGTCCGGGCGAAGTTCGACGGGCCGCTTTCGCCCCAGGAGTGGCAGGAGCTCCAGCAGGTCCTGGACGGCAAGAGGCGGACAGCCGCCTCGGCACCGAGGCAGAGGCTGCACCCCGCCTTCCCGCTGCGCCGCTTCCTGCTCTGCCCCGGCTGCGGGCGGCCCGCACGCGGCTACAGCACGAAAGGGCGCTCGGGTGCCGCCTTCGCCTACTACGACTGCCAGCGCCCGGCGTGCCGCTTCCGGGTGCAGGCCGGGGAGGCGCACGAGGCCTTCGTCGGGCTGCTACGTCGCGTGAAGCCGGAGGAAGGGCTGCTGGGCCTATTCCGGGACGTGGTGCTGGACGCATGGGCGAGCAAGCAGCAAGAGATGGAGGCCGGGATGCAGGCGGGCCGCGCTGCACGTGCGGGCCTGGAGGAGGAGAAGGGCCGCCTGGTGGCACTGATGAAGCGGAGCGCCGATAACCCGGCCCTGCTGGCGGAGCTGGAGAAGGACTTCGGCCGGGTGGAGGGTAAGCTGAGCCTGGCCAAGATCGTCGATCGGGATGCCGCGCATGAAAGCGCCGACAAGGAGGAGGTGGTCGATGCGTGCATCGAGGGGTTGAAGCGGGCTGACGAACTCTGGGGAAAATGGCCTGTGGAAGGGAGAAGCAAGCTGCAGAGGCTGGTGTTCCCTGGGGGAATCAACTACGGCGACCTGGCCGGTAATCGAACCCCGCAGCTATCGCTTCTGTATGGGGCGTTCTCGGTGTCTCTCGCCCCTCAATCCAGGATGGCTCCCCCGGCTTGGCGAGTTACGAACCAGGTCATCGACGAGATGATCGCCTGGTTCAACTTGGTGCGAGGGTTGCCTGTCACGGAATGAGCGGGAAAGAACAGAGCGGCAGCGACTTCCTGCCGGTCACGCGGCGCGCAAGCCCGCCTCCGTCTCCAGCCGGACGATCCGGTCCTCGTGCTGGGCGAGCTTGTCCGAGAACGCGCCCCGGAAGTCGTGCTTGATGTTCTCGGCCACCACGTCGAAATGTTCCTTCACCTCCTCCTTCCACGCCTCCATTTTCTCCGTGAGGTCCTCCTTCCAGCCCTCGTTCGCGGAGTAGAGCTTGCCGATCTCGTTCATCAGCAGCGCGATGTCCTGCTTCGTCGCCGGTGCGGTCGGGTCCGTGCTCATGGGGCGGAGTGTACCGGGTGGTAGGCCGAGGGCAAGCAACAGGGCAACCTTCTGGCCAGTGTCGGGCGGTCGCTCTTCCGGTGGCGGAGGCCGATGCACGGTCCGCGGCATGATTTGTCAGCGGCTTCGGGCAACAGGGCCAGGAAGCGCGGGCCATTGAGGGGCCGCTGCGGCTGAACCGCATCGTTGCAGGTGCGGGCGGGGGGTGGGTCAGGAGCGCGTCGGGCAGCCCGCGCCATCCGATGACGGCGATCGGTGTCGGCCAGGACAGACCCCAGCCAACTCGTCAGTGGCGGACCACGACCCGGTATTCAGGAGAGCGAGGCGCTCCCGGCACCGAATGGCATCCGGGTGCTGCTCACCGTAGAAAGCGAGGTAGATTGTCAGGGCGCGGTCTAACAAGCACAAAGCCTCGCCACCACGACCGACGCACGCGAGCGCCCCGGCCAGATTGGACAAACTCACCGCGATGTCTGGATGTGAACTGCCGAGCACTTCTTCCCGAATTGCCAGGGCTTTCAAGTGGATCCGAATCGATTCATCCCAATCGCGGAAAGCGGCGCGTACTTCCGCCATGTTGTTCAGCACTGTCGCGTAATCTTGGTGCCGCTCTCCGACAGTCGCCTCCAAGATGGTCAACGCCTCGTTGTATAGCGGCTCGGCCAATCCATACTTCTCGCGCGCCGCATAGAACTGCGCCAGGTTGCTCAGCGAGACGGCGAAATCGGGGGCATGGTCACGTCGCTCCGCACGGTCGATCTCGATAGACTGCGTGTACGCCCTTTCGGCGCTGCCGGTTTCACCTCTCTCTTCAAGTGCAAGAGCGAGATTGTTGAGCATCGCCGGCACGCGTCGATGAGAGCCGAGGCCAATTCGCCGCATGATGCCCAAGGCCTGGGTAAAGCAGTCTTCCGCGTCTGTCAGTCGGCCGGTGGAATAATAGATCGATCCGAGATTGTTCAGCAGCGAGGCATAATCCTCGTGGGCCTGCGCGGCACGCTGAAGGACCGCATCCTCCACTCCCTGATCAACGGCCCGCTCGACGCCGACAAGATCGACTACCTCATGCGGGACAGCAGGCACCTCGGCCTCAATTACGGGCAGGGGATCGACTTCGGCCGCCTCCTGCTGTGCCTCACCATCGTGTTCAAGGAGGACAGGGGCCAGACCTACGCGGCGCTGGGGAGGATACCCAGCGAGTAGGAGCGAGGATGAGCGCTCGGCTGCCGGAGGCCTACCGGAACGGAACGTCCGAACACTTGCCCGAGGGGGTCCCGCCCCGTTACCTTGTCGATATGTCCCTGGGCATTGCCCTCGAGCGGCTTGACGAGAAACTTCGGGCCTTGGAAAGGAAAGAGAGTGAGGCGCGTGAGAACGTGTGCATCGAGGTGCGCAGCGTCCTGACGACGTGGATGGGGCTGAACCGAGTGCGGCAGGATGAGGAAGCCGCGAGGCTCGTCCACACGGCATTCCTCCGGGCCGAGGAGCTCCTCCGCGGAGAATTGGATGACTGCTATGCGTTGGTGCGCAAGCGGCTGAGCCGCTTCCTCGCGTTGAGCGCTGACCCGCGGAGGCTCGGGCTCCCCATGCAGCTCCTTGAGGCGATTGAACGCCTCGATCAGGCGATCGAGGCGAAGGAGGGGGTCTGTGAGGCTGCGAAGATGGCCCTCGATGCCTGGGAGGCCAACCGGCGCTGGTGCCTCGGGAAGGCCGAGGCTGAGTTGCTGAGGGATCTAATCCTCCGGGCCCAGCCACATTTCCGGGATGCCACCCAGCGTCTGCGGGACGACGTGGAAGCGAGCTTTGAAGCGATCCTCACCGAATATGGCATCGGGTTCTTCCCCGCCCGCGTCGGGTGACCAGGGCGCGCTCGCCTTCGTTGCCCGATTAGTCGCGGAGGCAGCGGGGAACGCCGCGCTGTCATTCGACCGCAGCAGGCGGGAGGCCTTCGACCCGGAGATCAGAGGGTCTCCGGGGCTGCTTGAATCCCGAGGCCGGGAAGGGGTGTCCCGCGTCTCGGACAACTTAACGTACCTGCGAGATGTCCTGGTTGCGGTCGGCTCGGGGCTGCCCTTCGTGGCGGCAAGCGTCTCCGACCTCGACGACATCCTCGCGCAGTTGAAACAGGCTCCGGGAGGTGCAGGGCATCGGGAGGGCGGGCCGGGCGACTTCCGCGATGTGGCCGACCGGGTCATCCAGAGGTTGGTCGAATTACGGGAGCAGGCCCATGCGGTGGTGAGTTGTGGCGTCACGGCCCCACAAACGGAGCTGCCCAGCCCCGAGCTCGAAGCGCGCCTCCGTGAGCTCGCTTTGGAGTCCTACAAACTCCGCGCAGCCACCAGAGAGAGCGAGGCAGTCCTTCGCCGATCACGCCGCCTCGCCGAAGCGGGGAAGTTGGCCGCGTTCGTTGCACATCGGTTCGGTAACATCCTCCACGCTATCCGCGGCCGGTCGGAGCTCCTTCGCGGCGGCCCGTTGGGTGCGGCCCCAGCAGCCGTGGCCCACTTTGCCACCATCGAGCAGGCTTGCACACGGGGCACGAAGGTCGTCGAGGCGTTGAAGAACTACGCGAAGCCCCGAGAGCCAAAATTCGGCACCCTCCGGATTGAAGAGCTCCTCTCGGATGTCCGCGGCTTCATCGATTCGCTGTTCTCAGACGCCCTGCACCTCCGTCTGGACCTCGCCCCTCACCTACCGCCGGTGGTTGCGGATTATGATATGCTCCACGAGGTGATCGTGAACCTGGCCTTGAACGCGGTCGATGCCATGGGGCAACGGGGGGTCCTCACGCTATCGGCTCAGCCGATCACCCGCACCGAGCACGGCGCCGGGCCTCCCGCCCCGGCTGGAACCGCCGTGAAGATCGAAGTCCGGGACACCGGGCCGGGCATCGCGCCGGAGGTTCTCCCGTATCTCTTCCAGCCGTACGTGACCACGAAGCCAGACAAGGGGACTGGCCTGGGGCTGCTGATCGCGAAAAAGCACGTCACAGGCCACTCGGGCACGATCACCGGCAGGAATCTGCCGGAAGGCGGAGCGTGCTTCACAATCATCCTTCCCGTGAATCCGAGAATCGAGAGCGCGGAGCCAGGCCATGACCAGGACCGAACTACCTGACCCCCGAGTCATCGTCTTGGTGGTCGATGACGAGGAGGACACGCGGGGCACGAACGCCGCCATCCTCAACGCCGGCGGGTTCGAGACGATCACCGCCCGAGACGCGGACGAGGCGCTGGGTATCCTCCGCTCGCGGCCGGCCGAAATCCCCGTCGTGCTACTCGACATCAAGATGCCGGATAGGCGGCGGACGCCTGAGCGTGCCGGGCTCGAACTCCTACCTGAGATCCGAGACGTCGCGCCGGACGCCCTCGTGGTCCTGTTCTCCGTCGTCGATGATGTCCAGGCGACGATAGAGGCCCTACAGCACGGGAGGGCTTTCGACTACCTCATCAAGAATCACCCAAGCAGCAGCAATCAGGCGGTCGTCAACGCCGTCAGGCGAGCGTGCGAGCACAGGCGCCTCCGGATCTTGGAGCGGAGAACGAGCCAAGAGATCCTTCACAGGCTCCTCTCGGCCGTCGTCGCTCAAGGGCCGGCTGGCGGCGGTCCACAGGCGCGGCGAGCAGGCCGTGGCCCCGGTGACCAAGGACGAGGCCCACGACCACCTGAAGCGGGCGCTGGAGGGGACGAGGTGGGCGGCGGTGAGGGGCTATCACGTCCTGCGTCATTCATTCATAAGCTGCCTCGCCGCCGCCGGAGTCGATCAGCGGATCATCGACGAGTTCGTCGGGCACTCCCAGGAGGAGGTCAAGAGGCGGTATCGCCACCTGATCCCTGACGTGAAGCAGGCGGCCCTCAGCGGCGTGTTCGGGTGAGCGCAGGCGCGCGCGGCCCCTGTATAATGGAGGTAGAAAAGAGGCGTGGCGGGGCATGGCCCCGCAGGGGGCGCGATGATCAAGACCGTTGCCGACATGCTGGGCCAGTTCCTGGAGGTGGAGCGGGCGAAACTCGACGCCGTCAAGGTGCGGCACGCGACCACCATCGGCGGCATGTACGAGCACCTGTCCCGTGACGCGCTTTGCCGGGTCATCCCGTGCGAGGGCCTGTGGGTCGCGTCCGGCTTCATCGAGGACTCGGCGGGCGTGTCGAGCGACGAGCCCCGGAGGTCGTCATATGACCTTGGCAGGCCAACGGCGTCAAGAGTTCGGCCGGCTGTCGGCCGATGAGCGGTCTGGGCGGGCGGCTTGCCGTCACTGCCCAGCAACCCGTTGTGCCCCCCGCGAGGTGAGCGTACGGTGGTGTCATGGTCGAAGAGCCAAGCAGAGTACCTGAAACAGCTCCATCAGCGGATCGCGGAAAGGAGGCGCCGAGGCTCGAGGACCCGGTTGATCGGGTGTTTGACCCCCGGGCGCTGTTCATTGAGCCGTTCGAGTATCTGCCGGTCCCCGACCCCCGCGACCTGTCGGCTGTGTCGAAAGAGAAGGCCACCTATCGGCGGGTCCCATGCAGCCTACGGATCCTGGAGAAGGACGGTAGAACCTACGTAACGGATGAAAGTAGCGTGCCCTTCGGCCTCATCGAGCGGATCCCACAACGGTGGAGCACGAGGATGGCATTCAGGCCGGAGCAGGGCCGGGCATTTGTCGTCTATCCCAGCCGAGCAGAAGCCCTGGCAGGGCGGGCGGATGGGGCGAAGGAGGTCGCGAAGGAGAGACTGGATGGACTCGTCTTCCCTGTGTTGGCGGTGAACGAAGAAGACCGTGAATGCGTTCTCCAGATCGGCACCCCGCTCGGCGGATCGCTGCCGGGCCTGAAGTTCCCATGTTGGATCCCTGCGCGGGCCCTCAACGGGAAGGTGCTGGAGAAGACAGGCGAGCTGGGGCTGCTCTCGGCCGAGAGGGAGCGGCGGCGGATGACTTCCGCGGCAAGGCAGTTGATCACGAACATCTCTGAGGCCTCCGACGATGATCGACGGGACCGAATAGCTGCCAATGTCAGGGTTCTCAAGCGGGCCCTTCTTGCCATGTATGGCGGATACAAGACCGATCCGATACGAATGGCATTCTCGTTACCCCGCGCCGCCTCCTCCGCCACGCTCAACCTCGGCGACAAAGACGTCCGGTCATTCGATGAAAAACAGTTAAGTGGTATTGGTGACAAATATGATCTCATCCTCAAGAAGCTCACGTTGATAGAGACGTTCGAGACGAACGGCGGTGGCCTGAAGGCGGTCCGGGCGATGAGAGACGCGCTGCTAGCCCAGAAGTATTCCAAGGCGGCCTGGGGTGACCTGAACGAGGTACAGCAGGGCATCGCGGTCGAAGAAGCTTGGAAGACCGCGGTGGAGGTTTCTCGCGATCTTCAGTCCGTGAAGCTCTATGGGGCCGCCTCGGACACGACCCCCCAGAGCCACCTCTTCCTCCCGATCTCGGCGTTGCCGTGATCTCCCCTATTTCGGCCTCGTGGTCCCGGCATCCCGCCTCCGCAGGACAAGGCGCATGGCGTCGTTGTGGACCGTGTCCGCTTCGGTTTTCCCCGGGACGCTAAAGACCCCGGCCGCGGCAGCAGGATCATCTGCCCTGACGTAGGCGAGTGCCTCGTATCGCCGCACAGCGGCCTCCCACTCCTTCGCATCAGGAGGCAGCTGTTTCCGTATTGCGTCGAACTCTTCCTTGAAGGATCCCGCTTGTTCCGGGGTGCGCCGCGGGCCGTAGCGGAGCGCTACGCTGATCGCGTCTCGCCACTCGTTGATGTGCCGATAGCCCGCCGTATGATCGCCTGCCTGGAACAGCATCATCCCCTCGAAAAGGCTGAGCCGCCTCTGGATCTGACGTGCGTCTGCTGGCTCGACCGTCACCTTCTGGATGTCGTTGCGCTGTTCGCGGATGTCTCGTAACCGCCCATCCACGACCGCCTTCGGCGGCTTCACCTCCGAGGCCTGTTCGCGGAGCCCCGCCATCCACTCGTTGAACTGTGAGCGCGACTGATCGGGGCTGCCGGTGTGTGTGGACGCCAGGGCCCGGTAGAACGCTACGGCGGGCCTTGCCGCCTTCGCCTCCGCCTTGGCCTGGGGCGTTGGAACATTCTCCAGCTCCACCAGTTGGGCCATCCACTGACCCCCCAGCGTGGCCAGCTCTTTCCTCCAGATGACCGGGTCCTTCCCGGGATGCCGCGCATGAAAGCGCCGACAAGGAGGAGGTGGTCGATGCCTGCGTGGAGGGGCTGAAGCGGGCCGACGAACTCTGGGAGGAATGGCCTGTGGAAGGCAAAAGCAGGCTGCAGAGGCTGGTGTTCCCCGAGGGAATCAGTTACGGCGATCTGGCCGGCAATCAAACCCCGCAACTTTCGCTACTGCATGGGGCGTTCTCGGTGTCGATGGCCCCTCAACCCAAGATGGCTCCCCCGGCTTGGCGAGTTACGAACCAGGTCATCGACGAGATGATCGCCTGGTTCAACCTGCTCCGGGGGCTTCCTGTCGTGGAAAGTTGAAAGATCGTCCCCATGGTACAGCGCACCGCGCGAGGCGCAAACAGGGGAGTGCCACCTGGCGCCTGTCGCGGAGCGTCTCACCCGCCCAGACCGCCGAGCATCGCCTTCACCGTCTTCTTGAGGACCGGGAGATCCTTCGCCGCGACGGTCCAGACCCGCTCGAGATTGACGTCGGAGTAGTCGTGGATGAGGATGTTGCGCATCGCCGTGATCATCCTCCACGGGACATCCGGATAGTCCTTCTTCCAGGCCGGAGGGAGCTTGGTCGCGGCCTCCCCGACGATGGAGACCTGGCGGATGATGCCGTCCTGGAGCAGGCCGTCCTCGAGGAACTTCTTCCGTCCGCCCTTGCGGTACTCCTCGACGCGCTTGATGGCGGAGAGCATGTCCTCCAGGTACACCCGGTGGTCCTTCTTCGGCCGCTTCATAGGTCGAGGGCTTCGGCGAGGATGCGCTCGCGCAGGAGAGGCTTGATGCTGTCGTCCGTGAGGACGTCGACCTTCCGGTGCAGTGCATCTTCCAGGTCCACCTTGATGCCGGCGACGACGAGCAAGCTCGCACGCCTCGGGAGCGTGACCAGCAAGTCCACGTCGCTCTTCTTCCCCTGCTCGCCCCGCGCGAAAGAGCCGAAGACGCGGACGTTGGTCGCCCCGTAGCGGGCCGCGACGCGCAGGATGGTCGATCGCATCCCCTCGAGGGAAGACTGCTTCCCCGCCGACGGTGTCCGTTTGGCACGCATGGGTCGTGCCCAGTGTACCACGAATGGGCGTCTTCACTTGCGATCGGCACTTACACGAATAATCACCCGGCGCGTGGTCGCGGTGACGCCGGGCAGCGTTGGATTTGCAGCGTGCCTGTCAAAACTGCCGTCCCGCCGTGAGGCGAGGGCAGTGGGTGTAGAGCCAATAGTGGGGCGTGGGGGGCATCAACTCAAGCGAATCGCCTGCGTCCTCAACAGGCGGAGGGTAGAATGAAGCCATTGAACCGCTTTCGCCCCCATCAGGACTGCCCATGCCTCCTTTGAGCCCCAAACCGCGCGTGAGCCACAAGGACTTCGTCGCCGCATGGCTGCGTTCTTCCCCCGATCCGAGGTACACGACCTTCGCCTGCACCGTGCTGTCGGAGGTCGGGGGAGCACGCAAGGGCATCAGCCGCGCGCTGAGCGAGGCCGTCTTCGTCCACCACCAGGACCCCGACACGTACCGGAAGAAGCTCGCGCACCTGGGCTACGCCGCGACGGCCGCTGCCCTCGACCGCCGGCCGCGGGCGCACAAGACGCGTATGGGGAACTTCGGTGAGGTCCTCGCCTCGGAGTTCCTTCGTCAGGTGCGCGGCCACGACATCCCGGTCTACCGCCTACGCTACAACTCCAACGACGAGTCCTCACCGAAGGGGGATGACGTCCTTGCTTTCGAGTTCGCCGACCGGGCGCGCGGCGTGAAGGACGCGGTGATCGTCGCCGAGGTGAAGGTCCGTGGCGAGTTCCGGAACGCCGCGGTCGAGGAGGCCCACGACGCCTTGCGTCATGGCCACCGGCCGCGCCCGACGTCTTTCAACTTCGTCGTGGACGTCCTCTTCAGGGAGGGCAAGGAGGACGAGGCCAAGAGGCTGCTGGACCTGTCCACCAAGTTCGGCAAGCGGAGCCTCGTGCGGCGGTCCGTCCTCTTCCTCATCACGGGAAACACGCCGCCCGATCCGTTCAGCGGCCTTGGTGCCCTGCGGCGGCTCGCCCCGAACCTGGAAGCCGTCCACCTCCCGCTCGACACGCTCGTGAACCTTGTCACGTCCACCTTCGAGGCCGCCGTCGATGTCCGATCCCTCTGAGCTGGCCACCGGGTTGCGCGCCCATGCGGAAGCGATCCTCGCCGACGGCCGGTTCCGTAACTTCGTCGCCCAGTCGCACAGCCGGGACGTCCTCCGCCATCTGCGCGTCCCGCCGGATCAGTGGCCGTCGTACACCGCGACCCTCGACGATGACCTCGTCTACGCGGCGCAGTCACTCCTCTACGTCGGCCTACGGCTGAAGCAAGAGACCCCCGAATCAGCCGACAGCGATGTCTACCTCACGCGGGGAGCGGAGATCCTGGAGCACGTCTACGCCCGCGCCGACGACGGCGACCCCGAGCGGCCCTGCCAGCTGTTCAGCGCCGCCTTGGCGTACTACATGGCCGGCCACTTCGCTCGGGCGTTCGTCCTCATCCGCGACCTCGAGGCCGAGGCCCCCTTGCCCAGGTTCCTGCGCCCCATCCGCCACCTGCTACTCAAGGATCTCCGCCCGCTCCGCCGGGAAGTCATCGACCGGCTCCTGCAGGCGGAGTACGGCGACGACCAGATCGCTGCGGCGGTCGCGGCGGGGGAGTTGGACGAGGATCAGGCGCTGTGCCGGGTGCTGGAGGCGACCATGTACAGGGCGCTCTCGCACTTCCTGGAGCACATCCGGACCGGGGACGCGGCCCTGCTGGAGGAGGCCGAGAGGCTCGTCGATGTGGCCACCGAGGTGTCGGTGGATCACCGGTTCGCCGACTGGTGGTGGTACTTCGCGTGCGTCCGGGTCCTGCTGGGGACATTCAGGCGGCACTCGCTGTGGACAAACCTCGGCCCGTTCTTCGCGCGGCCCGCGGCAGCTGAATTGGCGCGGCAGTACGTGCGCGCCAACCTACGGCTGCCGACACCGGTGGTCGAGCTGTGGCCCTCCCAGGTCACCGCCATCCCCCACCTCTTCGCGGAAGGCGGACAGAAGAACCTCTGCGTCCGCATGCCGACCAGCGCCGGCAAGACCAAGGTGGCCGAGCTCGCCGTGCTGGCCCACCTCAAGGACGGGATCGATCCCGAGTTCAGGTGCGTCTACGTGGCCCCATACCGGTCCCTGGCGGTGGAGGTGGAGCAGACGCTTCGGGAGGCATTGCTCCCGCTCGGCCTGCGCGTGTCCGAGCTGTACGGAGGCTTCGAGCTGACGGCCACCGACCGGCTGCTCATCGAGAACACCCACGTCCTGGTCGCCACCCCGGAGAAGTTCGACGCCTTCGTGCGCTTCAGCCCCGACCTGGCCGGGCAGGTGAAGCTCGTGATCCTCGACGAGGGGCACATCGTCACCCCCGTGAATTTCACGTCCTTGAGGCAGTCCCGTGGGCTGAAGTACGAGGTGTTCCTGCAGCGGCTCGTGTCCCGCTGCGGGCGTTCCGGGGCGAGGATCGTCTTCCTATCTGCCGTCATGCCGAACGCCGGACAGTTCGCCGAGTGGATCACCGGCGGGACGGACGGCCTCGTGGAGAGCGACTGGCGGCCGTCGAGGCTCATGGTCGGGGCCGCCGTCTGGGATGGCTCGGCCGTGAGCCTGGAGTTCACCCACGCGGACCGTCATCCGCTCGGGCATCGGTGCTTCGTTCCCAGGTTTGTAACGCAGCGCCCGGCCGACGGGTGGCTCGGCCGCCGGAAGCTGCCGTTCCCGAAGGACGGCGACGAGGCACTCGCCCTCACGGCCCTGGACCTCGCGCGGCACAAGCTGACGATGGTGTTCGTGGCGAGGAAGGCCTCGGCGGAGCCGTTCGGCCGGACCATCCTGGATTGCCTGAAGCTGAGAGGAATGCTGCCGGAAGCGGCCCCGCCCGAGCTGCCGATCGATCCGCGCCACCAGCCGGACCTCGACCGGTGCCTCCGGCTGATCGGCGAACACATGGGGGAGGGGAGCGACCACCTCGCCTTCCTCCGCGCCGGCTTCATCGTCCACCACGGCAGCATCCCGCAGCCGGTCCGCATCGCCCTGGAGAGGCTGGTGCGGTCGGGCGCGATCCGGCTCGTGGTGGCGACGACCACCCTCGCCCAGGGGGTGAACTTCCCGATCCACACCGTCCTCGTCCACAGCCTCGATCACGGCCAGGATTCTCCGGTGTCGCCGATGGACTTCTGGAACATCTGCGGGCGAGCCGGCCGAGGGATGAAGGAAAACGAGGGCCAGATCCTCTTCTTCGCCGAGGAGTGCTTCGCCGAATGGCGAAAAGGGCGTTCCAAGAAGTTCAAGGCCCAGTCGCCGGGCTGGCAGCAAAGGAAGTGGCGGGAGTGGTGCGAGGAGCAGCGATCCCGGCATGCCAGGTACATCGAGCAGCACGGGAACTACCAGGTCGAGTCCGGGCTCCTCTCACTCATCAACAGGGTCATCCGGCTGTGGCAGGAGCGACACCGTACGGTCGATGTCCCCGCCCTCTGCGAGGCGCTCGCAAATCACCGGTTGGACCTGTTCGCCGGGAGTGAGGACGCCGATCTGGAGAGCGTGCTCAGCACCCTGGACGGGCTTTTGATCGCGATGACCGAGGAATGCGATGCCGAAGAGATCACCCCTGACACTTTCCAGGACCTCCTCTGCCGGTCCCTCGTCCACCTCCAGCTCACGACCCCGGACGCCCGCCAGACGGTCAACGAGATCCTCGCCTCGCGTGTCCGCTACATCCGGTGCCGATTCCCGGAGCAGGCCAGGCGGTGGCAGTTCTACCAGCTCGGCCTGCCTCTGCGCGACTGCGAGGCCATCGAGGCCAAGAAAGACGAGCTGCTGGGCCTCTACCTGAAGGCCGTCGATTACGAGGCGTGGCCCGTCGGGCAGCGGGCGGGGCACCTTGCGGACATCGCTGAGCACCTGTTCCTGCTCTCCGAGATCGCGCCGGGCGTGCAGGTCCCGCTTCGCTGGAGACGCATACTTGAGTTGTGGCTCAGCGGGCAGACGCCGACCGGCATCCTGGGCGACGCCGAGGTAGTGGAGGAGGGGCTGTCGGCCCACGACCTCAACCGCTGGATGGACGACGCGTTGGCGTACCGGCTGCCTTGGGGGCTCAATTCGCTCAGTGTCTATCTGCGGCAGTACGCCGAGGGCATCGGGGCGGCGTTGCCGGAGGTCACGGACTACTACTCGTCCTTCGTGAAGTACGGGGCGCACGAGCCGGCCGTGTGCTGGCTCCTGGCCTTGGGGGTTCCGTCGCGCGGCGCGGCAGCCCGCGTCGGGGCGTTGCTCGCCGGCAGGGTCGGGAAGCCCGATGCCCTGCTGCGGTGGCTTGGCGCGGGCGGCATCGAGCGCTTGCTGGACGAAGGGCTGAGCGAACCCGACGCAGACCTGCTCCGCGCAACCGTGCTTCGGGCGGAGGGCGCACGAATGACGACACAGCGGCCGGTGACTGTGAGGCTCCGCACCGAGAAGATCGCCGGGCCGATTCCCACCCCTGGAACAAGAGCGCTCCTGGAGCCTGCGGCGGACAACGAGCCGAACCGCTACCGGCTCCTATCCCTTTCGGGTGAGCTGATGACCACGTTCCGGCTTGAATCGGATCGCTTGGCCGCCCTCATGGCGACGCCCGATTTCGTAACGGCAACGGTGGTGGAGCCAGAGCCGCCAGGCACCGGGGAAACACTGCGCATCCGCGTTGAGCCCATCTGACACGGCTGGGATCCTCTGTGGGATTACAGCCGGCAATCGGCTGCTCCGCGCGGCAGGATCCGAGAAGAATCCCCCCAAGGGCGGCGTGGAACGTCTGCCGACCGGCAGGCTTCCGGACACGGCCTTGCGTCGTGTCCGCGCCCGTGTCCGGCGCATCATCTGACCGGCGCGCTAGGGAAGCAGCCGGTCGCGTGCTACCCTGCTGCTCGTCCCGGATGCCCACCGTCTCCAACGCGACCTTCGGCCCGCTGATCTCCTACCTCGTGCCGGGCGCGGTCGTCCTGGCCGGCCTCAGCGGCTACTCCCCGGCCATCGCCGGCTGGCTCTCGGCCGCGCCGGGGAACGAGCCGACGATCGGCGGCTTCCTCTACCTGACGCTCGCGGCCCTCGCGGCGGGGATGACGGTGAGCGCCGTGCGCTGGGCCGTGGTCGGCAACCTCCACGCTTGGACCGGGCTGCGCCTGCCGCCGCTCGACTTCACGCACCTCGGCCCGAACGTGGAGGCGTTTCGGCTGCTCATCAACATTCACTATGACCATTACTTGTTCTACTCGAACATGCTCATCGCCTGCGCCGTGGCGTTCATCGCGTACCGCCTCTCGCACGGCCCGCAGATGCCCGTCGGGTGGCCGGAGGCGCTCTTCGTGGCGCTGGAAGGCGTCTTCTGGTTGACCTCGCGCGACACGATCTGGAAGTACCACACGCGGGCCGCACAGCTACTGCGAGCGCCCGAGGATGTCGCCGCCCCCCCGAGGCGGCATTCGCGCACGGCGAAGCGCGGCGGGGGGCAAAGTTGATCGTCAGCGCGATGGCGCAAATGACAAGGCCCGGCGGAGGGCGGCTCGCCCCAGGCCGGGCCTCGATTGGAGCGCGGGAAGAGCCCCCGCGCTGGGGACGGCGTCTACTTGCCCTGCCCCGCGGGCTTCTCCCCGCCGGGCTTGGGCTGCGGCTGGGGCTGGGGCGGCTTCGGCTTCTGCCCGCCGTTGGCCATGGTGCGTCTCCTCCTCGCTGGGGTGTCGGGAACCCATAGTCGATTTTCGACTATGCGAAGTGAGACTTTATCATCCGGCTGGGCGGAACGCAAGGGCCGGGTGGGAAAAAGTGGACAAGACCATCCACACCCCGGAGTACGGGGCCCTCCTGCGCCTGCTGCGCCGGGGGCGCGAGGACGCCGCGCTGACGCAGGCCGAGGTGGCGGCGCGCGTGGGCCAGACGCAGTCTTTTGTCAGCAAGGTCGAGCGCGGCGAGCGCCGCCTGGACGTCCTCGAGCTGCGCGTCTTCTGCGCCGCCATCGGCCTCACCCTCCCGGCCTTCGTGGAGCGCCTGGAGGTGGAGCTGGCGAGGCCCGCTGGAGGGCGCGAGCCCCCCGGGCGGCGCCCCTCGGGCGGCGGCACGGGCGATTGAACATGGGCCGCGCACTGCCCCGGCGGCGGGGCGGCCTTGCTGGCCGGCAGGGCTCACGGCGCAAGCGCGCCGGCGAGGCCGCCAGGTGGCACCCTCGCGTGTTCACGGGCGGCGGGGGCCGCGCTAGCGTCGCGGCATGTCCCGCCCCCGCGCGCCCGTCGGCCTCCCCGTGATCCCCGCCGGGCGGGAGGTCCCGCTGTACGAGGGCGACATCGAGGCCGACATCCGCACCATGAACCGCAAGCGCGCCGAGGAGATCGGCGGCAGGCTGTCGTACCCGAGCAAGATGGACGTGGCGAGCTGGGGCATCCCGGCCACACGCTGCCGCATTGGCTCCGTCCTCGCCCGCCAGGAGGGCACGACGTGCGGCGACTGCTACGCCCTCAAGGGCAGCTTCCGCTTCAAGGGCGTCCGCGACGTGCTGGAGGGGAACTACGAGAGGCTCTTCAACCCTCTCTGGACGCCGGCGATGGCCGCGCAGTGGCGGTGGCTGGGCGAGGACCGGGCGCGCCTTTTCTTGGCGGGCGATATCCAAGGGGTCAATCATTTACTGAACATCATCCGGATGTGCAATGCCGTGCCGGGCACCGTCTTCTGGATGCCCTCGCGCGAGGTCGCCACCATCCTGACGGTCAAGCGCATGCTGGTTGAGACGTGTCTGGAGTGGCCCACCAACCTCATCGACAGGGTGTCGGCAAGCCTCGTGGACGGGCCGCCGCCCAGGGGGTTCGTGTACACCTCCACCGTCGTCACCAAGGCCACGCCGGACACCTGCCCCTCCTCCATCAGGGGCGGCTCCTGCGCCGACAACGGCTGCACCCGCTGCTGGCACGAGGAGGGCGACGTCCCCTACCTGAAGCACTGACCGGCGCCGGATCCGAGGCCCGGCCGACGCAGCCCTTTACGCCGCGGGGGGCGTCCCCGGCGGCAGGGACGCGCCGTCCCTGGCCCCGCGCATGCCGCGGAGCCTGTCCAGCACGGCCCTGATCCGCCCGTCGTGCGGGCACAGCGCGGCCGCCTCGGCCAGCTGACGCTCGGCGCCCCCGAGGTCCCCTGACTGCTCCAGCGCCGAGGCGTGCAGCAGGCGGACGCCGGGGTCGGAGGGGTGGGCGGCCGCCGCCCCGCCCAGGATCGTCACCGCGCCGGCCACGTCGCCGGAGTCGAGCAGGGCCTTGCCGCGCCACCACGCGGGCTCGCCCGCGGGCCCCGCGGTGCGCGCCATGCCGTCCAGCACCGGCCCCATCTCGCCCCAGCGGCCCTGCGAGCAGAGAAGGCCGGCCAGCCCCACCCAGGGCGGGCGCCACAGGGGGGCCTCGGCGCACGCCCTGCGCCACTGGGCCTCGGCGTCGGCGTCCCCGCCCAGCGCCAGGCAGACGCGGGCCAGCTCGTGCCGGGCCATGAAGGTGCGCAGCCCCTCGGAGACGCTGCGGAACAGCCCGCCGCCCTCGGCGCCGTCGATCAGCCCCAGCAGGGCGGCCCTCGCCCCCTGGTGGTCGCCCTCGGCCGAACGGAGCCGGGCCTCGCGCATCGTCAGCTCGGGGTCGCCGGGGCACACGCGCAGGCCCAGGAGCGCGGCGTCCAGCGCGTCGCGGGGCCTGCCCATCTCGAGCAGCGCCCTCACGCGCAGGGAGTGGAGCTTGCGGACGATGGAGTCGCCCGGCGACGACAGGCGCAGGCTCAGGTGCAGGTGGCGCAGCCCCCCCTGTGGGTCGCCCAGGTCCAGGGCCATCTGGGCGAGGTAGAAGAGGGTGAACGGCTCGTCGCCCAGGTCCCTGTGCTGCGCCCTGAGGATACGCAGGTCGCGCTCCAGCTTCCTGCCCCTCAGCGCCGGGTCCACGTAGCCGGTGTGGTCGATGACCACGTCCGCCTCGCGGACCTCGGCGCCGCCGCGCTTGAGGGAGGGGAGGATCTGCTCGTGGATGCGGTACTCCCAGCGCGCGTGCGGCCCGTTGCGGAACAGGCGGAGGTGGTCCACGAGGGTCGCCGCCCCCGTCTCGTCCGGCAGGCAGCGGCACTTCATGCTGTACGCCACGTCCCCGTCCGGCAGCGACTCCAGCAGCGCCTTGAGCTTGAGCCGATTCTCGGCGTCCAGCCTGTCGTCGGCGTCCAGCCAGAAGATCCATTCCCTGTCGGCGTGCCGGAGGCACTCGTTGCGTGCGGCGGAGAAGTCGTCCACCCAGGTGAAGTGGTGGACCTCCGCGCCCTTGGAGAGCGCGATCTCGACGGTGCGGTCCTTGGAGCCGGTGTCCAGCACCACGACCTGGGGGAACAGGCCGCCGGCGCTGTCGATGCACGCCCCGATGTTCGACTCCTCGTCCCTGGCGATGATGCACAGCGCGGCGCCGGGCTTCAGCGCCCTCACCACCACGGGGGTGTCCCCGGCGCGGGCGCCCCGGCGTGCCAGGACGTTGACGAAGGCGCGCTCGTCGGCGGCGGGCAGGGCGCGGATCAGGCCGTCGGGGTCGGCGTGGACGGGGTGCCCGTTGCGCTCGTCGAGGGCCTCGAAGGTGTAGCCCCTCGCCGACAGCCAGGACAGCAGGCGGGGCGCGGGCGTGCCGGCCGCCTCCAGGCCCCACGGCCACAGCTCGAACAGGAGCGCCGCGTCGGGCGACCGCGCCAGGGTGCGCTCCAGCCCGGCCAGGGCCAGCCCCTCGGCCCCCTGCACGTCCAGCTTGATCAGGGACACCGGGCCGGCGTCCGCGAGCAGGCCGTCCAGGCGTGCGGCTCTGACCGGGACAGAGGCCCTGCCGCCCGCGCCGGGGATGACCCGGTGGTCGCCCTGGTTGTCGGGGGACAGGGACAGCTCCGCCTCGCCGTCGTGGTCGGAGGCCGCCACGGGCAGGACCGTGACGTTGGCGTGCCCGTTGCGCTCGACGTTCTCGCGCAGCAGGGCCAGGTTGCCGGGCTCGGGCTCCACGGCGAAGACCCTGCCCGAGGGCCCCACGAGGTGGGCCAGGCGCAGCGTGTAGACGCCGACGTTGGCGCCCACGTCGATCACCGTGTCGCCGGGGCGCACGAGCCGGCGGAGGGCGGATAGCGCCAGGTGCTCGTAGGGCTCGCCCTCCAGCAGGGGGCGGCTCACCCACAGGTCGCGCGCCGGGTCGTGCAGCGCCATCTCCTGCCCGTTCACCACGGCCACGGACGGGCCAGACGCGGGGGCCGCCTCGGTGGCCGCGGCGGGCACCGGCGGCGCGTCGGCGAGCCTGCGGACGGGCCTGTGGCGGAGGCGGCGCAGGGCCGACTCCACGGCGTCGAGCGTGTGCCCCCAGGTCAGGCCGCGCTCGACACGCGCACGCCCCGCGGCACCCCTCTTCGCCCTCTCGGCGGGGCTGAAGGCGGCCTCGCGGAGGATGAGGGCCAGCGCGCCGGCGTCGGGCTCGGCGAGCCAGGGCGTGCCGCACGTCTCCATTCCGCCCGCCTTCTGCTCGTTGAAATCGACACGCCGCGCCGGGACCAGCCAGCCGACGGTGTCGTCCACGAAGTCGAGGCAGGCGCCCATGCCGGTGGCGACGACGGGGAGGCCGGAGGACATGGCCTCGGCGAGGGGGAGGCCGAAGCCCTCGCCGCGGTAGGGCAGCGCCAGCACGTCGCACGCCGCGTACAGCGACGCCATCTCCGCGTCCGCCATGTCGCCGTCGAGCGTGAGGACCTCGGGGTTGCCGGGCGCCGCCTGGAAGGCCCTGATCTCGTCGTCGGCGGTCTGGCCGCGGTAGAAGGAGGAGGCGCCCATGCCCTTGACCACGAGGCACACGCCGTCGGTGGAGCGGAAGGCCCTGCCGTAGGCGGACAGCAGCACGTCGAAGCCCTTCCTGGGGATCGTCCCGCCCACGTACAGGACCTTCACCGCCTTCCGCGTCGGCAGCGTCATCGGCTCGACGCCGGGCCTGAACAGCGTGTGGTCGGCGCCCAGCGGGACGACACGCGCCCTGTCCTCGGGCACGCCCGCGTCGAGGAACGCCTGACGCACGGACGACGTGGGCGCCCACACCTCGTCCACCCGCGCGAGCATGGGCAGCCACGCCCTCGGGACGGAGCCGAACTCCCACGGCTGCATCAGCACCCAGTGCCCCGAGGCCGGGGGCGTCGGGTCGGGCGGCCAGGCGTGGCGGACCGTCACGGGCGCGTGGCCGCCGGCCCTGCACAGGGCCGCCAGGGCGTCGGCCTCGGGCCCCGGCGCGACGCGCGGGCCGGCGGACCTCACCTCCCGCGCCAGGACCGTGTGCCCGCGTGACGCCAGGCCCAGCGCCACGCGCCTGTTGACGTGGGCCAGCGACGCCACCTCGAACAGCGGCCCCTCCAGCGCCAGCACGAGCGAGCCGTGCGGCGCCTCGGCCTGGGCGTCGGCGGACCACGGCTCCACGGGGACGATCCCGGGGGCGGCCGTCGCCAGCAGCCGCCTGTCATGCGCCAGCCGTGCCGCCCGCCCGCCCAGCCCCGCGTCGTTGTACGCCTGGAACAGGGCGCGGGCGGATGCCGCGTCGAAGGGGTTGGCGTCCAGCTCGGCCTTGAGGTGGTGGGCGGCGTCCGCCGGCCTGCCGGCCTTGCCGAGAGCACATCCGAGCGAGGCCCTCGTCTTCGGCGCGTCGGGCCAGGCCAGGGCCGCCTCGTGGTGGTGTGCCAGATCGCCCGTGACCGACGCCAGCAGCGAGTGCAGGCGCCAGCGCACCAGCCGCGTCCGCTCCGCGTCCCGCGCGTGCGGTTCGCCTGCGTGGCGGATGGCGGCGCGCAGCCAGGCCATGCGGAACGGGCCGAACGAGGGGTCGGACAGCGGCCACAGCGCCTCGCCCGCGGGTACGCCCCGCTCCAGCAGCGACGTGAGCAGGCGCCGTGCGCCGTCGGCGGCCACGTCCGGTACGCCCATGCGGTGCGTCGCCTCCACGAGGCCGAGGGTCACCAGCACCGAGGAGGGGGCCAGGCCGAGGGCGGCGTGCAGCCATCGCGTGGCCCGGCCCGCGTCACCGTCTCCCGCCAGTGTCGAAAGCGCCAGCGCGGCCCACGGCACGCCGTCGTCGAGCGCGGCATCCAGGTCGGCGGGTAATGCGTCGTCCGCCGGGTGCTGCGCCCCCAGCGCCTGCCACGAACGCAGGAGCAACTTCTCGTGGGCGGGCATCGGCGTCAGAGCCGCGTGCCGCAACTTGATCGCGTCCCAATCGGCCTCGACGACGCCCTTCAGCCGCCCCCACTCATCCGCCCAGGATCGCCCGCGGGCCAGGGCGTCGCCGCGTGCGGCCACCTCGGCGCGCCCGCCCTCGTCGTCGAGGTAGCGCCCGATGACGGCCTCGAAGTCGTCGTCGCCGTAGTAGGCGCAGTGGACACCGTCCCGCCAGGCGCCGGCCATCTCGGCGTTGCCGCGCTCCTGGAGGACGAGGCAGCCGTGGGAGGCGGCCTCGGCGACGCGCTGGTTCTCCTCCCCGTGCAGCGACCTGTTGAAGACGATCCGGGCGCGGAGCAAGAGGCGGCGGTAGTCGTCGCCGAAGACGCCCGTGGCGATCATCACCTTCCGCCCCGCCGAGAGCCGCGCCAGACGCATGAGCCACGGCAGGCGTTCGCCCTGCACGGCGGGGTTGAGGCTGCCGACGAACAGCACGTCGATGTCGCGCGCGGGCGGAGGATCGGCCGGCGGCCCGTCGAAGGGCGGGCGCAGGCCGAAGAGCCTCGCCCCGCGGACGTGGGCGTGGCCGGCGGCGTTGAGGGCGTGCGTGCCGGCGCGGTCGGAGAAGGCGAGGGCGCAGCGCGGCAGGGCCAGCGTGAGGAGCGGCCACTGCAATTCCCAGTCGGGGGCCAGGGCGACGAGGGGCAGCGGCGCGTCCCACAGCCACGGCGGCAGCGACGGGTAGGAGAGGTCCACCAGCGCGAAGTCCGGACGCCACCCCTCGGGCAGCCGCGCCAGAAGGGCCTCGTAGGTCGGGCAGTCGGACCACGGGGTGCCGCCGGGGCCGACGACGTGGCAATGGCCGGCGCCCACCTCGGCCGCCCACGCGAGGGCGCGTCCGGCGTTGGACGGGCAGGCGATGTATTTGAGGGGCATCGGCTTCTCCGGCGTGATGTGTCCCCGGCGATCCTATCCGGCGGGCGGAGAGTTTCCAGCGCAATCTCGCGTGAGGCGATCGTGCAGGTGTCCATGGGCGACATTCGGCCCGCTTGGATGAGTTTGGTTTTTCCGAACTTTTTCCCACTTCCCACCTCTCCGGAAGCGCGATAACATCCCCCCAGCACATCACACGGGGCGGCCCACGGAGGGCCGCGTGGAGGGGACCGCATGCCCCCTGGACAGCCCTCGCGCCGCTCCCTGCTCTCGTCCCTCGCCGCGGCCTTCGCCTGGCTCGCCGGCGCCAACGCCGTGAAGGCGGACGCCCCGGCGGCACAGACGCCGCCGCCCGCTCCGCCGCGGGAGCCGGATGTCATCCGTGTCGCCGAGACGGCGCCCGCGCCGCGCGACCCCCTCTCCGGGACCACGACGTATCACTACTCCGCCGGCGGCGACCTCGTTTACAGCACGAACGTGGGTGGCGGGGCCACCACCTACGTCTACGACGCCCTGCCACGCCCGGTGTCGTACGGGTACAACGGGGTCGTCTACGCCTCCGAGCCCGCGCCCCTCCCCGCGCCGGGGCCGCCGCGGAAGGCCCACGCCTCGTGCCGGCTGGAGACGCCGGGCGGCGAGGCGCTGGGGCGTGAGGAGTACGAGGTCGTGATCGAGGGCGGCAGGCGCCTCGTGCGCGTCACCACACTCGGCCCGGACGGCAAAGTGGTGAGGGCCGAGGACGTGCCCTTCTGACACGGACGGAGATGAGGCCAGGAGGGCCGCGGACAGCAACGTGAATCCCCAGACCCCAGGAACGCCCACGCCCCAGGAAAGGCCGCCTCATGACCGCCCGCGAGTGGATCAAGGGCTCCTTCGCCCGCCTGCTTTCGCTGCTGCGGCCGGGGCCGGCGCGGCGTGAGCCGGCGGCGCCCACGCGCCTCGAAGGGCCGATGCCCCTGGAGACACGTGAAACTCCGAATGATTGGATATCACTGATCACGGGCGGGCTGGGCTTCGCGCAGGTGCCGTGGCTGATGCCGAGCCCGCCCCTGCCTCTGCTCGACGCACGCGGCCAGGTGGGCTGGCGGCACGCGGCGCAGGACGCCGACACGGCGGCCTACGAGTGCCGGCCGGTGGCGCGGGACGGGCGCGAGGGCGATCAGGCCCGCGAGGCGCGGCGCGGGGAGGATACGCGCGAGGAGGAGGCGCGGCGTGAGGCGGGCAGGCGCGACGACCCGTTCGGGATGCGCGACTGGCTCGGCGACGTGGGCGCGGCGCTCGACAGCCTGACCTCCCTGCCCGACCCGCTGGCCGACGGCACGCCGGGGAATGGCGGCGGTGCCTCGGGCACGTCCGGCGGCTCGGGCGGGCTGGCGGCCCCGGACAACGGTGGGGGCAACGGCGGTGGCGTCAACGGCGGTGGCGGTGGCGGGGGGACGTTCGACCCGCCGGCCACGCCGCAGGGGCCGGGGGGCAATTCCGGGGAGGCGCAGCCGCTGGGGCAGATCGGCGGGCTTTCGCCCTTCTCGTTCTCCTTCGGCGCGGGCGGCGCGGGGCAGGGCGGCTCCGGGGGTGGCTCGGATACGGGCGGGGTGTCTCTGCTGTCGGAGCCGTCCGGCGGCGGGCAGGTGATCGATGCGGGCGTCAAGGCCGCGCTGGCGAAGGCCTACGGATCGACACCGTTGGCGTTTGAACAAAATATTGGTCAGGTTGATCCCTCCGTGAGGTTCCTGTCCAGGGGGCCGGGGTTCTCGCTGTGGATGACGCAAGACGCCCTCACCTTCGGCGTCGTGAGGCCGGGGGCGCGGGGCGCGGACGGTGCGCCGGACATGCCGTCCGAGGGGCGCGACGTGTTCCGGCTGCGCATGGTGGGGGCGGACCAGGGCGCCGAGGTGTTCGGGAGGGATCAGCTCACGTCGCGGAGCAACTACTTCGGCGGGGACGACCCCTCGAAGTGGTACGCCAACGTGCCGCAGTTCGGGCGCGTGGAGCAGAGGGGCGTGTGGGACGGCATTGACCTCACGCTGCGCGCGGCCACGGAGGGCGGGAGGCAGTTCGAGTTCGATTTCACGGTGAATCCTGGGGCGGAGGTGTCGCAGATCCTGCTGGCGGCCGACGGGGTGGACGCGCTGGCGGTGGACCAGGACGGGCGGCTGCTGCTGACGGTGGGCGGGCGCGACCTGGTGATGGAGGCACCGGCCCTGTATCAGGACGGCGTCACCGGCACGCCCCAGACGCGCACGGCGGTGTCGGGGCGCTACGTGCTGCGCGAGGGCGGCATCGGTTTCGAGGTCACGGGCGAATATGACTCATCGAGCGCATTGATCATCGATCCAGTATTCGGCTTCGCATCCTATCTGGGGGGCTCGGGCACGGACAAGGCGTACGGCGTGGCCGTGGACAACGCCGGGGCGTCGTACATCACGGGCGAGACGGCGTCGAGCAACTTCCCGGCGACGCTGGGCTACGACACCAGTTACGACTCCAACACCGATGCGTTCCTGACCAAGATGTCGCCCGACGGCAGGTCGCTGATCTATTCGACTTTCTTGGGCGGCTCGGGCACGGACTCGGGCGTGGGCGTGGCGCTGGACGGGACGGGGGCGGCCTACGTCACCGGGCTCACCACCGGTTCGTTCCCCACGACCACGGGCGCCTTCCAGACCACGGCTAACAACGGCGACCAGTCGTTCCTGACGAAGCTGTCGGCGTCGGGCGACTCGCTCTCCTACAGCACCTACCTGACGCCCACGATCTCCACCGGGCCGGCGCTGCGCGCCTCGGGCGTGGCCGTGGACGTGTACGGCCGCGCCTACGTGTCGGGCACGACCTCGGGCAGCCTGCCCACGACGGCCGGCGCCTACGACACCTCCTACGGCGGCAACGGGGACGGCTTCGTGCTGTGCCTCAACGAGGCGGGCACCACCCTCACCTACGGCACCTACGTGGGCGGCACGTTGGCCGACACGGGCAACGCCATCGCGGTGGGCGACGACGGCAGCGCCTACCTGACGGGCAACGAGACGACGGGGTCGCTGTCGGCCTCGGGCGGCGGCTACAGCGCGCCCAACCTGGGGGTGCAGGACGCCTACGTGGCCAAGCTGGCGCCGGGGGGCGCGTCCCTGAGCTGGCTGGCGCTGGTGGGCGGCGCGGGCACCGACTCCGTCAACGCCGTCGCCGTGGGCCGTGACGGCAAGGCGAGCATCACGGGCAAGACGACGGGCTTCTTCTTCGGCAACTTCCCGACGACGGCGGGGGCGTACGACACCACCATCTCCACGGGGGACGACGACGCCTTCGTGACCACGCTGAACGCGGCGGGCAGCGCGCTTTACTACTCGACGTACCTGGGGGGCGGCTCGGGCGCGGAGACGGGCTACGCGGTGCGGGTGGACGGCACGGGCGGTGTCGTGGTGGCGGGGGCGACGGCGTCGTCCTCGTTCCCGACGCAGGGGGCGCCGCAGTCCACGTACGGGGGGAGCACGGACGGCTTTCTGACCCGCTTCGACTCCACGGGCACCCTGACCTACTCGACGTACCTGGGCGGCTCGGGGTCGGACGAGGCGCGTGGGCTGGGGCTGGACGCGCGGGGCGACCCGTACGCGGCCGGCTTCACGGGCTCCACCAACTTCCCCGGCGTGACGCAGACCTACCAGACGACGAACGCCGGCGGGACGGATGCGTTCCTCGCGAAGGTGCTGCCACGGCCCAACGCGCCGGCCCTGGTGACGGTGTCGAGCGACACGGGGTCGTCCGCGACGGACCGGTACACGTCGGACCAGACGCTGGTGCTTTACGGGACGGCGGACGCGAGCGTGACGGTGACGGTGTACCGGGAGGGCGTGGGCCTGCTGGGGACGGCGGCGGCGAACGGGTCGGGGGCGTGGTCGTACTCGTACACCGGGACTTCGCTCCCCGAGGGGACGACGGCGTTCACCCTCAAGGCGAATGATGGCGTGTACGACTCCGACCTCTCCGGCCCGCAGCACGTCTTCGTGGACGCGACGGCGCCGGACGTGTACGTGTCGGCGCCATCCACCACGAACAGCCTGCGGCCGGAGGTGAGGGTCAACGTCACCGACCGGCTCGGGCTGGCGTCGGCGCCGACGGTGACGCTGGACGTGGACCTCAACAACGACAACGACTTCGGGGACACGGATGAGACGGGCTACTCGACGGGCACCGTCCTGACGAACGGGCAGGCGACGATCAAGCTGCCGGCGCTGTCGGGGGCGGGCACGATCCGGGTGCGGGCGCGGGTGCTCGACCTGGCCGGCAACGAGGGCACGAGCAGCGCCTCGACGGTGATCGTCAGCAACGTGGCGTCGCCGTGGGTGGCTACCGCGCAGGCGCTGACCGTGGGCCCGCAGTCCGGCGGGGACTGGCTGACCGTGGCCGGGGACGTGAGCACCGCACACGCGCTGGATCTGGACACCTCGCCGGGGACGGGGCAGGGAGGGTCTCCCGCGCTGGTTTATCATTCCAGCAGCGTCAGCCAGAAGCCGGTCATTCAAGTCAGCGTGCCGACGGACACGGCCAACCCGCTGCCGGCCAACATCACGATGGTGCTGGACTTCAACGGCACCGCCGCGCCCACCGTGGTGTACAGCACCACGGGCATGGGGCGCGGCGACGTGCTGACGATGGCCTTGCAGGCGAGCCAGAGCATCACCACGACGAACAGGTACGGCTACTCGGTGCTGGTGCAGGTGGCGGGCGTCGCCGACCAGAACGTCACCGGCAGCGTGTTCGTGGTGGCGCAAGACACGAGCGCGTTCGGGGCGGGGTGGGGCCTGAGCGGCGTGGACCGTCTGGTGAGCATCGCCTCCGACGCGAACGGGCCGGCGGGGATGCTGCGCGTGCTGGGCTCGGGGGGCAGCCTGTTCTACACGGGCACGTCCTCGTACACGAGCGAGGACGGCGACAGCGGCACGCTGACGAAGGCGACGGGCGGCGGGGTGACCACCTACACGTACACGACGGCGGACGGGCAGACGACGACGTTCGACCAGAACGGCTACCAGAAGAAGTGGCTGAGCGCGGACGGCGTGACGAGCATCGTGTACGGCTACGACGGCAGCAACAGGCTGTCGGGGCTGACCGCCGTGGACGGCACGCTGAACACGATCACGTACACCGGCAGCACCGACGTGGCGTTCGCGTCCAGCAACAGCCGCGTCACCACGCTGACCCTGTCCTCGGGCGACCTCACCAAGATCACCGATCCGACGGGGGGCGTCCACACCTTCACGTATGACTCCGACTCGCGACTGACGCGCGAGCAATTCGGGCCGAACGTGGAGTCGAACTACGCCTACACCAGCTACGGCACCGTGGGCACCGTCACGCTCGGCACCACCACCTACGGCGGTGTGACCAACCCGACGAGGTCCGTGGTCTCCCCTGTCATCATTCAGGGCGTGGGCACGACGCCGGCCGCGGGCACCGTCTACGGGTCGGTCACCGACGCGGTGGGCGCGGTGACGAAGGTCAACGTGGACTCGCGCGGGCGGGCGCAGGAGGTTGTGGATGCGCTGGGCGTGGGGGTGCAGTACACGTACTCCAGCGGCTATGTGACGAAGGTGACGGACGCGCTGAACCGGGTCACGACGTACACGCGCGACGCGCAGGGCTACGTGACGAAGGTGACCAACCCCGACCTCACGTCGATGGTGTACGCCTACGCCAACAACGCCTACCACTCACTCACCACCATCACGAACGAGCGCGGCTACACCACGACGATGGGCTACGACGGCTCGGGGAGACACATCCGCACGACGGACGCGCTGGGCGGCTCCGTCGTCTACGAGTACACCTCTGCCGGGCTGCTGGGGACGATGACCGACGCGCGCGGCAACACGATGGTCTACGAGTACGACGGCAACAGGCGGATCACGGCGAGCATCGACGCCTACGGCAACAGGACGACCACCGGCTACGACGCGAACGGCAACGTGGGCTCGGTGAAGGACGCTCGCGGCTACACGACGACGTACACGAACGACGCGCTGGGCAGGACGACGGCCGTCACCGACCCTCTCGGCAAGATCAACACCGTCACCCTGGACAGCGCGGGATTGCAGACGGGGAGCATCGACCCCTCGGGGCTGCGCGGGAGCGTGATCTACGATCCGTACCTGCGCGGGGCGGCGGTGCAGTCGAACACGGGCGTGGGCGGGGCCATCCAGCTCAGCGGCCTGACCACCCTGGACGACGCCGGCAGGCCGGTCATCCAACGGGACACCGCCGGCTACTCCACGCAATCGACGCTGGACAAGCTGGGGCGCACCACGCGCACGACGGACGCGAAGGGCGGCACGGCCGATTCGTATTACGACGTGGTGGGGCGCGTGCTGGCCTCGCGCGACCAGATGGGGCGGTGGACGACGCAGGCGTATGACACGCGCGACAGGGTCACGTCCACCACCGATAGCGCCGGCAACGTGACCGGGACCGGCTACGACGCGGGCGGTAATGCCGTCACGCGCACCGACGCGCTGAACAAGACGGTGACGACGACGTTCGACGCGCTGGACAGGGCCACCGGCACCCAGGATGCGCTCTTGCGCAGAACGACGACCACCTACGACGCGAACAGCAACGCCACCTTGTATTCCGACCACAAGGGCAACCAGACATCGACGACGTTCGACAAGCTGAACCGGGCCGTGGCGGTGACGGAGGGCTACGGCAGCGGCGTCGCGTCCACGACGGAGACGGCGTTCGACGAGGTGGGCAACGTCAAGGGCAGCAAGGACGCGCGGGGCAACTGGGCCACGCACACCTACGACGCACGCAACCAGCGCACGGAGTCCCTGGACAGCCTGGGCAACCGCAACACCTACACCTACTCCGACGCCGGCGACCAGGTCACGGCCAAGGACGCGCTGGGCAAGGTGACGACGCAGCTCTACGACTCCCTGCGCCGCAACGTCGGCTGGACGGACGCGCTGGGCAAGACCACCACCCAGGTCCTCGACGCGCGCGGCGCCACGGTGCGGACGATTGACCCCGTCCTGGCGGCGCAGGACACGCTGTTCGACGAGCTGGGCAGGAACGTCGGATCGCTCGACTCGCGCGGGGGCCTGACACGCAACGTGCTAGATGCGAGCGGCGCGGTGCAGCAGATCATCGACCCCGTCGGCAACATCTGGCAATACTTCTACGACTCGGCCGGCCGTGAGAAGACGCGCACCGACCCGCTCGGCGCCCGCACGACGACGAGCTACGACGCGGACAACCGGGTGACGAGCGTCGTTGACCGCCTGAGCCGGAGCATCGAGTACAGCTACGACGACGAGGACCGCAAGACGAAGGAGGTGTGGAAGGACAACGCGGGGGTGACGCTGAACATCATCACCTACACGCTCGACGACAACGACAACATCACCAAGTATCAGGACAACGCCGGCACCATCACCTACACGTTCGACGCCCAGGACCGGGTGGAGAGCTACCGCAACGTGTTCGGGCAGGCGCTGACCTACACGTATGACGCCGACGACAACGTCACGCAGCGGCAGGACAGTTTGGGTGGCTACCTGACCAGCACCTACGACGGCAACGGCTGGCTGACGAGCCGGAAGTTCAACGGCAGCGGGCTGACTCCCGTGCGCATCGACTTCGGCAACAGCGCCAGGGGCGAGCAGACGACGATCACCTGGTTCAGCAGCCTGGCCGGGACGGGCACCGTCGTGTACAGCCAGCGCGCCCACGACGACGCGGGGCGGCTGACGGCGATCACGAACAAGGACACGTCCAACGCCGTCCTGAGCGCCTATACGTACGGCTACGACGCCGCCGACAGGGTCACCACCCACACCTATTCGAGCGCCGTGGGGACGTACACCTACAGCGGGTCGCAGACGTACACCTACGACACGACATCCCAGGTGACGGGGGACACGGGGACGGCCTACTCCTATGACTCCAACGGCAACCGGACGATGTCCGGCTACGCCACCGGCACCGCCAACCGGATGAGCAACGACGGCGTGTTCACCTACACGCACGACGCCGAGGGCAACCTGACCCAGCAGTCCAAGGGGTCGGGCCTGGAGGCGTGGTTCTATACCTACGACAGCAGGAACGCCCTCACCAGCATCAGGAAGACGAGCGACGGCAGCACGAACCTGCTGTGGGTGACGTACACCTACGACGCCGAGAACAGGCGGGTCAAGGAGGAGGAGTGGGTCAGCGGCGGTGGCGGCGCCGGCGAGACGCGCTTCGCCTACGACGGCGAACACGTCTGGACGGACATTGACTCCGGCAACGGCGTGCTGGTACGAAGGATGTACGGGGACGCCACGGACCAACTCCTCTCGCGGACCGTCTCGTCGGGCGGCAATGCGGGTGCGTGGGCGTACCTCACCGACAACCTCGGGAGCGTGCGCGACCTCGTGGACTGGAGCGGGCTGGTCAAGGACCACCTCGACTACTCCGCCTACGGCGTCAGGACGGAGAGCCACGCGAGCGTGGGCGACCGCTACGGGCACACCGGTCGGGAGTTGAACGTGAACTCCGGGGTGCAGTACCACCGCGCCAGGAACTACAGGCCGGCCTCAGGGCGCTGGATGGGCGAGGACCCCATCTCCTTTAACGGCGGGGACTCCAACCTGTATCGGTACGCGCACAACGCGCCAATGGATCGGACTGATGCGAGTGGAGAGTTTGCCGGGCCGGCACGCCCAACAGCTCCCATCCTTGAAGTCAATCAAGAGGACATCTTCATCGGCACCCGTGGACAGGTGGCCGTCCCGATCAATGTGTCGCTCCGATCGCCTTCATCACCGAAGAAGGGTGGCCTGCTCTTGGTGCACCTGTTCGGAAAGCAGGATGTCGAGAACAAAACACCGGCAAGGCCCAGAGCCGACGCGAACGATTTCACCATCATTGTCATCCCACCAGGCACGACGAAGTTGGCGCCATCCATGCTGGAGGATAATGGTGAACTGGCCCGCATGGGGTTGAAAGACATCAAGAATGGCCGCAAAGTCAGTTTGGATGAGCGACAGACTGCCAGCTTGTGGTACTCGGATGGGTCATGGGGTCCGAAGAGCACAGTCACCCGGACCGGGGATTACTATGCGACCCTCCGTTTCACCTACATCGACAAAGTGAATCTCGAAGATGTGCCGGCTGGGGAGCGCACGCAAGTGATGCGCCGAGGGAGGCCAGTGCCGAAAGTGTTTCGACTGCGGGTGCCTGCGGTCGGGGGGATCAAGAAATGGCTGGAGGACCTAGAGGTGAAGAAGAAAGGCGTGGTTTCCGCCAACGCGAATGTCGCCTTCGACGTGACCTGGAGTGATGATGCCCCGGCAACAAAGGTGACCCTGAAGTAGGGTTAGGCGGCGCGAATGCGGGTTCGCGAATAGAATGCATAACGCGGGGCCAAGTCGGCTGAGGGCCGCGACATCCACGGATATCAGGAGCGAGCTATGGCGCATTCGGTTCCTGCGTCTCTCACGATCCTGAGCCTGTTGCTGTCTTGCCCGCAGGCCCTCCTGGCGGCTGGGCCGCCCACCAGTTCACTGGTCCTCAGGTCGCCCGACGTGGCTCGGCTCGTCCGCCTGTTGCGCGACGGGACAGCCGAACAGCGCGTCCAGGCCTCCCGCGAGTTGAGGAAATCGAAGCCCGGGATCGAGGCCGCCATCCCCAGCCTCCTCGCCGCCCTGGGGGCGGAGAACGGAGGCCCCGACTACCTGGCGCGTTCTTTCCTGATCGACATCGGCCGACCGGCGTATCCCGGCCTCGTCGGTGTCCTGAACGAGGGCACGCCGGTGGCGCGCTGGATGGCCCTCGTGGCCCTGGAGGAGATTCACAGGCGCCTCCTCGGCGAGGAGGGGGCCGCCTGGGAGCGGTGGTTCCGCCCTCGCTACGCACGAGACATCCGCCCTGTCCTCTTGAAGGTAATGGCGGGGGCCGACCGGGTCACGCGGGAGGACGCGCTCAACATGCTGGCCCGGATGCGTGACACGTCGGCGTTGCCTGGGCTCATCGCCATCGCCCGCTCCGCCAAGGAGCCGGTCGAGCTGCGGCAGGCGGCGGTTCAGGCGCTCGGGCTCTACGGGGGCGAGGCGGCCGTGGTGTTGCCGGTCCTGCTCTCCTTGGTGCGCGACAGCCGCGAGCCACCGGACGAGACGGGCAAAAGGCCGTTGCGGGGCGTAGCCCTTTTCGCGCTGGGCGAGATGGGGTCGCCTGCGGCCAAGGCCCTGGCCGGGCTCCTCTCCGAGACGCGCGGGGAGCACCTCGAGGAGACCCTGCGCTTCGTCCGGGATTTGGAGCTGGCCCAGAAACGCCCCCTCTTTCCGGCCTTGCTTCCGTTGGGGCGGCACCCGTCCTCGGGCATCCGCGGAACCCTCCTCTGGGCCATGAAGGGGGCGGAGAGCCTGCCCGAGGCACGCATGTCGTGGCGGGTGGGGCTGTGTGACCCGAGCGACGAGGTCCGGCTGACCGCCCTGCACCTCCTCCGGACGTCCGGTGCCGCCACCGGGCCCAGCCTCCTCGTCGCCACGGACCTAGTGCGCCGCGCGCCGGACGGGGCATGGGGATTCGCGGCGGGCTTCCTCCGGGACCTGAAGAAGGACGCGGCCCCTGCGGCCGACATCCTGAAGAAGGGCCTCGCCATCCCGAGCCGCTTCTCGACCACGGTGGCCTGCCTGCAAGACATCATCCCGCCCGGCCAATTCGCCCAGAGCGTCCTCCCGCTGGTGGTGGCGGCCTTGCGGGCGGCCGACCCGGACACGGGGGACGGGGACACCGAGTTCTTCCTGCGCGTCGTCGGGAGGATGGGGCCCTTGGGGAATGGCGCGGTCCCGGCTCTCCTGCCGTTGTTGAGATCGAAGAGCGTCGAGAGCCAGGTGCTCTGCATCAGGGCCCTCGGGGCGGTGGGCTTGGGCGACAAGCAGGCGGAGAAGGCGTTGCGAGATCTGCAGCTGCATGCGTCCCCTCGGGTACGCTCCGAGGCCCGGCAGGCGTTGGAACGCTGGAGGCATGGGAAATGAGAGTCGAATACCGCGAAGGGCAAACGTGGCGTGAGTTGAACGGCAGCTCCGGGCTGCAGCGCCACCGGGCCAAAGGCTCCCGGCCCGCCTCCGGGCGCTGGATGGGCGCGGGCCCCATCGCATTCAACGCCGGCGACGCCAACCTCTACAGATACGCCTGGAACGACGCTGTGAACGCGGCAGATCCCAGCGGGCTGGCTGCGCCGCCTCGTCACGTTTATTACTTCTTCGGCCACCCTGAGATGGAATTCGCCACACAACGCCAGATCAAAGCGTTGGAAGACGTGGCGGCCATGTTGAAGCGAGGGGTCAAGTTGTCATTGTGGCGGAATGATATCATCACGGTCGCGGATTGGTGGGAGAATTTTTCACCCATCCTTGCGGTAGGAGATAAGGGTAAGCCAGAATTCCTCGCAGCGGTGGAGGAGATTGCCTTACGGCAGCCCGACGCTTTTTCCGACATCTTGATTGCTCGCGATCCTGGGCCGAGCAGGCTGAGCAGGAATGAGTCGGCCCTCTTGCACAAATGGATCGCCGAATTACATGCGGAGGAAAGCAACTCTCACAAGATGGATAAGTTAAGGTCAATGATCTATAGACTTGCTCTGAGCAGGAAAGAGAAAGCAACGCCCGACCTAATCCAAGCCTACGAGAAATACAGCGACGACCCCTATCTTCGGAAATGGCTCAGGCTGATTCTGGAACGCGAGGTGATGAAGATTCCGATCACCGACAACCAGCGCAAGGTCTACGACTTGGTGCGGAGCCTACCAGTGAGGGTCCAACGGTTCATCCTCGACCGCTCCCCTGGCCTGTTTGGATTCCAGTCTACAGACCGATTCAACGCCCCCTAGTACTACTCCGTTACACAGAGAACATGGATGACACAAGCCCCATGAAGGACAGGACTTAGGGAAAGGGCTACTCCGTTACCTTACGAAGCAAAGAATGCCTCAAGTTGCTGCCCCTCAAGCACTTGCGCCAATCCCATTTCCAGGCCTAACGGAGTAGTACTAGTGAAACGCCGAAAAGGAGGCGACGATGTTCGGAGAACCTGAAGCGCGTCCTCATGCCCATCCCATCCCTTCCCCGTTTTTGATCGCACTAGGGATCGCCGTTGCGTGTCTCGCGTCTGCCGACTGCCGTGGTGCCGGCCCCCCTCGGGCGGAGGCGCCCTGGGCCACGGCCATCCAGTTAACCGGGGACGCCACCCTCGCGGTCCTCTCGACGAAGAGGTCATGGGACCTCGAGCTCTGCCCTCTCCGCTTCTCGGACGGGGGGCGAACCGCGTTGAGGACGCGTGTCTGGCGTGCGAGGGCGATCTCGCTCTCCCGCGACTCGTCGAGAATGGCCGTGGCCGGCGGGAAGACGGTCGAAATGTTCACCATGCTGCCCGCCCCCAAATCGGTCCGCGTTGTGTCACTCGGGGGCGACGTCTCGCTCGTCGCCGTCGCCGTCTCGCCCGACGGCAACCTCGTCGCGGCGGGAGGGGTGGGGCGCGGCAAGGCCGATTCGACGGTCTCCGTGATCGACGTGAAGTCGGGCGATGTGGCTTGTTCCCTGGACGGGCACACCCTAGGGGGGCAGGCGCTCGCCTTCACCCGGGACGGAAAGAGGCTCCTCACGGGCGACGGGGACGGGGTCGTGCGGTGCTGGTCGGTCCCCGCCGGGCAGCTCGTCTGGCAGCAGGCCCACTTTGGGTCGGAAGTGGGCGCGATCCGCTGCCTATCGACGAAGGTCGTCTCGGGCGGCTGGGACGGGAGGCTCTGCGTGACGGACCTGGGGACGGGCAAGATCGAGGGCAAATGGCGGGCGCACCGGAAAATGGTCCACTCCATCGCCGTCTCGGCGGACCAGAAGTTGGCCGCCACGTTCGGGGCGGACGGCATGCTCAAGCTGTGGGACATCGAGAAGAAGGCCCTGGTCGCCGACGCGCTCATCCCGTTCCGGCAGGACGTTGCGTTACACATCCTGCCGGGTGGTGGTGTCCTCACTCACTGTGGGGCGCTCCCCCGTCTGTTCATGCCTCACGGGGGTAGGCTCATCGAGGTCAAGTATCCGCCAGTAGGCTAGTTATTCGTCAAGTTTCAGGTGGCCTGCCGCGTAGCAGTTCACTTGCGATTCGGATGGGCGATGAGGTGTGACGATGAGCGAGGTGTACCGACTGATGGGCTTGGGCGACGCGGGCCTCGCGCGTTGCGACCCGCTGCGCATGAACCTGGCGGCGGCCTCGGGCGTACCCGGCCTGGAGGCGATTGACGTGGAGGGGTACGCCGAGATTGCGGACTCGTGGGCCGATGAAATCCGGGCTGAGTTGGCTCAGGCCGAGCATGTATTCCATAAGACGCCTGGGCAGTGGAAGGGTGATGTCCGCTTTTTCCGGCTAGGTGTGCTGTGCTGGTATGTCGAGGAGCGTCTCGGCGTTCGGTACAACGACGACCAGCGCGGCGCGGGCCCGACCTTGTACACGGACCCCGCGGACCTGTTCCTGCACGGGGTCATGGACAGCAGGCGAGGCACCTGCGCCAACATGGCGGCCCTGCACGTCGCCCTGGGGCGGCGCTTGGGCTGGCCGGTCTCCCTGGCCTGCGTGGGCTCCCACTTCATCTGCCGCTTCGATGACGGCGCGGTGACCCACAACATCGAGGCTACCCAGTCGGGCTTCGGCGGCTTCAAGTCCGACCCCGACGACTACCTGATCCGCGAGCGCGGCCTGCCGCCGGAGGCTGTCTCCTCCGGCTCCGACCTGCGGGCGCTGACGCCGCGTGAGCTGCTCGGGGCGTTCGTGGGCCTGCGGGCGCGGCTCATGAAGGATACGGGGAGGCCCGCCGAGGCGGAGCGCGACTACCTGCTGGCGCGGCACCTGTTCCCCTCGGGTCGGTCGCTCTACCAGGCCGCCGTGGGCCTCCAGGTCCTGCGCGGCGGGGCGCTCTTCTCGCCCCACGAGGACGGCTCCCCCGCCGGGCTGGCGCGGTTCCTCCGCGATTCCGGCCTCGACGGCGGCTGGGTGCGCGGCTTGGCAGCGCCGGCCGGGTGGCAGGGTCGGGGCGCCGTCGGCTTCAACGCGGGGGATTCGAACGTCTACCGGTATGTCGGTAACTCGCCGACGAACGCGACAGACCCGAGTGGGCTGGCTGCTCCACCCGCTGAGTTCCAGATGACGGTGAAGGAACCCATCTGGAACCACGCCGGAGAAAACAAGTACGGCGAGTTCAAGTTCTTGTTCCGGGCGCACCCTGAGGGGGTGGGCATGAACTTCGCGATATCATTTACACCAAGCAAGTTGGTTGACAAGGAAAAAATCTCGTTCATCCAAATTGTTAGAACAACGAATGATGACGGCAAATTCATTCCGTCTGATCGAGCCGACGACGAGAAGGGCTGGCATGTCGATAACAAGCCTGGTCAGCCATCTGGCTGGTATGGCTTCGTCAAGACACGGACTGGGTATACGACCAACCTCCTCAAAACGGGCGTCCAGCCCTACACGCCTGGGACGACGAAAGAAGCAATGCTGTTTGATAATCCCGACCCGAATGGGCCAAATCGGCTGCAAGAGTTCGTCACTGCGGCGGTGATCATGGGGGGGAAAAACGACGGCTTGGTCCTCGGGTGCCTCGCATTCGGACAACGGACGGACGCCGCGGGCAGGTGGGATCGAAAAGTGCTGCCACCGAAGTTGTTGTACGTGGTCCCCTGGCACTTTGAGACCGCCGTGCACGCCCACAACTCCAGCGGCAAGATGACCCCGCTTCCCCGGCTTCGTGACCCGGTGGGGGAGGGGGACACCTGGAAAGATTTCGCTCTGCCGAAGGCCACCCTGCCGTTCTTGCGCCCGTTCGGAGGTTGACAGAAGTAACTCCGCGCGGGAGAATACACCTACCTTCGGTCAGTAGGAGGTTCACCAATGGGACCGTGTTCGCGACTCTGTGTCCTCGCTCTCCTCCTGTTCCCGTGGCTTCCGTCCGCTTTTCTCTCCTCAGCACCCGCACCGTCCCTGAAGCCTCGGAATGAGGAGGTGCGACGACCGATCAAGGCGGCTTACGAGAGGATTCGGATCGGGATGACGCAACGCGAGTTGTTGAAACTGATGGCACCGTTCAAGTCGATGAACACCGGGCACGGCCAGTGGCCCTGCTGGACCGACGGGAAATTCAGTGTGCATTGCACCGTCTGGACGGATGGGGATTTCCTGGCGGGGACGGGCACCTGGAGAGTACAGGAAAAGGGCCTCAGCAAGGTGGGCGGGAGTTGGCAAGAGCGCAACAGCCATGAATAGGTGGCCGTGGACGCGGCATGGCGGGCCTACGTCGCGGGCACCATCGCCGGGCAACTGCCGGGGGTCCTGGGCTACGACACCAGCGGTTCCGGTAGGGATGGCCCTTACGGGCCGCCCCCCGGACAGATCCCAGCACGGCCGTCCTGTCCCCGCCTCGCCCCCCACGTCAAGATCAGGTCAGCCGACGAGCCCATCCAGCCCCGACCGCCGGCTGCTGCCTCACGGCACCGCCCCGAGGAGTCCTTCGAGGTACGCGCCTCGCGAATCACGTTCCCTGCTGAAGAGCAAACGCGGATGGCCCGCTGATCGGCGTTGATCAGCAGGCCTTTGCTCTTGCTCGGGCATTGTTCAACTGGCCGCCGCCGGCGATTCCCGCGCACGCCGGAGCAGCCAGCGGTCCGGCAGCCACTCCGCCAGTTGCTCGGCCGTCGGCTCGTCCCCCAGGCCGAACAATCCGGGAAGCGCATCGCGCAGGTAGGCGAACGGGTCGATCCCGAGATGCTTGCACGTGCCCACCACCGAATAGAGCACGGCCGCCGTCCTCCCGCCCGCCTCGCCCCCGAGGACGCCCCAGTTGTTCCGGCCGAGGGCTATCGCCCGCAGCGTCCGCTCGCTCAGGTTGTTGTCGATGCCCAGGTAGCCCTGCTCCAGGTAGCGGTTCAACGCCTGCCAGTTGTTCCGCGCGTAGCCGATGGCCTGCCCCAGCGGCGTCTTCGGCAGCGTCGCGCCGGCCTCCTTCTCCAGCCACCTCTCCAACTTTGGTAATCGGCGCGCAAACCAGACCCACCTCGGCCAGGAAATCGGCAAGCAAT
>CAZVZK010000038.1:0-73821 GCA_964630925.1 uncultured Alcaligenaceae bacterium
GCGTCTGCGCCGCCTCGTAGCGCCGCGCCGCCTCCTCGAACGCCTCCTCCATCGCACCCGGCAGCACGCTCGACATGACGCGCCCTCCTCGGCAGACGCCATCCTACCTGCCCGCCCTGCCGCCGCGGAAGCCCAACAAAGCACCGAGGGGCGGCGGGCACAAGGCCCGCCGCCCCTCTCGTTCACTTCAGCTCGGCCGACCAGTAGGCACTATCGAGGAACGACTTCCACGATTGGTACTTGCGGTTGGTCAGCTTCATGTTGAGGATCGGGCTGCGTTTCGGCTTCTCCGGCTTGCGGTACAGCCGCATGTTCGCCTCCGCCGGGGTGCGTCCGCCCTTCTTGACGTTGCAGGAGACGCAGGCGCAGACGATGTTCTCCCACGTGCTTCCGCCCCCCTGGGAGCGCGGCTTGACGTGGTCGAGGCTCAGCTCGCTGGTCGGGAACTTCTTGCCGCAGTACTGGCACTGGTTGTTGTCGCGGGCGAAGATGTTCCGGCGGTTGAACTTGACCGTCTGCTTGGGCATGCGGTCGTAGCCGGTCAGGCGGATGACACGCGGCACCTGGATGCTCGTGTCTATGGTGCGCACCCAGTCGTCGTCCTCCTTGCGGAAGTGCTTCGACCGGTACTCCGACACCTCGCGCCAGGTCGAGAAGTCGTAGGTGGCGAATTGGCCCTCCTCCTGGCTGACGACCTCGGCGAGGTCCTTGGCCAGGAGACAGAACGCCCGCCGCACCGAGATGATGTGGATGGCCATGAAGAGCTTGTTCAGCACCAGGACGCTGGCGTCGAGGGCCGAGTTGACACCCGGTTGCATGGAAGTCCCCCAAGGAGGTGTGACGCGCCCGAGGCCCGCCCCGTGTGGGCGGCGGCCATCGGTGCGGTGTCGCATGATGGACGCGCCGCGGGGGTGACGGGTTCATCCCATCCTATCAGGACCGGCCGATATCACGCAAGCACCCGCCGCGACGAATGCGCCCCCCACCCGTGAAACTCCCGTGAAGGGCCGGCCGCACATGCCGGATATGCGGGGTGGCATATCCGCGGCACCGCCTCACCCCGCCGGCTGCCCCTGCTCCTGCTGCGTCTCCAGCTTCCCCTCCGCCTCCAACTTCTTGTACAGGTATAGCGAGTACGGCACCGGGAACATGATCGCCAGCATCGCCACGCCGAGGGACCACAGCGGGTTGAGCGGCGTCAGAAGCAGCAGCGCCAGGCCGACCAGCGACCCGCCCACCATGAGCCACGCCCCCAGCCGGTGCGTCCTCTCCCACACCTGATCGCTGGCGATGGTCCAGGGCGTGCGGATGCCCACGTACAGGTTCCGACGCACCTTGCCCATCAGATTGCCCAGCGCCGCGAAGAGCAGAAGCATCCCGCCCATCATCCAGTGCGGCAGGGCGGCCGGCCGCATGTTCCCCGTCTGAGCCACAAGGATCACAACCCCCAGGTACCCCATCAGCACGGCCACGATGAACATGATCTGCTCGTACGTCTCGCGGAACGTGTCGATGGCGAATTGCTGCGGCGACAGCCACGGCAGCGCCCGGCCCAGGAGCAGCATCCCGAGCATCGTGGCCGGCATGATCAGCAGCCACGGCAGGATCGAATCCCGTGCCACGAATTGATCCGGCTGCCCGGAGGCCCCCCAGTGTACCGGAACCTTCTCATCGAGCAGGGCCTCGCGGTTCAACCACACGTAGCCCGTCACGCCGGACACGGCCACGAACAGGACCAGCGACGCCAGGAACCACCGACTCATCATGGCTTCTCCCCTTCGGGCGCTTCTCCGCCCTTCTCCGCGGTGCCGAACAGCCCCATGAGGACCGCCAGCACGTCCTGGAAGACCGTGGTGTTCAGGAAGTAGTACACCTGCTGCCCCGCCCGGCGCGTCTCCACCAGCCCGGCATTCTTCAGCACCGTGAAATGATGCGACATCGACGGCTTCGACATGTCGAAATGGCCGGCCAGGTCGCCCGCCGTCCTCTCCCCGCCGCGCAGCAGCCGCAGGATCTCCCGCCGCGTCGGGTGGGCCAGCGCCTCGAATACCTTGTCCATCGCCGGCCCTCTTCCGCGGTTAGACTGTTAGCTCTTCGTCTAAACAAGGATATTCTTGCTGGCCTGCCGCGTCAAGCCCTCACACAGGCGCGGCCCTTGCGGATGGCATCGGTGCGGGTTACGATGTCCCCACCCGCCCCGGAGGACCGCCCCATGCGTCACCTCGCCGCCGGCCTGGCCCTCATCGCCGCCTGTGCCGCCCACGCCGCTGCGCCGCATGGGATGACCTTGCTGACGCCCGCGCAGCGGGAGAAGGTCGTCGAAGGTGTGCGCCTGTTGCGGGAGGCCGAGCGCAAGATCAACGTCGATCGGGGGGCGTGGCTGGAGACGTCACTGAAGGCGATCGAGGCCATCCATTCCGCCAGGGGCGACATCCCGATCTCGTGGACGCACGTCGCCGAAGACGTGGCCGACGAGCTGGCCCGGAGCCGCCGCTGGGACCAGGCCGAGCGCGTGCACGGCGTGCTGCTGCGGAGCCTGGAGGGCGCCCTGCCTCCGGGTGACTGTCGTATCGGCGGGCAGCGGCGGCTGCTGGCGGATCTGCGCGCCCGCCGCCGGCTGCCGAAGGGGCTGCTGCTGGAGCTGGAGCAGGCGGAGGCGTTGTCGGACCGGGTCCTCAAGCTCTACAACGCGGGCCGGCCCGACGAGGCCCTGCCGCTGGCCCTGCGTGTGCTCGCGGCGAAGCGGCGCATCCTGGGCGACTGGTCCCCCGCGGCCGCCAGGGCGTGGATCAATGTCGCCGCCCAGCACCTCGCCCTCGGCCGGCCTGCGCGGGCGGAGCCGCTCTACCGCCTCGCGGCCGAGATCCTGCAACGGGCGCGGGGGCGCTGGCACGCCGACGCCCTCTTCCCCCTCGACGCGGTGGCGGTGGCCTGCCTCCGCCGGGGTAACCACGCCGGGCGGGCCGCCGCCCTCCTGGAGTCGGCCGAGGTGGTGCGGCGGAACGACGGCCCCGCCGGGCGGCGGGTGGCGATGATGCAAGACGCCGCCACCTCCCTGGCCTCCGCGGGACGCCCGCGCGAGGCGCTTCAGGCCATCCGCGGCGCCCTCGGGGCGGCCCGGGCCGCCCGTGCCGACGATGCCGCGGTGGCCAAGGTGTTGCCCCGGCTGGCCCGGCTGGCCGAGGAGTTGCCGGGGGGCGCGGCGCTGTGGCCCGCGCTCGACGCCGAGGCGCGGCGTCTCTCCGCCCCCCTCCGCGCCCTCGACCCGGAGGAGGCGTCTCGACGGGTCACGGCCCTGCTGACGCAGGGGCAGGACGCACGGGCGGACGAGCTGGCGGGCAGGGCCCTGGAGGAGCTGCGCCGCCTGGGCCGCCGGCGGAGCACCACCTCCGCGATGCTCCTCACCTTCCGGGGCACGCTGGCCGCGAACCGCGGCCAGCGGGAGAAGGCCGTCGCTTACACACGCGAGGCGCTGACGATCCAGGGTCAGGTGGGCGGCAAGAAGAACCGCGAGTACGTGTCGATGCTGGTGATCTCCGTGCGCATGTTCGCCCTTGCCGGTCTCCACCGGGAGGCACTGGCGGCGGCCGACGAGGCCCGGGGGCTCCTCGGGGCCGTGTCCCTCCTCCCTGGGGAGAAGGGCATGAGCGCCGGAATCCTGGGCAACGCGCTGGTGGAGATAGGGGAGAACCGGCGCGCCTTGCCGTTCCTGCGTGAGGCCAACGCGGGCATGGCCGGGTTCTTCGGGGCCGGCTCGAGGGAGGCCGCCGTTTCGATGACCAACCTCGGTGTCTGCCTCAGCACCCTGGGGGAGATGCGCGAGGCCTACACGCTCCTGGCCGAGGCCCTCCGCATGCAGCGCCGGCACCTCAAGCCCACCGACCCGGAGCTGGCGGCGGCGCTGCAAAACCTGGCACTTTGGCACGAGGACATGGGCGACTCCGGCAAGGCACTGCCCCTCTACCGTGAGGCGGCCGAGGTGCTGGAGAGGGGCGGCCAGACCCGCACCACGGCGTTCGCCCGGGTGCTGAATAACTACGCCCACACCTGCCACAAGCAGGGCGACCACGAGCAGTCGGTGCGGCTGTACACTCGGGCGGCCGCCCTACTCGCCGAGCTGCTGCCCGCCGGGCACCCCGAACAGACCACCAATCAGAACAGCCTCGCGAGCGTGTACGTCAGCATGGGCCGGTACGCCCAGGCACGTCTCCTGCTGCTGGACGGCATCGCCCGCCTGGAGAAGGCGGGTATTCGCCACGGGGATGCCTACGCCTACGCCCTGCACAGCCTCGCCGGCGTGTACCGGCGGACGGGCGAGATGCGCGAGGCCGTGCGCCTGTCGGAGCGGGCGATCAAGCTCCTTGAGGAGGCGGGCCAGGACCGCGATGCGGAATTCTGCGAAACGCTCCACCAGCACGCCCTCGTCTGCCTGGGTGTGGGGCGGCGCGCCGAGGCCCTCGCGGCGGCCGAGCGCTGCGCCCGCCTCGCCCGCCAGCAGTTGGAGGCGGCCGCCGCCGTCCAGTCGGAGCGTCAACAGTTGACGTGGATGAACCACATCGGCAAGCACTTCCAGCTGCGGCTGTCGCTGCCCTGCCCGGACGGCACGGCCGGCGAGCTGGCCTACGGGCACCTGCTGGAGTGGAAGGGGGCCGCCTTCGCCCGCCAGCTCCGCCAGCGCGGGCTGACGCAGTTGAAGGTGCGGGCCGGCGACGACAAGGCCCGGGCGCTGCTGACCCGCTACGACGAGGCCGTCCGCCGCCTCGCCGCCGTGTCCCACGCGCCCCGCCCCGCGCGCGACGAGCTGGCCGAGCTCGTGCGCGAGAAGGAGCGGTTGGAGGGCGAGCTATCCGCCCTGGGGGTCACGCTGGCGGGCACCCCGCTTGCGCGGCCCGATCCCGGGGCGGTCCGCGCCGCGCTGCCCGAGGGCGCGGCCCTGGTGGATTACATCACGTATCGGCACCGGACGCCTGCCGCGAGCGAATGGGGCGGTGGGCACCGCCTGGTGGCCTTCGTGGTCCGCAAGGGCCGCCCCGCAGCCCGCATCGACCTCGGTCCGAAGGGGCCACTCCAGGCGCTCGTGTACGCCTGGCGCAGGGACGTGGGGGACAGACGCCTGGCAGCCGCCGTGCATCGCTGCCTGTGGTTGCCGCTCGCCGCGCACCTGGACGGCTGTCGGGCCGTGCTGGTGTCGCCCGACAGCCTGACGGCCCTGGTGCCATTCGCCGCCCTGCCGGGCAGGCGGGCCGGGACGTATCTGCTGGAGGATGTGTCCCTCACCTACGTCCCGGTGCCGCGTCTGCTGGGCCAGGGCGCGAAGCGCGAGGCGGCCCCTGCGTCGATGCTCCTCGTCGGGGGCGTGGATTTCGGGCCGGGCGAATTCTGGGGGCAACTGCCGGCCACCCGCCCCGAGATCGCCGCGGCCGGGACGCGATTCCTCAAGCGGTTCCCCGACGGGGGCGTGCGACGCCTGGAAGGGGCCGCCGCCACGGCCGCCGCCGTCCGCGAGCGCCTGCCCGCCAGCCGCTTCGTCCACCTGGCGACTCACGCGTTCTTCTCGCCCGGCAAGGGCGTGCCGCCGGAGGCAGGAATGGCCTCGGGCCTCGTGCTGGCCGGGGCCAACAAGCCCCGCGCCGGCCACACCGGCCTGTTGCTGGCCGGCGAGATCGCCGGCCTGGACCTGACGGGTCTGGAGCTGGCGGTGCTGAGCGCCTGCGAGACCGGCCTCGGCGAGGGCAGCGTGGCCGAGGGCCTCCTCGGCCTCCAGCGGTCATTCGCCGTCGCGGGATGCAAGTCGGTGGTGTCGTCGCTGTGGAGCGTGGACGACGCCGCCACGGCCGTCCTGATGGAGCGTTTCTACCTCCACCTCTGGGACAGGAAGCTCCCCAAGGCGGAGGCGCTGCGGCGGGCGCAGCTCGACGTGCTCCGCCACCCGGACTGGGTGCTGGATAAGCTCCGACTGTTGCGCCGCGAGCTGGCCCCTTCGGGGGCGGACAAGCTGCTGCGGGGGGCGGGCCGCGTCCCCGAGGGGCTGGCTGGCCCTGGGGGTGGTCGGCTCAGCCCGCCCTCCTGGTGGGCCGCCTTCGTGCTGTCCGGCGACGGGGGTTGAACCCGCGCCCCCCGGCTGCCGGGTGGACGCTTCCTTGACAGCCCGATACAAAGACTTCTGCCATCCACAAGCAGGGAAATGGGGCTATCTGGGAAGGGTGGGCAAGGATGTCAGCGAGCCAAGGACGAGAGGGCAGTCCGGGATGCCGAGAGCCGAAGGGGCCGCACGCCGGCCATCAAGCCGGCCGTTGATGGGAGTCCGCATCCTGTCCACGGGCGGCTACGTCCCGGACAACGTCGTCACGAATGACGAGCTGCAGCGCCGCATGGGCCTCCCTGCCGCCGCCCTGTTTCGGCACACCGGCATCCGCGAGCGCCGCCACGCCGCCCCGCACCAGGCCACCAGCGATCTGTGCGCGGAGGCGGGGCGCATCTGCCTCGAACGCGCCGGCGTCCTGCCGCGCGAGGTCGATTCCCTGATCGTCGCCACGGTCACGCCGGACATGACGTTCCCGTCCACGGCCTGCCTGGTGCAGGACCGCCTCGGCCTGCGCTGCCCGGCCATGGACCTCGGGGCCGCCTGCGCCGGCTTCGTGTATGCGCTGGTGACGGCCGCCACGCAGATCGCCTCGGGGATGAACGACCTCGTCCTCGTCATCGGCGGTGAGACGCTGTCGCGCTTCATCAACCCCGAGGACATGAAGACGTACCCGCTGTTCGGCGACGGGGCGGGCGCCGTCCTCGTCGGGCGCGGCTCACCCGAACAGGGCCTGATCCGCTGCACGCTGGGCTCGGACGGCTCGGGCGGGATGTTCCTGCACCGCAAGTCGGGCGGCAGCCGCACCCCCATGACGCCGGAGTCGCTCCAGGCCGGCGAGCAGTACCTCCGCATGGACGGCAGGGCCGTCTTCTCCTGGGCGGTCGGCACGCTGTGCGACACGGTCAAGCAGGTGCTCGACTCGGCGGGCATCGGCCCCGGCGACGTGGACCTCTACGTCCCGCATCAGGCGAACGTCCGCATCATCAACGCCGCCCTGGACGTGCTGGGCATCCCGCGTGGCCTGGTCATCACGAACATCGAGCGGTACGGCAACACGTCGGCGGCGTCGGTGCCGATGGCGCTGGACGAGGCCGTGCAGGACGACCGCGTCCGCCCCGGCGACCGGATCGTGCTGTCGGGCTTCGGCGCCGGCCTCACCTGGGGCACGGCCCTGTGGCGCTGGTAACTGCCAGAAGACGAATTTGTCCACGGATCACACGGATCGAACGGATGGCAGCCAAGACAAGCAGCAGGCAGGCAGAAGGCGTGGTGTCTTCTGCCTGCCTGCTTGTCTTCTGCTTTGATCCGTTCGATCTGTGTGATCCGTGGACAACTGCTTCTCTTCATCTTCCCATCAGGTGGGTCATCACGTACATCTCCAGCGCCTCGTAGTCGCGGGCCGCCCGGTACGCCTCCACCTTGGCGGCGTCCAGCGAGCGGCACAGGTCCACCAGGCGCAGGAAGATCTCCCGGCTGTTGGCCAGGTGCTTCGTGGCGTCGGCAGCCTTCGTGGTCCGCATCGCCTTCACGTCCAGGCCCACGCAGCCGTCGAAGCCGGCCCGCTCCAGCACCCAGACCGTGTTGAACGCCCGCCGCAGGTCCACCGAGCCGAACGTCTTGTCCTGGTCGTACTTCAGGCCGTTCTGGTCGTTGAGGTGCACGCTCCACAGCTTGCCGTGCCACAGGGCGCACGCCATGTCGTCGGACGGGTCGATGCCCGCCAGGATCGAGTGCGCCGACTCGATCAGCACGCCGGTCCGCGCCGGGTCGGAGGTGCGGTAGCACAGGGCGAGGAAGTGCCCCACCGTCGGCATGTATGCCTGATCCATCGGCTCGTTCGGCTTCATCTCGCCGAGGATGCGGATGCCCTTGTCGTGGGAGAGAAGCGCGTCGCACGCGGCGAGGATGTGCCCGACGGCGGCGATGGGGTCCTTGGCCTCGCGGATGTACGTCCCCTCACGCGCCAGCCAGAGGACGATGTCCTTCGTCCCCATCAGGTTGGCGATGTCCACCGAGCGCTTGCTGCGCTCGATGGCCCATTTCCGCATCGCAGGGTCGTTGGCGGTGTAGGCGCCGTCGATGGTGTTGGGGTGCTCCCACAGACGCGGGGCGACGAACTCGCAGAATAGCCCCTCGCCGTCGAGCAGTTTTTTCGTGGCCGCCGCGGCCTTCTGCGTCTCGGCCCACGATAGATCAAATGGGCAGACGTCGTCGTCGTGGAACTGCACGCCGTCGAACCCGAGTTTCTTGTACTGGGCGATCTTGGCCGCGAAGGCGACCTCGTCGCGCACGGGCGGGCCGAAGGGGTCGGCGCCGGTGGAGATGTTCCACGGGCCGAAGGTGAACCTGTACGTACGCTTCACGGTCATGGCTAAAGAAACCCTCGGCGGCTGCCGATGTAAGGGAGTTAGAGATCGCCTTGTCCGGGCCTGGAGGCCAAGTGAGCCAGTTGAGCGTGGAGTGCATGGAGTGCGGCAAGGGGTGGTCCCTGCCGTGCGGGCCGTCGGTGTATGAGCAGCAGGCCCTGGAGTCGTGCCCCTGCCCGTTCTGCGGGGCGTGCGTCCTGGCCGTCACCGCCGACGAGGCCCAGCACGCCTACGCGGGCAAGGGCGAATGAGACGGATGGGACGAATAGGCCGTACGTGGCCTATTCGTCCCATTTCGTTCATCACTTCTCGACGCCGAGCAGCTCCACCTCGAACACCAGGTCCGAGCCGGCGGGGATCAGGCCGTCGCCGACCTCACGGTCCCCGTAGGCCAGCTTCGCCGGGATGTGCAGCTTGCGTTTGCCGCCCACCTTCATGCCGGCGACGCCCTCGTCCCACCCCTTGATCACCCGGCCCTTGCCGAGCGGGAACTCGAAGGCCTTGCCCCGGTCCACGCTGCTGTCGAACTTCTTGCCGCCCTTGGCCAGCCAGCCGGTGTAATGCACCTTCACCGTCTGCCCGGCCTTGGCCTCGTCGCCGGTGCCGACCTTCAGGTCCTCGTACTTCAGGCCCGTCTTCGTCTCGACGATCTTCGGCTTCGGCTCCGTCTCGGGCCGGCCCGGCGCCACGCCGCAGAAGGCCACGGCCACGGCCAACAGTGTCAATCGCTTCATTTCTTCTCCTTCTTGGACGAATCTTCGATCTCGAGCAGCTCAACGTCGAACATCAGGTCGGCGCCCGGTGGGATGTCCTCGCCCGCGCCGACCTCGCCGTACCCCAGCTCGGACGGGATGAACAACTTGCGTTTGCCGCCAGGCTTCATGCCGGCGACGCCCTCGTCCCACCCCTTGATCACCTTGCCGAGGCCGAGGACGAAATCGAACGGCCTGCCCCGCCCGACGCTGCTGTCGAACTGCATCCCACCCTGCGCGAGCCGGCCCGTGTAGTGGACGAACACCCTGTCCCCGGCCTTGGCCGGCGGGCCGTCGCCCTGCTTCACGTCGTCGTAGCGCAGGCCCGAGGCCGTCTTCTTCCACTTCGCCGACTCGGCCTCGCCGTCGAAGCCCGCGACGGTCCCCACGAGGTGGACCTCGAACATGAGGTCCGAATTGGCCGGGATCTTGTCGCCCCGCGCCTCCTCGCCGTAGGCCATCGCCGCCGGGATGAAGAGCTTGCGTTTGCCGCCCGGCTTCATGCCGGCGACGCCCTCGTCCCAGCCCTTGATGACCCGGCCGGCGCCGAGGCGGAACTCGAACGGCGACTTGCCGACGCTGCTGTCGAACTCCTTGCCGCCCTGGGCCAGCCAGCCGGTGTAATGGATCAGCAGGTTGTCGCCCGCCTTCACCGGCTCGCCCCTGCCCTCGGCGAGGTCCTCGTACTTCACCCCCGACGAGAGCGTCTTCGTCCAGTTGCCCCCGTCGCCGCAGCCCGCGGCCAGCAGCGCCACGCCCAGCAACAGAATCCGCGTCATGCCCCTCACTCCACGTCGTAGGCCAGGTTCGGGGCCAGCCAGCGCTCGGCCTCGGCCCGCGTGATCCCCTTCCGCGCCGCGTACTGCTCCACCTGGTCGCGCGTCACCAGGTCCACGGCGAAGTACGTCGCCTCCGGGTGCCAGAAGTACAGCCCGCTCACCGACGACGCCGGCATCATCGCGTAAGACTCCGTCAGCGTCATGCCGATGCGGCCCGGCTCCAGAAGCCGCCACAACGCCGCCTTCTCCGTGTGGTCCGGGCACGACGGGTAGCCCGCCGCCGGGCGGATGCCCTGGTACTTCTCCTCGATCAGGTCGTCCTTCGACAACGACTCGCGGATGCCCCACTCGCGGCGGACGCGCTCGTGCAGCGCCTCGGCGAACGCCTCGGCCAGGCGGTCCGCCAGCGCCTTGGCCATGATGTCGTTGTAGTCGTCGTGACGGCCCTTGAAGTGCCTCTCGAGGTCCGCCGCCCCGATGCCCGCCGTCACCGCGAAGGCGCCGAGGTGGTCCGGCGTCCCGATCGGGCCGCAGTAGTCCGCCAGCGAGCGGAACGTCGTCTGCCCCTCGCGCTCCCACTGCTGCCGCAGGAAGCGGAAGCGTGTGCGTTCCTCGGTGCGTGTGTCGTCCGTCCACAGGACGATGTCGTCGCCGACGGAGTTGGCCGGGAAGAAGCCGTAGACGGCGCTGGCCTTCAGCGATCTGTCGCTGATGATCTGCTCGAGGAGCTTCTGGGCGTCGTTGTAGACCCGCGTGGCCTCCGCGCCGACGACCTTGTCCGTCAGGATGTGCGGGTACTTGCCCGCCAGCTCCCACGCCATGAAGAACGGCGACCAGTCGATGTACGGCACCAGCTCCGCCAGCGGGAAGTCGACCAGGACGCGCGTCCCTGTGAAGGCCGGCGTGGGGATCGGACGGGCCTCCCAGTCGATGGCGAACTTCTTCTTGACGGCGTCGGCGTAGGTGGCGAGCTTGCGTTGCCGCCGCTTCGAATACGCCTCGCGCTCCTTCTGCTGCTGGGCTCGGACCTCGCCCATGTAGGCGTCGCGCAGGTCGGGCTTGGTCAGCTTCTCGACCGCCGGCACGCTGCGCGAGGCGTCCTTCACATGGACCACCGGGCCGGTGTAGGCCGGGGCGATACGCACGGCCGTGTGCTTGGCGCTGGTGGTGGCGCCGCCGATGAGCAGCGGCATGGTGAACCCCTCGCGCTGCATCTCGCGGGCGACGTGCACCATCTCGTCCAGCGACGGCGTGATCAGCCCGCTCAGGCCGATCATGTCCGCCCCCTTCTCCCGCGCCGTCGCGAGGATCTTCTCGCAGGGCACCATGACGCCGAGGTCCTCGACCTCGAAGTCGTTGCACTGGAGGACGACGCCGACGATGTTCTTGCCGATATCATGGACGTCGCCCTTGACGGTGGCCATCACCACCTTGCCGCGCGCGGGCCGGGACTGGCCGTCCTTGGCCTTCTCGGCCTGGAGGTACGGCTGGAGGTAGGCGACGGCCTTCTTCATGACGCGGGCCGACTTGACGACCTGGGGGAGGAACATCTTGCCGGCGCCGAACAGGTCGCCGACGACGTTCATGCCGTCCATCAGCGGCCCCTCGATGACGGCGAGCGGCCCGCCGCACGCAACGCGGGCCTCCTCGGCGTCGCCGTCGATGTGATCGACGATGCCCTCGACGAGGGCGTGTTGCAGACGCCTGGCGACGGGCCAGCCGCGCCACTCCTCGGACTTCGTGTCGGCCTTGTCCTTCTTGACGAGGGTGCGTGAGAAGTCGATGAGGCGTTCGGTGGCGTCGGGGCGGCGGTTGAGGACGACGTCCTCGACGTGATCGAGGAGGTCCCTGGGGATGTTGTCGTAGACCATGAGCTGGCCGGCGTTGACGATGCCCATGTCGAGGCCGGCGCGGATGGCGTGGTACAGGAAGACGGCGTTGACGGCCTCGCGGACGGCCTCGTTGCCGCGGAAGGCGAAGGAGACGTTGCTGACGCCGCCGGAGGTCTTGGCGAGGGGGAACATCTGCTTGAGGCGGCGGACGGCCTCGAAGAATTCGACGGCGTAATTGGCGTGCTCGCTCATGCCGGTGCCGATGGCGAGGATGTTCACGTCGAAGATGATGTCCTCGCCGGGGAAGCCGATCTCCTCGGTGAGGAGCTTGTAGGCGCGTGCGCAGATGCGGACCTTCTCGTCGGCGGTGACGGCCTGGCCGACCTCGTCGAACGCCATGACGACCACCGCGGCGCCGTAGCGGCGGATGAGGCGGGCCTCGTGCAGGAACTTCTCCTCGCCCTCCTTGAGGGAGATGGAGTTGACGACGCCCTTGCCCTGGATGCACTGGAGGCCGGCCTCCAGGATCTCCCACTTGCTGGAGTCGATCATGAAGGGGAGGCGGGCGCACTCCTCGCCGGCGAGGATGTTGAGGAACTTCGTCATCGCCTCCTTGCCGTCGAGGAGGTCGGCGTCCATGTTGATGTCGAGGATGTTGGCCCCGCTCTCGGCCTGCTCGCGTGCGACGGCGACGGCGGCCTCGTAATTATCCTCCTTGATCAGGCGGGCGAACTTCTTGCTGCCGGTGATGTTGCAGCGCTCGCCGACCATCTGGAAGTTGCTCTCGGGCCGGACGACCAGCTCCTGCTTCCCGCTCAAGCGTGTCCAGCGTGGGAGATCGGGGATGCGGCGTGGGCGGTGGTCGCGGACGGCGGCGGCGATGCCCGCGATCCAGTCGGGCCGGGTGCCGCAGCAGCCGCCGACGATGTTGACCCAGCCGTTGCGCGCCCACGACCCCATCTCGGCCACCGTGTGGTCACGGTCGCCCTTGAAGCCGCCGAAGCCGTCGGGCATGCCGGCGTTGGGGTAGACGACGATATGCGTGCGTGCGAGGCCGGCCAGCGTCTCGACGGCGGGGCGGAGCTGGTCCACGCCGACGGCACAGTTGAAGCCGACGGCCAGGCTGTCGAAGTGAGAGATGGAGGCGTGGAACGCCTCGGGCGGCTGGGCCGACAGGGTGCGGCCGTTGTCGAAGATCGTGCCGGAGACGATGACGGGGACACGGCGGCCGGTGTCGTCGAAGTATTTCGCGATGGCGAACAGGCACGCCTTGAGCGTGAGCGTGTCGAACGAGGTCTCGGGCTGGAGGATGTCCACACCAGCCTCGACGAGGGCGGCGACCTGCTCGTAATAGGCGTCGGCGATCTGAGTGAAGGTGGTTGTGCGCTGGGATGGGTCGTCCTTGAGGCACAGCGAGAGGTTCTGGTTGGTCGGCCCGATGGCACCGGCAACGAATCTCGGCCTGTCGGGATCTCGCCTCGTGTAGTCGTCGGCGGCGCGGCGGGCGATGTTCACCGCCGCGGTGTTGATCTCGCGGACGAGGTGGCCGAGTTTGAACTCCTCCATGCCGTAGGCGTTGGCGTTGAAGGTGTTCGTCTCGATGATGTCGGCGCCGGCCTCCAGGTACTGCCGGTGGATGTCCTCGATGAGATCCGGCTTGGTGAACGTCATCACGTCCACGCAGTTCTTCAGCAGAGCGGGGTGGCTCTTGAACCGCTCGCCCCGGTAATCCTCCTCGGTGGGCTCCTTGGAGTAGATGAGCGCGCCCATCGAGCCGTCGAGCAGCATGATGCGCCGGTCGAGGATCTCTTCGAGGAGCTGGCGGGTGGGGACGTGGGTCGGACGGAGCATCTCGCGCTTCCGTAAGGTGGGGCTGCTTGCAAAGACACGGGTGAGGCGGGGGGCGTTTTCGCCCTGAGTGAATAGTGTACGGCACCCGGCCCCCCGGAAGAAGGGGGTTCCCCGTCCCGGCGTCCGATATCATGACGGGATACCACGGAGGCCTGCCATGCCCGTCTGCCCGAGCTGCGGCGACATCTATGCCGCCACCGAATTCGCCTGCCCGCGTTGCACCGGCTTCGCCGACGCCCCGTGGCGGCCGACACGCGCCCCCCTCATCCCCGAGATCGCCGACGAGCAGCCGCGGCGGCGGCCCTCCGGCGGGATCGGCGTGCGCACCATCCTCGTGGGCATCGCGCTGCTGTGCGGCCTGGGCGGCCTCGCCTTCGTCGGCATCTCCGCCCTCCCCGCGTTGTTCCGCACGACGCCCCCCGAGCCGGCCGACTGGGACGCCTGGCGGGCCGAGGTCCGCGAGGCGATCAAGGGCGGGGGCGTCGACGCGGCCCCGGAGCTGGCCCCGGCCCTGCGCCCCCTCTTCGACGCCCTCGGCCAGGCCACACGGGCCGGCGACGGCCGGGCCATCGCCGACCTCTACGACGTGCAGGCGATGACCCGTCGGGCCGGCCTCGCCCGCTTCGGCGGCGCGGGCTCCGAGGCCGGCCTCCGCGCCGGCTTCGCCCGCAGCCAGGGCAAGGACCCCAAGGAGGCCCGCTGGACACGCTACGACTTCCGCTCGATCCGACGCATGGCCGACGGCTCGGCCGTCGCCATCGTGTTCCACCACTCCGAGGGCTTCGGCGTCCTGAAATTCCGCTACTGGGTGTCCCAACGCACCGGGCCCTGGCGCATCGAGGACGCCGAGGAGCTCAGCTCCGGCATGCGCTACTCCGCCCTGATCGCCGCCGCGGCCACGCAGATGCAGGGCGGCGCCAGGGACCTGGAGGCGGACACGGCGACGGTCACCGAAGCCATGCGTCTCGCCATCGCCCAGGACGGCGCCGGCGCGCGACGCAAACTCGCCCTGATCAAGGGCCCCATCGCCCTCCCCCAGCTCGAGGCCCTGCGCCGGGTCGCCCACGCCCTCGTCGAGATCCAGGACGGCGCCTTCGCCGCCGCCCTCACCCACCTCGACGCCGCCGAACGCGCCAACCCCGACATGCCCTTGCTGATGATGTTTCGCGGCGTCGCCCTCAACGGCAGCAACCAGCACGAGAAGGCCGTCCCCCACCTGGAGGCGTTCCGCGACCTGCTGGGCGACGACGCCCCGGTCAACTTCCAGCTCGGCCTCGCGTACCAGGCCGTCAGGCGCCCCAAGGACGCCGCCGTCGAGTACCGCAAGTCGCTCGACCTCGACCCGGACCAGGCGGCGGCGCTGCTCTCGCTCATCCGCTGCATCGGGGACGAGGACGGGCGCGAGGACGTCGGCGAGCGTTTCGCCAAGTTGGCCGACCCGAAGGCCGGCTTCGACTATATCTGCTCCGAATTGGAGGACGACGGCGACGAGGCCGAGGCCCTCGCCATCCTGTGCGCCGCCATGCGCAAGATCGACGCGCGGCACCCGCCGCTGGCGTACTACGAGAGCCTCGGTCACGCGCACCGCCGCGAGCCCGAGAAGGCCGCCGCCCGCTTCACCGAGGCGCTGGCCATGCAGCGTGACGCGGCGACGCGCGAGAAGTGGGGCCGCGGCTTCCTCGCCGTCCTGTGCGCGACGGGCCGGCCCGAGGTGGCCTACGCCGTCCTGCCCGACAAGAAGGAGGGGTTCGTGCGTATCGCCCGCCACCTGCACGAGCGGGGGGGGCGGCACTCCCTGGTCGCCCTCTGTGCGCGCCACGCCCGGTTCCACCCCGACGAGCCGACGCTGCCCTTCTACCGGGCCGCCGGCCTGCTCGCCGCCGACGACCCCGAGGGCGCCGACGCCGCCTTCACCGCCGGGATGGCCACGAAGCCCGACGCGGAGATCGTCCGCGAGTTCCGCGCCGACCGCGTCCTCGCCCGCTATCAGATGGGCCGCCCGCTGGACGCCTACCGCGAGATCGGCCCGGCCAAGGAGACGTTCGAGCAGCTCGCCCAGCTACTGGCGTCCGACGGCCCCGAAGACCTGGGCGGGCTCGCCGCCCTGCACGAGAAGCGCTTCCCCGGCGCCCCCGAGCTGGCGCCCGTCCGCTGCCTGCTGTCCGCGATGCGGGGCAAGCACGAGGAGGCGGTCAAGCTGTTCGCCGCGGCCCTCGCCGACGAGGGCGACAAGGAGCGTGCGGGCCGCCTGACCGGTGCCTTCCTGTCGGAGATGCGCCGCCAGGGCCGCGTGCTGGAGGCGTACCGTGCCGCGCCGGACGCGCGGCAGGCGTTCTCCGTCCTGACGCCGGACGACGACGACGAGCTGCCCGACTGGATGCCGGCCCTGTTGGCGGCACACAGGGAGCGCGACCCCGGCGACCCGGAGCTGGTCCTTTATGACGCGGGCCTGCTGCGCCAGAAGAAGGACCGGGCCGGCGAGGCGGCGCTGCTGGAGGCCGCCCTGGCGCGGGCCGAGGGGGACGAGCGGGAGAGGATCAAGGGCGCCCTGGTGCGGGCCCTGGCACGGGCCGGACGCCTGCCCCGTGCCGTCGCCCTCCTCGGCCCGTCCACCGCCCTGCGTCACCTCGGCTACCAACTGCACGAGGACGGCAAGGGCGGCGAATTGCTCCTGCTCGCGCTGGCGTGCGGGCCGTCGCCGGAGGCCCTCCAGGCGGAGGGCCGGGCGTGGCTCCTGCTGGGCAGGCCGGCGCGCGCCCTGGAGGCGCTCCGCGTTCTGGCGAAGGCGGATGAGAAGCGGCCCTGGATGGCCGAGCAGTTGGCGGGCGACCTCGCCCTGGCCGGCCAGGCCCGCGAGGCGAACGCCGCCCTGGGTGGCACCTCCGTCCTGGCCATCGCGCGCCGGCTGCAATCGGCGAAGCGGGCCGCGGACGCGGCGGCCTTCGCCGAGGCGCGTCTGGCCGAGGCCCCCGGCGACGCGGGGGCGCACGAGGCGCTTTTCGAGGTGTATCGGGCGCGGGGCGACGCCCGGAGGGCCGGGTGGCACCTGCGGCGGATCGCGGGGGACACCCGTCCGCGGATGGGGCATCACGAGGCGTGGCTGGCGGCCGCGAATGGCCGGGCGGCGGAACACCTCGCCGCCCACCCCGAGATGTTCTGGGTGCTGACGTCGGCGTGCGAGTCGAGCGGCGACGCCGGGCAGCTCCGCGCCCTGGCGATGGTGGAGCGGAGGCTGCGGCCCGGCCCGATGCGTGCCCTGATCTGGGAGGCGAAGGCGCGCGCCCTGGCCGGCGACCACGCGGGGGCGGCGCGGCTGATCGGATCGAACCGGGCCGTGCTGGGCCGCCCGTCGTCGCGCCGGGAGGCGGCCGGCCTGCTGGTGCGGGCGCTGGTGAAGGCGGGCCGGGGCGCGGACGCCGTGCGCGAGGCGGAGGCCCTGGATCGGCGGCGGATCCTGGACGGCGTGGCGCTGGTGCTGGCGCACGCGGCAGCGGGCGACGCCGATGCGTGCCTGGAGGTGTTGGGCCGGCCGGACCACGTCGGCTGGCTGGCGGACGCCTGCCGCCGAGACCCCGACCTCGGCCCGATCCTGGGCGGGGAGAGGTTCGCCGCCGTGCGTGCCAAGTATCCGCCGAAGCCGCCGCGGGCTGACGATGGCCCCTGAGCGAAGTCATCGGCCCGGGGCGGTCAGCAGGACGGTTAGGACGCTGAGGACGCCGACACGGCGGATGACCGGGGATGAATGTGGATGAGAATGGGCGACGGCTCTAACTGACGCCCAAACTGCTCATCGAAGATCGTGCGTCGCGTGGTTTAATGCGCGGTGCGGGGCATCCCAGCGCCCCAGCACGACGAAGGAGGGGGGACAGAGATGAACGCCCGGATGAAGGGCCCGGCGAAGAACGGCGATACCAACGGCGTGGCGAGCAACGGCCACGCCGACGCCGGAACGGACGAAAAGCCCGAGGGCCCCGCCGGCGGTGCGCCGGCGGGTGAGGTGGACAACGAGGGGACCCGTACATCCGTCTGGAGTGCGGGCGGTTCATGCCCGGCAACAGGGGCGGGCCCGGCAACCCCTTCGCGCGGCACGTCGCCGCCATGCGCGCCGCCATCTGCGCGGCGGTCCCGCGCGAGAGGCTGATGAGGATCGCGGACAAGGTGGCCGAGATGGCCGAGAACGGCAACCTGGCGGCGGCGCGTCTGATCTTCCGCTACTGCGGGGGCGTGCCGGGGCCGACGCCGGACCCGGACACGCTGGACGCGCAGGAGATGGAGGGGCGCAGGGCGGCCACGGTGACGGCGGACGACCTGGACCTCATCGAGAGGAAGATGCCCGCCAGCGCCCTGTGCGTCCTGGCGCACGCGGCCACGCCCGAGGTCAGGCAGGCGTGGGCGGAGGACAGGGCGAGGCGGGAGAAGGACGCGGCGCGTGGGGGTGGGGTGACGACGGCGGAGGTGGGGGGCGCGGCGCCGGCGCGGGAAGACACGGCACGCTCACGCCGTGCCGCTCGCCTTGGCGACGCGGCGCAGCCTGCGCCGGCGCAGGCGCCGGGGCGTGCGGACGGGCTGCCCGACGGCGGCGATGTCGAGGAGACGCTGCGTGGGCTGGCGGGGGGGCCGCGCGAGGGCGATGGGTGCCAGTCGCTGACTTCCTCCGTCACCAAACGGGAAATACAGCGGGACGCCGAACGCGCCCCGGCCGGCCCGGGGGTGCCGGCCCCGGACGCGGACGGCGCGAGCGGTGGCACGGATCGTCGCTGATCGCCTCTTCGCCCCTGGATGCACGGATGAATTAAACCTCGCTCACCGGGCGAGGGGGCGAGGGCGCTACGCACAGGACGGAGCCGTCCGATGAGGAACGCTCGCCTCGCGGAACCGGCGGGCTGCCGCGGCGCTCACCTCGGGCGGGATCGCTGTTGGCCGACTTGCGTCCGATTCTCAGCGGAGAGGGCGGGGGTGGGTGATGCCCGCGTCCCTATGATGAGCATCACACCCCGGAGCCAGCGCCATGCCCGCCTGCCCGAACTGCGGTGACGATTACGGCGACCAGTTCGCCTGCCCGCGCTGTACCGCCTTCGCCACGACCCCCTGGCGTCCCACGGTCACGCCCCTCATCCCCGAGGTCGCCGACGAGAAGAAGCCCCCGCGCAACGCCGTCACCCTCGGCGGCTGCGTCGGGCTCGTCGTCGTCCTCCTCGCCGTCGGCTTCGCCGCCTGGGGCGGCTGGCGCGCCTACAAGGACGGCCGGTGGCGCGACGCCCCCGCCGCCGACGACGACTGGCGCGAGGACGCCCGCGCCGTGGCCGGCGGCGACCCGGTGGACGCCGAGGGCATGGCCCCCGAGCTGCGTCCCGTGCTGTTGGCGTTCGGCGCCGCCACGCGCCGGCAGGATGGCGCCGCCCTCGCCGCCCTCTTCGACATCGAGCGCTACCTCGAGGCGGCCGGGGCGCCCCCCCGCCTCATCTCCGACCCCGATTTCCGCGACAGGATGCGTCGGGATCTCGGCGTCCAGCTCGGCGAACGCCCCGCCTCCGCCGGCTTCGACGCCGTCGAGCTGCGCTCCGTGCGCCGCCTCCCCGGGCTGGAGTACGTCGTCATCGCCCGCTCGTCCGCCGACGGCCACGTCTGGCGGACCCGCTTCTGGCTCACCCGCCGCGACGGCGGGTGGCGCCTCTTCGACATGGAGGACCTGCTCACGGTGACGCGGATGTCCGCCATGGAGCGCGCCGCCGTGCGTGCCGCCAGGGACGGCGTCCCCCTCGCCCGCCTGCAGGCCGGCGACAAGGCCATCGACGCCCTCCGGGCCCTCGGACGGGGCGACAAGGAGGGCGCCCGCCGCCACCTCGACGGCATCGCCGGCACGGCGGCCCTGCCGGCGATGGAAGGCCTCCGCCAGGTCGCCCACGCCCTCCTCGAGTCGGACGAGGGCCGGTTCGAGAAGGCCCTCACCCACATCGACGCCGCCGAACGCGCCCACCCCGAGATGCCCCTCGCGATGCTGGCGCGGGGCCGGGCGCTCGTCGCCCTCGGCCGGGCCGAGGAGGCCCTCAAGCCCCTGGAGGCGTACCACGCCCTCATGGGCGACGACCAGGACGTCTGTCTGTACCTCGGCGAGTGCCACCGCAGGCTCGGCCGCGGGCCGGAGGCGGCGGCGAACTTCCGCAAGTCCCTCGGCTTCAACGCCAAGAGGGACGGCCCCCTGTGGGGCCTGCTATTCTCCCTGTCCAACGACGACCCCGGCGCCGACATCGCCGGGTACCTCGCGAAGCAGGGGGACCCCAAGGGCTTCTTCACACGCACGGCCCCCGAGCTGGTGCAGGAGGGCATGCACCTGTCGGCGCGGCTGCTCCGCGACGCCATGCGCGAGATCGACCCGAAGCTGCCCGAGCTGCTGTACCACGACGCCCTCGGCCTGGCCCGCGGCGAGGGCCCGGCGGAGAAGGGCGTCGAGCTTTACAAGGAGGCGCTGGCCGCGCCGGGCGACAAGGAGGCCCGCGCCGGCTGGCCGGACGCCTTCTTCAAGGCGATGCTCGACGGCGAGCGTCCGGAGCTGGCGTACCCGCTGGTGCCGGGCAAGGCGGAGGCGTTCCGGCAGATCGCCGCCGAGCTGCACCGCCGCCGCTCGCCGGCGCTCCTGGGGCTGGTGCGCCTGCGTGCCGCGAGGGCGCCCGACGACCCGCTGGTCCCGCTGTACCGCGGGGCCGCCCTGCTGAACGCCGGCGACCCCGACGGCGCTGCGGCGGCGTTCGCCGAGGGCGCGGGGGCGGCGCGCGAGGTCATCGAGCCGTTCCACGCCGATCGTGTGCGGGCGCTTTACCTGTGCGGGCGGGCGATGGAGGCGCTCCGCGAGGTCAACCCCGCCGGCGAGACGTTCACCCTCCTGGCCGAGCTGATGGCCCAGGACGGCCCGGAGGAATTCGCCGCCCTGGTGTCGCTGCACGGGCGGCGCTTCCCCGGCGCCCGCGAGCTGGCCCCGGCGGAGTGCCTGCTGCTGGCGAAGCAGGGCAAGGGGGGCGAGGCGATCAAGCTTGTGCCCGAGGCGCTGGCGGCCGACACCGACGCCGGGCGGCGTCGGCGCTGGGTGGAGGACTTCCTGTCGGAGATGCGGCGGAACGGCATGGGCGTGGAGGCGTACCTGGCCGCCCCGGAGCCGCGCCCGGCGTTCGCCGCCCTGTGGCCGCCGGAGGCCGACCCGGGCTCTCCGTGGCTGGCGCGTCTGCTGGAGGAGCACAGGAGGCGCGACCCGTCCGACCCGCTGCTGCCGCTGCGTGAGGCGGCGTTGCTCGGCCGGAAGAGGGATTACGCGGGGGCGGCGGCGGTGCTGGAGGTGGCCTGGCGCCGGGCCGAGGGCGACGAGAGGGAGGACCTGGCTTTCGAGGCGGCGATGGCGCTGGTGAAGGCCCGGCGCGTGGCGCGGGCCACCGCCCTGATCCCGGCGGAGGAGCAGGTGCAGCTCGCCGCGTGGATCCACGCGGCGCGGCGGGGGCCGGAGCTGCTGCTCCAGGCGCGGGCGCTGCGTGCCAGGCACCCGCACGCCGCCGAGCTGATGGAGGGCCGGGCCTGGCTCCTGCTGGGCCGCCCGGACCGGGCGCTGGCGTCGCTGGGGCGGCTCGCGCAGGCGGAGGAGGCGGCGGCCGCCGCCGAGCAGCTCGCCGGCGAGTGCGCCGAGGCCGGTGTGCCGCCGGCCATGTGCGTCGCCGCCCTGAACAAGGATGGCGCGACGGCCGTCGTGGGCCTGGCGCTGATCGCGGCCCGCCGCCCGGCGGAGGCGCTGAACCTGATCGATCAGACGAAGACACACGGGACGGCGGAGGGCGAGTACCTCCTGGCCGTGCTGTATCAGTGGCGTGGCGACACCCGCCAGGCGCGTTGGCACCTCGCCCGGGTGCCCAGGAAATCGCCCCTCCAACGCGCCCATCTGCCGGGGTGGCGGGCGGTGGCCGAGGGCCGGGCGGCCGAGGCCGCCCTGGCCGACCCTTCGGAGGCGGCGGGGCTGGCGGAGACGTGCGTGTCGCTCAAGGATGCGGCCCAACTGCGGGCGCTGATGGTGGTGGAGCGCCGCCTGCGCCCGGACGCCCTGCGGACGCTGGCCATGGAGGCGGCGGCGCGGACGCTGGCGGGCGACCACGCCGGGGCCGTCCGCCTGCTGGAGATGGGCCGCGGCCTGCTGCTGCGTCCGGGCCGCGACGGCCTGGCGCTGGTCCGCGCCCTGGTGAGCGCTGGCCGCGTGGCCGACGCCGTGCGCGAGGCGGAGACGCAGGACCGCATGCGCCGCGGCACGCTGCGCGGCCTGATGCTCGCCTACGCGGCGGCGGGCGACGTGGAGAAGTGCCTGGCCGTGCTGCGCCGCCCCGACGCCTCGACGTATCTCGCCACGTCGGCGTATCATGACCGTGACCTCGGCCCGCTCCTGCGGGGGGAGATGTTCGCCGCCCTGCGCGCCCAGTACCCGCCGCCGAAGGGCTGGCGGTGATCGCCACGGAGATCGTTACCGATGCGCCGCGCGTGTCTCGCCGCCCTGCTCCTGCTGGCCGCCCCGGCGTGGGGCGTCATCATCCGCCTCACGTCGCTCGACGACCTGTTCAAGGACTCGACGTTCATCGCCGAGGCCGAGGTCGAGACGCTCGACCCGGGCCGCCCGTCGGTCATGCTCAAGCTCGGCGCCGCCCTCAAGGGCAAGCCGACGTTTGCCAGGATGCCCGTCCTCATCAAGGGCGACCCGGGGGCGATCAAGCGGAAGGAGATCCCGCAGCTCGTCGAGCGCCTCGCGGTCAAGATGCCGGTGGTCGTGTCGGTGGCGAAGCGCGACGACGAGTACCTGGCCTTCGGCTACACGAACGGGACGTGGTTCGCCCTGTCGGGCAAGGCCGTGGACGGCGAGGTGCGCTGGGTGTTCGACCACCTGGAGCCGTACCTGCACCGCACCTACAAGGGGACGACGGCGGAATTCATCGGCCTCATCAAGGACGTGCAGGCGGGGAAGAAGAAGTTCCCGGCGCCGGACGCCAAGGGCAAGCCGGGCCTGGGGCCGAAGGCGTCCAAGGCGTCCCTGGAGCGCGAGGAGGGGCCGTTCCGCCGGGGCGTGATCGTGGCGCCGTTCGTCGCGGGGCCGCTCGCCCTGCTGGCGATGCTGTTCCCGGCGTTCTTCGCCGGGTGGGAGCGTTGGCTGGCGCTCGTCTCGACGGTCTGCACGGCGTTCACCGTGGTGGCGCTGCACTGGTGGTTCGCCGAGGCGTGGTCCGGCAGCCCCTTCGCGACGCCGGGGGCCATCTGGCTGCAGCTCACGCTGATCCACCTCGTGGGCCTGGGCTGGGCGTGGGCGCGGCACCAGCAGCGTGCCGCCACCGCCCAGGCCCCATTGACCCCGGGGCTGGCCGAGGTCGGCGTGCTGGCCGCCTTCAGCGTCATCGGCGTCGCCGGCCTGGCCGTCGCGCGCGACTTCTGGAAGGTGAACCTGCTGTCGCCCGACTGGTGGCCGGCGGCGGCCTACGTCGCCGGGCTGGCCCTGGCGGCGGCCTACGCCGTCTACGTCTGCGTGCGCGGCCCGCGTCTGGAGCCGGCCCTCTCGTGTGAGTCGGTGACGCTGTTCGGGCTGGTGGGGGCCTCGATGTTCATCGGCCCCACCCTCGTGCCGAAGGCCCAGGGCGTCGGCTCCCTGGCAGGCGAGGGGGGGGAGAAGGAGGACGTGCGGCTGGCGTGGGCGTTCAAGCTGCCGTCACGCGGGGCGGTGATCGCCGCCCCGCTGGTGAGCGGGGATCGCGTGTACGTCAGCGCCGCGCACGACGACACCTTCCGCCCCTACGGGGCCGTCTACTGCCTGGACCGCGCGACGGGCAAGCCGCTGTGGACGTTCGACGGCGGCAAGAAGATGAAGCAGGGGTACTCGTCGCCGGTCATCGCCGGGGGGGTGCTGTACTTCGGCGAGGGGCTGCACCAGGACCAGGACTGCAAGCTGTACGCCCTCGACCCGGCGACGGGGGCGAAGAAGGGCGAGTTCGAGACCGGCAGCCACACCGAGGCGACGCCCGTCATCACCGGCGATGCCGTCTTCGTCGGCTCCGGCGACGACGGGCTGTATCGCCTGAGCCGGGACAAGCTGGCGAAGGTGTGGAACTTCCCCGCCCACCACATCGACTCGCGGGTGACGGTGCTGGGCGATTCCGTGTACGGAGGCTGCGGGGAGGGCGACGTGTTCAAGGAGACGGCCCTGTTCCGCCTCGACGCGAAGACCGGCAAGCCGCGCTGGCGCGTCGCCACGGAGATGCCGGTGTGGTCGGAGGTGGCGGTGTCGGAGGGCCGCATGTACGCCGGCCTCGGCCACGGGCGGGCGGCGGACAAGCCGCCGACGAAGGCCGGCGGCCTTCTCCTGTGCCTGAACGCCGACACGGGCAAGGAGGCGTGGCGTGTGAAGCTGGATGACGGCGTCTTCGGCCCGGTGGCGCTGGACCGGCGGCGGATCTACGTCGGCACGCGGGCGGCGACGTTCTACTGCCTGTCGCGGGTGGACGGGCGGACGTTGTGGTCACGCTCGCTGGGCGACCCGCGCAGCGACGCCATCATCGCCGGGGCGGCGTTCGACCGCCCGGACGGCAGCGAGGAGCTGCCCGAGCGGCTGTACGTCGTGAGCGTCGAGGGCAACCTGGCGGCGATGCTGCCGACGGGCGAGCTGCTGTGGTCGCGCCTGCTGTCGGACGGCTCGACGCCGGTGGAGGTGGTGGCGGCGCCGGCGCTGGAGGCGGCGCGGGACGGCGAGGGCCGACTGGTGCGGCGTCTGTACGTCGGGCTGACACAGCTCGCGGCGGCGCGTGTCGGCGAGGTGCGCTGCTACGAGGACCGCACCGGGTCGGAGTGAGCGTCAATACATCGCCGGCAGCTCGCCGCGTGCCCGCCGGGCGAAGGCGCTCTGGGCGACGCCCTCCGGCCGCGTGTTCCCTCCAGGTGGCCGCAGAATGGACAGGTCCGGCAGGTCGTCGGGGTAGGCGAGGTAGGCGCGACACAGCTCCGCCGCGGCGGGGTCGGGGCTGTCGATGAGGGCAAGGACCGCCCGGATCTTCCTGCGGAAAGCAGCAAGCTCGGACCTGTTCAGGCGGCAAGAATCGAGGAATGCCGATCCGAACAGGTCCAACCCGACGACGACCCCATCGCGTTGGATGGTGAGATGCCGACCCAGCCCCGCGCAAGGGTCGAAGGGGAGCGCCCGATTTGACCGCGACGAGTTACAGAAACTACAGGCGTAGACGAGGGTGTCGTAGCGGGTCAAGCCGGAGGGCGAGATGCTGGTGGGGACGAGGTGTTCGACGCTGAAGCAGCTCGCCCCGTCGGGGAACCAGACCTCACGGCAGAGGCAGTAGACGCAGCGATAGTCGAACTCATCCCGCAGCCACGGCTTGTAATGCTCGTCGTCGAGGTAACCGGCCGGGCCGTGCCGTCGGACGTGTGCGCCGCTGGGGTAGGTGAGAGGCCCAGGTCGGGGCGGTTCAGGTGGAGGGCTCATTCCGCGGCCCTCGGGCTCGCCGGAGGATCTCATCCGCCTTGGCATGGAGCTGACGGTCTCGTGGGGCGGCGCGGCGGTCGGCGGCGGCGTCGAGCAGGGCCAGCTCCGCCTCCTCCTGGCCGGTCAGGCCTCCACCGAAGTGACGCTTCTCAATCAGGTCGAGCCGACGCTCGTTGGCTCGTGGCCACGCCTCGTCGGACGCGAGGCGCGCGACCTCGTCCTCCGCCGGCGCGGGCGGGGCGAGCTGGGGGTCGGGCAGGACCGGGATCGTGGGGTTCATGTCTCCCTCCTGCTTCCATTCTCCCACCCCACGCAGGCGCGTCAAGGCACGATGACTCCTTCTCACGATGACGGCGAGCCGCCTCGCGGACCTTCTCGATGGCCGGGATCAGGAGCAAGATGAGGACGAGGTTGATGAGGCAGACCACCGCCGCTTCAATCGCGTTGAAGCACTTCGCTCGCACCAACAGAACGTAAACGGCGCTGACGCCCGCGAAGACGGCCAGCGCGGGCCCGAACCTCTCCACGGCGTAACCTGCGATGAGGCAGATGATGGCAAACACCGACAGCACGAACAGCATGCAGCCACGTTCCTCAGAGTCAGGCTGGGTCTCTTCGGGTTCGGATGTCTGCGGCTCGGGCATCACACTCCCCCCTCACTCCGGGAGGCGGAACAGCTTCCGCGCCGCGTCCGGCAGCGTGTAGCCGCCCTCCGCCGCCCCGGCGGCGTCCTCGCGCAGCACGCTCAGCGGCCCGTGCAGGATCCGGTTCTGCAGCAGGCTCAACGCCTTCTCGATGGTCTGCTTGTCCGTGTCGCTCAGCCTGCCGTTCAGCCGCCCGAACAGGTCCGCGGCGATCTCCCGCCGCTTCTCCTCCACGTCGCGCGTCAGCTGCTGGATCACCGGGCCGTTCCGGCTCCCCGCCCAGTCCTTCAGGAACCGCGCCGCCTCCTGCTCGACGATGGCCTCCGCCGGGCCGATGTACTGCCGACGCTTCGCCAGCGTCGCCTCCTTCACCTTGGTCAGATCGTCGATGTTGAACAGGAACGCCTGCTCGCCGTCGTGGATGCGCGGGTCGAAGTCCCTCGGCACCGCGATGTCCAGGATCACCGCCGGCCCGTCCCGCCGGGCCGCGATCGGCCCGTAGCGATCCCGCGTCACGATGGGCTCGGGCGCCCCCGTGGTGCTGAGGACGATGTCGGCCCGCACCAGGGCCTCGTCGAGCCTCTCCCACGCCACCGCCTCGCCGCCGCACCCCGCCGCCACCGCCCGCGCCTTCTCCGGGCTCCGGTTCGTCACCAGGATGCGTCGCGGCTTCAAGGCCGCCAGGTGCTTGAGCGTCAATTCGCCCATCTTCCCCGCGCCGATGACCAGCACCGTCTTGTCGCCGAAGTGCTCGAACACCTCGCGGACGTAGTCCACCGCCGCGCTCGACACGCTGACGTGCCCCTGGCTGATCCCCGTCTCCGTCCGCACGCGCTTGGCCACCCGGCGGGCGTGCGGCAGCAGCCTGTTCAGCAGCCGGCCCGTCGCGCCCGCCGCCAGGGCCCTCTCGTACGCCTTCTTCACCTGCCCGGCGATCTGGCCCTCGCCGATCAGCATGCTGTTCAGGCTGGCGGCCACGCGGAACAGGTGACGCACCGCGTCCGGCCCGCGGTGGCAGTACAGGTGCTGCGCCACCTCGCCGGGCGGCAGGCCGTGGAACTCCGCCAGGAAGCCGGCGAGGTCGCCGCCCAGGGGGCAGGGCGTGCTGCGGGCCAGGTACAATTCGACGCGGTTGCAGGTGCTGAGGATGACGGCCTCGTACCCGGCCTGGACGAGCAGGGCGAGGGCGCGGCCCAGCTGCTCGTCGGTGAAGGCCAGCTTCTCGCGGACCTCGACCGGCGTGTTGTGGCAGCTACAGCCCAGGGCCAGGACGTCCATTCACCCTCCTCGTCGTGGGGGGCCTTCGCCGCATCCCCCACACCCCCGTCACTCATTCGGCCGCGCGTGCGGCACGGCCAGGCACCCCAGCAGCAGGAAGAACGCCATGATCGTCATCAGCGCCACCTGCCGGCCCCGCGCGTGGCGGGCGAACCGCAGGTACAGAACCACCGCGTACACCACCCACAGCATCGCCGTCACCAGCACCCGCGCGTCCCACCAGTGGACGACGCTCCCCTGCGCCAGCAGCACGACCCCGGCCACCATCCCCGCCGTCAGCAGGGGGAACGCCACCACCAGCGCCCGCCGGTTCATCAGCTCCAGCCGCTCCAGGCTCAGCAGCTTCAACCCCTCGCCCGGCGGCGCCTTCGTCCGCAGCCGATGCGCCTGGATCAGGTACATCACGCTCGCCAAAAAGCCGACGCACAGGCCGATGGTCGCCAGCAGCAACAGCCAGCCGTGGACCGGCCCCCACAGCCCGCCGCCCACGTCATGATGGGGCGTCCCCTCGGGCGGCACGCCGAACGCCACGCCCAGGCCGACCAGCCCCAGCACGAGCGGCAGGACGAACAGCCCCCAACTGATGCGGCTGTAGTGCAGGGCGCCGATGGCGTAGAAGATGGCCAGCGCCCACGAGACGAAGAGCATCCACCCGAACTGCCAGACCAGCGGCGGCAGGCGGGACGCGAGGAAGCCGGTGTGGGCCACCACCCCGGCGACGCCGGCGGTGACGGCGAGGACGCGCGCCAGCATCCGCCCGGACAGGAGGTGCCACACCTCAAGGCCGAGCGCCAGCGTGTAGCTCGCGACGAAACAGAAGACGGTGATGCGGTTCATGGCGGGGTCACGCGGGGAGGCTCCCCGACATTGTACCGCGCGCCGGGCGGGCGGCCCTCCCGCCCGTCACTTCTTCTCCGGCGGCAGACGCGGGGGGGCCTCGGGTGGCGTCTTCTTCTCCGTGACGTTGTCGATGATGAGGCCGCCCGCCGCGACGCCGGCCTGCAAGCCGAGCAGGGCCGTGGCCGCCTGCGCGAACAGGTCGTCGGCCACCTGCTGCCGCTCTGCCGGCGGCGCCGGCCGCTCGACGCCCGGCGCGTCGGCGTGGACGCTGACTTCGAATTCGGCGGGGGCGATGATCGGTTCCTGCGCCATGTCCGGCCTCCCGTCGGGCGACGCGCCATCTCCCGTGAGTATAACTGCTGAAGGGAGGGCCACGCAATGACACGTCCGCTTTCAGGCCGAACCGTCGTGATGGCGGAGGGCCGCCAGTCGGAGGACCTCGCCGCCCTCCTCGCCGCCGAGGGGGCGGTGCCGTTGGGCTACCCGCTGCTGTCCATCCTCGACGCGCCGGACGCCGGCCCCGTCACGGCCTGGCTGGATATGCTCATCGCCGGGCGTTTCTCCCTCGTGCTGCTGATGACCGGCGAGGCGGTCCGCCGGCTGGCGGACTTCGCCCAGCGCGAAGGCCGCCGCGACGCCTACGTGGAGGCCCTGCGCACGACGCCGACGCTGACGCGCGGCCCCAAGCCCGGCCAGGCCCTGCGTGAGCTGGGCCTGACGCCGGCCCGCGTCGCCCCGGCGCCGACGACCGACGGCGTCATCGCCGCGATGGGGGCGATGGACCTGCGTGGCAAGGCCGTCGGCTACACGCTCTACGCGGCGGAGAACCCGGCGCTGGACGCCGCCCTGCGGTCCGCCGGCGCTGAGCCGCACCCGGTGTTGAGCTACGTCTACGCCCCTGCGGCCGATGATGAGCGCGTGCTGGAGCTGATCGGGCGTCTGGCCGGCGCCGGGGCCGACTGGCTGGTCATCACGAGCAAGCCGCAGGTCGAGCGCCTGTTCGATGTGGCGGAGAAGCGCGGCGTCTTGCCGATCCTCCAGGCGGGGCTGACGCGCGTGAAGGTGGCGGCCATCGGCCCCGTGGCGGCGGACGCCCTGCGCGAGCGTGGGGCCCGCGTGGACGTGTGCCCCGAGCAGGGCTGGCAGATGAAGAACCTCGTCCGCCAGATGGCGAAGGCTGCGACGTAGGCCGCTCACTCCGTGGAGGATGGTTGAGGCGGCGGCAGGACGGCGATGTGCGGGAGGTGACGGTACTCGTCGTTGTAGTCGAGGCCGTAGCCGACCACGAAGGCGTCGGGGATGACGAAGCCGACGTAGTCCGGCTCGAAGACGACTTGCTGCCGGCCCTCCTTGCGGAGCAGGACGGCGACGCGGATGCCGCCGGCCCCGCGCAGACGCAGCTCCTCGACGAGCCGCCCGAGGGTCTGCCCGGTGTCGAGGATGTCGTCGATGACGAGGACATCGCGCCCGCGCAGGTCGGGGAGGTTGTCGAGGCGGAGTTTGAGCTGGCCGGGGGTGGTGGCCTCGCCGCGGTAGCTCGACGCCTGCACGAGGTGGATCTGTAGCGGCAGGTCGATGCGGCGGACGAGGTCGGCCAGGAACACGAGGCAGCCGGTGAGGACGCCGACCACCATGACCGGCTTGCCGTGGTGATCGCTTTGGATCTGGGCGGCCAGCTCGGCGACGCGCTGGGAGATGCGTTCGGGCGGGATGAGAATTTCCATGCGGGGGCCTCGCGGGGATGCCTCCATGATAGCGGGCCGCCCGTCAATATTCCTCCCGCCTCGGCTTCGGAGGCTGGATGTCGTCGCGGCCATCCGGCGGGGGCTTGTCGCGCTCGCGGCGGCGGTCCTCGCTCCACTTCCGCAGGTCGAACTGCCCCACCGGGCCTTGCACCGACACGTCGCCGGGGAAGGCCCTGCCCGCCACCCCGTAGCCCTGCCGCGCCGCTCGCAGCTTCTCCGGCGGCAGGTGCTTCTCGAACTCCTCCAGCATCCGCGACAGGCCCGAGGTCATCTGCGAGACGCGGAACCAGCGGTCCTTGCCCTTGATGATGAAGTACGACCCCATTGCCGCCCACACCAGCTCGCGCACCTCGCCCCACGCGATGTAGAATTGCCCGCGCCACGGCGAATGGCACGTCAGCCCGTCGTCGTCCACCACCAGCGAGAACACCCACATCTCCCAGAACAGCGGCAGGCCCAGCCCGCCGAACAGCGCGTACAGCCCGAGGATCGCGTACAGGTCGCCCTCCTTCACCGGCGGCTTGAACATCACCAGCACCGTGATGCCGATCAGCGGCCCGAACAGCAGCAGCGCCGCCAGGATGCGCAACGGCAGCCCGTACCGGAACACCAGCCGGCCCGCCTCCTCGCGCGGCTGGCCCGTCCGCGCTAGATACAGGATGCCGCCCAGCACTGCCAGCACCACGCCGGCGATCACGCCCGCGAACACGCCGCCTTCCATCGGCTCACCCCCTCCCGCCCCACTTGCGCAGATCGAACCGCCCCGGAGATGATCCGGACAGGGTGGGTGCGGCCAGCCCGAGCCGCAGATACCCCTCCGACGCCCCGACGAGGCGCTCCGCCGGGAGCCGCCGCGCCAGCTCCGCCAGGAGGCCCCGGATGTCGGCGGCCCACTGGTGGATGCGGAACCACTGGCCCTCGCCCTTGACGACGAAGTACAGGCCGAAGTTCACCCATGTCACCTCGCGCACCTCCGTCCACGCGATGAAGAACGGCGCCCGCCAGGGCGAATGACACCACATCCCGGCGTCGTCCACCACCAGGGACCAGCGCATCGTCTCCCAGAACATGACGGCCCCGAACAGCGTCATCCCGGCCATCACCCCGATGACGCCGTAGGCGTCGAATTCGCTCTTGAAGCGGGCGACCAGGAGGACGAACATGGTGCCCGCGAAAGGCAGAAGCAGGGTGATGACGCACGCCACGCGCAGCGCCAGGACGTAAACGAACACCCGGCCCCCCTCCGCCTGATCCCCCCGGCGCAGCAGCACCGCCAGGAGGACCGGCGTCAGCGCCAGCGTCCCGACGACCCCCAGCCCCAGCGCCCACACGCCCGCCATCGCATCACCCCCAGCGCCGAGCCCGCCCGGTCCTCAATAGTCATCCGGCCCGGGCCGGGGAGGCCGGATTTCATCGGACGGCCTCTGAGCTGGCCCCTCGTTCCACCGCCGCAAATCGCCCCGGCCCAGGACGCGGGGCGCCTCCGTGCCGGGGAACCGCCGGCCCACCCCCGTGTAGCCCCGGATCGCCCGCGTGAGCTGCTCGACCTTCAGGCGCCCCTCACACGCCGCCAGGAACCCGTCGAGGTTCGTCGCCATGAGCGGGATGCGGAACGTGCCGCGCGTCCGTGACTCCACCGCGAACCACCCGAAGCCGTAGGACACCGCGTCGATCTCCCCCCACGGGATGAACCACCGCCCCCGCCAGGGTGACACGGCCTCCAGCCCTTCCGGCGTCGTCGCGAAGCCGAAGCGCAGCACCTCCCAGCACAGCGGCAGGCCCACGCCCGCGCTGATCCCCAGCGCGGCCATGTATGTCAGCTCATCCGACGCCGAGGTCGGCGTCTCCACCAGCCCCATGATGGCGAAGAGTAGCGCCAGCAGCGGCCCCGGCAGCGCCAGCGCCAGCATCCCCAGGTGATACCGATGCCTCAGCGGCCCGCGTGGCCTGACGACGAACGGCGCCAGGGCCAGCGGCAGGAAGGCCACGCACACGGCCGCCAGGGCGGCGGGGTAGGCCCAAGGGGGGAGGATCATGTCGTGTAGTCGGCGTTCAGGGTGACGTACTCGTGCGTCAGGTCGCACGTCCACACCGTCGCCCGCCCGGCGCCCAGCGTGAACCGCAGACGCAGATGCACCGAGCGGTTCTTCTTCAAGTAAGAAGACGCGGCGGCGGCGTCGAACGGCCGCGGCACGCCCCCCTCGTACAGCAGCATGTCGCCCAGCCACAGCGAGAGCTGCTCCTCCTCGAACGGCACCCCTGCGTAGCCCGCCGCCGACACGAAGCGGCCCCAGTTGGGGTCGCCGCCGAAGATGGCCGTCTTGCACAGGGGGCTGTCGGCCACGGCGCACGCCACGCGGTAGGCCTCGGAATCGTCGCGCAGGCCCTCCACGTCGATGGTGACGAGGTGCTGCGCCCCCTCGGCGTCGGCGGCGATCATGCGGGCCAGCTCGCCGCACACCGCCTCCGCCGCCCCGGCGAACTTCGCCACATCGGCGCCGTGCAGCCGGCCCGTGCCTGCCGCCCCGTTCGCCAGCATCAGCAGCGTGTCATTCGTGCTGGTGTGGCCCTCGACGCGGACGCAGTTGAACGTGTGGTGGGCCGAGCGGCGGGCGATTACGGCGAGGTCGTCCGGCGCCACGTCGGCGTCCGCGAAGACGAACGCCAGCATCGTCGCCATGTTCGGCCCGATCATGGCCGCCCCCTTGGCCACGCCGGTGAGCGTCACCGTGTGTCCGGCGATCTCCACCTCGCGGGTGGACACCTTGGGCACGGTGTCGGTGGTCATGATGGCCCGCGCCAGGCGGTCCAGACCCGCCACACTCGCCTCCGCCGCCGGCACGGCGAGGCGGATGCCCGGTTCGACGGCGTCCATCGGCAGGTGCCGTCCGATGACGCCCGTCGAGCAGACGAGGAGCTCTTCGGCGGGGCAGTGGAGCACTTCGGCTGCGGCGGCGCACATCCGGCGGGCGTCGTCGAGGCCGCGCTGGCCGGTGCAGGCGTTGGCGTTGCCGCTGCAAATGACGACCCCACGTGCGTCGGCGCGGGGCAGACGCTCCTGGCAGACGCGGACGGGGGCGGCGCGGACGCGGTTCTGGGTGAACGCCCCGGCGGCGGACGCCGGCCGCTCGCTGACCACGACCGCGAGGTCGGAGCGGCCCTTGTCGGCGCGGATGCCGCAGTGCAGGCCGGCGAATCGGTAGCCCCGCGCGATCTTCGGCGTGTCGGTCATCGTCACCTCCAAAGGGAGAAGAGTCATACCACGAAATACACGGAAGACACGAAAAAGAAGACAAAGAAGCAAAGCAGGTATCAAGCAGGAAGACAGCCGCCGACCTTCTTCTGCCTCCTTGCCTCTCCTGCTTTGTCTTCCTTTCGTGTCTTCCGTGTATTTCGTGGTATGCCTTCTCTTCACTCACCCATAGCCCACGTCACCGCCTGCGTCAGAAGCTTCCGGTACGGGGCACGCTTCCAGTTCTCGTGGAAGTGCAGGCCCGAGAAGCCGAATGCCCTGCCCCGCCCCGGCCCCGGCATGTACGCCCACGCGACCGTGTTCGCCTCGCCCTCGATCTCCGCCTTCAACAGCGGCGTCACACCCGGCGCCAGCTTCAGCCGGTAGTAGAACTCGTCCTTGATCTTGAAGCCCTTCATCCCCCGCGTCACCGGATGATCCCCGTCCGCGACGGTGAGCGTCGTCTCGGTGACGACGTACTTCCGATCAGGACCGCCGTGACAGCCGCCGGCCAGCTCCACGAACGCCTTGACCGGCTCCGCCTTGCGGGCGCCCATCGCCCAGTGGATGACCACCAGCCCGCCGCCCCGCCCCAGCATCGCCGCCAGCGCCTCGCGCCGCGCCGGCACCGCGTCCAGCCACGCGGCGCCCTCGGCCAGGAAGAGGACGGCGGCGTCGGCCCGCCCGATCAGCTCCGGCCCCTCCTTCCACGCGCCGTCCGCCTGCACGAGATCGACCTTCACGCCCTCGACGGCAGAAAACTCCTCCTGGAGGATCTTCAGCCCGGCCAGGTACTCGTGCGTGTTCTTCGGGTGGCCGTCGGGGCCCTGCCCGACGAGCAGCAGCCGGCGCGTCTTCGCCGCCGTCTTCTTGCCGGGCTTGCCGAGGTGGATGTCGGCGTAGTCGAGGAACACCTTCCAGTCGTCCCGCGTCATCTTGTGGTCGCCGGGCCGGATCCAGTAGCCCAGGCGGCCAGCCGACAACTTGCCGACGGCGGGCCTGTCCTTCGACGCCAGGCCCTCGACACCGAGCTTGCGGTACACGGGGTCGGCGGCGGCCAGCATCTCGAATTGCCCGTCCGGGTTGGCCCACACGTCCTTGACGGCGTTGGGGTACAGCACCGGACGCGGGGCCATCAGCGCCGCCAGGCAGTGCTGGTCGAAGGGGATCTTCTCCGTGGCGTCGTTGAACTTCTTGAAGTTCTCGTTGAACCAGTGCGGGAAGTTTTTGTTGATGTCGGCCAGGCGCTCGACCTTGCCGGCGTCTTTTGACACCCGGCTCGGCGCCGTGCCGCCGCAGCCGGCCTGGAGCGGAATCGCCATGGCGATGCGGGTGTCGAACGCCCCGGCCAGCAACACCGTCTTGCCGAGCCGCGAGTGCCCCACGGCGATGACACGCTTCTTATCCACCGCCGGCAGCGAAAGCAGGTGATCGACGGCCCGATGCACCCCCCAGGCCCAGGCGGCGATGGTGCCCGCCTTGCCGTCGGGGTCGATGAACGGCTTCAGCCCGCCACGCTCCTCCTTGCGGTCGGGGTCCACGTCGCCGGAGTAGAACGTCGCCACCCCGTACCCTCGGGCGACGGCGTCGTCGATGGCCCAGGTGTCCTTCGCCTTGCCGCGGCCCTCGTCCGTGGCCTTGTTGCCCTTCACGCCGGGGTAGCGGGGCGGCATCCACGCCGTCGGCAGGCGGATGCCCTTGTCGTCGAACGCCGCGTGGTTGCCGGAGAAGTTGGGGCCGACGAAGACCGGGTGCGGGCCGGGGCCGGAAGGCAGGACGACGAGCAGATAGATCGGCGGGGCCGGCTCTGGGGCGACGTGGACGGCGTACTCCACGAGGTGGGCCTTGCCGTCGAGGGCCTTCCTGTCCTCGTGCAGGACCTTGGCCGTGATCTTCTTCGGCGCCGGCGGGAGGACGCCGTACATGTAGTGCTGGAACAACCCGCGCAGCTCGGGGGCACGTCTGGCGTTCCAGGCCTCGGCGGTCTCGACCTTCGTCCCGTCGCGCATGACGAGGGGGTCGGGGAGGCCCTTGATGATGGGGAGCTTGTCGGGCTCGGGGAGGGCGGCGAGGGCGAGCAGCGGGAGCAGGATGAGGCACAGGGGGGTCATCGGCGGGGCCCTTCCTCGGCGTGGGGTGCGAGGAAGGGATTGTAGGCGGGCGTGCCACGGGCGGAGAGGGGCGTCAGCTCTCCGACTTGAGCGACAGCGTGACCTCCTGGGCGCCCTCACGCAGGTCGCCGCGGAGGCCGGAGGTCTCCGGCTGGAGGTACTTGGAGGGGAACTGGGTCATCCGCGGCGGGGCGGGGTTTTCCTTGCTGGGTAGGCCGAAGGGCACCATCGGCGGGGCGTGGACCGCCACGCGGACCTTCCCGGCGGGGATGTGCGGCACCTCGAATTGGCCCTGGTGGATGTGGGCGTGGAGGATCGGGCCACGCTCGACGTGCAGGTGGACCATGCCGAACGGGAGCGGCTGGCCGTCCAGGGTGACGCGGCCCTGGATGGATGCGGGCCGATGCTCCACCCTGGGCGTGGGCTCGCCGGCCGACGTGTTCAGGGTCAGTGCCACCGAGGTGACCAGCAGCACCGCCGCGACGCCGACTGTCAAGATCCGCAACATCGCCCGCCCTCCGTCCCGAACTGGGCTCGATCCGTCCACAGGGGAAACGACCGGCGGCGTTCGGAATAACGATCAGTTTGACCGAGATCCTCGTTACACCCGCCGTCCACCCCGTCCTTTCATTCTTTGAAGGGAGGCGGGTGTGGAGGGCGAGGGAAGGGAGAATCCTGGGCGAAGATCGTCAGCGGGCCGGCGGCACGTCGAACGACAGGGCCGCCCAGGCGCTCTCCCAGTCGGCCTCCTTGCCGTCGGCCCGCCACATGTGGACGAGCCGCAGCAGGGTGAATCCGCCGGCCAGCGCCACGTCGGCCTCGCCGCCCTTCGACAGCTTGACCCGCCCCGTCGTCACCTTCTCCCCTTGCCGGGAGTACGCCGTCAGCGTCGCGTCCGGCAGGGGCTTGCCGCCGAACAGGACCGCGACGCGCAGCGTGTCGCCGGCCTTCTTGCCCGTCGGGTCGGCGCGGGGGACGATCTCCAGCTTGTGGCCGACCACCCGCTTCCAGCCGTCATCGCCGGCGCCGGCGCGGAGGAGGAGCTTGATGCCGCGCCCGTACCGCTCGCGGCCGGGGTTGGCGTCCTCGCCACGCTTCTTGCGCTCGGCCAGGATGTGGACGAGCGACTCCTCCCCCAGGTAACGGCGGAACTTGTCGGCCTCCAGGGTGATGAGGCGCGGCGACCGCTCCAGCGCGACGAGGCACGTCCCCTCCTTCGCCGGCTTCAGGCGTGCGGCGGGCAGGGCCCTGGCCTCCGGCATGAGCGAGATCTTGACGCCGGCGAGCCAGGCGTCGAAGCTCGGCGTGCCCTCGCGCGTCAGGGCCTTCTCGCCCTCGGTGGCGAAGCCGTCGCCGACGTGCAGATGGAGCTTGACCTCGGCGCCGGCCTTCGGGCGCGGGTCGGACGGCTCCAGCCAGAAGTCATGGGCGGCGGCGGTGGCGGCGCAGGCGAGGGCGAGCAGGCAAGCGAGGCGTGTCATGGCGTGGCTCCCGGTGTTCATCCATCCCCGATCCCCGATCTTGTCCTATTGCGTCGGGGCGGGGCGGGCCGGTACGATGCGGCCCTTCGCGAGCCCAGGGAGGCCAGGAAGGCCATGCGGATATTCCTCAGCGCCGGCGAGCCGTCGGGCGACCTGCACGGGGCCAACCTCGCCCGCGAGCTGCGCCGACGCAGGCCGGACACCGACCTCGTCGGCCTCGGCGGCGACAAGATGCGCGGGGCGGGGGTGCGTCTGCTGTACCCGCTGGCCGACTCGGCGCTGCACGGGATCATGCCCGTCCTGGCGGCGCTGCCGATGCTGTGGCGCGTGCTGAACCTGTCCCGCGAGTGCTTCAGGAAGGAGAAGCCCGATGGCCTCGTGATGATCGACTACCCCGGCTTCCACTGGTGGCTGGCGGGCTGCGCCAAGAAGCACGGCATCCCGGTGACGTACTTCGTCCCGCCGCAGATCTGGGCGTGGGCGACGTGGCGGGCGGACAAGATGCGCCGCCTCACCGACCAGGTGCTGGCGTGCCTGCCGTTCGAGGACGTCTGGTTCCGCGATCGCGGCATCAATTCACGCTTCATCGGCCACCCGTTCTTCGACGACCTCGCCGCCCAGAGGCTGGACGCCGAGTTCATGGCCGCTCAGCGGGCCCGCCCCGGCATCCCCATCGGCATCCTGCCGGGGTCGCGCGAAGGCGAGATCACCCGGAACCTGCCCTCGCTCATGAAGGCCGCCGCGATGGTCCACGCGAGGCGGCCGGACACGCGCTTCGTGGTGGCGTGCCTGAAGCCGGCGCAGGCGGAGCGCGTGCGCGGCGAGACGCGGGGGGTGCCATTTCCCATCGAGGTGCATCACGGGCGGACGCCTGAGGTGATCGAGCTGGTGCACAGCGTCATGGCGGTGTCCGGCTCGGTGAGCCTGGAGATGCTGTACCGGACGAAGCCGGCCACCATCGCGTACAGGGCCGGCTGGCTCAGCGTGCGTATCGCCCGGCTGCTGATGGCCGCCAAGTACATCACGCTCGTCAACCTGCTGGCGGACCGGATGCTGTACCCCGAGTACTGGGGGACGCGGTGCTTCGCGCCGCAGCTCGCGGGCGACGTGCTGCGCTGGCTGGACGACCCGGCGGGCTACGAGGGGCTGCGGCGTGAGCTGGCGGCTCTGAAGTCGAGGGTGGTGGAGCCGGGGGCGTGCGAGCGTGCGGCGGAGGCGGTGCTGGCGCTGGCCGAGGGCGTGAAGCGGGCGGCGGCGTGAACCTCACCCGGCGGGCGTCGCTCCCATAGGATGCCCTGGAGGAGGTGGATCATGACGCTGCTGGAGACGCTGAAGGCGAAGCTGACCGAGTGCCGCAGGGCGGGCAAGCCCACCGAGATGGCGGTGCTTCAGGTCGTGCTGGGCGACGCGGGCACGGCGGAGGCCCGCAGCGGCAAGAAGCCCACCGACGACGAGGTCGAGAAGATCATCCGCAAGACGATGCTCGGCAACCAGGAGACGATGGGCCTGATGGAGCAGCGCGGCACCGTGGGCGAGGCGCACGCCAAGCTCATGACGGAGAACGCGCTGCTGCAATCACTGCTGCCGGCGACGATGTCCGTGGACGAGATCGTGGCGGCGCTGGCGGACGTGGCCGACGCGGTCAAGGCGGCGAAGAGCGACGGCCAGGCGACCGGCACGGCGATGAAGCAGCTCAAGGCCAAGGGCCTCAAGGCGCTGGGCGACGACGTGTCGGCCGCGGTGAAGAAGATGCGCGGCTGAGCGTGGGTCAGGTGGCCTTCTCCAGGTTGGTGCGGAACTCCCGCTCGAAGTTGGCCTTGATCTTCACCTCGGCGTCGTTCTTGATCTTGGTCTTCACGTCGATCAGGGCGTTGCGGTAGTTCGTGCCGCTCTTCCGCAGCGCCTCGACGCAGTCGCTCATGTTCCGGGCGGTCAGGCCGGCGCCGCTCTGCGCCGGCAGCTCGATCTTCCACACGCCGTTCTCCTCCTTGACCGTGCCGACGAGGTTCAGCGGGACGGCGGTGCCGGTGGGCAGCAGCGAGTGGAGCATCAGCGGCTTGATCTTGTAGGTGTGCTTGACCTGGTCGTCGCGGAAGCGGCGGCGGTCCTCGTCCCAGTGGATGGTCACCGCGGCGGACTTCTCCGACTTGGCCCCGATCGTGTACTTGAATGCGGGGAAGGGGTCGAGCCAGTAGAGCATGAGGTCCACCTCGTCGGACTGCACGCCGAAGTCCTTGGCGACGGCCCGCAGGTCGACGATCGCATTACGCAGCTCGAGCGCGTCGGCGCGGCCCTTGTCGAAGTACTCGGCGTAGGGGCCGGTGAGGTAGAGCTTGGCCGCCTCGTAGTCGCCCTTCTCGATGGCGAGTTTGAACTTCTCGAGGGCGTCCTCGGGCGACTTGGCGGGCGTGAAGCCCTTGGCCGCCTCGAACCACTTCTGGACGAAGCCGGGGCGTACGCTCGGCACGAAGAAGAAAACGCCGGCCAGCAACAGGATGCCGCCGATGATGACGATCGGGATCAGCTTCGCCGCTTGCATCGCCTCGACCCCCCGGATTGGAATGACTGTACACTCTCTTCTAACTCACGCCAGGCGCCAGTGCAAGGGCCGCCGCTGGACGGGTGCGCTCCCCGGCGGATAAAATGAGGAAGCCCGTCACCTCTCCGGAGCGCCTCATGGCCCTATCCGCCGCGCAGGTCGAGCAGCAGAAGAAGCACGCCGAGGAGCTGCTGTTCTCCGGCCCCCAGTCGCTCGGCTTCGCCAAGGCGCTCTACTTCGGGCAGTTCAACTCCCCCCTCCTCTTCCCCTACCCCGAGCTGAGGCCCGACGAGCAGGCGGCCACGGCGAAGGCCATCGAGGAGGTGCGTGAGTTCTGCCGCACCGGCATCGACGCCGCCGCCATCGACCGCGACGCCCTCATCCCCCAATCCGTCATCGACGGCCTGGGCCGCATCGGCGTCCTCGGCATGACCGCGCCGACGGCGTCCGGCGGACGCTCCTTCGGGCAGCTGGCGTACACGAAGATCATGGAGGTGATCGGCGGCCATTGCGCCTCCACGGGCGTCTTCGTCAACGCCCACCACTCCATCGGCATCCGCTCCCTCATCCTCTTCGGCACGCCGGAGCAGCAGCAGCGCTGGCTGCCCGACCTGTGCAGCGGCAAGAAGCTCGGCGCGTTCGCCCTCACCGAGCAGGAGGCGGGGTCCGACGCGAGCAACGTGCAGACGACGGCCACCCCGACCGAGGACGGCAAGGGGTTCCTCCTCAACGGCGGCAAGAAGTGGATCACCAACGGCGGCATCGCCGACGTGCTGACGGTGATGGCCCGCACACCCGGCCTGGCCGGCGGCGTGAACAAGAAGAAGGAGATCACGGCGTTCCTCGTCACGCCGGACATGCCCGGCTTCAAGGTCCTCGACCCGCGCATGGCGAAGAACTCGATCCGCGGCACGGCCACGGGCAAGATCGCGTTCGAGAACATGTATGTCCCGAAGGAGAACGTCCTCTGGCAGGTGGGCAAGGGCCTGCGGATCGCCCTCACCGTGCTGGACTTCGGCCGGACGACGTTCGGCGCCTGCTGCACGGGCGTGGCCAAGGCGTGCGTCGAGGCGACGGTCAAGCACGCCAAGAAGCGCGTGCAGTTCGACCAGCCCCTCGCCGAGTTCGAGCTGGTGAAGAAGAAGATCGCGTGGATGGCGGCCCACGCCTACGCGATGGAGGCCACCACCGCCCAGTGCGCCGGCTTCATCGACAAGGGGTCCGAGGACTTCATGCTGGAGACGGCCATCCTCAAGGTGTGGTCCACCGACGCCCTGTGGAAGATCGTCAACGACTGCCTCCAGGTGCAGGGCGGCAAGGGCTTCTTCATGGACGAGCCGTATGAGCGCTGGATGCGCGACGCGCGGCTGAACCTCGTCGGCGAGGGGGCCAACGATGTGCTCCGTGCGTTCATCGCGATGGTCGGCATCAAGCCGCTGGCGGACTCGCTTTTGAAGGTGAAGAACGCGGCGGCGAACCCCTTCACAGGCTTCGGCACGCTCTGGAACTTCGGCGTCGGCGTGGTGCTGGATCACTTCCGCATCCCGGCGGTGCCGGTGCGCGACCCCTCCCTGTCCGGCTTCGCCCGCGAGCTGGGGACGCGGGTGCGCGATTTCGCCGTGGCCGTGCGGGGTGCGCTGTTTACGCACAGGGAGTCGATCCTGTTCAAGCAGTACGTGCAGGAGCGTATCGCCGACGCGGCGTGCGAGCTGTACTCATCGGCGTGCGTGCTGGCGCGGCTGGACTCGCCGCAGGCGGGCGACGAGGCCGTGGGCAAGCACTACCTGACGCTGTCATCGCGGCGGTTCAAGCAGTGCCTGGCGGCGTTGGCGGACAACGACGACGTCAGCACGACGCAGACGGCGGACGCGGTGCTGAAGGCGTATTGAAGCCGCCCGCGGTGCCAGGACGCGCGATCGCCCGTTTTCCACGGGGTCAGCCGATCGCCTCCTCGAGGCGCCTGCGCCGGCACGCGTCGAGATACGAGACCTCGAGATCGAGTGCGAGGCAGCACCATCCTACCACGTCCCGGCCCGGGCCGCCACGCCCCGGTGGGCGAGCGCTGCCTGAAACCGCCGCGGCGGCATGGGGTTTGCTCAGCCATCTCCCTCGTTGGGGAGGGACTGCCATGAGCGTGCAACGTGTCGCGGACAACTGGGGGTGGTTTCTCGCCTTCGGCCTCCTGCTGATCGTCATGGGGGTGGTGGCACTGGCGGCGCCTCTGGCGACGACGGTGGTGGCGATGGAGTTCTTCGGCGTCCTCCTGCTGGTGGGCGCGGTGGCGCAATGGGCGCACGCCTACCACCACCGCGACTGGGGCGGGGCGATGCTCGGCGTGCTGCTCGGGGCGCTGTACGTGGCGGCGGGCGTGGCGCTGATGACGAGGCCGGTGCTTGGGGCGGCGGTGTTCACCCTGATGCTCGGCTTCGCCGTCCTCCTCGGCGGGGTCGCGCGGGTGCTGCTGTCGTTCATGCACCGGCGTTTCACCGGGTGGCTGATGATGCTGCTGGGCGGCCTGGTGAGCCTGCTCCTGGGCGGGCTGATCGTGGCCGGCTGGCCGGAGTCGCTCGTCGTGATCGGGGTGTTCATCGGCGTCGATCTGATCGTGGGCGGCCTGTCGTGGGTGGCTTTGGCCCTGACGGCGCGTGAGCTGAGCGTGCCGGCGGGTCACGTCCCCGGGTAGGGCACGTTGGGCGGATGAATGAAGAGGGCCGGCCCGCGCCTCGGCGCGGGCCGGCCCTGCGTGCGTTCACCGGGCGGTCAATGCCCTTCCTTGGGCGTCCCGTCGATGTTCAGCGGCTTGTATCCGCCGATGGACATGAAGTAGAGGAGCATGAGCAGGTACAGGACGGCCATCGTCGCCGGGATGGCGGCGTCGGCGATGAGCGTCTTGCGGTCGCCGGCGATGCTGGCCTCGAACACGGCCTTCTCGTCGGCCGACAGGGAGTTGACCGCGTCAGCGGTCGGCTTGCCCTCCTTCTCCAGGCGCTCGCGCTCCGCCTTCACCTTCTTGGCGATGTCGCCCAGCTTCTTGGCGTCGATGCGGTCCACCTTGCCCTGCCCCATGAAGTCCGCCGGGGCCTCGGCCTTGTACTTCTCGAACAGGGCCGGGCTCTCGGCCTTCAACGCCTCGCCGGCGAAGCGGTCCTTGGCGTAGCCGAGGCCCGCCGAGCCGATCAGGCCGGCCGACAGCATGCCGATGCCGCCCATGATGCTGATGGCGATGGCCCCCGTCCGGGGGAACCGGTCGCTGGCGACGGCCAGCATCGTCGGCCAGAAGAACGTCTTGCCGACGGCGTAGACCGCGAGGGCCGCCATCGCCATCAGGAACGAGTTCATCTGGCTACTGAGCAGCAGGCCGCCGGCCGCCAGCACGGAGCAGACCAGCAGCAGGGCGACGGGGGACAGGCCCATCTTCTTCTCGATGAAGTCGGCGCAGAAGCGCAGGCCGAACATGATGAGCGAGGTCCATACGAACAGGATCTTGCCCTGCTCGGAGGTGAGGATGTTGCCCGTGATGTTCTGGATCCAGCCGTCGGTGCCCAGCTCGACGGCGCCGACCAGGGCGTGGGTGATGAACAGGACGAACAGCAGGAACGACCCGAACGAGAAGTTGGTGAGGAGCGCGACCGCGATGAGCAGCACGGCGCCGATGCCGTAGCCGATGATCTGGCTGATCAGCTTGGCGTTGGCGACGGCGGCCGCGTCGGAGGCGTCCTTGGGGGCGAGGAGGGGGTCGAAGATCCCCATGAAGAACAGGGCCAGTAGGAAGCACACGGCGAGGGCGCCGAGGATGCCCACGTCCTTGAACATGTCGCCCAGGCTCAGGCCCGACTTGGACGCCTCCGACTTGGGCATCGGCTGGCCCAGGAACATCAGGCCGTAGATGGCCGTGGGCACGAGGAACAGGCCGAGCTGCGACTTCCAGTCCCACTTGAGCTGCTCGCCCAGCACCCAGCCGACCACGCCGCCGAGGACGAGGCCGAGCGGCCAGGAGGCGTGGAGGATGTTCAGGTAGTGGGTGCGGTTCTTGGGGAAGAGGGTGGCGACGAGCGGGTTGGCGACGGCCTCAAGCGTGCCGTTGGCCAGTCCGAAGAGGAACGTGCCCCAGAAGAGGAGGCTGTAGACGAGCTTGGGGTCCATGCCCTTCTGGGCGAGGAAGGTGATGACGGCCGAGCTGACGTGGAAGAGGAACGCCGCGATGACCAGTTTGCCGTAGCCGATCTTGTCGGCGATGACGCCGCCGATGATGATCCCGAAGCAGAAGCTGGTGAAGCCGGCGCCGTTGATGTCGCCCAGCTCCTTGTTGCCGAGGCCGAAGTCACGGCCCCAGTCGTCGAGGATGCCGCCGCGGATGGCGAAGCCGACGCCTGCGGCGAGGATGGCCATGAAGCCGGCGTACAGCAGGAGGTACGCGTTGGCCGGCGGGGCGTCGGCGCCGGGCAGGCTCAAGGAGCCGTCGCCGCCGAGGGGGCGGTCGGAAACGCCGCCCGGCCCCTTGATCTGATCGGTCATGTGGGTGCTGTCCCCGGAGAGGTTGATTTCGGCCGCTGGCAGGTAGGAGATTGGGATATCACCCGGCCGCCGCTCCGTCAAACCTCCCCCGCCAGGATTCACCCCGCCCCCAGCGCCGCCCTCATCTTCACCAACGCGCTCTCCTGCATCTGCCGCACCCTCTCCTTCGACAGCCCCATCTCACGCCCCACCTGCTCCAGCGTCCCGCCGCGGCCCCCCTCGTCCAGCCGGAACCGCCGCCGGATCACCCGCTTCTCGCGGCACGACAGCAGCTCGTGCCCCTCGCGCAGCAGCTCGTCCACCGGCGGCAGGCCGCCGGGCTCCCGCGGGGTGTCCCCCTCGCTCGGCCCGCCGTCGGGGAGCGAATCCAGGGGCAGCCACCGCGCCAGCCGGTCCGCCGCCCTCTTCTGCGACATCCGCGACAGCGCCCGCATCAGGCACGTGAAGGCGTAGGTGCTGAACCGCACCCCCATCCAGGGGTTGTACGCCGTCACCGCCTGGATCAGGACCAGGTGGCAGTCCCCCGCCATGTCGTCCGCATGACCCGCCGGCGGCGACCACCGCCGCACCGCCCGGTAGATCAGCTTGCGGTTGCCCAGCACGATCCGGTCACGCAGGCTCAGATGCGCCGACCGCCAGAACGCCCGCCCGCTGTCATTCGCGGCCTTCGCGGAACGCCACGCGGCGTAGTGCATCCGCTTGGCCAGGTCGCGCGTCACGTCGTCCGGCATGTGCGTGCCCGCGAAGTCGTCCGCCGACGCCGCCCGGGGCCCGTACATCTGCTCCGCGCCACGCTCCCGGAACGTCTCGTGCTCGACGTGATACGGCACGCCCTTGTCGCCCTGCTTCTCCACGGCACACCTCCCCCATAAATCGTCCAAATCGTCCACACTCAGTGTAGGCACTCCGCCCCTCGTGTCAAGAGAGTCTGCGAATTCCCGGCGAATCTGCGGATTGCACTGGAGGGCAGAAGGGCTGTCGGCTATACTACCGTGGATGGATTGGACGCTTTGGACGATATGCATGAGTGACGAAAGAAGGCTGCTGGGCTCGCGTGAGGCCGCCGAGATGCTCGGCGTCGGGGAGTCCACGGTCAAGCGCTGGGTCGATCAGGGCGTGCTGCCGGCGGAGCGGACGGCGGGCCGGCACCGCAAGATCCGCAGGGCCGACCTGCTGCGCGTGGCGCGGGAGCGCGGCCTGCCGCTGCGGGCGCCCGCGGCCGTGGACGAGCTGGAGGGCCGGCTGCACGCGGCGATGCTGGCCGGTGATCACGACGCGGCGTACGCGGCGCTGCGCGACGGCCGGCACTGCGGGATGACGATGGCGGAGATCGGGGATCGGCTCGTCTCGCCGGCGATGGCCCACATCGGCCACGGCTGGGCGACGAAGAAGATCGACGTGTACGAGGAGCACCGGGCGACGCAGGCGTGCCTGTCGGCCGTGCTGGCCTTGCGGCTGGGCCTGCCGCGTCCGGGCGCCGACGCGCCGCTGGCGCTGGGCGGCGGCGCCGAGGGCGACCATTACCAGCTGGCCAACCTCCTGGTCGAGATGACGCTGATCGAGGCCGGGTGGGCCGCCGAGAACATCGGCCCGAACACGCCGTGGCCCTCCCTCTGCCGCGCCGTCCGCGAACGCCGCCCGCGCCTGGTGTGGCTGTCGTGTAGCCATCTGCCGGACGCCGAGGCGTTCGTCGCCGGTTACGCCACGCTGCACGCCGATGCGGCGCGTGTGGGCGCGTCCGTCGCCGTCGGCGGGCGGGCCCTGGGGGAGGCCGTCCGGCCGCGCCTGACTTACGCGCACTTCGGCGACCGGCTGGCGAACCTGGCGCTCTACGCCCGCGACCTGCGCCGCGGCCCTGCCGCACGGACGCCCTCCGCGTAGGATGCCGGCTGTCGCCGCACCCGGAGCGTCCCACCGTGCCTCACCGCGTCGTCATCGTCGGCGGGGGCTTCGGCGGCCTGTACGCCGCCCAGGCCCTCAACAAAGCCCCCGTCGAGGTCACCCTCCTCGACCGCCGCAACTTCCACCTCTTCCAGCCGCTCCTGTATCAGGTCGCCACCGGCGGGCTGTCGCCGGCCAACATCGCCGCCCCCCTCCGGGCCGTGCTCCGCCGCCAGCGCAACGCCACGGTGCTGCTCGCCGAGGTGAGCGGCTTCGACCTGGCGGCGAAGGAGGTGATCCTCGCCGACGGGCGCGCCCCCTACGACTCGCTGATCGTGGCGGCGGGGGCGCGGCACCACTACTTCGGGCACCCCGAGTGGGAGGCCGTCGCGCCGGGGCTCAAGACCATCGAGGACGCCACGACGATGCGCCGCAAGGTGCTGACGGCGTTCGAGCAGGCCGAACGCACCGACGACCCGCTCCTGCGGCAGGCGCTCTTGACGTTCGTGGTGGTGGGCGGCGGGCCGACGGGGGTGGAGCTGGCCGGCGCGGTGGGCGAGCTGGCGCACCACACGCTGCGCGGCAACTTCCGCCGCAGCGACCCGGCGAAGGCCCGGGTGTTTCTGCTGGAGGCGGCGGGCCGCATCCTGGGGACGTACCCGGAATCGCTGTCGGCGAGCGCGGTGAAGTCGCTGGCGTCGCTGGGGGTGACGGTGCGCGTCAACACCGCCGTGACGGCCCTGGCGCCGGGGGCGGTGACGGTCAAGAGCGGCGGGGTGGAGGAGGTGATCGCGGCGCACACGGTGCTGTGGGGCGCGGGCGTGCAGGCGTCGCCCCTGGCGGCGGCGCTGGCCCAGGCGTCCGGGGCGAAGCTGGACCGCGCGGGGCGGATCGAGGTGCTGGCGGACTGCACGCTGCCGGGCCACCCGGAGGTGTTCTGTATCGGCGACATGGCGAACTACCCGCACCAGGACGGCAAGCCGCTGCCGGGCGTCGCCCCCGTGGCGATGCAGCAGGGGGCCTACGCCGCGGAGATGATCCGCAAGCGTGTCGAGGGCGGCACGCCCCCGGGGCCGTTCCGCTACAAGGACCAGGGCAATATGGCGACCATCGGGCGGGCGGCGGCGGTGGCGGACCTGGGGTGGCTGCGGCTATCGGGCTACCCGGCGTGGCTGGCGTGGCTGTTCGTGCATCTGCTGTACCTGATCGCGTTCGAGAACCGCGTGCTGGTGCTGTTCCAGTGGGCGTGGAGTTACATCACGCGGGGGCGGGCGGCGCGGCTCATCACCTCACCAGAAAGGATGAGGGATGAGGGATGAAAGAGAACAGGCGACGACCCGCCTGGATTCATCCCTCGTAACCGTTCGGCCCCTGAAGTGACACCGGGATGGCCTGGTTCAAAGGCGGGGGGTACGCAGGAGGGGCGGGCGCGGCATCGGAAGATCTGGATCGCCGGGGCTGACGCGGCTGACGCCCCCGGCCCGGCCCGCGCGGCGTCACCACCTCAGGATCATGCGCAGATGCGCGCCCGAGCGCCGGGCGATTCGTTTCCGTCGCGCGGGGGGGTGTGAGGGGGTCAGGGAAACGAACTTCCTCAAGTCGTGATGATGCCTGCATTTGCGGCGTGGAAGTTCGTTTCCGTGGTTCGTTTCCTTCACTGATGGGCGTCCATGCGCCTCCATCCGGGGTGTCCGCACGCTGAGGTTCGTTCCCTTCACCGATAGGCGTCCATCCGACCCCATCAGGGGCGAGGGCAACCCCCGCCCGAACGGATACTCGCGCTCATCCCTCCTCTTTCTCGGGGGGCGGGCCGGCCTGATCCGCCGAGAGCAGCGTGCTGCCCGGGAGTAGCGCGGCGATCACGAAAGCCGCGTAGCACATCAGCACGCCGTCCAGCGGCAGACGCGGGCCGCTCAGGCCCTCGCAGTGCGACAGCACGTAGGGCAGGGGGACGAAGAAGATCGCCAGCGTGGCCGGGAACGACTCCCAGCGCCAGCCGTAGCTCCACCGCCAGCCCACGAGCGCCAGGCCCGACAGCGTCAGCGTCCACCAGAACAGCGTGCCGGAGTAGCGCTCGGTGAGCCAGGACGGCACCCCCTCCTGTTCCGCGGAGGCGAACACCGGCGTCTCCTCGGCGAATTCGCCGCGCTGGAAGCGCCCACCCAGCCAGAAGCCGAGGAAGGCATTGAGCCGGCGCAGCAGCGCCGCCACCGGGTACTCCCGGATCTCTTTGAGGACGTAGGGCCCGAGGCGTGCGTAGCGGGCGGCCTGCCCCTCGACCTGACGCAGCTCCACGGCGGGGGCATATTTCCACGTGCGGTCTTCCGAGGCCGGCCCGCCGTCGGCCCGCGGGTTGTTGCCGATGTACAGGTGCAGGTACACGCTGCTGACGACGGGGAGCGGCTCCTTCAGGGTGCGGGCGTTGCGCACCGTCCAGGGGGCGAGGCCGGTGAGGAACCCCAGGAACGCCACCAGGGCGCAGAGCCAGCCTCGCTCGAGCGAGCGGCTGCGCACGAGGAACCAGATCATGGCGGCGAAGCTGAACGGCAGGAAGGACGCCCGCACCAGGGCCAGGCCGGCGAGCGCCAGGCCGAGGATCAGGCTGGGGAACGCCCCGCCCTTCTCGCCGGCCTGGCCGGCGAGGAACAGGCAGCCGGCCAGGGCGAAGATGGCGAGCGTGCCGTCGTCGATGGTCGCGGTGCTGATGATCCAGAAGGGGTTGACGGCGGCGAACAGGCCGGCGAGGGTGCCGGCGGCCAGGGAGCGGAAGGCGCGGCGCGCGAAGAGGAAGTACAGGCCGGCGGCGAGGGAGCCCAGGCCGGCCTGGATCCAGCGGACGAGGGTCTCGAGGTTCTCGGCGGGCGCCACCTTGGCGAGGAGGCCGACGAGGTACGGGTATCCGGGGGCGACGTGGGCGGTGGCCTCGTCCTCGGGGGCGAAGGGTGCCTCGCAGTGGAAGCCGTTTTCCTTGACGGCGGCGATCAGGTCGCGCTGGAGCTTGTCGCCGGTGACGCCGCCTGGCCAGATGGCCGGCTCCTGGACGCGGAGGGGGCCGCTGTTGGCGGCGCGGGCGCAGCACGTCATTAGGTAGAAGGCACGCGTGCCGGCTGCCACCCCGAGGACGAGCAGCAGGCACAGGAAGTCGGCCAGCAGGAAGCGGCGCATCTCGGCCATGTGGGGCCCCTCGGTCCGGCGGCGGGCTGTAGATGTCCATGATAGCAGGCGGGGCCGGGCGTGTGTGCGCGGGCGCCTCGCCAGGGCGGGGCCGGCGTCATAGCATCACTGAAAAGACAGGGGAGGGCGGACCGATGTACTCGCGCGCGGCGGTGGTGGCGGTGGTCGTGGCGCTCACGGCGGCCTGGCCGGCCCGCGCCGACGATGACGAGCCGGAATTCGCCGGCAAGAAGTACTCCGAGTGGGAGAGGATGCTCACCGAGGGCAAGACACCCGCCGAGCGGCGGCGCGGCATGATCGGCGTCGAGCAGATCGGGTATTCTCGCACGCGCAAGGCGGTGCCGGCCCTGGTCAAGTCGCTGCAGAACGACAAGGACGAGGGGGTGCGTACCGCCGCCGCGCGGGCCGTCGGCAGGGCGGTGGCCAAGGCGTTCGCCGACGCGCGGGAGGACAAGGCGGACGAATTGCCGCGCCTGGACGACGCCCGCAACGCGCTGGTGGGGGCGATGCGCGTCGAGAAGGTAGACGCGATCCGCGAGGCGGCGGCGCGGGCGCTGGGCGACATCGGCCCCGACGGGCGGGCGGCGGCCGGGGCCCTGGGCACCGCGCTCAAGGACAAGAGCCCGGCCGTCGTGCGGGCGGCGGCGGCCTCCCTCATCCGCATGGCCAAGGACGCCAAGGACGCGCAGGCGGAGCTGCAGGTGCTGGTAGGCGATGCGAAGGGCGATCTGGAGGCGCGGGTCGACGCCGCCGTCACGCTGGGCATCCTGCGGCACGAGGTGCCCGCCGCCGTCCGGTCGCTGAAGGCGGCGCTGGCGGAGGGTGCGAATGACGTCAAGCTGCGGCGTGCCGCCGCCGAGTCGCTGGGGAAACTGGGCAAGGAGGCGGGCGAGGCGGCGGAGACGCTGGGCGTGGTGCTGACGGGTGAGAAGACGCCGGACGGGCTGCGGCTGGCGGCGATGACGGCGCTGGAGCAGTTGGGGAACGAGGCGAAGCCGGCGATCCCGGCGCTGATCAAGGCGATCACGGACTCGGAGCGGGTGATCCGCTGCCTAGCGATGCAGTGCCTGGGGCGGATGGGCCGCGACCTCACCACGCAGCGCAAGGAGGCGGTGGTGGCGGTGTTGAAGGCGGTGGACGACCTGAACGTCGAGGTCCGTGTGGCGGCGCTGGAGACGCTGGGTGCGATGGCGGAGGAGGGTCTGGCCGGCGAGGCGGACAGGGCGGTGGAGGCGATCAACCGCATCCTGCGCCGCGAGGCACGCAAGGAGCTGCTTGCGGCGGCCAAGGCGGCGCTCGATAAGATCCGCCCGAAGAAGTGACGCGGGTCAGGCCGCTTCGGGGTCGATTCCCAGCTCGCGCAAACGCGCGGCGAGACGCTCGGCCTTCTGCCGTGCCTCGTCGGCCTGCTTGCGGCTCTCCTCCTCGGCGCGGCGCGCCTCCTCCTCGGCGCGGCGCGCCTCCTCCTCGGCGCGGCGCGCCTCCTCCGCTTGCTGCTTTGCCTCATCTTCCGCCCGCCTGGCCTGCTCGGCCTGCTGGCGGGCCTGCTCCTCGGCGCGGCGGGCCTGCTGGGTCTGTTCGGCCTCCTCGGCCAGCTCGCGGCGCAGATCGTCGGTGAGGCTCTCGGCCTCGCCGAGACGAGCCCGGTCATCGTCGTAGGACGGCAGCATCTCTCCCGTGGCGGACTCCCAGGGCCGGACATACCATCCGACGATGCCGTCCACCGTGCCCTGCCACAGGCCCAGCTCGACCCCCAGCTCCGGGATGGGGAAGCGGCCCCTCTCGTTGGGCGGGACCGCGTGGTACTCGTCGCCGTTGCGCCGGTGCAGCTCCAGCGTGCCGCGGAAGCCGTCGTGGATGGCGTAGTAGGCGGCCTTGATGCCCTTCTCGTAGACCCAGAACTTTCCCTCGTACGGGCTGCGGTCATGCTCCTCGCTGCCGTCCCCGGAGACATACTCGACAACGAGGAGTGGCGCGATCACCTCATCCCACATCACGTAGGAGCGACGCACTTCGCCGTTCAGCATCGGCTCCACACCCAGCACGAGGAACCAGTCAGGAGCCCTGGCCCCGCGCGTCGGCGGATGCGTCAGCCGCCAGTAGATGAGGCTGTCGGCGCCCACGGCGAACTTGCCGTCGGGGAAGCGACGCCGCAGGCAGGGCATCATGGCCCCCGTCAGGAGGCTGGTCTGCGGCCGCTCCAGGAAGCTGGTGGGCACGGTGCCGTCGTCCTCGGGCAGATCCTTGTGGGTGATCAGCCGCACCTCGGGGGCGGCCGCCGTGGCCGTCGTCATGATCGTTCCCTCCGATGGGGATTTTACGCCGCCGGCAGGGCGACGATGGTGATGCCGAGGCGGTCGGCGAGCTTCACCACGTCGGCCTGATCGAGGACGATGGTCCTGTCGGCCTCGATGGCGAGGACGCGGCCGCCGGCCTTGTGGATCACCTCCACCGTGCCGGTGCCGACGGTCGGCACGTCGAAGCGCATGTCCTGCTCCGGCTTGGCCACCTTGACGACGGTGAAGCCGCCCTTTCGGCACAGCTCGCCGGCGCGCTGGATGGCGCGGTCGGTGCCCTCGATGGCCTCGACGGCGACGGCCACGCGGTCCTTGATCATCACCGACTGGCCCACGTCGAGGGCGCCCATCGCCTTGGCGAGCCTCCAGCCGAAGTCGATGTCGGCCTGTTCGGCGGCGCTGGGGCCGCGGCGTGTCAGCGTGCCTGGCTTCACGAGCAGCTCCGGGCAGAGGTCGAGGGCGGAGGCGAACGTCAGGCCGTCGCGGCCGAACTCCTTGATGACGCTGAGCAGGACGGTGTCGTCGCGCATGTCGCCCTTGTGGCGCGTGAAGTACCACATGACCGTGCGCAGATCGGGGGTGTAGTGCCACCAGCGCCACGGGCGGTACATCAGGTCGGCCTTGAACAGCTTGCCGGCCATCACGACGCGCGAGGCGCCGGCGGCCTTCGCGTGGCGGACCATGGCGCCGATGCGGAACGGGCCGACCCAGTGACAACGCCATGACAGCGTTTCGAGGGCTGGGTCGGCGTGGTCCTTGATGGCCAGGGTGACGACGCGGAGGCCGGCGTCGCGGGCCTTCTCGGCGAAGGCGATGGGGAAGCGGCCCCAGCCGGCGAGGAGGGCGACGGGCTCGTCGGGGCGGAAGATGCCGAGGGGCGGCGCGTGGGGCCGTGGGGCGGCGCTCATGCGGCCTGGTCCCCCTCGTCCTTGAGGCCGCAATGGCGTTTGAGCGTGCGCACGTCGCGGATGAGGTCGGGGAGGTGCGGCAGGCTGAGGAGGAGGCGTTTGGCGATGCGTTCGGGCTGGGCGGGGTAGCCGAGGTACTTCTGGCCGGCGGGGATGTCGCTGGGGACGCCGCTGCCCGCGCCGACCTGGGCGCCGTCGCCGATGTGGACGTGGTCGGCGACGCCGACCTGCCCGGCGAGGACGACGTAGTTGCCGGTGGAGCTGCTGCCGGCGATGCCGGCCTGGGAGACGATCATGTTGTGGCGGCCGAGGGAGCAGTTGTGGCCGATCTGCACGAGGTTGTCGATCTTGGTGCCGTTGGCGATCCGTGTGGGGCCGAAGGTGCCGCGGTCGATGGTGGTGTTGGCGCCGACCTCGACGTCGTCTCCGATCTCGACGTGGCCGAGGTGGGGCACCTTGACGTGGCGCCCCTGCTCGAAGCGGAAGCCGAAGCCGTCGGCGCCGATGACCGCGCCGGCGTGGACGAGGACGCGGTCGCCGAGGACGGTGCGGTCGTAGAGGACGCAGTTGGCGTGGAGGGTGGCGTGTGCGCCGATGATGCAGCCGGCGCCGACGGAGGCCCCGGGGCCGACGTGGGAGCCGGGGCCGATGACCGAGCCCTCGCCGATGTTGGCGAAGGGCATGACGGTGCAGCCGGGGCCGAGGCGTGCCGTGGGGTGGACGAAGGCGTGGGGGGAGACGCCGACGGGCGGCGCCGGGGCGGCGGGGCGGAAGGAGAGGTAGATGGTGGCGAAGGCGGCGAGGGGGTCGGGCGCGACGATGAGGGCGCGGCCCTCGGCGAGGAGTGGGGCGGCGAGGGCTTCCGGGACGACGAGGACGCCGGCCTTGCTGGACTTGAGGAGGCGGGCGTGCTTCTCGGATTCGAGGAAGGAGATGTCATCGGGGCCGGCGTCGGCCAGGGGGCGTGCGGCGGAGACGGCCTTGTCGGGGGGGCCGTGGGGTGTGCCGCCGACGAGGGCGGCGAGCTCGCGGAGCGTGACGGACACGGGGAGGCCCTCGGCCTGTGAAGGGGCGTGTGGGGGAATATGGGAGGGGAGTCTAACCGGGGAGGGCGGGGCGGGCAAGGGGAGTCTACCCGGCGCGCAGGCGAGCAGGGCCCCATCCAGGTCGATCTTGGCTTGGCGGGGACAGTTGCGTGCGCCACCCCTCCACGGCCATCCTGTCCCTGGCCGCGAGGGCCACGGCTGGGGAGCCAGCCGTGGACGGCGCTGCGGGACGCGGCGGCGTGCCTGCCGGGCGAGCCCGGGGCGACGAGCAAGGCGGCCGCGCCGTATCGGTTCTGCGCCCACCCGAAGGAAGCCCTGGCCCTCATCCGCGCCAGGCCGTGACTTGGACACGACACTGCGGTGACTCTTGACACCCGATCACCGTGGCGGGTAATCTGAGCAGGATGGGGCAGTCCGTTCGGGGCTCGCCACATTACCGCCAAGCGGGGCCAGGAGATTGCCGAGGCGCTCCCCCCCTGGGAGGGCCACGCGCGTGAAGGCGATCATCAGCGACATCCACAGCAACCTCGAGGCGCTGCAGGCGGTCCTCAAGGACATCGAGAAGCAGGGCGTCGGCGAGATCTACTGCCTCGGGGATGTCGTCGGCTACGGCCCCAACCCGCGCGAGTGCGTCGATCTCGTCATGTCCAAGTGCAAGATGGTCCTCCTCGGCAACCACGACCAGGGGGCGATGTTCGACCCCGAGGGGTTCAACGGCCCCGCCGAGCGGGCCATCTTCTGGACGCGCGGCGTCCTCGAGTCGTCGCCCGAGGCGAAATCCGCCCGCGAGAAGCGCTGGGAGTTCCTCGCCGAGCGGCCACGCTCGGTGAAGGAGGGGCCGTACCTGTACGTCCACGGGTCGGCACGCAACCCGCTCAACGAATACGTCTTCCCCGAGGACATCTATAACCAGAGGAAGATGGAACGCATCTTCGCGCTGGTGGACCGCTACTGCTTCCAGGGGCACACGCACGTCCCCGGCGTCTTCCTCGAGCAGGCGCCGGACGACATCTACCAGTTCCACAGCCCCGAGGAGATCGACTACAAGCACGTCCTCGACCACCGCAAGACGCTGGTGAACGTCGGGAGCGTGGGCCAGCCGCGTGACGGCGACCCGCGGGCGTGCTACATCCTGCTCGACAGCGAGGGGCTCAAGTACCGCCGCGTCGAGTACGACATCGAGGCGACGATCAAGAAGATCTACGCCGTCCCCGAGCTGGAGAACTTCCTCGGCGACCGCCTCCGCGAAGGGCGTTGACCGTCACCCCGGCCCACCACCGCTGGAACCCGCACCCGATGCAGCCTCGTCAGACTCAGCAGGAGCCGCCCGGCGGCAACTTCCTCTTGTTCGTCGCCCTCTCCTTCCTGCTCATCGTGGGCTGGATGCAGCTCAACCGCGCCCTCTGGCCCACCGCGCCCGAGCCCGGCCCGGACGAGAAGAAGGGCGACGGCGGCAAGCCCGCCGCCTTCACCCTCCCCGACGCCCCCAAGGTCAACCCCGCCGCCAAACTGCTCGACCTCGGCGAACGCAAGAGGGGCTCCCCCTTCCACCTGTTCGTCAAGCTCGACCCGCTCGGCGGCGGCGTGCGCCAGGTGACGCTCAACCAGTTCCTGGAGGCGCGCGAGGACGGCAAGCCCAGCGAGGGGCTCCTCGACCTGGTGCCCGACGCGGACAACCAGGCCGAGCCGTCGCACGTCCTGTATCACTTCGACCCCGACGCGCCCACGGACAAGCACCCCTCCGAGGCCCTCGGGCGCGTCAACTGGGCCGTCGTCCAACAGGAGGCGAAGCCGGAACGGCACCTCGTGGCCTTCCAGGCGGAGGTCGACGGCTACATCATCAAGAAAACATACACCCTGGCCCCCGGCGAGTACCACATGGGGCTGGAGGTGCAGGTGACACGCGGGCCGAACGTCAAGGGCGACGGGAAGTTCCGCTACCAGCTCACCGGCGCCAAGGGGCTGCCGGTCGAGGGCAAGTGGTACGCCACCACCTTCCGCAACGCCCTGATCGCGCTGGAGGACGAGCAAGGCAGGGTCACCCACCGCGACATCCAGGAGCTGAACAAGGTGTCGTGGAAGGGCGGCGGCGACGCCCAGACACGCAACCCCAGCACCAACACCTATATCCGCTACGCCGGCGTGGCGGTGCAGTACTTCGCCTCCGTCATCGTCGTGGACGACAGGGACAACAAGAGCCAGAAGTTCCTCGCCAGCGCCCGCCCGACGCTGGAGCGGGGCGTGATCAAGGGCAAGACCAAGGGGGTGATGGCCTTCGGGGACCGGCTGACGGTCCTCAGCTACGACGGGGGTTACACGGAGACGGTGTACATCCCGCCCCACCTGCAGCAGCAGGCCGGGCTGATCGAGGAGCGGACGAGCGTCGCCATCATCTACCGCAACCTCGGGTACGACGCCACGCTCAAGGAGTGCCCGAAGCTGGCGCTGGAGATCAAGATCGGGCCGGAGGCCGACGCGACGCACGGCGCCTGGGAGGACGACATCACGGTCCGCGTGAACACGGGGCTGTCGGAGGCGCTGGAGAAGGCCGGCGAGTCGTTCACGCACAGGTACGTCCTGTACAACGGGCCGGTCAAGCCGCTGCTGCTCGGGCACCTGCGTGGCGAGGCGGCGGTCGATCCGGAGGTGGTCGCCCGCTACACGGGCGGGCTGAAGCTGAACACGCTGATCGACTGGCAGATGCCGGGCGGCATGGGCGTGTTCTTCGCGGGGATCGGCTGGACGTGGCTGGTGATCCAGGTGACGAACATCGTCCACTGGCTGTTGAACTTCCTGCACCTGTGGGTGGGCAACCTGGGCGTGTGCATCATCCTGCTGACGGTGCTGGTGCGTCTGGTGATGCTGCCGCTGAGCCGCAAGCAGGCGCTGATGGCGCTCAAGATGCAGGCGCTGGCGCCGGAGCTGAAGAAGCTGCAGGAGAAGTACAAGGACCCGGACCAGCGTCACGAGCTGACGCTGGCGCAGTGGGAGCTGTACAAGAAGCACGGCGTCAACCCCGCCGGCTCGTGCTGGGTCCTGTTCCTGCAGATGCCGATGTTCCTGGGCCTGTTCTACGCGCTGGGCGAGAGCATCACGTTCCGGCTGGGCGGTTTCTGGCCGACGTGGATCACGAACCTGGCGGCGCCGGACATGATGATCCACTGGGGCCGGGGCATCTGGATGCTCAGCCGGGACGCCGACTGGGGCAACATGCTGTACCTGGGGCCGTACCTGAACGTGCTGCCGATCATCGCCATCGTGCTGATGATGTATCAGCAGAAGATGATGACGCCGCCGGCGATGGACGAGCAGCAGGAGATGCAGCAGAAGGTCATGATGTACATGATGATCTTCTTCGGGCTGATGTTCTACAAGGTGGCGGCGGGGCTATGCATCTACTACATCGTGACGACGGTGTGGGGCTTCGCCGAGCGTTACATGCTGCCGAAGGCGGACACGAGCCCTGTGGCCCTCGACGTGGCGGGGGCGGCGGCGGCCGCGGCGGCGCCTGCCGCCGTAGACTCGGACAAGGTGACGGGCGGCCCGTCGCAGGGCATGAAGAAGAAGGGCAAGAAGAAGGGCGACAAGGACAAGGAGGAGGGCCCGCCCGGCTGGGGCCAGCGGCTGTCCGACTGGTGGAACGACCTCCTGGAGCAGGCGAAGAAGAAATAGGGGCCGAGGCGAGCGGCACGGCGTAAGCGTGCCGTGCCCGCATCACACGGCACGCTCACGCCGTGCCGCTCGCGGGGGCCGGAAGGGAGCCGAGCATGCGGAACGCCATACTGATCGCCCTGGCCCTGCTCGCGTCGCCGGCGGCCACACGCGCCCAGGACGTGGATTACGAGGTGGTCATCGACCAGAAGTCGCTCGTCTCGGCCATGCGCGAGCGTGACGGGAAGATGGGGCGGTACGTCAGCCTGCAGTTCCAGATCCGCCGGCTCAAGGACCGCGAGGTCGTCGTCAACATCCCCAGGGAGCTGATCGTCGTCCGCGAGGACGGGGAGAAGGTCAAGGAGCTGGAGGTCTTCCAGCCCAACAACCAGCCGCTCACCGTCATGCTCGCCATGGACGTGAGCGGCAGCATGGCACGCGGCAACAAGATGGACGAGGCCAAGCGGGCGGCCCTCACCTTCCTCGACAAGCTCGACCCGCGAGCCGACGTGGGGCTGGTGCTGTTCGACCACGAGATGAAGCTGACGATCCCGCCCGCCAAGGACCCGGCGAAGCAGAAGGAGCACCGCGACAGGCTGCGCGACGAGATCCGCTCGGCCAGGCCGCAGGGCGGCACCGCGTACTTCGACGCCACGGTCGAGTCGGTGAAGCACCTGAAGGGGGTCAAGGGCCGTAAGGTGGTCATCGTGATGACCGACGGCATGGACACCAACAGCAAGGCGTCGCTGAAGGACGCGGTCGAGTCGGCGCAGATGGCGGAGCTGTCGGTGTACACGGTGGGGATCGGCCAGCCGGGCGAGCAGAAGCAGGTGACGACGGTGCTGGTGCTGGACCGCTCGGGCAGCATGCTGGAGCCGGCGGACGAGGGCGACAAGGCCAAGGGCAAGAAGAAGTTCGACGCCCTCAAGGAGGCGGCCTCGCGCTTCGTCGATTTGATGCGGAAGGGGGCGAGGACGACCGTGCTGCCGTTCTCGGACAAGATCGACACGCCGGAGCCTTTCAGCGCCGACGGCGACATCCTCAAGGACCGCATCGACCGGCTGAAGGCGTTCGGCGGCACGCACCTGTATGACGCGACGCTGTCGGGGGTGGAGACGCTGATGGCGGCGGACCCCCCGGGCAAGCGGGCGGTCATCGCGCTGACCGACGGCAAGGACGAGTCGCCGGGCAGCCGGCACTCCGACGCGGCGGTGATCGCGCGGGCCAAGGAGGCGGGCGTGCCGCTGTACATGCTGGGGCTGGGCAGGCCGCACGAGATCAACGAGGAGGTGATGCGGAAGATGGCCAAGGAGACCGGCGGCGACTACTACCACGCCGGCAGCGCGAAGAAGTTGCTCGACGTGTTCGAGGCCCTGTCGATCCAGCTGCACGACGACGGCATCGACGAGGAGTCGCTCAAGGCGCTGGCGTCCGAGACGGGCGGCAAGTACTTCCACGCGGGCGACATCGAGAAGCTCAGCCTCATCTACGAGGGCCTGGCGGCCGAGCTGGGCTCGACGTACCGGATCACGTTCACGAGCCGGCGGCCGGGGCATGACGGGACGGCACGCGGGATCGACGTGTCGATCGAGCAGAACGGCAAGCGGATCAGCAACGTGGGGTCGGCGGCGGACGTGGCCCGCGGGATCGTGGTGCCGCAGATGAGTTACTGGGTGTACCTGGCGTTCCTGGCGGGCGTGTGCTGCCTTCTGGCGATGCCGGAGAACATCAAGCGCATCTACAACATGATGGGCGGGAAGGCGTGAGGCGGGTGCTTTCCGGGTGGCCGGGGTCGGCTTTGAGACCCCGGCGCAGGGCACTCGAGCGAACGTGACGCTCGTCTCGGGTGCCAGAACCGGGGTCTCAAAGCCGACCCCGGCCACCCGAGCCAACAGCCAGGGCGGCGAGGGCGGAGCCTGTGGACCGAAGCGACACCATCCTCGCCCTGGCCACGCCCGCGGCGCTGGGGGAGCGGGCCATCGTTCGCCTGTCCGGGCCGAAGGCCGGCGAGGTCCTCCGCGCCCTCGGCGTCGAGCCGGCGGCGGGGCGCGTGCTGCCCCTGGCGGTGCGTCTGCCGGGGCTGCATTCGCCGCTGCCGGCGGAGGCCTACTTCTGGCGCGGGCCGCGCAGCTACACGGGGCAGGACGTGGCCGAGATCCACACCGCCGGATGCCGGCCGCTGGTGGAGCTGCTGTCGGCGTCTCTGCTGGGGATGGGGTGCCGGGCGGCGGGGCCGGGCGAGATGACGCTGCGGGCGTTCCTCAACGGCAAACTCGACCTGACGCGGGCCGAGGCGGTCCACGCCGTCATCGCCGCCGGGAGCCGGGGCGAGCTGAGGCAGGCGTTGGCCCAGCTCGCGGGAGGCGTGGCGCGTCCCCTGGGCGAGCTGCGCGAGGACCTGTTGAACCTGCTGGCCGACGTGGAGGCGGGGCTGGACTTCGCCGACGAGGACATCACGTTCATCGGCCAGGACCAGCTCCTGCTGCGGCTGGGCGCGGCGCTGGCGCGGGTGCTGAACGTGCAGAAGCAGCTTGAGGGCCGGGGGGCGGCGGGGGGGGGCTTCCGCGTGGCGCTGGCGGGTGCGCCGAACGCCGGCAAGTCGAGCCTGTTCAACGCGCTGACGGGGGGCCGGGCGCTGGTGAGCGACACGCCGGGGACGACGCGCGATTACCTGATCGGCCGTCTGACGGTTGGCGAGCTGTCCGTGGAGCTGATCGACACGCCGGGGCGCGAGGCGGCGCTGGGCGAGATCGGGGGCCAGGCGCAGGCGCTGGGCCGGCGGGCGGCGGAGGAGGCGGCGCTGGTGCTGTGGTGTGCCGAGGGGGGACGGGAGGGTTGTGATTCTCCGGCTTTGCACGTGGCGACGAAGTGCGACCTGCACACGGCGCCGCCGGGCTGGCTGGCGACGAGCGCGGCGACGGGGGCGGGGCTGGCGGGATTGCGTGAGGCGATCCGCGAGGCGGCGCGGACGCGCGAGGAGCCGTCGCTGGCGCCGTCGAGCGCGCGGTGTCGGGCGCACGTGGCGGCGGCGCTGGGGCACCTGCGGGCGGCGCACGCGCTGGCGCTGGAGGGCGACCCGCCGGAGCTGCTGGCGCTGGAGGTGCGGCTGGCGCTGGACGAGCTGGGGCAGATGGCGGGGGCGGTGTACACGGACGACCTGCTGGACCGGGTGTTCAGCCGGTTCTGCATCGGGAAGTGATGCGGCGGGTGTGGTATGATGACCCGCACGCCTCGACGGAGGACAGGACATGACCGTCATCTCGGCACTCGCGCCGCCCGCCGCTCCCCCGCCGCCGATGCCGACGACGGAGTCGGCCGAGCCGGCGCAGGTACGCTTGACCGCCGCCGACCTCGCCTTGCTGCCGCCCGAGCTGTCCGGCGGGGCGGTCCGATATGAGCTGCACCAGGGGAGGCTCATTATCATGCCGCCGCCGGGCGACTTCCACTCCGTGGTGACGGGGAACCTCGGCCACGCCCTCAAGACACAGGGGGAGATGCGGGGCCACGGGAGGGCACGGCCCAACGAGTTCGGGCTGCTCCTCGGTGACTCGGTGTATGGCCCCGACGCGGGGTTCGTGACGAACGCGCGTCTGCCGATCCGCCGCTCCACCGAAGGCTACATGCTGACGATCCCCGACCTGATCGCGGAGGTTCGCAGCAAGAACGACACGCTCGCCTACATGGCCCGCAAGGCCGCGACGTACCTCGCCGCCGGCGTGCGCCTCGTGTGGGTGATCGACCCCGTCGGGCGGCGCGTCTTCGCCTATCGCGCCGGGCAGGCGGCCGTCGAGATCGCCGAGGATGGCGAGCTGACTTGCGACGACATCATCCCAGGCTTCCGCCTCGCCGTCCGCGAGGCGCTGGCGGAGTGACGGCGGGGCGTGGATGACGTGGCGTGCATCCAGAGAGCCAGATGCGATGACGCCCGGCCGGGGCGCTGACGCCCCAACGCGAGACAACCGCTGAACCAGCACCGGGGGCCATCGTGACCATCCCATCTCGCTGAGGCTCGCTGCGGCGGGGCCTTGGATCTCGCCCTGTTGTCGGAGGCGGGGCCGGCCGGGCCGGCCCCGCAGCGGCAGGACCGGCTCGCCGGGCTGCACGCGCTGATCAAGCCGCGGGCGGGGGAGCTGCGCTTCGACGAGATCGACGTGTAGGAGGCACGCAAGAAGGCGGCGGCGAGGGCCACCCGCCTGCGGCCGGAGGTAGGGCTTCAAGTGCGGACGGGGGATGTGGAGGAATGGCGGAGGCCGGCGGCCCCGCGCCGAACTGGACTGTGTTGTTTGCCGACCTACACAATAAAATAATCCGCGCCCCCTTGCGGAGGCGCGGACACCAGACTTACTTACGGGTCCCGTCCATCCCTTCGGTAGCCTGGCAGCCTTATCCGGCCCCCCTCGGCCGGTTAAGAGCCCATGGCTTTGCGTCCCCGCCTCACGACGGGTTTGCCCTTATCGAGGACAGCGGAAAATGGCTGTCTTCTCAGGAGTGGCGCTGAACGGAATCGCGTCGTCTCCATCAAGAACGTAGGTCAAGATCCGGGGCGATGCAAACCGGAAAAACGGAATTCTCGCGCCACTCCGTCAAACCTTGGCCTCGCAGGCGCTTCGGGCTGCGAGAAGCCCTCGGCCGTTGCCGTCATTATCTCAGGCCGCTCAGATCAGAAGCACGGCCTCCAGCCTTCGGCGTGGGTGTCGAGGTCGTTGATGAGCAGGCCGGCCCCGAATCGCTCGCGCAGGATCGCCTCGGAGCCGGGGAGGAGATTCTCCCGAGTCACGGCCAGCACCTCGAGCTTCTCAAGCGGCTTCGCGCCGGCGAGCTTGCGGGCCGTAGTCCTGTCGATGCGGGGGACGCCCTCCAGGCCGAGCTTGCGGAGCGCGGGCAGGCGGAAGCGGCGGACGACGAGATCGAAGGTGTCGGCGTCCATCGGGTGGTTCGTGAGCAGCAGCTCGCGGAGGTTCGCCAGCGTCTCCGAAGAGACGAGCGGGCCCCAGACGCCCCCGCCCATGCCGTCGTCCTGGATCGCGCAGCAGAAGTCGAGGCGGCGCAGGCCGGCCACGTTGTCCGAGAAGAGCAGCTCCTCGGTCCCGCCGGTGTAGTTGGCGCCCGCGAGGTCGAGGGCCGTCAGGCGCGACAGCGTCTCGATCTCGCCGAGAGCGGCGAGGTCCTCGCCCTCGCAATCCGGGAACCACGCCTCGCGGACGGGGGCGGCGGCGAGGAGCTTCTTGCCGTGCTTGCGGAAGCCCTCCACACTCAGCGTCACCCGTTCGAGGAAGCCGCGGCGGAACGCCCACGCGGGCCGGGCCGGCGTGGGCGCGAGCGTGGGCTTGTGCAGCCACTTGCGGTTCCGGAACGGGCCGAACCACCCTTCCTCCAGCCCGGCCCACAGCTCGCGCTCGCGGCGTTCGGCGGCGGCACGTCGGCGGTCTCCCGCCGGCATCTTCGAAAGGCGGATCTGGAGGCGGATGAATTCGGCGCCCTCGGCGTCGCCGTGGTCATCGAGCCAGTCGGCGTAGACGAGGCGCGGCGTGTCGTCGTCGGGGTTGGCGCAGATGTCCTTCAGAAGGCCGGTGTCGGACGACATGCCTTCCCCCCTCTCACTTGCCGACGCCGAGGGCGTCGGCGACGCGGTTGATGTAGTTGAACCACGCGGCGATCAGCGTGATCTGCAGGATGCCCACGTCATCGAAGCCGGCGGCCCGCAGCGGCGCGTGGTCCTCCGGCGTGATCCGCGCGGGATCGACCGTCAGCTTGACGGCGAAGTCGAGCATGGCCCGGTCACGCGGGGTGAGGTCGGCCCGGGTGTGGTCCCGCCGCAACGCGGCGGCGAGGTCTTCCTCCAGGCTGGCCCGGCGGAAGAACTCGACGTGGCTCTCGGTTCAGTAGAAGCAGGCGTTCTTCGCCGAGACCACGGCGGCGATCATCTCCTGCTCGCGCCGCCCCAGCGGCAGGCCGGGACGCAGGAGCGTCGCCAGGCCGGCCATCATGTGCCACATCGCATCCGGCAGCAGGCTGTGCGCCTGGGTGATGCTGTCGGCCGTGCCGTCCGGCTTGAGGAGCGACTCCACCGGCGGGCCGTACTCCGGCGGGTACATGCCCCGCAGCCTCTGGTACAGGTCCTTCAGCTCCGGGCCGGCGTCGTCCGGCGGGATGATGCGGATCCAGGTCATCTCGTGGCCCTCCCATAGCCACATGATAGCCGGCGGCCGGCTCTCCCGCCGTGGCGGGCGACGGAGACGTTGACGCCGACGACGTGGCCGCTGCCGTCGGCGTTTCAGGCCCGCAACGCCCTCCGCCCTCAATTCGCGCTTGGCATCCGCCCGCCGAAGCGTTACCCTGACTATTCCTACCCGCCTCGCGCCCGTGATCCCGCTACGCCTCCCAAGGTGCCGCACCCATGACCCTCTCCCTCGTCGCCGTCCTACTCCTCGCCGCCCCCGCCGAGAAGCTCCCCGACGGCGTCAAGCTCACCAAGATCGAAGCGTCCCCCGCCTCCATCCGCATCGCCTCGCCCTTCGCCTACGCCCAGGTGGTCCTCACAGGCGTCACCGCCGACGGCGGACGGATCGACGTGACCCGCATGGCCACCTTCTCCGCCCCCGCGTCCGTCAACCTCACCCCCGCCGGCCTGGCACGCCCCGCCGCCGACGGCAAGGGCACCCTCACCGCGTCGCTCGCCGGGTTGAAGGTCGAGATCCCCGTCGAGGTCACGGGGCAGAAGGAGACGCACGAGACCTCCTTCAGCCGTGACGTGATGCCGATCCTGTCCCGGCTCGGATGCAACGCCGGCACCTGCCACGGCGCCGAGGCGGGCCGCGCCGGCTTCAAGCTCTCGCTGCGCGGCTACGACCCCCTCTTCGACCACCGGGCGCTGACCGACGACCTGTCCGCACGCCGCGTCAACCGGGCCGCCCCCGACCAGAGCCTCATGCTCCTCAAGCTGTCCGGCGGCGTCCCCCACCAGGGGGGCGTCCTCACCGAGCCCGGCCAGCCATACTACGACGCCCTCCGCTCGTGGATCGCCTCGGGGAGCAAGCTCGACACCGGGGCCGTCCGCGTCAAGTCCGTCGAGGTCCACCCCACGAGCGCGGTCATCGCCCTGCCCGGCCAGAAGCAGCAGTTCGCCGTCATCGCCACCTACGCCGACGGCACCCGGCGCGACGTGACCGCCGAGGCGTTCCTCGAGTCGTCGAACACCGAGATCGCCACCGTGGACCGCGCGTCGGCCGTCACCTCGCTGCGGCGGGGCGAGACGGCCGTCATGGCCCGCTACGAGGGCGCCTACGCCGCCGCCACGCTCATCGTCATGGGCGACCGCTCCGGCTTCGCGTGGAAGGACGTGCCGGCGTACAACTGGATCGACGAGCTGGTGCAGGAGAAGCTGAAGGCCGTCAAGGTGCTGCCGAGCGACGTCTGCACCGACGGCGAGTTCGTCCGCCGGGCGTACCTCGACCTGACGGGCACGCTGCCGCCGGTGGAGGCCACCCGCGCCTTCCTGGCCGACACCACGCCCTCGAAGGAGAAGCGCGAGAAGCTGATCGACTCGCTCATCGGCGGCGAGGACTTCATCGAGCACTGGACGAACAAGTGGGCCGACCTGCTCCAGGTGAACCGCAAGTTCCTCGGCGTCAACGGGGCGAAGGCCTTCCGCGAGTACATCCGCAAGGCGGTCGCCGAGAACAAGCGGTACGACAGGTTCGTCTACGACGTCCTGACGGCGAAGGGCTCGACCCTGGACAGCCCGGCGGCGGCGTACTACAAGACCCTCCGGTCCGCCGACGCCGTCATGGAGAACACGACGCAGCTCTTCCTCGGGGTGCGGTTCAACTGCAACAAGTGCCACGACCACCCCTTCGAGCGCTGGACCCAGGACCAGTACTACCAGCTCGCCGCTTACTTCGCCCGCGTCACCAGGGCGGAGGACCCGCGGAACAAGGGCCAGCGGATCGCCGGCAGCGACGTCCAGCCGGGGGGGTTCCCGCTGATCGAGGTGATCGGCGACGCCCCCGGCGGCGAGATCACCCACGCCCGCACCAACACCACGACGCCCCCGGAGTTCCCCTACACGCACAAGGACGCCGCGGGGGCCAAGGACAGCCGCCGCGAGCAGGTGGCGAAGTGGCTCACGTCTCCGCACAACCAGTACTTCGCCCGCAGCTACGTCAACCGCCTGTGGGCGTACATGACCGGCGTCGGCCTCATCGAGCCCATCGACGACATCCGCGCCGGCAACCCGCCCACCAACCCGAAGCTCCTCGACCGCCTGACGGAGGAGTTCATCAAGAGCGGCTTCGACACGCGGCACATGCTCAGGCTGATCGCCAGGTCGCGGACGTATCAGCACTCTGTGGCGGCCAACAAGTGGAACGAGGACGATACGGTCAACTACGCCAAGGGGACGGCCCGCCGTCTGCCGGCGGAGGTGCTTTACGACGCCATCCACAAGGCGGCGGGGGCGGCGAGCCGTCTGCCCGGCCTGCCCAGCGGGGCGCGGGCGGCGGCGCTGATCGACTCGGCGCAGGACGCGCCCGGCGGGTTCCTCGACCTGCTCGGCAAGCCGCCGCGCGAGAGCGCCTGCGAGTGCGAGCGCGTGGGCGGCGTGCAGCTCGGGCCGGTGCTGACGCTGGTGAACGGCCCGGTGGTGGGCGAGGCGGTGGCCGACCCCGCCAACCGCATCGGCGCGCTGCTCCGCAAGGAGAAGGACACGAGGAAGATCGTCGAGGAGCTGTACCTGGCGTTCCTGTCGCGCAAGCCGTCGGCCAAGGAATTGGCCGCCACCCTGGAGGCGATCAAGGACGGCGAGGAGGATTACGAGGAGCAGGCCGCCAAGCACAAGGCCGCCCGCGCCGCGCTGACGGCGCACGAGAAGACCATCCCGGCGCGCATGGTGCCGTGGGAGGCGAGCTTCAGCAAGAAGGTCGATTGGCACCCGACGACGCTGGTGAACGCCGTGAGCAAGGGCAAGGCGAAGTTCGAGAAGCAGGCGGACGGCTCGCTCCTCGTGACCGGCCCGATCGCGGCCCAGGAGCTGTACACGATCACCATCGAGTCGCCGCTCAAGGAGATCACGGGCATCCGCCTGGAGGTGCTGCCGGACGACAAGCTGCCGGCGAAGGGGCCGGGCCGTGCGGACAACGGCAACTTCGTGCTGCACGAGCTGCGTTTGCAGGCGATGGAGGTCGGCGTGCCAGGCAAGCCGGCGGGCGTGCCGCTGTACAACGCGCAGGCGACGTTCTCGCAGGCCGGCTTCGAGATCGCCAAGGCCATCGACACGAACCTGGGGACGGGCTGGGCCATCGCGCCGAACTTCGGCAAGGCGACGGAGGCCCTGTTCCAGCTCCGCAAGCCGCTGACATACGCCAAGGGCGCGCGGATCACGGTGCTGATGGACCAGCGGTTCGGGACGAACCACGTGATCGGCAAGTTCCGCATCTCGGTGACGGGGACGCCCGGCAATCTGGCGCTGAACGGGCCGCCGGCGGCGCTGGCGGGCATCCTGGCCGTCGAGCCGGCGAAGCGGACGGCGCAGCAGAAGGCCACGCTGGAGGCGGCGTTCCGGGCGCAGGACGTGGAGCTGCAGCGGCTTGTGGCCGAGGCGGCGCGGGCCTACGAGCCGGTGGACAGGCGGCACCCCGGCGTGCAGGACCTGGTCTGGGCGCTGATCAACAGCAAGGCGTTCCAGTTCAACCATTGACCGGACGAAGAGGCCGGAGGGGCGGATGGGACGTGGGTGTCTTGTCCGTCCTGTCGAGGTCCGCTCGCATGGCTGGGCGGAGGGTCAGCCGCGTGGTTGATGACAACCAGCAGTACGCCTCCTTCGCCCTGTCCGACGGAGACGTGGCGTCGCGGTGACGTATGACCCAGAACGCAGAGTGGGCGGCAGCTCAGCCGCTGGACGTTGTCATCGCGGTTGGGTCGAGATCAGGATCGCTTCGGGTGACAGCCTCGACGGGTCGAACAGGAACCAAACCACGGCCTGGGTGTCGGCCAGCACGTCGCTCATGGCCCGCCCGCTTCCGGCAGGTCACGGGGGAAATTGGCCCACGCCTCGCGTCTGGCCTTGTCGAAGTCTTCGGGCGGCAGCGGCAGGTTCAAGCCGGCGAATCGCCCGCGCAACGGCGTGCGAGTGCCCGCAGGGGCGGAGGCCGGCGCCGCCTCGCGGAGCGATTCGACGAGCCGCTTGATGCTTTGGACTACCGGCTCCGGCAGGCCCGCGAGGTCGATCATCGTGCTGGACATGTTGTTCCCCATGCCCTCATCATACCGCCGGGCATTCTCCGGCGTCAGGGCGAATCCCGCGTCTCACCCGCCGACGCGCTTGACCTTGTAGCCGAGCCGCTCCAGCTCGGCGATGACGCGCTCGCGCTGGTCGCCCTGGATCTCGATACGCCCGTCCTTCACCGTGCCGCCGGTACCGCATCGCGTCTTCAGCGTCGCCGCCAGCTCCTGCAAGCCGGCCTCGTCGAGCGGCACGTCGAACACCGTCGTGACGCCCTTGCCGCGGCGGCCCGCCGTCTCGCGGCCAACCTTCGCCGTCAGCGGCTTGCGAGGCGCCCCCTTGGCGGGGGGCGGCGGCGCGGGCGCATCTTCCGGCGGCGGACCGGTGCGTTCGCCGCCCCCGAGGATGCGCGCCACCAGGGCCATCACCTCGCGCTCGATCAGCGGCAGCACGCCGGGCGCGTCCTGCACGTCCCAGTACTCGACGGCCCCGGCCCGCGTGGGGTGGCGTTCGAGCATCAGGGGGGTATGCTCCTCGCGCAATAGGGCCACGACGCGCGTGGCGGCGGCGAAGTCGGCGTCGGTCACGGCGGCGGGCATGCGGGTGAGCGCCTCGCCCCCGAGGCCCATCGCGGCGAGCGCCTCGACGGCGGAGGGCGCCATCGGGCCGACGTTGCCGGTGCCACGCTCCAGGGCGAGGGCGCGTGAGGTGGCCCGCCAGGGGAGGCCCATGCGGGCGGCCACGGCGTTGAAGACGACCTCGGCGAACCGGCTGCGGTAGTAGTTGCCGGTGCAGAGGAACAGGACCGACGCCTCGCCACGCTTCGCCATGACCACCCCCCCCGCGGCCGATTCACGCACTGTCATCGTAGGCCGGCTGCCCCCACATTCTCCCCGTTCCCACGCCGCGGCCGCCGTCACGCCTTGCCCAGGTGGGGCGTCAATCCCGCCCGGCGGATGCCGACGGCGCGACCTGGGCATCGTCGCGGCCGCCTGACGCTCGGGGAGCCGCCCATGCCGCCCCGGCACCAGATCCAACACGTTCACCGCGGCAGACGTCAGATCCATCCGCCGGAGAGCTGCCAGGCGGCCCACCACGCGGGCGGGCTGCGGCGCTCCGCCTTCCCCGCCACGATCTGCTCGCTGGCCTTGCCGGCGGCACGCAGGCCCGGCGTGCCACGCATCTTGCCGGCCCGCCCCTCGACCCATTCTGGATGGTGCAGGATGTCGAGCTGGGCCCGGCGCAGCGATTCGAGTTTGGAGAGCTTTTTCTGCCAGAGGTGGTGATAGAAGCGCTCCATCAGGACCGCCGTCGCCGCGTCGTGCACCGACCACAGCGACGACACCACCGACTTGCACCCGGCGACGGCGAAGGCACGCTGGAGGCCGAGGATGCCCTCGCCGCCCGCCTCCTTGCCCAACCCCGTTTGGCAGGCGGACAGGACGGCCAGCTCGACGGCGGACAGGTCCATCTCGGCCACCTCGCTGGCCTTCAACAGCCCGTCATCGGTCAGCGTCGGCCTGTTCGCCCCCGCCAGGACGATGCCCGACAGCAGCGCCGGATCCCAGCCCGTGACGCCCACCCTGCCGAGAAGGCCCGGCTTGCCCTTGTCGTCGTGGCCGAGGGCCGATTTCATGCTCGCCGGCGCGAAGTAGCCGTGCGTCGCCAGGTGCGCGAAGCGGTGCCGCGGCAGCGCCTCGGCGAGGGCCAACTTGGTCGCCTTCGTGCCGGCCAGGGACGACGTTCCTCCCTTCAACAGGGCGCGGAAACGGGCCGTGATGGCGTCCGCCTCCGGGCCGGTGGCTGGGAGGGGCCTCCAGGCGGCCTCTGGCCCGCCGCCGAAGTCCACGCCGCCGAGCGTCAGGAGGGACGGCTTGCCCTTGGCGGGCTGGAGGAGCTGCTCGAGGACTTGCGGGACGGGCAGGATGGCGAGGGGGACCTCCTCCAGCAGGTACTTGCCCTTCTCCTTCCCGGGCAGCGCCCCGAACGGCAGCCGGCCCAGCGCCTCGTCGGGCGAGATGAGGACGGCCTTGGCCCCGGCGAGGTGCCTCTCCAGGGGCGCCCAGACCGTCTCGCGCAGGCGGGTGGCGGCGGGGGAATCGCGGCCGGCCTCGATGGCCTCGCGCCAGGCGGCGATGCCGTCCTCGATGGGCGTCATCGGCCCGAGGTCGAGGCGCAGCGTGGGGGCGTCGGCGCGAACCACCCAGGCGACGAGGCGGCGCCGCCACTTCTGGCCCCCGGCCGGCTTGTCCGGGTCGTTGCCCGTGTGGACGAGGAGGTCGATGAGGACGGCGCCCGCCGGGAGGCCGGCGCGGAAGGCCTCGCTCGCGGGCGGCTTGACGGCGAGGCGGAAGGCGGCGCTCAGCCGGGCCAGGCGCACCTCCAGGTCCTCCTTCTCCTGGATGAGCACCTCGGCCCGCTTGCGCGAGGGGGCGTCGGTGCGGGAGGCGAGCAGGGCCAGCGATCTCGCCTTGTCGCGCAGCTCGAGCGCCAGGGCGCGCGTGTCGGGGTCGGCCTCGGCGACGAGGAAGCGGCGGCGTGCCTGCTGGGCGGCGAAGGCCGACCCCTTCCAGGCGAGGACGTGGTTGTGGCTGAAGGAGGCGGACTCGTCGGGGATGGACAGGCGGATGTTCAGCCTGTAGCGGAGGTCGGCGGCGGCGGCGCGCTGCTGGCGTTCGGACTGGACGGAGGCGTCGAGGGCCAGCTGCCGGCGCGTGAGCGACATCGCCTGCTCGTGCAGGGGCAGCGCCGTCCCCGGCCGGCCCATCTCGTGATGCAGCGCGGCCAGGTTGTGGAGGCACTGGGCGTGGTCGGGGTGCCGGGCGCCCAGGGCCTGCCTGGTGATCTCCAGGGCCTTCCGGGAAAGGGGCAGGGCCGCCTCGTGATCGCCCATCGCGTGATACAGCAAGGCCAGGCCGCCGAGGCTGGTGGCGTATCCGGGGTGCTTCTCGCCCAGCGTCCGCCTGCGGATCTCCAGGGCGTGCCGGCACAGGGGCAGGGCCGCCTCGTGGTCCCCCATCTCCCTGTGCAGCGCGGCCAGGTTGTGCAGGACGGCGGCGTGGCTGGGGTGGTTCTCGCCCCGCGTCTGCCTGGTGATCTCCAAGGCCTTCTGTTGCAAGGCCAGGGCGGCCTTGTACTCGCCCAGGTCGTGGTGGAGCGTGGCCAGGCTGTTGAGGCTCTGGGCGTAGTCGGGGTGTTTCTCGCCCAGGGCGCGCCCGCGGATCTCCAGGGCCTTCTGGTGCAGGGGGAGTGCGGCCTCGTGGTCGCCCATCGCCAGGTACAGCGTGGCGAGGCTGGCGAGGCAGGAGGCGTATCCGGGGTGCCTCTCGCCCAGCGTCTGCCTGAAGATCTCCAGGGCCTGGCGGTACAGGGGGAGGGCCGCCTTGTGGTCCCCCATGGACTGGTGCAGCCCGGCCAGGCCGCCGAGGGCCTGGGCGAAGTGGGGGTGCTTCTCGCCCCAGGCATGCCTGGCGCCCTCCAGGGCCCGCCTGGACAGGGGGAGGGCCGCCTCGTGGTCGCCCATGGACTCGTGCAGCGAGGCCAGGCCTGCGAGGCTGGCGGCGTGGTGGGGGTGCTTCTCGCCCAGCGCCCGCCTGATGATCTCCAGGGCCTTCCGGTACAGCGGCAGGGCGGCCTTGTGGTCCCCCATGTCGTGGTGCAGGGCGGCCAGGCTGTTGAGGCACTGGGCGTAATCTGGGTGCTTCTCGCCCAGGGCCTGCCTGGTGATCGCCAGGGCCTTCTGTTGGAGGGGCAGGGCCGTCGCGTGGTCGCCCATCTCCCTGTGCAGCGTGGCCAGGCTGCCGAGGCTTGTGGCGTAGTCGGGGTGCTTCTCGCCCAGCGTTTGCCTGCGGATCTCCAGGGCCTGCCGGTACAGGGGCAGCGCCGCCCCGAGGGCGCCCATGGACCTGTGCAGCCCGGCCAGCCTGTTGAGGCTGTTGGCGTAGTCGGGGTGGCGCGTGCCCAGCGCCTGCCTGTAGACCTCCAGGGCCCGTCTGCACAGGGGCAGGGCCGACCCGTGGTCGCCCATGTCGTGGTGCAGGGCGGCCAGGTTGATGAGGCTGGTGGCGTAGGCGGGGTGCCTCTCGCCCCGCACCTGCCTGTTGAGCTCCAGGGCCTGGCGGTACAGGGGCAGCGCGGCCGCGTGGTCCCAGATGGCCTTGTGCATCAAGCCCAGGTTGTTGAGGCCGCTGGCGAACGAGGGGTGCTTCTCGCCCAGGACGTCCTTGTGGATCTCCAGGGCCTGTCTCGCCAGCGGGATCGCCTTCGCCGCCTGGCCCGCGCGGTACAAGGTGACGGCCTCGGCGTGGAGCGTCCGCGCCCGCGCCAGGGCCTCGCGCTGGGCCGGAGTCCGCTTCTGCTGGGCCAGCGCCTCGGCCAGCTCCAGCCGGGCGTCCACCGTCCGGTAATGGCCCTCCCCGTCCAACCGCCGGCGGGCCTCGATCACGATCCGGCGGTGGTCCGCCTCCTTGGCCCACTCCCCGCGTGCCTGGTGCGAGTTGCCGAGGCTCTCGGCCGTCGATTCCGTGCCGCGATGCCACGGGCCGAGCAGCGCCTGTTCGATCCGCAGCACCTTTCCCATCGTGGCGATGGCATCGGCGTGCTTCTTCTCCTGCCATGCCTTCATCGCGGCGTCCCACATCGCGTCCCGCTGGCGAAGCAAGTCCCCCTGCTCCGGCGTCGGCATCGCCGGCGGCGCGGCCGCGCACGTCCCCAGAGCCGCCACGCAGAGCATCAGACTCAGCATGAGCGATCCCCCCGAATGCCGATGGACGCCCCTCATCCTGCTGCGCGAACCCCTCGCGTCGTCGGCAGTCATCGCCAGTCGCCGGAGAGCTGCCAGGCCGCCCACCACGCGGGCGGGCTGCGCCGCTCCGCCTTGCCCGCGACGACCACGTCGCTCGCCTTGCCGACGCCGCGCAGGCCGGCCGTGCCGCGCATCTTCGCGGCCCGCTGCTCGACCCATTCGGGGTTCCGCAGGACGTCGAGCTGTGCCTGCCGCAACGATTCGAGCTTCGAGAGCTTCTTCTGCCAGAGGTGGAGGTAGAAGCGCTCCATCAGCACGGACGTGGCGGCGTCGTCCACCGACCACAGGGAGCCGACGAAGCTCTTGCACCCCGCGACGGCGAAGGCACGCTGGAGGCCGAGCATGCCCTCGCCTGCGGCCTCCTTGCCAAGGCCGGTCTGGCATGCCGACAGCACGGCCAGCTCCACGCCGGACAGGTCCATCTCGGCGATCTCCAACGCCGTCAGGACGCCGTCGTCCTCGTCGGTGGGCTTGTTCGCCCCGGCGAGGACGATGCCCGACAGCAGGCCGGGATTCCACCCCGTGACGCCCTCGCGCCCGAGCAGGTCCGGCTTGCCCTTGTCCTCACGGCCGAAGACGCTCTTCATGGACGGCGGCGCGAAGTAGCCGTGCGTGGCGAGATGCGCGAAGCGGTGTCTCGGCAACGCCTCGCGCAGCAACGCCTTGCTCGCCTTGGCCCCGGAGAGGGTGACGGCCTCCCCCTTGAGCAAGGCGCGGAAGCGGGCCCCGATGACGTCGGCCTCGGGCCCCGTGGCGGGCAGGGCTTGCCAGGCGCCCTCCCCATCGCCGAACTCCACGGCGCCCAGCGCCAGCAAGGAGGGCTTGCCCTTGGCGGGCTGGAGCAGGCGCGGCAGCACCTGCGGGATGGGCAGGATCGCCAGGGGCACCTCCTCCAGCAGGAACGTCCCCGGCTTCGCCCCCGGCAACGCGGCGAACGGCAGCCGGCCCAGCGCCCCATCCGGCGAGACGAGGACGAGCTCGGCCCCGCCGAGGTGCTTCTCCAGCGGCGACCAGATCATCTCGCGCAGGCGCGCCGGGGCGGCCCCGGCGTCGCGGCCGCTTTCCAGGGCCTCGCGCCAGGAGGCGAGGGCCACCTCGACGGGGGGCCTCGGCCCGAGGTCGACGCGCACGGTGGGGGCGTCCGCCCTCACGACCCAGGCGGCCAGCCGGCGCGCCCACGTCTGGGCCTTCGCGGGCCTCGCCGGATCGAGCCCATCGTAGGCGAGCAGATCGACGAGGACGACGCCCCGAGGCAGCGAGGCGCGATACTGCTCGCTGGAAGGCGGCTTGAGGGCGGCGCGGAACGGCTCGCTGAGCTCGGCGAGGCGGGCCTCCTTCTCCTCCTTGAGGCGGGTGTACTCCAGGGCGCGTTTCCTCGACCCCTCGTCGTTCCGCGAGGAGAGCAGGGCGAGAGAGCGCGTGGCGTCGAGCAGATCCAGGGCCACTTGCCGCGTGGCCGGGTCGGCCTGCGCCGCTACGAACGCCCGGCGGGCCTGCTGGACCGCGAAGGACGCCCCCTTCCACGACAGGACGTGATCGTGGCTGAACCGGGCCGACTCGTCCGGGATCGACAGCCTGATTCTGAGCAGCGGCCGCAACGCCTCGGCGGCGGCGAGCTGCTGGCGCTCGGACTGGACGGAGGCTTCGGACGCGAGCCGCCGCCGCGCCAGATACAGCGCGCGTTCCTGGAGGGGCAGCGCCGTCCCCGGACGGCCCATCTCCTGGTAGAGATTGGCCAGATTGTGGAGTTTCAGAGCGCAATCCGGGTGCCCCTCGCCCAGCGACTCCATCTCCAGCGCCAGGGCCTGCTTGGCCAGGGGCAGGGCCGCCTTGTAGTTGTTCATGGCCCTGAACAGGCCGGCGAGGAGGCCGAGGCCGGTGTTGTGTTGTGGGTGCCTCTCCCCCAGTACCTCCTTCGTGATCGCCAGGGCTTGCCTGTGGAGTGGGAGCGCCGCCTTGTAGTCTTTCCTTGCATTGTGCAGGGTGGCGAGGTTGTGGAGGGCGGTGGCGTAGTCGGGATGCTTTTCCCCCAGCATCTCCTTCGTGATTGCCAGCACCTTCTCAAGGAGGGGGAGGGCCACCTCGTGGTCCCCCATCGCCGAGTGCAGGGTGGCGAGGTTGTTGAGGGTCTGGGAGTAGCGGGGATGACTTTCCCCCAGAACCAGCTTCTGGATGGCCAGCGCCTGTTTGTAGAGGGGCAGGGCCGCCTTGTGGTCCCCCATCGCTTGGTACACCGAGGCGAGACCAGGCCTTCCAAGGTGGCTTGACATCGCTATAACAGTAGTGCCCTGAGCGAG
>CAZVZK010000039.1:0-73552 GCA_964630925.1 uncultured Alcaligenaceae bacterium
CCAAGGACTTGCGCCCGGCTAAACGGTGCGAAGAATCACTCACTCCGCAGAGCTGAGCCGGCCGCCGGCGAGCGGGGGTGCGTGAGCGGCCCGAGTGGGGCGTGAGCGGGTCAGGCTGTTGTCACTCGGTGACAGACGCCGGATCAGAGTGGCGGTGACGCTGTCTGACTCGGGGCGCAGACGCATCCCCGCTCGCCGACGGCCGGGGCCGCCCGCGTCACGGAGGGTGGTCAGGAGAGGTAGTCCTCGATCTTGAGCAGCCCGTTGGACGAGGCGCAGGCGCCGCGCGCCTCCGACTCGATGGCGCGGAACACGCCGTCGATGAAGGGCAGGGCGGGGGCGGCGGGGGCGGGCGGCGGGTCCTGTCCCGGCGGCAGGGCGGCGATGGTTCTGCGGTAGTTGATGTGGACGCGGCGGCGCTGGTCGCGTGTGGGGATGCCCACGTCACGGTACACGTCGAGGTAGCAGCCGGCGCAGGCGGCGATGCCGTCGTCGCCGTTGCCGAGGGCGTTGCGCTGGTACTCCTCCATGCGGAGGATGGCGGTGGTGCGGTAGGTGTGGACGTTGGCGAGGGAGACGACCTTGGGGGTCGCGACGCGGAGCATGTCGAGGGCGAGGTCGCCGTGCATCACGTCGATGACGCGGTCTGGGCCGATGTTGACGCGCTGGGGGAGCTGCTGGGTGTTGCCGCACACGCGCTCGAGGAAGCGGAGGCAGTCGGAGGCGATGGGGTCAGACGCGGCCGCCGTGGAGGTGCGGGCGAGGAAGCCGGGGTCGATGCCGAGGTTGCAGAAGTGGGCGGCGTCCATGCTGCCGAAGTCCGACGAATTCTGGGTGACGACGCCTGTGTCGGTGTCGTCGAAGGCGCGGTACTCGGTCCACTTGCCCCGGCGGAAGCCGGTGTCGATCTGGTCGGTGGCGGTGACGCTCACGCCGTCGGCGCCGCCGAGGCGCAGGTGCGGGGCGACGGCGTTGAGGCGGTTGACGAGCACCCGCATGAGGAAGAGGTAGTAGAAGAAGTGGTTGGCCCGCTCGCGGGCGTGCCGATACAGGGACGATTTGAGGTCGCCGGCGAGGTCCACGCCGGCCGGGGAGCGATCACCGAACTTCCGCTTGCCCATGATGTGCCTCGGGAGGAGTGCGCGCCGCCCTATCAGGAAAAGCGGGAGCCGAGGCGGGGATAGGACACCGGCCCCCCCCTCGTCTACACTCCCAGGAGACACCATCAAGGGCCGTGGACATGCTCGCCATCCTCGCGCTGTGCGCCCCCCTACCGCTCGACCTGTCGGCCGCGGCCAAGGCGGAGGCGTTGAAGCGCGTCGCCGCCCTGGCGCGGGATATGGAGGCGGGCAACACCGCCTTCGGGGCCGAGGAGGCGGCGGACGCCATCGGCAAACTCGGCAACCCCGTCGCGGCCCAGCGCGTCCTCGCCGGACGCTACCCGCACGCGAAGGAGATTGAGAAGTGCGCCATCCTGTACGTCCTGAACCGCATCGGTGTTGAAGGCGCTGTTGGGGCGATGTCGGCCATCGCCGACGACGCATCCGTCCACAGGCCGAAGCACCCCAACAACATGTCGTTCGCCACGTTCTACGTCCTCGACCGCCTGATGCACCACGCCTGGGGGCGGCTGCCGAGGGAGGACAAGGAGGAGAAGGAGGCGAAGGAGGGGGAGGCGAAGAGGGGCGAGGACGACCCCCCGCCGCCCCCGGTGCCGACTTCGCGTGTCTCGAAGGACGGGACGGTCACGACGGGGACGCTCGAAGACCGCAAGGAGTTGCTGCGCCTGGTCGTGGCGGGCGGCCTGCACCTGCGGGAACGCCGCCGCGAGGGCTACCCGCTGCCGGAGGCCGGCGAGATGGACTGGGTGCGGACGCTGGCCGGGCACGCCTTCGTCCGCCTGCGTGGGCGGTCGAGCGGCGTGGACCTACTCTTCCGGAAGGACGCCAAGGGGAAGTGGGTGCTGGCCACCACGCTCGGCCACTGGGTGAATTGATCCGTGCGCATCCTCGTGCCCGCGCTGTCGATGTACTTCGCCGACATGGCCCTGACGCTCGCCGGGCGCCGGGCAGCCGGGGCCTATTGGGCCGGCGACTGCTGACGCGGCACGATCCGTCTTGACCGAAGATGGGTGGTTCGGGTAAGACAGTGATGGGATTTCCCAAGAAGAGCGAACCCGCACGGAGGCGGCACCATGAAGGGCATCCTGCTCGCCGGGGGCAACGGCTCCCGTTTGTTCCCGCTCACACAGGTCGTCAGCAAGCAGCTCCTCGCCTGCTACGACAAGCCGGTCATCTACTACCCCCTCTCGCTCCTCATGCTCGCGGGCATCCGCGAGGCCCTCATCATCAGCACCCCCCAGGACACCCCACGCATCGAGGGCCTCCTCGGCGACGGCTCCTCCCTCGGCCTCGACCTCACGTACAAGGTGCAGCCGAAGCCCGCCGGCATCGCCCAGGCGTTCCTCCTCGCCGAGGACTTCCTCGCCGGCGACCCCTGCTGCCTCGTCCTCGGCGACAACCTCCTCTACGGCCAGAACCTCCCCGAATTGCTGCGTTCCGCGGCGCGGATCGAGTCCGGCGCCCAGGTGTTCGCCTACCAGGTGCGCGACCCGGAGCGTTACGGCGTCGTCGAGTTCGGCCACGACTTCAAGGCCCTCTCCATCGAGGAGAAGCCCGCCGAGCCGCGCTCCCCCTGGGCCGTCACCGGCCTGTACTTCTACGGCCCCGACGTGGTGGACGTGGCCAAGGGGCTGAAGCCGTCGGCGCGTGGCGAGCTGGAGATCACCGACGTGAACCGGGCCTACCTGGCGCGCGGCGAGCTGAAGGTGACGGCGCTGGGCCGCGGCGTCGCGTGGATGGACATGGGGACGCCGGAGTCGCTGCTGTCGGCGTCGCTGTTCGTGCAGACGCTGGAGGAGCGGACCGGCCTGAAGATCGCCTGCGTCGAGGAGGTGGCGCTGGGCATGGGCTTCGTGTCGGCCGCGAGTTTCGAGCGCCTTGCCGCCGGGGCCGGGAACAGCGAGTATGGCCGGTACCTGAAGCGCGTGCTGCTGGAGCACCGCGGCACCTACGGACGCCAGGCGGCTTGAGACCCATGACACCCGGCCGATTGCCCGAGGACTGGCGCGAGGCCCTCGCGCCGCTGTTCGCCGCCCCCTGGTTCGCCGGGCTGCGCGAGTTCGTCGATGCGCAGCGGGCGTCCCATGAGGTCTTCCCGACGGACGAGGACGTGTTCAACGCCTTCCGCGCCACGCCCCTGGCGCGCGTCAAGGTGCTCCTGCTCGGCCAGGACCCGTACCACGGCCCCGGCCAGGCGCACGGCATGTGCTTCTCGGTGCGGCCCGGCGTCAAGCCGCCGCCGTCGCTCGTCAACATGCTCAAGGAGCTGAAGGCCGACCAGGGCTGCCCCATCCCGCCACACGGATACCTCGGCGCGTGGGCGGAGCGCGGCGTGCTGCTACTCAACGCCGTGCTGACGGTGCGCCGCTCCGAGCCGAACTCGCACAAGGACAAGGGCTGGGAGAAGTTCACCGACGGCGTCATCGAGGTGCTGAACGCCCGCGAGGCGCCCGTGGTCTTCGCCTTGTGGGGCGGGTTCGCCCAGAAGAAGGCGAAGAAGGTGTCGGGGCCGCAACACCGCGTGGTGACGGCGGCCCACCCGTCGCCGCTGTCGGCGGCGAAGTTCCTCGGGGCGAAGCCGTATTCGGCGATCAACGCCGCGCTGGAGGAGGTGGGCACAGGGGCCATCGACTGGTGCCTGCCGACGGAGGCCGCTCCGGCGTGACGGGCGGCTCCCCTTGGCCTCACCCCGCCTTGCGCTCCGGCTCGGGGTACTTGATGCGGTTGTGGTACAGCGCCGCCAGCCCCTTGCACAGCGCCTCCTCCACCTGGTGCAGCTCCGTCAGCGTCAGGCCCGACTCCTCGAACTGACCGTCCAGAAGACGCTTCATCATCAGGTCCCGCACCAGCCTCCGCAGGCTCCCCGGCGTCGGCTGCGCCAACGCCCGGCTCGCGCTCTCCACCGCGTCGGAGAGCATCACCACCGCCGCCTCGCGCGTCTGCGGCCTCGGCCCCGGGTAGCGGAACGTCTGCTCCAGCGGGTGCGGCACGCCCTCCCGCGCCTCCGGGGCGTTGCCCGACTCCTCGTGGTCCTTCAACGCCTGCCGGTAGAAGTACTCCACCAGCGTCGTCCCGTGGTGCTGCCGGATGAAGTCAACCACGCGCCCGATGAGAGTGGATGGCGTGGGAGGACCGCACCGCGTATCATCGGTTGACGGGATTCCTCTCCGCGACCGTGGTGACCCATGAACGAAGTCATGCGTGCCATGTCGGCCATCGAGGCCGGTAACCCCCAGGCCGCCGAAGACCTGTTGCCGCTCGTCTACGCCGAGTTGAAAAGGCTCGCCGGCGCGAGGCTGGCCAGGGAGCAGCCCGGGCAAACACTGCAGCCGACCGCCCTGGTCCATGAGGCCTATCTCCGCCTGGTCGGCGACCAGAAGTACAACGGGCGCGGGCACTTCTTCGCCGCCGCCGCCGAGGCCATGCGCCGCATCCTCATCGACCGGGTGCGCCGGAAGCGTCGCGCGCGGCACGGCGGCGGCCTCAAGCGGCTCGACCTGGATGACGTGCCGGACGCCTCCCGACCTGACGAGCGGTTGCTGGCTCTGGACGAAGCGGTCGAGCGGTTGGGCAGGCAGGCCCCGGACAGGGCGGCCCTGGTCAAGCTCCGCTACTTCGCCGGGCTGACCCTGGAAGAGGCGGCGGCCTGCCTCGGCCTCTCGCTGGCCACGGCCAAGCGCCGCTGGGAGGTGGCCCGGGCCTGGCTGTACGCGGCCATCGAGGAGGGCGAGGGAGAAAAACCGGAAATGGCGTGAGCCGAATCGGCGCGGACGACGCACTGTCTTGCGAGGCGGCGTCCGGACCCGATGGGGCCGGGCCGCCTCCTCCAGGCCGCCGACAAGGGGAGCCGTCATGTTGCTGACCAGCGAGAAGAACGTGCTCGGTATCGTCCCGCCCGCCCCGGCCCGGGCCTCCGCGCCCGCCGTGTCGGCCTGGAGCCGCTTCCTGGCCGCCCTGCTGCGGGCCTTGGCGAGCTGGCCGGCCTGACCACGGAGGCACACTCGGGGGATTTCGCCATGGGTGACGACGACAGGCTGGACTCCATCTTCAGCGAGGCGGTCGGGATCGCCTCGCCCGAAGAGCGGGCGGCATACATCGCACGTGCCTGTGGGCCCGACGCCGAGCTGCGGGCGGGCGTCGAGAGGCTGATCGCGGCGCATCATCGCGCCGGGTCCTTCCTCGAACGGCCGCTGCCACGGCCCGAGGGCCTCACCTCCGCCCTGTCGCCCCGCCCGGAGGGCGTCGGCCCAGGCGCCATGATCGGACCGTACCGCCTGCTCCAGGCCCTGGGCGAGGGCGGCATGGGCGAGGTCTGGCTCGCGGAACAGGCCTCCCCGATCAAGCGGCGGGTGGCCCTGAAGCTGATCAAGGCGGGCATGGACAGTGCTCAGGTGCTGCGGCGGTTCCAGGCGGAGCAGCAGGCCCTGGCCATGATGGACCATCCGGGGATCGCCAAGGTGTTCGACAGCGGCGCCGCCGAGTCTGGACGGCCCTACTTCGTCATGGAGTTCATTCCGGGGGTCGCGATCACCCGCTACTGCGACGAGCTGAACCTCCCCCTGCGAGAGCGGCTGGGGCTCTTCGTGGCCGTCTGCGCCGCGGTGCAGCACGCCCACCAGAAGGGGGTCATCCACCGCGACATCAAGCCCTCCAACGTCCTCGTTTGCATGGTGGAGGGCAGGCCCGTCCCCAAGGTGATCGACTTCGGCGTGGCCAAGGCGCTGCACCAAAAGCTGTCCGAGGGGTCGATGTACACCGAGATCGGGGCCGTGGTCGGCACCCTGGAGTACATGCCGCCCGAGCAGGCCGAGCTGAGCATCCTGGACATCGACACGCGCGCCGACATCTACGCCCTGGGGGTGTTGCTGTACGAGCTGCTGACCGGCTCGACTCCCCTGGAAGGCGGCCGCCTCAAGAAGGCGGCGTTCATGGAGGTGTTGCGCATCATCAAGGAGGTGGAGCCGCCTCGGCCCAGCACGCGCCTGACGGACTCCGGGGACGCCCTGCCCGCGCTCGCGGCGAAGCGTCGGGCCAGCCCCGCGGCCCTCGTGCAGGCCCTGCGCGGTGACCTGGACTGGGTGGTCATGAAGTGCCTCGAGAAGGACCGCACGAGACGGTACCCGACGGCGAGCGAGCTGGCCGTCGACGTGGATCACTACCTGAAGGACGAGCCGGTCGCGGCGCGGCCACCGTCGGCCTGGTATCGCATGGGGAAATTCGCACGCCGGAACCTCGTGGCCCTGGCGACAGCGGCGGCGTTCGTGGCCGTGCTTGCGGGGAGCGCCGTGGCCGGGGTCTGGCTGGCGTTGCAGGCGCGGGCCGCGGCAGGCGAGGCCCGCGAGGCCCAGGGGAAAGCCGAGGCCGAGGCCGCACGTGCCGTCGCGGCCGAGGAGGGGCTGGCCCAGAGCCTCCAGCAGGTGACCGACGCGAAGCAGCAGGTCGAGGACGCGGGGGCCGCGCGGGACCGCGAGGCCGCCATCGCCCGCGCCGTCAACGACTTCCTGTGCCACGACCTGCTGGCCCTGGCGGACCCGCTGCGCCGGGGCCGGAGAGACATTCCGCTCCGCGAGGTGCTGGACCGGGCGGCCGGCGCCGCGCGCGGCCGGCTGGGTGGTCAGCCGGCAGCCGAGGCAGCCGTCCGCCACACCATCGGCGAGGCCTACCTGGGGCTGGGGGAGTACGAATCGGCCGGCGCCCAACTGGAGGAGGCGTGCCGCATCCGCCGCAAGGAGCTGGGCGTGGATCACCCCGACACCTTGCTCACGCTGGCCAGGCTGGGCGACCTCCACACCAACATGGGGCGGATGAAGTCGAGCCGGGAAGTCCTCGAATCGGCCCTGAAGGTGGCCGAGCAGAAGTTGGGGGGCGGACACCGCGTCACGCTGGAGTGCCGGGACCGCCTCGGGCGCTCGCTGCTGGAGGCCGACGACTGGGAGGGTGCCCAGTTGCACCTACGCGAGGCCACCAAGGGGTATGTCAAGGCCCTGGGCGAGGGTCACCCCGACACGCTGGACGCGCTCGGCTACCTGGCCTGCCTACAGGTGTGGCAAGGCGACTTCAAGGCGGCGGAGGAGAGCTGCGGCCAGGGGTTGAAGTGGGCCAGGTGGATCGCCGACAAGGAGAAGAAAGAGGCGTCGGGCGAACATAGGGGCGAGTATCTTCAGGCCCACTTCCTGTTCCGGTACGGAATGCTCCATGCGGCCCGTGCCAGGGGCGAGAAGGACGGCAAGAGAGCAGCAGTGGGGTACGACGACGCGGATCGGTGCTTCGACGAGGCACGCAAACGCTGCGAGAGCCTGTTGGGGCCGGACCATTACTACTCCGTCAACGTCAAGCTCCACCAGGCGCTGGCCTGGCACGACCGGGGGAGGCTCAAGGAGGCCGGGACACAGTTGCAGGCGTGCCTGGAGGCATACCGGGGGAAGTTGCCTCCGGGCCACCCGACCACCGCCCTCACCTGGGCGTGGTACGCCGACAACCTGGTCGCACGGAAGGAATACCGGTCAGCCGAAACGGAGGCCCGGGCGATGCGGGAGGCCCGCACGAAGGCCGATCCGAATGCCAGGGTGGATGGGGTCGCGGAGTACGTGCTGGGCGCGGCCCTGGTCGGGCTCGGCAAGCCGAAGGAGGCGGAGGGGCATCTGCTGGCCGCCTACAAGGCGCTGAACACGAGCAAGCTCGCCGTCAGCCAGGGGTACGTGCTCGTGGAGACGTGCAAGGCGCTGGTGGATGTGTACAAGCCCCGCGGCAGCGCCGCGAGCAAAGTCGGCGAGAGTGGGGACGAGAAGAAATGGAAGAAATGGCAGCAGGAGCTGAAGAAGGCCGGTGAGGGGCGGCGGCACAGGCCGGCGCCCCCCGGGAAATGAGGCTGCCGTGGTCACCCGGCCTTGCGTTCCGGCTCGGGGTACTTGATGCGGTTGTGGTACAGCGCCGCCAGGCCCTTGCACAGCGCCTCCTCCACCTGGTGCAGCTCCGTCAGCGTCAGGCCCGACTCCTCGAACTGACCGTCCAGAAGACGCTTCATCATCAGGTCCCGCACCAGCCTCCGCAGGCTCCCCGGCGTCGGCTGCGCCAACGCCCGGCTCGCGCTCTCCACCGCGTCGGAGAGCATCACCACCGCCGCCTCGCGCGTCTGCGGCCTCGGCCCCGGGTAGCGGAACGTCTGCTCCAGCGGGTGCGGCACGCCCTCCCGCGCCTCCGGGGCGTTGCCCGACTCCTCGTGGTCCTTCAACGCCTGCCGGTAGAAGTACTCCACCAGCGTCGTCCCGTGGTGCTGCCGGATGAAGTCGATGATCGACGGCGGCAGCCCGTACTGCTCCGCCAGCGCCACCCCGTCCTTCACGTGCCCGATGATGATGAGCGCGCTCATCGCCGGCTCCAGCTCGTCGTGCCGGTTCTCCCCCGACTGGTTCTCCACGAAGTAGTGCGGCTTCAGCATCTTCCCGATGTCGTGGTAGTAGCTCCCCACCCGCACCAGCAGCGGGTTCGCCCCGATGGCCTCCGCCGCCGGCTCCGCCAGCGTCGCCACCGTCATCGAGTGCGTGTACGTCCCCGGCGACCGCCGCACCAGCTCCTGCAACAGCGGGTGCGACCCGTCCGATAATTCCAGCAGGCTCACATCGGTCAGCACCGAGAAGGCGTACTCCACCGCCGGCAGCAGCCCGCTGACCAGGAACCCCGCCAGCGTGCCCCACAGGAACGACCGCGCCGCGTCCGCCGCGATCAGTTTCACGCTCTGCTCCGCGTGCAGCCCCGACGCGAACGTCATGGCCACGTACCCCAGCCCCGCCATCGCGCCCACCTCGATCAGGCGTGACCGGTTCCGCACCCCACGCAGCGACAGGATCGCCATCACCTGCCCGCCGATGGCCACCAACAGATGCGGCAAGGTCCCGCCCAGGGCCACGATGAGGGTCAGGGTCAGGCTCAAGGACATCAACAGCGCGAACTGCGGGTTGTACGCGATGGTCAGGATGATGGCCGTCATCGTCAGCGGGATCAGCAGCGCCTGCGCGCTGAACGGCGTGAGGATGATCCCCGACGCCACGGTCAGCAGCACAAGGACGCACACCCCGGCCACCTTCGGCAGGCTCCGGGCCAGCGCCTGCTGGAAACGCACCACGTACAGCACGGCGACGGACGCGAGGAGGAAGAAGACGAGGAACAGCGACAGCACACGCCGCGAGCGCTCGCCCAGCGACAGGCCCTTGTGGAACGCGCGGTTCTCCGAGCGCAGGAGTGAGTACTGCGCCTCCGTGATCGGCTGGCCACGCGGCACCAGCAGGTGGCCGGGCGGGAAGCGGTCGATGGCGGGCGGCACGGAGTTCCGCGCCGCCTCGCACGCCGCGTTGTCGGACTGCCGCTCCTTGGGCAGCGCCAGCACCGCCTTCTCGCGCCGCGCCGCCGTCTCGATCGGGTCCACCACCTCGAAAGACACCCGCGCGCGGATGTCGTGCGGGTGGCTCTGCCCGACCCGGTGCGGCTGGCCCGGCCCGAAGAAGAATGCCAGCAGCGTCAGCCCGGCGGCCGTCGCCAGCACCAGCAGCAGCCGGGCCTGAACGGCCCGGCTCGCCAGCTGGTCCAGCACCGGCTCGTCGCTCCGTGAGGAGCGGCGGCGGCCGTCCCATTGGCCGACACGCGATGGTTTGCGGGGGTTGGAGAACATGCCTGATCGGCCCGTCCTTGGACTGCGGGAGGGGGCGCCCTCAATCCTTCTTCTTGCGCGGGCGGTCGTCCTCGTACGCCTTCACCACCCGCATCACGAGCGGGTTGCGCACGATGTCGTGCTCGTCCAGGTGGACGATGGAGATCCCCTCGACGCCTCGCAGCCGCTGCACCGCGTCGCTCAGCCCGCTGCGCGTCCGCGGCGGCAGGTCCACCTGCGTCACGTCGCCGGTCACGATGATCTTCGACCCGTTGCCCATGCGCGTCAAAAACATCTGCATCTGCGGGACGGTCGTGTTCTGCCCCTCGTCGAGGATGATGGCCGCGTGCGACAACGTCCGCCCCCGCATGTACGCCAGCGGGCAGATCTCGATGATGTCGTTCTCCATGTACCGCTTGACCTGCTCCGGCTCCATCATGTCGTTGAGGGCGTCGAGGAGCGGCCTCAGGTACGGGTTGATCTTGGCGGCGAGGTCGCCCGGCAGGTAGCCGAGCCGCTCGCCCGCCTCGACGGCGGGGCGGACGAGGACGATCTTCTTGATCTGCGAGGCGCGCAGCCACGACACCGCCATGCCGACCGCCAGGTAGGTCTTGCCGGACCCGGCCGGGCCGATGCACATGGTCATGTCGTGCTCGCGCAGCGCCTTGACGTAGCGGGCCTGCCCGTCGGTGCGTGGGCGGACGTACCGGCTCTCGCCGCCGCCGCCCCCGCCGCCCTTGGCGCCGGGCGGGGCGCCCGCCTGGATCGGCTGGCCGCCCTGGGTCACGACCTCGAGCACGGTCTTGACGTCCCCGGCGGACAGGCTGCCCTGGTTGCGGAGGACGTGGCGGAGCTGGGCGAAGACGCGGCTCGCCTGGGCGAGCTGGTCGTCGGTGCCCTTGAGGATGATCTGGTCGCCGCGCCCGACGAGCTGCTGCATGCCGAGCGCCGTGCGTACCTCCTTGAGGTGGGCGTCCCTGCTGCCGAACAGCAGGATCGCCTCGTCGCGGCTGTCAAGGCTGATGGTTTGTTCGCTCATCGTCCCTCACCTGGGCCATCGTGCAGGCCGGCCGGGCGCGTGCAATAAACCAACGACACCGAAAACACAAGGGGAGGTTCACCCCGGGCCGCGAGAGCCGCCCTTGCGTCCGCCGCGCCGCCACGCTATCCCCACGCCACGCCACCCTACAAGGGGGAAAATCCATGCTCGCGCTCGTCCTGCTCGCCATGCCGTCGGGGGGGATGCCTTTGGCTCACTCCCCCCCCGCCCCCCCCCGAGCCCCGGAATCGCCCCGCGATCTCCTCGCACGCGCGGTCGTCGCCCACGGCGGGCGGGCCCGCCTGGCCGCCGCGGGCGCCTCCCGCGTCACCCTCAAGGGTTACATGTACTCAGGCACCGCCGCGATGCCATTCGTTAACCGCGTCCTCGTCCACGCCCCCTCGCGATTCAAGAGCGTCATGGAGGTGTCCGCCGGCCCGCGCGCCCGCGTCGTCGTCCTCGCCCTCGACGGCGATCGCGCCTCCGTCAGCATCGACGGCAAGGCCCAGCCCGCCACGCCCGCCCACCTCGCCCAGCTCCGCCAGACCCTCGCGCTGGAGTCGGCCATGCGCCTCGTCCCCCTCCTCGACGACCCCCGCTACACCCTCTCCGCCCTCGGCGATTTCGACCTCGACGGCCGCACCGTGTCCGGCGTCGGCGTGTCCCGCGCCGGACAGGCCGCCCTGAACCTGTACTTTGACAGGCAGACGGCCCTCCTCGTCGCCGCCGAGCATCAGGTCGAGGGCGGCGTCACCCAGCACGCCCGCTACCGCGATCACCGCGACGTGGGCGGCTACATCCGCCCTGGCCGCGTGGCCGTCTTCCGCGCCGGCAAGAAGGTCATGGAGGCCGACCTCGTTGACGCCCGCCGCGAGGTGACGATGGACCCGGCGGAGTTCCACATCCCCTGAGCCCGATGGCGACGCGCACCCTGACCGTGGCCCCCGCGGAAGCCGGCCAGACCATCCTGGGCTGGCTGCAACGCAAGCTCGGCGTCGGCGCCGAGGAGGCCCGGCGCCTCCTCCGCTCGCGCAAGGTCCGCGTCGGCGGCGCGCCGTGCAGCAGCCCCGGTTGGAAGCTCCGCGCCGGGCAGCGTGTCGAGGTGCCCGCCGCCCCCGCACCCGCCGCCCCGGAAGGGCCACGCCCCGCCATCCGCTTCCTCGACCGCCACCTCGCCGTCGTGGACAAGCCCAGCGGCCTGACCACCATGCGGCACGCCGAGGAGGCCGCCGAGTTCGGGCGTGGCCGGCGATTCCTGCCCAGGACGCTCCAGGACATGCTCCCGGCGCTGATCGCCGAGCGCGAGGGCGGCCCGCCGATGCCGGTCCTCGCCGTCCACCGCATCGACAAGGAGACGAGCGGGTTGGTGGTGTTCGCCCGCACCCTCGCCGCCGAACGCTCCCTCGGCGAGCAATTCCGGGCGCACACCGTCGAGCGCCGTTACCTCGCCCTGGTGCGCGGCGAGGCGCGCGCCGCCCGCATCGAATCCTGGATCGTCCGCGACCGCGGCGACGGGCGGCGCGGCAGCGGCCCCGGGGGCGAGGGGCAGCACGCCGTCACGCACGTCTCGCCCGTCGAGCGTCTGGGGTCGTTCTCGCTGGTCGAATGCCGGCTGGAGACCGGGCGGACGCATCAGGTGCGCATCCACCTCGGCGAGGCGGGCACGCCCCTGTGCGGCGAGACGGTCTACGACCGCCCCCTGCACGGCCGCCCCGCCCCGGACGGCAGCGGCTGCTCGCGCGTGGCCCTGCACGCGGCCACGCTGGGGCTGGAACACCCCGAGTCGGGTAAACGCCTGTCGTGGTCGTCGCCGTTGCCGGCGGACCTGGCCGCCGTGTTGAAGCGCCTGCGGGCCGGGGCCTGAGGGGTCAGCGGAAGCGGGGCACCTGGCCGAGCGGCCCGCCCATCGACAGCTCCGCCAGGGCACGGTCGGCGTCGTCATCGACGGCCAAGGTCTGGAGGCTGAGCTCGACGATGGGGCCGGCCTGCTGCTGCTTGGCCTTGTCCCAGACATAGACGATGGCGATCTGCCCGGTCTTGCCGCGGTAGACGTTCAGGGAGCAGGCGGCGGTGCCCGAATCGAAGGTGGTGCGGATCATCGGCACCTGGGGGCGGCCGGGGACCGTGACCGGGTGGGCGAACGTCTTGCGCTCCGAGGTGGCGGCCCTCATGACCCCCATGACGCGGCCGGCGAAGTCCTTGTCATCGAGGAGGCCGAAGGCCAGGCCCGCCTCGATGAACGGCGACGCGTCGATGGCCTTGCCCGGCGCGTAGGTGTATAGCAACCTCTCCGGCGGGTCCTTGGGGTCCTTGCGCCCCCGCTGGGGCAGGGCCAGCCCCTTCGGCAGGCGGATGAACAGGCGCGCCACCGGGGCCGGCGGGCTCTTGGCGTCGGCCCTCCTGGTCGGGATGTCGGCCGGCTGCCCCAGGTCGCGGTCCTCGATCTCGCGGCGCTTCAGACGCTCCTGGGCGCCCTTCATCTTCTCCTCGTACTCAGCCATGCCACAGCCCGCCGCCACGAGGAGGGACAGGGTGAGGACGGCACGGCGCATGTCTAGTAGCTCCGGAGGCTGGGACGACGATGGTACGCTACGACTTCAACGGTAAGGTGGCACTGGTCACGGGCGGCTCGCGCGGCATGGGCGCCGCCATGCTGGAGGCGTTCGCCGCCGCGGGGGCGGCCTGCATCGTCAACCACTACCCCTCGGATGCCGACCGCAAGGACGCCGAGGCCCTCGCCGCCCGCCTGGGCGGGTCGGCCCGCGTCATGGCCGCCGACGTGAGCGACTACGCCAGCGTCGAGGCCCTCATGAAGCGCATCAAGGACGAATTGGGCGGGTTGGACGTGCTGGTGAACAACGCCGGCATCCTCAAGGACCGCACGCTGCGGAAGATGACCTCCGACGAGTGGCACGCGGTGATGCGCACGAACCTCGACGGCGTGTTCCACGGCACCAAGCTGGGCGCCGAGGTGATGCGCGACGGCGGGCGGATCGTCAACGTGGCGTCCATCGCCGGCATCGTCGGCTTCCACGGGCAGGCGAACTACGCGGCAGCGAAGGCCGGCGTCATCGCGCTGACCAAGGTGTCGGCGAAGGAGCTGGCGCGGCGCGGCATCACGGTGAATGCGGTCGCCCCGGGCGTGATCCGCACGCCGATGCTGGACGCCCTCAAGCCGGAGGTGCTGGAGAGCTACATCGCCCAGATCCCGGTGGGGCGATTGGGCGAGCCGAAGGACGTGGCCCACGCGGTGCTGTTCCTGGCGAGCGAGGAGTCGGGGTACATCACCGGGCAGGTGCTGCCGATCACCGGCGGGTGGTTCTGAGGGGGCCGGAGCGTCACCATGTCACCGTCCGGCCGCGACCCGTCAACACACGTCCGGGTGCTCCAGGGCATCACCCTGGCCCTGCTCGTCGCCCTCGCCGCCCTGGGCGCCGTGGCGGTCTTCCTCACCCACGGGCAGCCGCCCCCGAAGAAGGATCCGGGCCTGGCCGCCACGTACACGGGGGTCGTCATGGTGGTGCTGGGCGGCGTCCTCAGCGTCGTGCTGCCGCTGGCCATGCCGGGCCTCCTCAAGAGGGCGTTCCTGCCGGACAGCCTGGAGCTGCCGGCCGGGATGGACCTCCTCAACGAGTACTCGGTGCTGCACATCGTCCGCGTCGTGCTGTGCTGGGTCCCGGGCCTCCTCTGCCTGTTCGCCTACATGCGCGAGGGGGGGGGCCTGGCGCTGGCCGGGGCCGTCGCCGCCGCTGCGCTCGTCGCCGTCCGCTTCCCCACGGCGGGGCGTGTCCAGGCCTGGCTCCGGCGGCGCGGCGGGTGACCCTCACGCCGGGCGCAGCTCCCCCGGTGAGACGTGCGCCTCGGACATCCCATCCTCCCAAAGCACGAGGTACGTCCGGTCGGGCAGGACGGGGTCGCTGGGGTGCTCCTCGACCAGCTCGACGACGCCCCTGCCGCGGCCCTTCTTCGTCGCGTCCTGCACCTTGTCGCCCTTGTTGAACACGCGTGTCTGATCGCTCATGGCTCACCCCAGTCCGTCGTCACGGCAGCGCCACACCGAGTTTGCCGGCCAGATCCACCAACTGCCCCCACGTCCCGTCGTCCAGCGGGATGCCGTCGCGGCGGCGTCTCTCGCGCGTCCGCCGCTCCGGGTCGCCCGGCAGCGTGATCGCCTCGCCCGGACGCACCGGTGTCACCCCGCGCACGGCGTCGGCCAGGGCGGTCACCTCGCGCAGGAAGTGATCGCGCCCGAAGAACCGCTCCGGGTCGAGCAGCAGGAAGAACACCGCGTTCGCCGACCGTGACCCCAATTCCGGCCGGCTGCACGGCGAGCCCGACAGGCCGCCCGCCAGCATGTCGAGCAGCAGGCCGAGTCCGAAGCCCTTGTACGCCTGATCGCCGCCGAGGGGGCGGATGGTGCCGCGCGGGTCGGAATAGAGGACGCCGGGGTCGGTCGTCGGCACTCCCTCGCTGTCGAGGAGCCAGCCGTCGGGGACGGGGACGCCCTTGTTGAAGCACACGCGCACCTTCCCCTCGGCGCACACCGACGTGCCGATGTCCAGCACCACCGGGCCGCCGCCCGTCGGCACCGCCATGCACAGCGGGTTCGTGCCGATGCGGCCCTCCTTGCCGCCCGGCGGCGCCACCGCCCGCCCGAAGCCGTGGTTGTTCACCGTGGCGATCAGCACCAGCCCCTCACCCGCCGCCCGCTCGCCGTACTCGCCCAATCGCCCGATATGGCCGCACTGATACAATGTCCCGGCGGCGAGGCCGAGCGTCCGGGCGCGGGGGATGACAAGGTCGAGCAGGCGGTGGGCCTGCACCTGGCCGATGCCCCACTGGCCGTCGCACACCACGACGGCGGGCGTCTCGGTGTGTATCCTCAACGGCACGCCCCCGCGCATCACGCCGGACGACAGCACCTGGTGGTACTGCATCACGCGGATGATGCCGTGCGAGTCGTGCCCCGCGAGGTTGGAGTCGATCAGGCTGCCGGCGACGATGGCGGCCTCGTCGGCCGGCAGCCCGGACGCGGTGAACATCGACGCGGCGAACGCGGTGAGCCTGTCAGCGGGGAAGGTCGGCACGGTATCTCTCCTGGCGAACCGGAGGATGTTCTATGAGCGGCTACAACGTATCGACGAGAGCCGCGGAGTGAGGCGGATGGACGCCAGTCAGTGAAGAGAACGAACCGCAGAGTGCGGACACCCTGGATGGAGGCGAATGGACGCCCTTCAGTGAAGGAAACGAACCAGAGAAACGAACTTTGTCGCCGCAAATGCAAGCGGTATAGGCACTTGAGGAAGTTCGTTTCCCAGACCCCCTCACACCCCCCCTCGCGGCGGAAACGAACCGCTACGGCGATCAGCCGGCTGCCGCGTCTGCCCAGGACCCCCGGTGATCCACTTCTTCCGATACCGCGCCCCCGCGGTGCCCGTCTTTGAGCCAGGCCCTCCGGGTGTGGCGTCAGTGAGGGGCATTCGGCCCACAAACAGGGCGACCCCCGACACGAGCGAAACGATCCTGACGCGCGGCATGGGCCACCCCGTGAGGCTGGCAGGTTCGGGGTAGTGTACCGCGCCGGGGATGGGAAAGGCGTGAGCCCGTCCGGGTGGCCGCCGTCCTGGTCGGCGGTATCCTGACCCCCGGAGGACGCTCGATGAACTACACCGTCACGACGAGAACCGCCGAGGGAGTCACAGGCCTCGACCCGACGGTGTACGTCCTCGAAGGCCCCGGTGGCGCCCGCGCCGAGGTGTGGCCGGCGCTCGGCTTCAACGTCATCTCGTGGCTCGACGTGCTGTACGCCGACCCCGCCCTGTTCACCGGCGGGCGGCCCACACGCTCCGGCGTCCCCGTCCTGTTCCCCTTCCCCAACCGCATCCGCGGCGGACGCTTCACCTGGGTCGGCCGGGAGTACGCCCTCACCGCCAACGACCCGGCGCAGAAGAACGCCATCCACGGGTACGCCTGCCGCAACCCGTGGCGTGTCGTGGGGCAAGGCGCCGATGAAGAGGGCGCCTGGGTCGCCGGCGAGTTCGTCTGCTCGCGTGACGGCGGATACAGGCGCGAGATGTGGCCCGCCGACCACGCCATCAAGCTCACCGTGAGGCTCGGCAAGGGCACGCTGCGGATCGAGGCCGAGGTGACCAACCCGGACAGCGTGCCGCTGCCGTTCGGCCTCGGCTACCACCCGTACTTCCGCCTGCCGGCGGAGGCGCTGATCGAGGTGCCGGCGGACCGCTTCTGGCGTCTGGAGGAGAACCTGCCCGACGGCACGATCCACACCGTGGACGGGCCGCGCGACCTCAACCGCCCACGGCCATTGAGCGAGCTATCCCTGGACGACGTGCTGACATCGCTGCCGGCGCGGGCGGCCCGGCTGGACGGGCTGATCGAGCGGGCGCACATGGGGCGGGTGCGGCTGTTCTGCTCGCCGGCGTTCCGCGAGATGGTGGTGTTCACGCCGCCGCACCGGCAGGCGTTCTGCGCCGAGCCGTACACCTGCACGACGGACGCCATCAACCTCCAGGCCAGGGGGATCGACGCGGGGCTGATCGTGCTGTCGCCCGGCGGGACGTGGCGGGGGGACGTGGAATTGTGGGTGTGATCGGCGTGCGGATCCAGGGCCGTTCCCGCGCGGCGGCCCTCTTTCTAGCATGATCCGATACACTCGGAGCCACCACCGCCATGATCGACCCGCTGGAGTTCGACGAGGCCGCCGCCATCTCCCGCCTCATGCGCCTGCTGGCCGTCGAGGGCGTCACCGGCAAGGAGAAGGCCATCGCCGCCGAGACCGCCAAGGCCCTCCGCGAGGCCGGCGTCCCCGCGAAGGCCATCAAGTACGACACCGCCAACGAGCGCATCCCCCTGCCGACGCAGACCGGCAACCTCATCGTCACCCTGCCCGGCACCATCCCCGGACCGCGTCTCCTGTTCTCCACGCACCTCGACACCGTCCCCCTCGCCGCCGGGGCCGTCCCCGTCCGCAAGAAGAACAAGATCGTCCCCGCCGGCGAGACGGCGCTGGGCGGCGACAACCGCACCGGCTGCGCCGCCCTCGTCACCCTGGCGGCCACGCTCCTCAAGAACAAGCTGCCGCACCCTCCTCTGACGATGCTGTTCACCGTCCGCGAGGAGAGCGGCCTGTTCGGGGCGCGGCACCTCGACCCGGCGGACCTGGGCGGCGCGGTGATGGGCTTCAACATCGACGGCCGCGTGCCGGACGAGATCACCGTCGGCGCCGTCGGCGCCGAGCGCTGGGAGGTGGAGATCACCGGCAAGGCGGCCCACGCGGGGGCGCACCCCGAGCAGGGCATCTCCGCGACGCTGGTCGCCGCCCTCGCCCTGGCGGAGGTGCGGGCGAAGGGGTTCTTCGGCAAGATCACGGCGGGCGGCGTCGGCACGTCGAACGTCGGCAGCTTCGGCGGCAAGGACGGCAGGCCGGCGGGCGAGGCGACGAACGTCGTCACGGACTTCGTCCGCATCACCGGCGAGGCGCGCAGCTTCGACCCGAAGTTCGTCAAGGACATCGTGAAGGTGTACAAGGACGCCTTCTGCGCCGCCGCCGACGCGGTGACCGACGACAAGGGCAAGAAGGCGAAGGTGAAGTTCTCATCGCGGCTGGATTACTCCCCGTTCAAGATCCCCGACGACAGCCCCGCGGTGTTGCACGCCATCGAGGCCGGGATGCGTGCGGGCCTGGACCCGATCACGCGGACGAGCAACGGCGGGCTGGACGCCAACTGGCTGGTGCGCCACGGCATCCCGACGGTGACGTTCGGCGCGGGGCAGAACGACATCCACACCGTCGAGGAGTGGGTGGACCTTGACCTGTTCCTGGCCGGCTGCCGCATGGCCATCGCCATCGCCGTCCCGCCCCCCGAGGCGTGAGTCGGAAAAGGATTCACCACAGAGGCGCAGAGGACACAGAGAAGATGAGGAGAGAAGACAAGAAGAGAGCGAGAAGAAGAAGTGCCTTTTGTCTGCTACCTCTCTGCTTGTCTTCTCTGTGCTTCCTCTGTGATCTCTGTGCCTCTGTGGTGAATCCTTCTTCAGGCTGAGGGCATTCGGGCCGCCGGCGCGGATATCCTCTCGTAGGGCCAGCAGGCGGGGGGCCGGCGATGGATGAGAACAGCGTCGCCCGCGGGTCGGTCAGCCGGCTCATCGGCGGCATGCGCGGCGGCGACGGCGAGGCCGTGCGCCGCCTCTGGGATCGGTACTTCCGCCCGATGGTGCGGCTGGCGCGGGCGCGGCTGGCCGCCGGGGGCGGGCGGTGTGCCGACGCCGAGGACGTCGCGCTGGACGCCTTCTTCGACCTGTGCCGGCAGGCGGCGCTCGCCGATGCGGACGCCCGATTCCCCCAGCTGCGCGACCGGTCGCACCTGTGGAAGCTCCTCGCCTGCTTCACCGCCCGACAGGCGTTCGACGTGGCGGCCAAGGAGCGGCGACGCTCCGCCGTCGTCTCCGAGAAGGGTGACGAGGCGCTGGCCGCCCTCGCCGGGCGCGAGCCGCCGCCGGAGTTCGCCGCCGCCGTCGCCGACCTGTTCGAGCACCTGCCGACGGATGACCTGCGTGCGGTGGCGGCGGGGCGGCTGGAAGGTCGCACGAACCCCGAGATCGCCCGGCGGCTCGGCTGCGCCCTGGCGACGGTCGAACGCAAGCTGCAGGTCGTGCGAATCCTCTGGGCCGAGGCGGAGGGCGGATCACGGTGAATGCCTCGCTGGCCCTGCTCGTGGACGGGCTGTGCGACGACTTCGAACGCCGCTGGCGGCGGGCGCGCCGGCGCGGCGAGCCGACCCCGGACAGCGCCGACTTCCTCGCCCGCGCCCCGGAGGATGCGCGCCCGGCCCTCGCCCCGGAGCTGGCGGCGCTGGAGCGCGATCTCCGTGCGGACGACGGCTGGCCGGGCGTGCCGGGGTACGAGCACCTCGGCGAGATCGCCCGCGGGCCGATGGGCATCGTGTACCGGGTGCGCCGCGGCGGACGCGAGTGGGCGCTCAAGGCCCTGCAATCGGCGACGCTGGCGCTGTGGTCGGGGCCGCTGCGATTGGCCGACGAGGGCGAGGTGTTGACGGAGCTGCGCCACCCGCACATCGTGCCCGTGGAGTGCTCCGGTGAGCATGCGGGCCTGCCTTACCTCGTGATGCCGCTGGTCGAGGGCGGCGACCTGCGGCTGCGGCTGAGTGAGTTCACGGGCCGTCGGGCCGCGGCGCTGATGGCGAAGGTGGCGGACGCGGTGGCGTATCTGCACGAGCGTGAAGTCCTGCACCGCGACCTGAAGCCGTCGAACATCTTGCTGACGCCGGCGGGCGAGCCGCTGGTGTGCGACTTCGGGCTGGCGCTCCGCACGGGGGCTGGCGACACGGCGGCGCAACTGGTGGGGACGCTGGCGTACATGGCCCCGGAGCAGCGCGAGGGCCGGGCGGGGCCGGCCTCGGACGTGTGGTCGCTCGGGGCGATCCTGCGCGAGCTGGGAGGCGACGACGCCCTGAGCCGGCGCTGTCAGCGGGAAGACCCGGCCTGTCGGCCATCGGCGCGTGAGCTGGCGGATGAGCTGGTCTTGGCGTCAGGATCGAGGGGACAATGATCGCCGTCGTCAGCGATATTCACGCCAACCTGGAGGCCCTCCAGGCCGTCCTCGCCGACCTCGCGGGGCAGGGCGCCGGGGCCGTGTACTGCCTCGGCGACATCGTGGGCTACGGGCCGGACCCCGTCGCCTGCCTCGATCGCGCGATGCGCTTCGATCTCGCGGTGCTGGGCAACCACGACCAGGGGGCGTTGTTCGACCCGGAGGGGTTCAGCCCCGTGGCGATGCGGGCCATCCTGTGGACGCGCCAGCGGCTGGAGCGCGACGGGCCGCGTTCGTGGCGTGAGGAGTGTTGGGACTTCCTCGCCGGGCTGCCGAGGACGCATCGCCAGGGCGACAGGCTGTACGTCCACGGGTCGGCACGCAACCCGCTCAACGAATACGTCTTCCCCGAGGACGCCTACAACCTGCACAAGATGGAGCGCATCTTCGCCCACGTCGAACGGCACTGCTTCCAGGGGCACACCCACGTCCCCGGCGTGTTCACCGAGGAGGCGCCGGGACGGCACGAGTTCCGCAAGCCGGACGAGGTGGGCCACGCCTTCCGACTCGACGGACGCAAGGCGCTGGTGAACGTCGGCAGCGTCGGCCAGCCCCGCGACGGCGACCCCCGCGCCTGCTACGCCCTGCTCGACGGCGATACCGTGACCTGGCGGCGCGTGCCGTACGACGCGGCGGCGACGCGGGCCAAGATCCACGCCATCCCGGACCTCGACCCGTATCTCGGGAACCGGCTGCTGGTCGGGCAATGACGACGTGAATCCGAATTCCGGCGAGCGGGCGTCTGCGTACAATGACGCATTCGCACTCTCGGAGCCCGCAGTCATGGCGTTCGTCGATCGGGTGGCCATCCACGTCAAGGGGGGCGATGGCGGTTCGGGGCTGTGCAGCTTCCGGCGGGAGAAGTACGTCCCCAAGGGCGGCCCCGACGGCGGCGACGGCGGCGACGGCGGGTCGATCATCGTCCGCGCCGTCGCCGGCACCGACAGCCTCGCCGACATCGTCAACCGCAAGCACTGGCGCGCCGACTCCGGCAAGCCCGGCGGGCCCTGCAACTGCTCCGGCAAGATGGCCGACGACCTCATCATCGCCGTCCCGCCCGGCACCCTCGTCTACGACCGCGAGCGCGGCAACGTCCTCCGCGACTTGACGCGGCCCGGCGAGGAGGTCGTCGTCGCCGCCGGCGGGCGTGGCGGCAAGGGCAACCAGTGGTACGCCACGTCGGTCAACCGCGCGCCGCGGCAGTTCCAGAAGGGCATCCCCGGCGAGGAGCGCTGGATCGTCCTCGAGCTGAAGGTCATCGCCGACGCCGGCCTCGTCGGCCTGCCCAACGCCGGCAAGTCCACGCTGCTGAGCCGCCTTTCGCGGGCGACGCCGGAGATCGCCGACTACCCGTTCACGACGAAGACGCCGAACCTCGGGCAGGTGATGATCGGCGGCGAGCGTGCGTTCATCATGGCCGACCTGCCGGGCCTGATCGAGGGGGCGTCCGAGGGCGTCGGCCTGGGGCACGAGTTCCTGCGCCACGTCGAGCGGACGCGCGTGCTGATCCACCTCGTGGAGCCGTTCCCCGCCGACGGCAGCGACCCCGTCGCGAACTACCGCACGATCCGCCGCGAGCTGGAGCTGTACCGCCCCGAGCTGGTGGGCCGCCCCGAGACGCTGGCGATGTCGAAGAGCGAGCTGACGGGCAGTGACGAGGTGCGCCGACGGCTGGAGGAGGAGACGGGCCGCCCGGTGCTCGCGATCAGCGCCGTGACGGGGGCGGGGCTGTCGGACGTGGTGCGCTCGGTGGTGGCGCAGCTGGCGACGGTGGTGGAGCAGGAGGGGCCGGCGCCTCCGCCCGTGGTGCCCCCGCACAAGCGCGAGCTGGTGTCATGATCCCGGACATGGTGGCGGACGTGGGCAACACGCGGATCAAGTGGGCGATCTGCGAAGCCGACGGCATCGTCGGGGCGCCGATCTCACTCCCGCCCGACCCCGCCGCCTGGGACGAGAAGCGGTCCGCGATGCTGCCCCGCCGATTCCGCTGGGTCGTGGCCAGCGTTCAGCCATCACGGTCGGACCGCCTGATCGAGTGGATCAGGGGGCGCGGCGACGAGGCGGTGCTGCTGCGGCACGAGCACCTGCCGCTGAAGGTGAACGTCGAGGAGCCGGCGCGGGTGGGCATCGACCGGCTGCTGAATGCGGTTGCCGCCGCGTCGGTCCTGGACGAAAACGATCCGGCAGTCATCGTGGACTCCGGCTCGGCCGTCACGGTGGACTACGTCGGCGCGGGGCACGCGTTCGAGGGAGGGACGATCTTCCCCGGGTTCGCGCTCATGGCGAAGGCACTTCACGACTACACGGCCCTCCTGCCGCTGGTCGAAGTGAAGGCCCGCGTCTCGCTCGGGAAGAACACAGCCGACGCCATCCGCGCCGGCATCTTCCACGCCGTGCATGGTGGCATCGCCTCCCTCATCGGCGACTACACGAAGAGATCGGGGGCGGTGCCGCCCCGCGTCTTCTTCACCGGGGGCGACTCAGAAGAGCTGTTCCTCGAGCAAGAGACGGACCGCAAGGATCACTGGCCCGAGATGACCCTCACCGGCATCCTGATCGCGGCGGGGGGGCTTCCATGAACGCCCGCCGCCCTCCCGGGGCTCGCAGAGCCTCACCCCGGGCTTTATTCTCGTCGCCGAAGCGGCTCCAACAGCCATCAGCCGGTGTCCGGTCTTGGAGCCGCTTCGGCGACGGCTGTTGGCTTGGTAGCCCACGGCGAGGCTTTGCGAGCCGTGGGGCTTTTGGCTGTTGGAGCCGCTGCGGCGACGAGAATAAAGCCCAGGGTGAGTCTTCGAACCCTGGGTGCTCGGGGGGCGACGCCCCATGACCCCCCGCGTCACCCTCCTCACCCCACCCGGACGCTCCGCCCTCGCGTCGCTCGCCCTCACCGGCGCCGGCGCCTGGGATCTGGCCGCACGCCTCTTCAGGCCACGCTCCGGACGCCCGCCCGCGCCCGGCCACTTCGCCCTCGGCACCCTCGGCGATGACCTGTCCGACGAGGTCGTCCTGGCCCGACACGGCGACGAGCGCGTCGAGATCCACTGCCACGGCGGCCGCGAGGCGGCCCGGCTCATCGTCGAGACCCTCGTCCGCCACGGCGCCGTGGCGGGGACGATCACTCATTCCGACCTCGCACGGCGTATGCTCCCGCACGCCCTCACCGCACGCACCGCCGGCATCCTCCTCGATCAGATGAACGGCCCCACGGGCGACCCCACGCCCTTCGCCCACGTCGGGGCGCATCTCACCCGGCCCTGGCGCGTCGCGATCCTGGGGCCGCCCAACGCCGGCAAGAGCAGCCTCGTCAACGCCCTCGCGGGGTACCAGCGCAGCGTCGTCGCCCCGACGCCCGGGACGACACGCGACGTGGTCGGCGTCCTACTCGCCCTCGACGGCTGGCCGGTCGAATTGCTCGACACCGCCGGCGTGCGCGCCGCCGAGGGGCTGGAGGCGGAGGGCATCGCCGTGTCCATCGCCGAGGCCGCCGGATGCGACCTTTGCCTCTGGGTGCAGGACGCGACGGCGGGATGGTCGCCGCCCCCGGAGGGTTTGACTCATATCCTGACTGTCGTCAACAAGTGTGATCTCGCCGCCGGCGAGGGGCTGCGCGTGTCGGCCCTGACGGGGGAGGGGTTGGAGACCCTGGCGGCGGTGATCGTGTCGGCCCTGGTGCCGGAGCCGCCCCCGCCGGGGGCCGCCGTCCCGCTCTTGGAGGGGGCCGAGGATGCTCTCCGCTGACGTGTCGGCCATCCTGCGGGCGGTTCGCCGGGGCGACGACCCCAGCGCCGCGCTCGCGCTGGCCGACTGGCTGGAGGAGAACGGCGTCACCGAGGCCGACGCCGGCCGGGCCGAGCACATCCGCCTCGACCTCCGCGCCCGCTCAGGGGAGCTGCCCGGGCAGGTGTGGATCGAGGACCGCCTCAACGAGCTGTGTCAGATCCACGGCCCCGCGTGGCTGGGCAAGGCCCACGCCCTCCGCGGCGTGCAGCGCTGGGCGCTCGAACGCGGCCTCGTCTGGGTCTGGCTCCGGCCCACCATCCTGAAGAAGGGCCGCCTCGCCGAGGTGGCGCACCTCGCCGCCGGCGGGTGGCTCGCCGGCGTGCGTTGCGAGGGCTGGGGCCGCAAGGCGTTGGCCCGCCTGTTCGAGTCGCCGCTGCTGGCCGGCGTGCCGGCGCTCGACGTCATGAACGGCGACGCGCCGGTGCAGCGCCTGGCCGCCTCGCCCCACCTGTCGTCGCTGGAGCGTCTGCGTCTGGCCAACTGCGGCCTGGACGCCCGGGGCCTGGCCCGCCTCGGGCGGGCCCCGCACCTGGTGTCTCTGGAGACGCTCGAGGCCCCGTTCAACCGGGTCGGCAGCGCCGGGCTGGCGGCCCTGTGCGCCTCGCGGCTCCTGCCGCGTCTGCTGCGCCTCGACCTGGAGGCGAACCGCGTCGGCCCGCGCGGCGTCCGCGCCCTGGCGCCGGTGATGCCGCCCGGCCTGCACCTGAAGTTGCCGTTCAACCGCGTCCGCTGCCGGGGCGCGCGGCACCTGGCGGCGTCGGGGCGGCTGGCGGGCCTGGCGTCTCTCGACCTCGCGTACAACGGCATCGGGCCGGAGGGCGGGGCCGCGCTGGCCAGCGCCGGCCCGCTGCCGCCGCTGCTGATCGACGGCAACGACCTCGGGCCGGCCTACGCGGTGCTGCGCGGACGCGGGCGCTGATCACGGATATGCTGTCCGCATCACCAAAGGGGGCGCGGCCATGCTTCTGGCGAACGTATTGATGGGCTACACGCGGATGCCCGCCCGCATCGAGGGCGACAACGTCCACGTCCTCGAGACCCACCTCTCGCTGTCCGCCATCCTCCACGGCAACGACCCGCCGCCCACGGCCGTCAAGATCACCCTGCCGCTGTCGCGCGTCACCCTACTGCCGCCCATCGACAAGCAGGAGGTGTGGGCGGCGGGCGTCACCTACGTCCGCAGCAAGGTGGCCCGCGAGGAGGAGTCGGCCTCCAGCGGCGCGTCGCGCTTCTACGACAAGGTGTACACCGCGGAGCGGCCCGAGCTGTTCTTCAAGGCCCCCGCCTGGCGTGTGGTCGCGCCGGGGCAGCCGGTGCGCATCCGCAAGGACGCGGCCTGGAACGTGCCGGAGCCGGAGCTGGCCCTCGTCCTGTCACCGCGCCTCAAGGTGGTCGGCTTCACCATCGGCAACGACATGTCGAGCCGCGACATCGAGGGCGAGAACCCGCTGTACCTGCCGCAGGCCAAGTGCTACGACGGCTCCTGCGCCGTCGGGCCGTACGTGCTGCTGGCCAAGGACTTCCCCACGCTGCCGGCGGTGACCATCGGGATGGAGATCTACCGCGGCGGCGAGATCGCCTTCAAGGGCACCGCCTCGCCGTCGCAGCTCAAACGCTCGTTCGACGAGCTGGCGGAATGGCTGGGCCGCGAGATGAGCTTCCCCGACGGCGTCGTCCTGATGACGGGCACCGGCGTGGTGCCGCCGGACGGGTTCACGCTGGCACGCGGCGACGTGGTGAGCATCACCATCACCGGGATCGGCACGCTGGTCAACCCGGTGGAGTGAGCTTCAGGGGCGGCGGGCCAGCCACAGGTCGCCGAGGCGCTCGATGTCCGTGGCCGGCTGGCCGGCGGCGTTCCACGTCTTCCGCGCCTCGGCGGGTTGGCCGAGACGCATCAGCGCCTCGCCCCACAGGCGGCGGCCCATCGTGGCCGACAGGTCGTTGGGGAACAGCTTGAGCAGCTCCGACCACCAGCCGGCGGCGGCCTCGAAGCCGTCCCGGGCACGCTGCTTCTCGTCCGGCAGAGCGACGCCGGAGCGGGCGGCGAGCATCGCCCGCATCTCGGAGCGGATGGCGCGTTCGTGCATGCACAGCCCCATCTGATAGGTCAGGTCGGCGGCCCGCGGCTCGGCGATGGCGTTGGAGATCAGCACCCCGACGCCCTTGAGCGCCGCCTGCATCGCCTGCCGCGCCTGGGTCGCGTCGCCGGTGCCGGCGTCGGCGCGGGCCTGGAGGAGGTCGGCCTCCCGCGCCACATCCTTCCACCTGTCGAACTCCTCCCTCGTCATCCGCGCCTCGGGGCCACGCTGGCGGGCGTTGTGCCAGTGGTCGCGTTCCTTGACGAGCTGCTCGCTGGTGGTCTTGCCCACCCTGCCGCGGAGCATCTGCTCGCGCGGCGACGCCGGGTCGCGCTGGGCGCGGGTGAAGGGGGCCGCGAAGACGGAGCGCAACGCGCCGCCGACACCGCGGTCGAAGCGGAGCAGGTCGCGCTCGTTGAATTCCTGGGGGAAGTACTGCCAGGGGACCGCCGCCAGCTCGAGGATCTTCGAGCGAGGCATCTTGAAAGACGCCATGCGGTCCTGCACGCCGACGAAGCCGGGCAGGGCGCCGAGCTGGAAAGGGACGCCCTCGTCGGAGCCGCCCTCGTCTGCCGGCACGCCGCGCCGCAGCGACGACGCCCCCCCAGGCAGGAACGACACATCGGCCTTCGGCCCGGCGGCCATGCGGATCGGCCCCAGCGCCGACGCGGGCGTCTCGGCCAGCTTGACGCGCACCGCCGCCGGCAGCGCCTTGTCCTTGAAGGCCCGCTCGCGCAGCAGGGTGTCCTGGAGGAGGCGCATGCGCGGGGCCGCCGACGACAGCGGGCAGAGGACGAACAGTTTCGCCTCCTTGGCCTGGGCCAGCGTCACGTCGTACTTGTCCTTGCTGTCCTTGCCGGCGTCGAGCTGGGTGAGGACCGTGGCGTCGGCGGCCGCCTGGGCCAGGGTGGCGATCCCCACGCCCTTGGGGCCTGGTACGGGCAGGCCCATCCGCGTGTCGAAGAGGTACAGCCCGTCGGGCTTGTCGCCGACGGCCACGCCGCAGCCCCAGATGCGGGCGCCGCCGCCCTCGCGCGGCAGGGTGAGGATGCAGCCCTGGAGGCCGGACTTATCCCCCTCTTCGAGGCCGAATTGCTCCAGCAGGGCGACGAAGACCAGGGCGCGTTCGATGGAGTTGCCCCAGCCGCGACGCAGCACGAAGCTGACGGGGGCCGGCTCCACGTCGCCGGGGGCGAGGCGGACCTGGCGGCACGTCCAGGCGAAGGCGGCCTCGGCCAGCTCCAGGGGGGTGAGGCGGACGGGCCTGCCGTCCTTGCCGGGCGGGGCCTGCACCTCCAGGGAGGCCGCCGCGTCGCGCAGCAGGATGCACCCCTCGATGTGGTAGGCGTCCAGCGGCGTGAACGTCGGCGACGCCAGCTCGGCCAGCTCGGCGTCGGTCAGGCCCAGCTCCTTCTTGAGGGAGGCCTTCTCGGCGTCGGACAGGGCGGGCGGGTCGATCTTCGCCTGCCGCAGGTGGGCGTTGAGGCGGCCGACCACGGCCTTGCACGACGCCAGGTCCGGCGACTTGCCCAGGATCGGCCGCACCGACGCCAGCTCCTGGCCCCCGTACTCGCCTTCCTTCGGCTTCTCAACGCCGCCGTCCTTCGGCGTCCCGAAGAGCATGACGAGGATGAGGATGAGGAGCGCGGCGGCGGGGATGCCGACCCAGACCCACAGGAGGTAAGCCCCGCCCGAGCGCCCCGCGTAAGCATCGTCACTCATCGTCCGCCTCGGTTAGCGCCTCACGGATGCGGAGGCAGGAACGGATCAGCGCCGGCAGGTCGGCGAGGGCGATCATGTTGGGGCCGTCGCTGGGGGCGCGGTCCGGGTCCGGGTGCGTCTCCAGGAAGACGCCGTCGCAGCCGGCGGCGACGGCCGCCCTGGCGATGACCGGGACCATGCGGCGGTCGCCGCCGGAGCGGTCGCCCGCGCCCCCTGGCATCTGTACGCTGTGAGTCGCGTCAATGATCGCCGGCTGACCCGTTTCCTGCATGAGTGGGATCGAGCGCATGTCGGTCACGAGCGTGTTGTAGCCGAAGGTGTTGCCCCGCTCGGTGAGGAGGACGCGCTCGTTGCCGGCCTCGCGCATCTTGTTGACGACGTGCCTCATGTCCCACGGGGCCATGAACTGGCCCTTCTTGACGTTGACGGCCCGTCCCGTGGCGGCGGCGGCGAGGAGGAGGTCGGTCTGGCGCGCGAGGAAGGCGGGGATCTGCAGGACGTCACAGACCTGGGCGACGGGGGCGCACTGGTGCGTCTCGTGGACGTCTGTCACGACGGGGAGGCCGGTCTCCTTCTTCACGTCGTCGAGGATGCGCAGGCCCTCGTCCATGCCGGGGCCGCGGAACGACTTGCCGGAGGTGCGGTTGGCCTTGTCGAAGGAGGACTTGAAGACGACGGGGATGTTGAGCTTCTCGGCGAGAGCGGCGACGGCACCGGCGACGGGGAGGAGGAAATCGCGTGACTCGATGACGCACGGCCCGAGGAGCCAGACGAGGGGGCGGCCCCTGCCGGCGACGACGCGGTCGGTGATGCGGACGTCCATTGCAAGGGCCCTCCGTGGCGGGTCGGGGTCACTTCTTCTCTTCGAGTGGTAACTGGCTGATGCGGGCGGCGAGGATGAAGTCGTTCTCGGACAGGCCGCCGACGGCGTGCGTCCACAGCTCGATGGTGACGTCGCGGTAGGCGGACAGGTGGAGGTCGGGGTGGTGGTCCTCGGCCTCGGCGATGGCGGCGATGCGGTTAAAGAAGTCGAGGGCGGTCATGAAGTCCTTCGCCCGCCAGGAGCGCCGGAGGCGCTGGCCGTCGGTGGCCAGCTCCCAGCCGGGGACGGCCCTGAGCAGGCCGCGGACCTGCTCGGCGGAGAGCGGGGGCATCTCGGTGCCGCAGGGCTGGCAGTGCCGTTGAGCGAGGTCGCTGGCGTTGGTCATGGCGGGTGTCTCCTCCCACGGGTATTGTAGGGGGAAGGGCTTGGGGAGGGCCGGGCGATGCGCGCGGTGATCGTGCTGGCGTTGGCGGCGGGGCTGACGCGGGGGGCGGCGCCCCCGGCGGCTCCGACGGCGGGGCAGGCGGCCCTACTGCGGGAGCGGGACGCGCTGACGGAGAGGGCGCGGGGGGAGTGGAACGCGGGGCGGCGTGCGGAGGCGATCGCCACGCTCCGTGAGGCGTTAAGGCTGCTGGAGCGGGTCCACGGGCGGGCGTCCACGGCGGGCGCCGACGCCCACGCCTGGCTGGCGAGGTGTGAGGAGGGGCGCGGCGGGTGGAAGGATGCCGCCGCACACCGGGAGTGGGTGTGGCGGGCGGCGGCGGTCCTGTGGGGCGAGGGGCACTGGAGGGGGCGGGACGCGCGGCGGGAGTGGCAGGAGGCGGTGGCCCATGCGGGGCGGACGCCGGCCCAGCGTGATGCCCTGGCCCGTGCCGCGACGCTGCATCAGGAGGTGCTGTCCCTGGCGGAGCGGGGGGAGGCGGCCCAGGCCATACGGGTGGGCGAGGAGCAGTTGAAACTGGTGCGGGGGGTGGTGGGGCGGTGGCACCCCTTCTACGCCAAGACGCTGAACAACCTGGCCGCGATGCACCGGGCCGTGGGGGGCCAGGAGCCGGCGCTGAGGATGTTCCTCGAGGCGCTGGAGGTGCGGGGGAAGGTGCTGGGGGAGAGGCACCCCGATTACGCCACGACGATGAACAACCTGGGAGGGTTGCGGAAGGACATGGGGGACCACCGGGCGGCGCTGGCCCTGTACCGGCGGGCGCTGGCGATCCGCAAGGAGACGCTGGGCGTGGGCCACCCCGACTACGCCACCAGCCTGAACAACCTGGCACAGCTCCTGAAGGAGACGGGGGATCACACGGCCGCGCTCCCCCTGTCCCGGGAGGCGCTGCGGCTGGCGGAGGCGGCCTGGGGACGCCGGCACCCCCACTACGCCGGGACGCTGGGCAACCTGGCCTCGCTGTACCAGGCCATGGGGGACTACGAGGCGGCGTTGCCCCTGTTCGAGGGGTGCCTGAAGGCGTACGAGGGGTCGGTGGGGCGCAGACACCCGGACTGCGCCACGGCCCTGAACAACCTGGCCCTGGTGCGCAAGGACATGGGCGACCACAAGGGCGCGTTGGCGCTGCTGCGGGAGGCGCTCGTGCTGGTGGAGCGGTCGCTGGGACGGCGGCACCTGCGGTACGCCTCGACGCTGGGCAACGTGGCACTGCTGCACGGCGTCATGAAGGATTACGGGGCGGCCCTGCCGCTGCTGCGGCAGGCCGTGAAGCTGCGCGAGGAGGTGGTGGGGCGGCGGCACCCCTCGTACGCCGTGGGCCTGGGCGACCTGGCCGCCATGCATCAGGAGATGGGCGAGCACCGGGCGGCGCTGCCGCTGTTCCGGGAGTCGCTGGAGATCCTCGAGGGGGCCCAGGGGGGGCGGCACCCGGCCTACGGCGCCGCCCTCTGCGACCTGGCCCTGCTCCACTCGGTGATGGGGGCGCATGAGGAGGCACTGCCGCTGGCGGAGGAGGCGCTGGCGCTCGCCATCGGCCAGCTCCGCGCCGAGGCCGCCGTGCAGTCCGATCGGCAGCAGTTGGCCGCGGCGGCCCTCCTCCGGTACCGGCTCGACTGCCGCATGCTGATCCGCGACGGGCCGCGCCACCTCACCGCCGCCGACCACGCGCTGGCGTGGAAGGGGACGCTGCTGCTGCGGCAGCAGCGCCGCCGGCTGTTCCTGCGGCTGGCCGACGACCCCGCGGCGCGGAAGGCCGCCGAGGCATTGCAGGATGTCACCCGCCGCCTCGCCGCCCTGCGTCTGTCGCCGTCGGCCACGAGGGAGGCCCTCGAAACGCTTCACCGGGGGCAGGAGGAGGCGCAGGCCGAGCTGTCGCGCCTCTCCGCGGAATTCCGGGCGGCGCGGGAGAAGGGCGTCGTCACGGCGGCCCGGGTGGCCGAGGCGCTGCCGGAGGGGGTGGCCCTGGTGGATTACCTGTTCCACGGTGGGCGTCTGACGGCATTCGTCCACCGCAGGGGCCGCCCCGCCGCACGTGTCGGGCTCGGCCTGGCGGCCCCGGCCCGTGCCGCCGTGCGGGGGTGGCGGGATGCCCTCGTCCGACGGCAGGCGGGCCACGCGGAGGGCCAGGTCGTCAAGCGCCTCGTGTGGCTGCCGCTGGAGGGGCACCTGGAGGGGGCGAATGTCGTCCTCATCTCGCCGGACGGCGTGCTGGGGTCCGTGCCCTTCGCCGCCCTGCCGGGGCGTAAGAAGGGGGCCTACCTCATCGAGGAGGCCGCGGCCGCCGTGGTGCCGGTGCCGTCGGCCATCCCCGAGATGTTGGGGCCGAAGGGGGGGCGCCTGGCGCCGTCGCTGCTGGCCGTGGGCGGCCTGCGCTACGAGCCGGACGACACGCCGGCCACGCCCGCCAGCGCCGACGGCCGGGCGGGGCCGCGGTTCGGCCGCGAGAAGTTCGTACGGCTGCCGGCCACCGCCGCGGAGGCCCTGGCGGTACGGGCGTCGTTCGAGGGGCTATTCAAGAAGGGCGCGGTCACGTCGTTGCGGGACGGGGAGGCGACGAAGGCCGCCGTCCGCGAGGCGCTGGCCGGTGTGCGCTACGCGCACCTGGCGACACACGGATACTTCGCGCCGGAGGCCGCCAAGTCGGGCCTCACCGCCGGAGGCCGCGATCGCCGCGAGGTGGTCGGGTGGCACCCGCTGCTGCTGAGCGGGCTGGCCCTTTCCGACGCCAACCGCGAACCGAAGGCGGGCGAGGAGGACGGCATCCTCACGGCCCTCGAGGTCTCCGAGATGGACCTCTCGAGGCTGGAGCTGGCCACCCTCTCGGCATGTGAAACGGGGCTGGGGAAGGTGGCGGGCGGGGAGGGGCTGCTGGGCATGCAGCGCGCCTTCCAGATCGCCGGGGTGAGGACGGTGATCGCGTCGTTGTGGAAGGTGGACGACCGGGCCACGCAGATGCTAATGGGGGAGCTTTACACGTCGGCGTGGGACCCCAGGAAGATCATCCCCAGGGCCGAGGCGCTGCGGCGGGCCCAGTTGACGATGCTCAGAGAGGGGAGGCGTGGGATCGGGAAGGTCGCCGAGAAGGCGGAGGACCCGTCGTCGCGTCTGCCTCCGTACTACTGGGCCGCCTTCGTCCTCTCAGGCGACTGGCGTTGATTCGCGCGCACCCACCGTGAACCGCCGCGCATTCACGCCTGTCAATGGTATGAAATGCGCGGCGGCTCAACGTGCCCCTCCCACCTCGACACCCGCCCCGGGGCGGAGGGCCGGGCCGCGCACTTCACACCACCAACGGGAGGGACTTCCAACGATGATCGTCTTCTACCTGCTCCTGCTCCTCGCCCTGGCGGCCCTGCACCTGCTGTTGCACCTGCGGGCGGTCTGGCTGGAGCGTGCCTACATGCGTGTCACCGCCGAGGCGGACGCCCTCGCCAAGGCCGGCGCCACGCGCGGCGGCAACACCAACAAGCCGGACCCGTACAGCGCGGCGAAGCAGCAGTACGAGCTGGCCCTCGCCACGCTGCGGCGTGACCGCGTCGAGAACGCCTACAACTGGTGGCAGGGCGCCGCCGAGCGTCTCGGCCACTGGCGCAAGGGCCTGGCGGCCTACAAGGGCAGGGTCGTGCCGTACCTGTTCGGCACGCTCGACGTGGCCGCCGTCGTGTTCCTCGCCCACCGGCTCGGCATCACGCTGAGCCACGCGCTGGCCCTCGTCGGGCTGGCGTGATCGGCTACGGTTCGACAGCAGGGGGCGTCGGGGCTGGGGCGTGGGCCCCGGGGCCGACGCCCCCGGCCAGTGGCCGCCCGCCGCGCCGTCTGGCGGCTCGCCGGCTCCCCGAAACAGGCCATCCCCTCCTCACCAAACACCTCCGCCCCGCCCCAGGCCCCTCGCCCGCCGCCTCGACTTCGCCCCCAAGGCCGCCGCCGCCCGCGTCCCCTGACTCCGGCCCTCCGCGACGCCCCCCGGCGTGGGTGCTACAATGCCCCAGGGACAGGGAGGGCTTCCCGCATGGCGCTGATCGTGAGCGTGTCGGGCGTGCGTGGCGTCGTCGGCGAGTCGCTGACGCCGCAGGTGGCGTTGGCGTTCGCCCAGGCGCTCGGCACGCACCTCGGCGGCGGGGCCGTCGTCATCAGCCGCGACGGGCGGCCCTCCGGCATGATGCTGCGCTACGCCGTCCAGGCGGGCCTCACCGCCGCGGGCTGCGACATCCTCGACCTCGGCGTCGCCGCCACCCCCACCGTCGGCCTCGCCGTCCGCACGACGGAGGCGGCCGGCGGCATCCAGATCACCGCCAGCCACAACCCCGCCCCCTACAACGGCCTCAAGCTCTTCGGCAAGGACGGCAGCATCCTCGCCCCCGCCGACGGCGCCAAAATCAAGGCCCTGTTCGACGCCGACACCCGCCGCTGCGTGGCCTGGGACAAGGTCGGCGAGGCCCGCCCCTACCGCCAGGCAGAGGAGGCCCACGCCGACCTCGTCCTCCGCCAGATCGACGTGGGCCGCGTCCGCTCCGCCCGCTTCAAGGCGCTGCTCGACGGCAACGGCGGCGCCGGCGGCCCCCTCGGGCTGAGGCTCCTGAATGCCCTCGCCGTCGAGACGGAGGCGGTCCACTGCGAGCCGGAGGGCGGATTCCGCCACGGCGCCGAGCCGACCGCGGAGAACCTCAAGGACGTGTGCCCGCGCGTGAAGCGTTGCGGCGCCGCCATCGGCTTCGCCCTCGACCCCGACTCCGACCGCCTCGCCCTGATCGACGAGAAGGGCCAGTACATCGGCGAGGAGCTGACGCTGGCCCTGGCCGTCCTGCACCGCCTGAAGCGCGAGAAGGGGCCCGTCGTCATCAACATGTCGTCCTCGCGCGTGACGGCGGACGTGGCCGCGAGGTTCGGCTGCGAGTGCCACCGCTCCGCCGTGGGCGAGGCCAACGTGACGGGCCGGATGCGCGAGGTGGGCGCCGTGATCGGCGGCGAGGGCAACGGCGGCGTGATCGACCCGCGCGTCGGCTACGTCCGCGACCCGTTCGCCGGCATGGCGTTGGTGCTGTCGCTGATGGCCGAGACGGGCCGCACGCTGAGCGAGCTGGTCGCCGAGCTGCCGAGATACGTCATCGTGAAGGACAAGTACGACGTGTCGCCGGAGCGTCTGCCGGCGCTGTACGAGGCGCTGGTGAAACGCTGGCCCGAGGCGAAGGCCGACCGCCAGGACGGCCTGCGCCTGGACTGGGCCGACCGCTGGGTGCATGTGCGTTCGAGCAACACGGAGCCGATCGTCCGCGTGATCGCCGAGGCCCCGGACGAGGCGGGGGCGAAGACGCTTTGCGCGGACGTGGGCGCCGGGCTGGCGTGAGGATCAGTGATCGGCCCCGTGCCACATCGGGCCGGCGAGGAGGCCCATCCAGTCGCCGGTCTGCCCCCACTTCAGGATCGGTAGCGCCGTCGGGTGCGGCGGGGCGAGGGCGCCGTAACTCGACCTGTCACGCGCCTCACCCAGCTCCAGCGGCTCGGAGTACATGAGGTGTTCAATCCAATCCTCCCACTCCGGCCGATCGTCCTCTCCCTCCGGGCGGCCCCAGTCGCCGGCTGCATACGCGATGATGATCCCGCCCAAGGAGACCCACGCCTGAGCCCAGGGGCGGCCGTCGTTGATGTAGGAGTACAGCTCGCCGCCGTGGAGCGTCCCTTGCCGTCGCCCCTCCGGGTGCCCGACGGCACGTTCACGGAGCAGGTGGTACAGCTCCGGCGACGCGAGCCACTCGTTCTGCCAGGGGTCACGCCCTCGCGGAAAGGGCACCTCCCCCTGCTGCCGGCGCCTCTCGTGCCAGGCGTCCTCCTCCTCGCAGCGCAGGCAGCGGACGCAGCGCCACCCGCCGGCCCACGGGTACAGCCGCCCGAACGGGGCCTTCTCGGCCGGCCTGCCGCAGAAGCCGCATTGGGTGTCCACGCGAATCCCTTCCCTCAACTGCCACCCCTTGTGCTATCCTGACGCCATCCCCCCGGCCATCACGAGGGCATCCGCCATGCTCCTGGGCCTCATCCTCCTCCAGGCCGCCGCCGGGCCGCTCCCCTGGCTCCTCAACGACGAGCAGGCCGGCCTCGCCGCGCGCCGTGTCGAGATCCGCAAGGACGCCGAACGCCTCTGGGCCGACGGCCAGAAGGCCGACGCCGTCGCCGCCGAGGAACGCGCCCTCTCCCTCTCGCGCGAGCTGTTCGGGCCCACCCACCGCTTCGCCCTCGTCTCCCTCCAACGCCTCGCCTGGTGGCAGGAGCAGCGTGGCCAGTGGGCCGACGCCGTCGAACGCTGCCGCCAGGCCATGCTCGTCTCCCGGCGCCTCCACGGCGAGGACGCCTGGCAGGCCATCGACGCCCAATGGCGCTGGAAGACCGTCCGCACGAAGTCCGGCCTCACCGCCGCCGCCCGCGCCGACCTCGCACGCCTCGGCCCCCTCGCCGAGGAATCCAGCCGGCTGGCTGACGACGGCAAGGCCGCCCGCGCCCACGCCCTGCTGGAGGAGGCCGCCGCCATCACGCGCCGCGTCCTCGGCCCCGATCACCCCGAGAACGCCGTCTGCCTGGAGAACCTGAGCCGCTCCCTCCGCGACCAGGGCGAGTACCGCAAGGCCGTCGAGACGATGCGCCGCGCCGCCGCCCTCCTCCGCCGCACGATGGGCGTGCGCCACCCGCTGTACGCCTCCGTCCTGGGCGGCCTCGCTGACGCCCTCGTCGAGATCGGCGAGGTGGAGGAGGCCCTCCCCGCCGCCCGCTGGGCCTACCGCGTCAAACGCGCCGCCCTCGGCGCCGACGCCCCCGGCACCCTCGACGCCCTCGGCGCCCTCGCCGGCGTGTGCCACGACGCCGGCGACCTGCGCACCGCCTACCGCCACTACCGCCAGGCCATCGCCGGCTACCGCGCCCTCGGGTATCAGGACGTGGGGCTCGGCGGCGCCCTCAACAACCTCGCCACCCTCCTCATCGACGGCGGCGACCACAAGGGCGCCCTCCCCATCCTCGAGGAGGCCGTCGCCATCCGCCGCAAGCAGCGCGGCGACAAGGACGCCACCTTCGCCCTGGTACTTTCCTCCCTCGCCAACTGCGCCTACCACGCCGGCGACAGACGCCGCGCCCGGACGCTCTTCACGGAGTCGCTGGCCGTCGTCCGCGCCGCCCACGGCAAGGCCACCCCCAACGCCGCCGGGCCACTCCAGGGCCTGGCGCTGTGCCTCAGCGGCGAGGGCAAGCACGCCGAGGCCGTCGCCCTCCTCGACGAGGGCAACGCCCTCATCAAGCGCTCCGCCGGCGTGCGCGGCATCCACTACGCCAACGGCATCGCCGCCGCCGGGCAGATGCTCGCGCGGGCGGGCCGCGCCGACGACGCCCTCGCGCGCTACACCGAGGCGAGCGGCCTGTTCCGGGCCGGAGGCCACCGCGCCGAGCTGGCCCGCAACCTTTACAACGCCGGCGCCCTGTACGCCCGCCTGGGCCGCCCCGGCGCGGCGGTCCCCTGCGCCGAGCAGTCGCTGCACCACGCCCACCGACTGCTCGCCGGCTTCGCCTCCGTGCAGTCCGAGCGTCAGCTCTTCGCCGCCGCCCTGTCCATGTCCCCGTACCTGAACCTCCGCCTGTCCCTCCCCGAGAACCGTGCCGAGGAGAGCCACGGCCACGTCCTCGCCTGGAAGGGGGCGATCACCGCCCGCCAGCGCCGCCGCCTCGCACTCGCCCGCCTGGAGGCCGACCCCGAGGTGCGCGGCCTGGCCGCCGCCCTGCACGACGCCACCGCACGAGTCGCCGCCGGCTCGCGCGGCGGGGCGGGGCGGGCGGAGCTCCTCGCCGAGCGCGAGGACCTGGAGCGCCGCCTCGCCGTCGCCCGCCCTGCGTTCGCCGCCCTCACCCCGCCGACGAGCGCCGCCCTCTCCGCCGCCCTGCCCGAGGGCGTGGCCCTCATCGATTACTTCGCCTACAAGGGCCCCGAGCCGGGGATGCGCCTCGACGCCTGGGTCGCGCGGCACGGGCGGGCCTGCGTGCGTGTCGCCCTCGGCCCCCTGGCGACGGCGGAGGCCGCCCTGAACGGCTGGCGGGCCGCCCTGGAGGCCGGACGCGACAGCCCCTCCCGCGCTGCCGCGGTCAAGCGCCTGGTCTGGTCGCCTTTGGACAAGCACCTCGACGGCGCCAAGGTCGTCCTCATCTCGCCGGACCGGGCACTGGGCCGGCTCCCCTTCGCCGCCCTGCCGGGGGCCGAGCGCGGCACGTATCTACTGGAGGACGTCGCCCTCGCCGTGGTGCCGGTGCCGCAGCTCCTCCCCGAGATGCTCGCCTCCGCGGCGCCGGGCGCCGGCCCGCTGCTCGTCACCGGCCCGGTGGATTACGACGCCTCCCGCCCCGGCAACCCGCTCGAAACGCCCCGCCGCTGGCCCGACCTGCCCGGCACCGCCCTGGAGGCCGACGCCATCGCCGCGCGGTTCGGCGGGGACGCCGTCCGCCTGCGTGGCCGCGACGCCGGGCGCGCCGAAGTGATCGAGGCGCTCGGCAAGGCGCGTTACGCGCATCTGGCGACGCACGGCTTCTTCACCTCCGAAGGCCAGGACACGACCCACCCGGGCCTGCTCTCCGGCCTGGTCCTCGCCGGCGCCAACCACCCCAGCGATACCGACGACGGCATCCTGACGGCGCTCGAAGTGGCGGGGCTGGACCTGGCGAACCTGCGCCTCGCCGTGCTGTCGGCCTGCCGCACCGGCCTGGGCAAGGAGGCGGCAGGCGAGGGGCTGCTGGGATTGCAGAGGGCCTTCGCCGTCGCCGGCTGCCGTACCGTCGTCGCGTCGCTGTGGAGCGTGGACGACGCGGCGACGGCGGTCCTCATGGAGCGTTTCTACCTCCACCTCTGGGGCAAGAAGATGCCGGCGCTGGAGGCCCTGCGCCGCGCCCAGCTGGAGGTGCTGCGCCGCCCCGAGCTGGTCGAGGCGCGGCGCAAGGTGCTGGCGCGGTCCGGCCTCCGCGGCCTCGGCGAGGCGGTGCCTGTGACGGCCTCCGTGCGGGCCAGGAGCAGCCCGCCGGCGTGGTGGGCCGGCTTCGTCCTCTCCGGCGACTGGCGCTGAGCGCGGCCCCGTGGTGGCAAGCGGGGAGGCGTTTCCCCGACGCCCCGATACGCTCTCCTTGTCGGAGAATCACCTCACGGGACGCGTCGCGGAGGCGATCCTCGCTGCACGTCTGGATGCGATCCAAGATCTTCTCCCGCATCCCATGCGTCGCGTGAACCGCGCCCTCTCAGCGCGGAGGACAGGCCTGGTAAGAGGACGACAGCATGAGCCGCCCCAACCTCCTGCGCCTCCTCGCCGCCTGCAAGGCCGACCCCGAGGACGACGCCGCACGCCTCGTCCTCGCGGACTGGCTGGAGGAGTACGGCGACGAGGACGACCGGCAGCGGGCCGCGTTCGTGCGTCTGGAGATGACATCGGGACAGGAGCGCGGGGCGCCGGACCTCGCGTTGCTGAGGGCGCGGATCTGGCGGGAGAATCAGCCGCGGTGGGCGGCTTTCCCGAGGGGGAGGAACGAGAAGCCCTCGTCGATCAACGGGCTGGTCGGGGCGCACGTCCCGGAGGAGATGCTGGTCGGCGAGCGAGGGGAGCGCATGGCGGCCTCGGAGGCGTGGGCGTGGGTGGAACGCCTCGCCGTCCGCCCGACGCTGGCGCGGGTGGCGTCGGTGTTGGCGTCCGCCCCACTCGCGACGGTGGCCGGCCTCGCGCTGCCCGCCTTCGAGGAGGAGGTGTTGGAGCGCCTCGCGGATTGCCCCAGGCCCGTGGCCCTGCGTGGCCTGTCGTTGCAGGGCTCGGGGCTGATCCCCGGCATCGCCCCGCTGCTCCGCTCGCCGTTCGTCGCCGGGCTCCGCGGGCTGTGGTTCGCCGGCGTTTCGGCGCTGCCGGCGGTGTGGGACGCGCTGGGGGCGCCCGGCCCGCTGGAGGGGCTGCAGCGGCTCGCGCTCCCGGCGCTGGACAGCTCCGCCGAATGCGTGCGGGCGTTCGCCTCGGCGATGTGGCGTCTGTCGGCACTCAGGGTCGATGCCTCGCGTTCGCCCCGCCCGTTGACGACGGCCTTCCGGGCGGAGTCATGCGCGGGGCTACGCTCGCTGTCCCTCGAAGGCGTGTCACGCGCCATCGATTTCCAGGCGTTGGCGTCGGCGGGGTTCTGGCCCACGCTGAAGAGCCTCCACCTGAGCGGCGCGGAGATGGCCGCGGAGTCGGCGGAACGGCTCGCCCGCTGTCCGGCGGCCCCGCGCCTCCGCGTGCTGACCCTCGGCGTCCATGTGTTCACGGCCGAGGCGCTCGGGCACATCGCCCGCTCGCCCCTCTGCGCCGCCCTCGACTGCCTGCGTGTGAAGGGAAGCGGCCTCTGGCCCCCTGGCGCCGCGCGGGCGCTGGCACTGACGGCGATGCCTGCGGCCCCGCGCGCCCTCGATCTGAATGGCTGTAACATCGGCGACGACGGCGTCGCCGCGCTGGCGGCGTGGCCGGGCCTGTCGCGGTGCCGCGTCCTGTCTCTGGCCGGCAACCACATCAAGGCCCGCGGCCTGGCGGCGCTGGCGGCCTCGCCGCACGCCACGGGGCTGATCGGGCTGAACCTATCGGACAACGCTGTGGGCGACGACGGCCTGGCGGCCTTCCTCGCATCCGGGCGGGCCGGCCGGCTTGAACAGCTCCACATCATCCGGAGCGGCGTCACTGCTTCCTCCACGGACGCCCTGGCGGCCGCGGGTATGATGTCGCTCAGGGAGGTGCGGGCCGACCACCGCCTCGCCGCGCGTCTGCGGAAGGCGCTGCCGCACATCCCCTGCGTGGAGTGACGCCGGATGGCCCGGCCCGAGCTGATCCGTCTCCTCGATGCCTGCAAGCAGGCGCCGGAGGATGATGCCGCTCGTCTCGTCCTCGCCGACTGGCTGGAGGAGTACGGCGACGAGGACGACCGGCAGCGGGCCGCGTTCGTGCGCCTGGACGTGGCGCCGGGCGAGGATCACGGGCGCCCCAACTTCCTCAAGTGGCGGATGCGGATGTGGAAGGACAACGCGAAACGCTGGCTGCCCGCCCGGCGGATCGTCGAGGAGGGCTCCAGCACGCGCGGCCTCGTCTGGGCAAAGGCCGACGCCTCCGGCCTGTGCAAGTCTCGCCCCGGCGAAGGGTGGGCGTGGGTCGAGGCCCTCGCCACGACCCCGGGGAAGGGCCAGACGGCGGGCCTCCTCGCCGCCCCCGCCCTTGCCGGCATCGGATGGCTGTCGCTGCCGGGCCGGGCCGATGTGCTGCGTGCGCTCGCCGACGCCGAGCCGCCCGCCACCCTGCGGGGGCTTTCGCTCGCCGGCCGTGGGATGGGCGCGGACCGGTTCCTGGCCTCGCCGCTGGCCGCACGCCTGCGCACGCTGTGGGTCAGTGAGGGCCGCTGGCACGACACGGCCTGGGACGCCGTGGGCCGGCTGGAGGGGCTGGAGTCGCTCATGCCGCCGGTGCCGACGCGCGACGACCCCTTCGGCGGCGGACGCCTGCGCCTGCGCTCGCTGGACATCAACGCGGCCTGGCCCACGCCGGCCTTCGCCGCCATGACGCGGTCCGACGCCTGCGCCGGCCTGCGCCGGCTGGGGATCACCAGCGGACACCGTCCCATCGACGTGGCGGCCCTGGCGTCGGCGCGGTTCTGGCCGACGCTGGAGCATCTGCGCCTCCACGACGCGCCGATCACCGACCCCGCCGCCCTTGCCCGCTGCCACGCCGCGCCGAGCCTCCGGGTGCTGGTGCTGGGTTGGACCGGCCTGGACGCCGGGGGGCTCCGCCTGCTGGCCGGCTCGCCGCTGTGCGCGGCCCTGGACCGCCTGAGCATCCACGGCGCGGACCTCGGCCCGGAGGGGGCGCGTGCGGTGATGGCGATGCCCGCCGCCCCCTTGACGCTCGACCTGGGCGGCGCGCACCTCGGCGACGAGGGCGTGACGACGCTGGCGGCGTGGCCCGGCCTGGCCCGCTGCCGGGTGCTGAACCTCTCGTTCAACCACATCACGGCCGCCGGGGTGGCGTCGTTGGCGTCGTCGCCGCACGCGGCGGGGCTGATCGGCCTGAGCCTGTACTGCAACCCGATCAAGGACGACGGGCTGCGCCGCCTGCTGCGCGCCCCGTGGGCGGCGCGGCTGGAGGAGCTGGACATCAACAGTTGCCATCTCACCGAACGCGCCACGGGGTCTCTGGCGCGGGCGGACCTGCCGGCGCTCAAGCTGCTCGCCTTCGACCACGACCCAACCCGCGTCGTCCGCGAACGCCTGCACCACGTCCCGTGCCTGGCGGGGTACAGCTGACCCGCCCCGAGCGACGACGCTGTGCCACGCCCCGTCCTCGCCGACGGGCTCGAAGAACACGGCGTCGCATCCGACAGGGCACGCCCCAAGGTCACCCGCCACCAGCCAGAGGTCTCACGGCCCGGCCACGTCCGGCGACGCGGCCAACGCATCGACGTGTGCGGCCGAGATGCGGTGGCGCATCACTCCGCCTGAAGGAGCGGCCCGAGCCCCTCCGTCCTTTCGTCCGGGCACCTGCTCCTTGGCCTTCCTGTTCGTGCCTGCCGCGTCTTTCGTGGGATGCCCACGTTCGTTGTTCGCGACACCTTGCGGCCGCGAGGATCGGGGCCAGCGTCCAGGTCAAGTGCGACAAGGACGTCAACGTCCTCAAGGTGACCGTCAAGGCCGGGAAGTAGCCTCCCGCGTACGCCGCCCCTAACACAGACAGGGCCGGCCCCCTCCGGGGGCCGGCCCTTCGTCACAAGGGGGGTGCCATGAGCCGAGCCGCGTTGACGCTGCTTCTGACATCGGCGCTGTGCGCCGCCGCCGACTGGCCCGCCTGGCGCGGGCCCACCGGGCAGGGCTTCTGCGAGGAGAAGAACGTGCCCCTCAAGTGGGGGCCGAAGGAGAACATCAAGTGGAAGGTGGAGCTGGCCCACCCCGGCAACTCCACCCCCATCGTCCTCGGCAACAGGATCTTCCTCACCCAGGCCAACAAGGGAGGCTCCGTCCGCAGCCTGATCTGCCTCGCCCGCGCCGACGGCAAGAAGGTCTGGCAGAAGGACGTCGCGTTTGACAAGAAGGAGCGCGCCTACAACCCGGACTGGTACGCCAACGCCTCCCCCATCACCGACGGCGAGCGTGTCGTCGTCTGCTACGGCTCCGCCGGCGTGTATTGCTACGGCCTCGACGGCAAGGAGCTGTGGAAGCGTGACGACCTCGGCGCCTGGGAGCACAACTTCGGCAACGGCGCTTCGCCCGTCATCTACCGCGACACGGTCATCCAGTGGTGCGGGCCGAACGAGAAGAAGGGCCGCAACTTCCTCCTCGCGATGGAGAAGAAGACGGGCAAGACGGTGTGGGAGCATGAAGAGAAGGAAGGGTCATGGGGCACCCCGATCATCGCCAAGGTGGGCGGCAAGGACCAGATGCTGCTCGGCGTCGGCCCGTACCTGAAGGGGTTCGACCCGGCGAAGGGCAAGGAGCTGTGGCACTGCGGCGGCCTGCGGAGCTACGTCTACACGACGGCCCTGACGGACGGCGAGTATGCCGTCGGCATGTCCGGGTACGGGCGGTCGGCCATCGGGGTGAAGCTGGGCGGCGAGGGCGACATCACCAGGGACCGCCTGTGGCTGCACCCCGCGCCGGCGAACCAGCGCGTCGGCTCCGGCATGCTCATCGGCGGTTACGTGTACATCATCGACGAGGACGGCTCGGCGCGTTGCTACGACGTGAAGACCGGCGAGGACAAATGGAAGGGCGGGAAGCTCCTGCGCGGCAAGACGTGGGGGTCGATGGTCCACGCCGACGGCCGCCTGTACGTGATGATGCACGACGGCAGCACGCGGGTCTACAAGGCCGACCCGAAGCAGGAGGTGCTGGCGATCAACACGCTGGGGCCGGGCGTGGGGACCTACTCGTCGCCGGCGATCTCCAACGGCGAGATCTTCCTGCGGACGTTCAAGCACCTGTACTGCGTCGCGGCGAAGCCGGAGAAGGAGGGCGCGGCGCGATAACACCTCGCTCATCCCGCCCGAAGGGTGCGGCCCATGCCCGCGGAGCGGACCCGGTGGTATCCGACGGAGATCGACGGAAGGGTAGGCCACGGCCTCATTGTGTTGCCGGTGTCTGCTCCGCCCCGCCGTCGCGAGCCTGCGACAGGAGGACCAGGAAGAGGAGGGCGAGCGCGTAGGTGTGAATGCCCAGCGCGCCGAGGGAATGGCTTGGCCGCGCCGTCAACTTGAACCAGTCCTTGGGGTCGATGCCGATCAGGAGCCGATGCAACAGGGATGGGGGGAGCCAAAGGGCGAACACCGCCATCCCGGACATGGCCCTCCTCCACCCCGCCGGTGGCAGATCACGCCACAGGGTGAGGAGAGGCAGGAGGAGAAGCAGAACGTAATGCGGCCAGGTGGTCGGGCTGAGCAGGAGCATCCCGCAACAGGCCAAGGCGAAGGAGCGATCTCGCGCGGCCGGGGCCCGGGCCCGCGCCTCCGCGTGGACGCAGGACGCGATGACGAGGACGGCCGCGCAGCCGACGAGGGCGACATGGAGCCCCGGGCTATCGAGCAGGGGCTCGGCGGTCCCATCGCCGGGTTGAAAAGGCGGGAGAGGAAGCCCGGCAAGGAGAGGTTGAGCCACGAGGAGCGGAACGTCCCGACATGCGGTATGACGGCCGAGACATACTCGACGTAGGCCCCCACGCCGAAGATGGCCGCTGAGACGGCCGTCAGGGCGGCCACCGAATGGCAGCCACCCCCCAAAACCTTCCAGTCGCGGCGGACGAGGAACGGGAGGAAGAGGAACGCGGGGAAGAGCTTGGCCGCCGCCGCCGCCCCGAGGAGGCCGCCCCCGAGCCAGGGCCAGCCACCCCGGACGCACGCCCACCCCGAGACAATGAGGAGCAGCAACGGGAGGTTGAACTGCCCGTAGGCGATCTCTTCGCTGAGCGGGTTGCACCACAGCAGGGCCGCCCCGAGCGGGAACACGCCCCAGGGCGGCAGCGCCAGATCCAGGGCTCGGACGGCGAGCAGGAAACTGATCGGGAAGGTGGCGAGCCAGAACAGGGACCAGATGCGCGACGCCTGCTCGTAGGGGAGAGCGGCCAGGGGGAGGGCAAGGAGGATCGAGGCCGGCGGGTGGGCGTTCCGGGTGAGCTGGAGGTCCTCGTAGCCCGGGGCCGGCCGCCGCCCGAGGAGGCGCCAGGCCGCCGGCTTCTGATCCGCGTAGACCGGCGTGCCTTCCATCCAGTACCGCGCCGAGACCCAGTCCTGGCAGAAGTCATTCAGGACAGAATCGGGGAGATTGAACAGGGCGAGCCAGGACGGGCCTCGGAAGGCGAGCATCAACACGAACACCAGCCCCCACATCACGATCCGGGGCGTCTGCGACTCGCCCTCGTTGGCTCCCTCCGTCATCTCCGGCGGCACCTCAAGTTTCCGGGGAGGGCCGTCAAGGCCGGCATAATCCGCCGTTTCGGCCCGGACGGCATTTGACACGCCCCACGGTGTACCCTATTTGGTTTATCGGCTGAAGCGGAGTGCGAGCGAGAAGCCGAATACCGCACGACGCCCCCGAGCCCGCCGCCCCGGAACCGGCGGGCGGGCCACCGAACATCACGCGGAGCGCGGGCCGCCGTCGAGACGGCGCCGCATGGGACGCTCTTCGTCGCAACGAACCACCGACGCGGCCCCGAAACGGGGCCTGAGGTGCCGGAGCGCACCGCCACGCCTTCACGGGCGGGCGGGGCCTATCAACCTGACCCTTTGAACCTACCCGACTCGGTGACACCCGGACGTCGGCACGCGGACGGTCCGCGCGCCCGTGGGGGGACACGCACCGGCGGGCCGGCCTGGAGAGTTACGCATGTCGAGCCACGCCTTCACGTCCCTCTTCGCCAACCTGTGGAACGACGACGGCGGCGCCGTCCTCGCCTCGGAGTACATGGCCCTCGGCTCCGTGGTGGTGCTGGGCGGCGTGGCCGGCCTGTCAAGCCTCCGCGACTCCGTCAACGACGAGATGAAGGAGTTCGGCGGGGCCATCCGCTCCATGCGACAGAGCTACTCCGCCCCCGGCTTCCGCAACGGCGTGGCGAACACCGCCGGGTCGGCTTTCCGCGACAGGGCGCGCGGCGCGGCGCGTCCCGCCCCGGCCGCCGACTGCACGGGCGACGAGTGCAACTGACCCGCCGAGGTGAGCCGGCCACGCCGGCCGTCGCCGAGGGGCAGGCATCCTGACGGCGTCCCCTGTTCGGCCGGCATCAGCCGGCCGGACGGGCGACGTGGGCGGGAGGCCTGCCCCGGCCTGTTTTCTCGGGGAGCGCTCCGCCCCGGTTTGCGGAACCGAACCGGGGGTCGGCGCGTCAAAGGGGGATTGTCGGGGGTCGGTTGGTTAAGGTGTGCCACGAGCCCGGCTGATGCGGGACAATAATCGCGGAAAAGCGCGATAGATGCTTGCCATCGCCGATTTTGTGAGGTATCTTAATCCTCCAATCCTTCGACGAGGGTCCCGGCCGACCCAGCCGTCAGAGATCATCGCCCGGCCCGCGCGGGCCATTACCTTCGAGCAGTCACCCGCCGACCCTGGTGTTAAGGGCAAGCGGGACGTGGGGTGTGTTCAAGGGTTTCCCCCGACGGCTCGTCTGGGTAAGGAGTATCCCCATGTTGCGCTTCATCGCGCTCGCCTTGCTGGCGATGATGCTGTTCGCGGCGCCCAACGCTGGGGCGGCGCCGATTATTGATGATTTCACCACGACCACGAGCGTCGGGCCAACGACGATCATGATTGGCTCGAGTGTCTTCGTCTTACCTGGGTTGCAGGTTTCAAACGCCTCGCCTGGCCCGGTAACGGTTGTCGATAATCCGGCGACCAACACGTTGGGAGGGATCAGGACTGTCGTGTTGGGGCCCTACACCGGCCCGGCAAACATGGCGGATAACGTCTCTGTGACGGTTGATGGCGGTGTACTGAATTTTAATTCCAGCACGGCGGCGAAAGCGCCCTTGGTCCTCCGTTACGACGCTGGTGGCGCGGGTTTCGACGACAGTTTCCTTGGGTACGATGCCCTGACCCTCGCGGTCCTCAACTTCGATTTTGCGTTCGGGAACCCGCTGCCCATTTCTGCCAAGATCACTGACACCTCCAATATCTCCGCCACTCAGACCGTGAACGTGTCGATGGGTGGTGCGCAGCCGATCGGTTTCGACCTCAGTGGTTTCACGGGCGTTGATCTTGACCACGTCAAGTCCGTGGAGCTGACGTTCACGGGGAACACCGCGCATAACTTCACGATCGACGCGATTCAACTCACTACAATCCCCGAGCCCGCCACCCTCGCCCTCTGGGGAGCCCTCGGCGTCGCCGGCGCGTGGTACGCCCGCCGTCGGCTCCTGAAGCCCAAGGAGCCCGCCGAGGCCTGACCCTCGGCCGGCCGTCCGCCCGGATGATCGCTGCAAGCACACGGACGTGACGGGCGGGTCCTTCCCCTGCCCGTCGCTTTCTTTCCGCCCCCTCACCTTTCCGCGTGGCCCCTCCCCTTTTGGCCACGCTGGCCTTACCCCCGTACCCCCATGAGCAACACCGCCTCCGCATCCCCCGCGCCGCGCGGCCCCGCTCTCTTGTCCCTCGCCCTCGTCGCCGCCGCCTTCCTCGCCCTCTTCGGCCCCACCCTCGTCGCCCTCGCCCGCCTGTGGGAGATCGATCCGAACTACTCCCACGGCTACCTCGTCCCGCTCATCTCCGCCGCCCTCGCCTGGTGGGCCTACTCGAAGGCCGGCGACCCGGAGGCCGGGGCGCCCGTCACCGGCGTCCTGTGGATCGTCCTCGGCGCCGGCATCCATCTCCTCTCCGTCCTCGCCTCCTGGGCCCTCCTCGACTTCCCGGCCATCGTCCTGGTCCTCCACGGCGTCGCCGTCGCGGCCGGCGGCCGGCTCTGGGCACGTCACTTCACCTTCGCCCTGCTGTTCCTCGTGTTCATGTTCCCCTGGCCGCCGGCCTGGATGTCCCGCGCCGCCCTCTTCCTTCAGGAGTGGGTCAGCATCGTCTCCGCCAATGTCCTCGAGATCTTCGTCGTCTGCTACCGCCGGGGGACCACGCTCAAGATCGCCGGCGTCGCCGACCCCCTCGTCGTCGCCGAGGAGTGCAGCGGCCTGCGGCAGATCGTCGCCTTCCTCGCCCTGGGCGCGTTGCTGGGGAAGATGAGCGGCAGGGGCGTCGGCTTCCGCCTCACCATCCTGGCACTCGCCGCCCCCGTCGCCATCCTCGCCAACGTCGTCCGCGTCCTCCTCATGGGGCTCGGGGCCGTCCTCTTCGGCACCGGGTGGATCAAGGGCTGGCTCCACCACGCCCCCGCCGCTTTCAGCCTCCCGATGGGGATCGCCCTCTACCTCGGCCTCGCGTTCCTCCTCGAACGTTTCTGGCCCGCCCCCCCCGCCCCCAAGGAGGAGCCATGTCCCTCGCCGGCCGCCTGATCGCGTGCGCCGTGGCCATCGGCCTGGCCGCCGCCTCCAGCTCCCTGCTGACCGCGCACCTCGCCGCCGGCTCCGAGGGGGTGTTCGTCCCGCTCCGCGCCGCCCTGGAGACGTTCCCGATCGATCTGGCCCTCCCCGACGGCACCGCCTGCAAGGGGCAGGAGCACCCGGGCCGGCCGGATCTGATGAAGCAAGTCCCCTTCGCCGACGAGGTCGTCTACCGCTACTACACCTCGGCGTCGCCGGGCGGCGTCTTCCTGATGTACGCCGCCCACTCCCGCACCGGCGAGGACCGCAAGCACCACCCCGAGGTGTGCCTCCGCGAGGCCGCCGGCACCCCGGAGGACATCTCCGCCCGCCTGCTGGTCCCCCTCCGGGATGACGGCAAGGCCTTCGCCCAACGCTTCCGCTTCCAGACCGGCATCACGGGTACAATGAACCTGTACTACTGGCACTACACGCTCCCCCACGACCGCGCCGGGGGCCGCTCGGCCTTGCAGTCCCTGCACGCCCGCCTCATCGCCTCGGCCCCGAGCATCACCTGCCAGGCGAGCTCGTACGCGACGGGCGAGGACCTCGAACGCTTCGAGCGGGAGACGCTGCCGGCCATCGACGCCGCGTTCCGCGCCGGCCCCCTGCCCGACGGCACGGCCGTCGGCTGTGACCGCATCCCCATTACCTTCCTCCGCCGCTGAACCATCACGAGGCCCGATCATCGATGAGCCAGAGCATATCCTGGGGCAAGGTGGGCATCGTCGCCCTCGTCGTCGCCGTCCTCGGTGGCGGGGCGGTCGGCTACTTCGCCTTCTTCCATAATCTCAACGAGCGGGCGCTCAAGGCCGGGGAGCGGGCCCTCAAGGCCGGCGACGAGGCGTTCGCCGACGACCCCGGCAAGGCGGCCCTCCGCTACGAGGAGGCCGTCCTCCAGGCGAGGAAGGTCCTCGATGACATCGACCGACAGCTCGGCACGGGGGTCAAGTCCCAGGCCGAGGGCCAGCGCCTCGGCTTCCTCCAGGGGTGGGCGCTGTGGCTGAAGGCTCGCGCCCTGCGTGACCACGCCTTCGCCGCCGCCGCGGCCGACGGCAAGCCCCTCGCCGAGACGGCCGACGGCACCCTCGGCGGCACGTTCCGCTCCGTGGGGTCGATCCCCGACCCCGAGGAACGCCGGGAGGCCATCCGCTGCCTCCAGATCGCGTCCCGGATGCGTCCCGACGACGGGGAGGTCCAGCGCGAGGCCCTGCGGATCGCGACCATGAGCTCGCCCCCCGACTGGCGTTTCATCGAGGCCGTGTGCAAGCAGACCCTCGAACTGGTCGACGCCGACGACACCCGCGCCCTGTACCAGATGGCCCTGCTGCACTACGAGCAGGCCCCCGTGGACGCCAAGGGGAGGCAGGGCCCGCCGCCCCCGCTCGAGAAACGCTCCGCCAAGCGCATGAAGGAGAGCCGCGACTACCTCGAGAGGGCCCAGAAGACCAAGAACGCCAGGTACTGGCGCACGGCGGAGATGCAGGCCCGCATCACCCGCTGGATGCGTGACTTCGGCGCCACCAGGCCCGAGGACCGCCGCAAGGAGGACGCGGCCCTCAAGGCCCTCCTCGCCGAGGGCCTCAAGAAGGGGGAGGACGAGAAGGCCACGGCCACCCTCCTCCCCTCGGACGTCCGCGCCCTGCTGGCGCTGCATCAGATGGCCCTCACCGAGGAGGCCCGCAACGCCCTGAAGGAGGACGGGGCGGCGAAGAACGTGACCGCCCAGCTAGGCGGCATCCTCGCCCTGTGCGCCCGCTTCGCCGGCAAGTCCGCCGGCAGGCCGGTCCTGGAGGAGTGCGCCAGGGCGGCCACCGCCGCCCTCGACGCCGCACGCCCCTCCCTCCGCTCGGCCGACGACGCCTGGGACGCCAAGGTCGCCCAGGCGGCCGCGCTGGCCGAGAGGGCCCGCGACGCCGGCGTCGTCCGCCCCGAGATGTACGCCGCCCTGGTCCGCTTCTTCGGCCGCGAGGCCTTCCTCCATGGCCGCAAGGGCGACAAGGCCCGGCAGAAGAAGTCCGCGGAGGCGGCGGACAGGTGGCTCGAGGACGGCCTCGCCCGCGGGCAGAAGGCCGGCCTCTCGCCCGAGCAGCTCGGGGACCTGCACGCGCTCGCGGCCGAACGCAAGGCCCAGAAGGGCGAGGGCGCCGACAAGCTTAAGGCGCACCTCGACGTGCTCCTCAAGGCGCGGTCCAAGGACGCGCAGGCGCTCGGCAAGTTCATCGAGGGGATCTCGCTGGAGCGGCAGGGGCGTCTGGCCGCCGCCGCCCGCCGATTCGAGGAGGCGGAGGCACTCGCCTCCCCCTCCACCCGGACCGACGCCGCCCTGGCCAGCCTGTACCTCTCACTCGGCCGGCCCGGACAGGCCCTCACGCGGCTCGGCCGGCTCCTGGCCGCCTACAAGCGTCTCGACGACCTCACCGAGCAGGAGCGGGCCTGGGCCTCGGAGTTCATCCGGAGCAAGGAGGATCTCCAGCTCCAGTACGTCACCGCCAGCCTCGACGCCGCCCTCGCCAACATCCAGACCGAGCTGGCCCGCTCCCCCGGACGGCCCGTCCCCCCGGAGACGCACGAGCCCCTCCGCAAGCAGGCGGCCGCCGCGGCGGCCGAGCTGCCGGCCGGCTCGCCGCAGGCGCGGTCCGCCCGCCTCGCCACGATCCGCTATCTCACGTTCCTCGGGAAGAAGGAGGAGGTGAGGAAGGAGCTTGCGGCCTTCGACAAGGCATTCCCAGGCGACAGCGGGGCCCTCCCGTCCCGCGTCACCCTCACGATGCTCCCCGAGGCCGGCGTGAAGGACGACCCCAAGGCGGCCGAGGCCAGGCGCGTCGCGGCGGACGCCCTGATCCAGGCGCACCTCAAGGCCAACCCCGCCGACACGGGCGCGAAACTCCAATGGGCCACCTGGCTGAGCCGCACCGGGCGGGCGGACAAGGCGGTGGCATACCTCAAGGACGCCGCCAACTTCCCCGAGAGCGCGGGCGAGGATTACCGCCGCGTCCTGGCCCTCGCGCTCATCGGCAGCGGGGACCAGGCCGGCGGCGCCGAGGTGCTGCGTCAGTTGCCCGCCTCGCCCCTCACCGACCTCGCCCTGATCCGCCTCGCCTCGGCGGGCGAGCGTGACAAGCTGGTCGCGGAAGCCCTCGCCCGCCACGAGCGCGACGGCCTCGTCCGGTGCATGGCGGGCGCCGTCGAGCTCGAGAAGGGCAAGTTCGCCGAGGCCGCCGAGTCCTTCTTCAAGGCCCTGGAATTCGTCAACGCCCGCCATGCGGCGGAGCGCGGCCTGCAGCAGGCCCTCGTCGCCCATGCCAGCAAGGACCCCAACGCCGCCCGCACGCAGATCACGCGCATGCTGGGGCAGGCCCCCGACGAGAAGGCCCTGTACCTGGCCTACGCCTACGCCTCGCTGCTGCTCGACGACCTCGGCCAGCCGTTCCAGGCGTGGGAGAACGTGCGGAACATGGCCACCGCCCTGCGTTCGTGGGAGACGCTCCTGAAGAGCCCTTCCGCCGGCCTGCTGACGCGCGCCGAGCTGTGGCGCCTCGCCGGCCGCCCCGACCTCGCCCTCGCCGAGGCCCGCCGGGCGATCGGCGACAAGGACCGGCCCCCGACCCCCCAGGCCCTCGCGCTCGGGGCCGATCTGGCCATCGCCGCCGGCGACACCGCCGCGCTGTCCGAGGCCGACGCCTGGCTGACGGCCCTGGAGAAGGCGGCCCCCGATTCGCCGGCCGTCGGCCTGCTCCGGGCCCGCCTCCTCCTGAGGCGCAAGCCCCCCGAGGCCCGCAAGGCCGTCGCCGCCCTCGTCGCCAAGCACCCAGACAGTGAGCCGCTCCGCCAGGTCCTGCTCGAGCTGGCCCTGGACGCGAAGGACACGGCAGGCGCCGAGGCGGGCGTGACCGAATGGCGGGCGAGGAAGCCCGATTCCGCCGCGGCCCGGGGGGCGGCGATCCGCCTGCTGGCACTCTCCGGCAAGTTGCCCGAGGCCAAGGCCCTCGCGGCGGAGACCCACGCGGTGTTGATGAAGCGGTACGATGAGCAGGCGGCCAAGGCCAAGCCCCCGGCGGGCACCCCCCCGGAGGAGTGGAAGAAGAAAGCCGCCGAGGCGCGGGCGGCCAGGTCCCGCGACATCCGGGCCGGCCTCATCAAGCCCTTGCTCCTCGCCCGCGCCTTCGCCGCCGCGTCGGCGGCCGCGGACGAGGTCCTCGCCGAGGCCCCGGAGCACCTGGGGGCACTGAACCTCGCCGGCGAGGCCGCCTTCGGCCGCGAGGACTGGAAGGCCGCACGCGGCGTGTACGAGCGTATTCACAAACTGGCCCCGAAGGCCGGCATCGCGGCGAACAACCTCGCCTGGCTCCTGGTCGAGAAGGCCGGCGATCCGGCCAGGGCCCGCGAGGTGATCGAGCCGCTGCTCAACGGCACGCACTCGGGCAAGCCCCTGGCCGGGGACCGGATCGACGCCGAGGTACTAGACACGGTCGGCCTCGTCTACCGCACCGCGAAGGACCAGGCCGGGTTGGAGAGGGCGAAGCTCCTGCTGACGGCCGGCCGGCGGCGTTACGCCGACGACCCACGGCTTGCCCTGCACCTCGGCCACATCCTCGCGGCCCTGGAGGACGCCAGGCCGGCGCGGGAGATGTTCCAGACGGCCATCCGCCTCGCCGGGCAGGAGGGCGCCCTCGACGCGGCCCAGCGCGGCGCCATCGTCAAGGAGGCGGAGGCCGCCCTGAAGAAGGTGCCGCGGTGACGGCGGATCTGGTCAGCGGAAGGGGAGGGGCGACGGCATCAGGTCGGCGCCGCCGCCACGCTCGTTGATCCGGGGCCGCGGGGCGGGGTCCGAGACGCCGCCTCCGACGGGGGCGGCCTCCTCATGGCGGGCCTGCATCACGCCATCGCCGTGGCGGGGCTCGGGCGCGTCACGCTCGAGCTTGGCGAGGGCGGCGCGGGCGACGTGCATCTCCGGCTCCGCACGGAGGGCGAGGCGGTACGCCCGGCGGGCCTCCTCGCGCTTGCCCTGGGTGGTGTAGAGGAAGGCCATGTTGGCCTGGGCCTGCGCCTCGGGCAGGACCTGCGTGAACGCCTCGAACGCCTCCATGTAGCGCGACTGGAGCCCGAGCACCAGGCCGAGGTTGACCCAGGCGCGCTTGTGCTTGGCGTCCATGCGGATCGCCTGGCGGAGGTAGCCCTCGGCGTCGGCGGGCTTGCCCTGGGCGTAGGCGAGGTAGCCCATGTCGTTGTAGAGCTCGGGGTCGTTGGGGCGTGCGGAGATGGCCCTCTGGAACTCCTCGCGGGAGCGGATGCCCTCCCCGTTGCGGCCGTAGAGGATGGCGAGGCGTCGGCTGATGGCGTGGTCTCGCGAGCCGGCCGCCCGCGCCTTCTCGAAGAGGGCGACGGCCTGCAGGTCGTCGCCGGACTTGTACAGGGTCTCGGCGGTGGCGAGGCAGAGGGGGGCGGCCTCGGCGGCGGACAGCTCACGCGCCTTCTTCACGCCCGCGCTCGCCGGCAGGGGGGGCACCTCCTGTGCCTGGGCCGGGGCAGGCGGCCGCAGGAACGTCATGCAGCCGGCCGGGGCGAACATCGCCAGCGCGCCGACGCAGGCGAGCCACACTCTCCGCGTCCTCATCGGGCCACTCCTCGCGGCCCGCCGGCGGGCCGCTGCCAATGCGTGGGAATGATCGAGGCGGCCCGGCCGGCACGTGGGCCGGCCGGGCGTATTCATCATCGGCCGAATCCGCCCACGAATCCGGACGGCGTGATGGGGACGAAGGGCGGGGTCCCGAATCCGGGCACGCCGCCGCCGAGGCTGCCGGGGAAGCTGCCGCCCCCGCCCCCCCCGTTGCTGCGGCGGATGTAGCCCTGATACAGCGGCTCGATCTCCTCGCCGTACAGGTGGCCGGCGTCGCTGAACCCGACGACGACGCGGCGCTCCGGGTCGGGGATGCCGGCGGCGCGGAGGGCGCCGACGACGAACTCCCGACGCTGGGAGTTGAGGGCGTCGTTGCCCGGGGACTCCTCGATGAGGACGTTGAACGGCACCTCGTGCAGGTGGGCGGCGATCCGCCTGAGGTGGGCGGAGCCCCACGGGCCGGGCAGCGGGCCGTTCTGCGCCCACTCGTACGAGTAGATGACGTACTTGTCGGCCTCGGCCTTGAAGACCTGGGCGTCGATCCAGCCGTTCACGTAGGTGCCGGCCACGGGGGGCGCGGGCTCGACGTGCTTGACGTGTCGCGGGCTGTCGCGGAGGATCTGGCCGCGGGCCGCAGGGTCGCAGCCGCCGAGGAGGGCCGGGGCCAGGGCGCCGAGGCCCAGGCCGAGCCAGCGCCCGTGCAAGGACAGCCAGCGTGGGATCATGACGGACTCCTCATCGGAGGGGCCCGGCCGGCGGGGCCGGCCGGGGTGTGGGGTGGGTCAGTTCGGCTTGGAGTAGGGCGAGGGCAGGGCGTAGGGGCGGACCACGCCCGACGTGGGCAGGAGCACGGGGGCGGGCGGGGGCATCCGGTTGGGCTGGGGCGTGGCGTCGCCGGCGGCGGCCGGCTGGAGCATGGGGACGGAGACCGGCACCGGCTGCATCAGGGGCGAGGGGCCGGCGGCGGGCGGGATGAAGGAGCCGGCGGGCCTGGGCGCCGGCAGGGGCTCGGGCGGCCGGGCGGGGGCGACCACCGGGGTCGGCGGCAGGGGCGAGGGCCGTGCGGGGGCCATCACCGGGCCGGCGGGCGGCATCGGGGGCGGGGGCGTGCCGGGGCCGCCGGGGGCCGCCGGGGCGCCCGCCGAGGGGATGGCCGACAGGGGGGCGGGGACACCGTCGGAGAAGCCGGAGGGCCCGTAGACGTAGTTGCTCTCGAGGACGTGGTAGGCCTTCATGCGGCCGACGGTGTTGCGGACGGAGGCGCGGTAGTCGACGCCCTTCTTGCTCTCGAGGCGGCCGCAGACGTAGAACTCGAGGTCGCTGGGCTCAAGGAGGTCGGAGCCGGGCAGGGGCAGCATCTCCTTCTTGTCGAGCGGGTGGACCAGCTCCGGGGTGATGAGCACCACCAGCTCCTGCTCGGCGCTCTGGATCCTGTCATACCCGAAGATGCGGTTGAGGACGGGCAGGTCGCCGATGCCGGGGACGCGGTCGGCCTGGGAGCCGAGGTTGTTCTGGATGAGGCCCGCCACGGCGAGGGTCTGGCCGCCGCGTAGCTCGACGGTGGTGTTGAAGTTGCGGGTGTTGAGGCCCGGCACGCCGGCCCCGCCGATGTTGGCCCCGGCGGCGATGTCGCGGGTGCTGACGTTGGCCTGGACCTGGAGGCGGATGCGGTCGCGGTCCACGATGTACGGGGTGAAGCTGAGCTGGACGCCGTAGGGCACGTAGTTGACGCCCTGGAGGACGCCGCCCCCTCCGTTGCCGTTGCCGCCGTTGCCGATGCCCGAGGTGATGGGCACGGGGAACTGGCCGCCGGCCTGGAAGTTGGCCGACTGCCCGTGGAGGGCGACGAGGTTGGGCTCGGCCAGGGAGCGGGCGTAGCTCAGCTCGCGGAGGGCGTTGATGGCGAGGGGGATCTGGCCGCCGTCGAGGTTGACCGGCAGGTTGTTGGTGACCGCGCCGAGCAGGCCGAGGCCGCCGGCCGCGCCGCCGAAGCCGCCGAAGCCGGCGCCGAGGCCGCTGCCGGCGCTGGTGACGGCGCCGCTGCCGCCCAGGGCGATGTTGCCCGTGCGCTGGTTGAAGACGGTGACGCCGTTGTTGTTCGTGATGCTGAAGTTCAGGCCGATGCTGCGGGCGGCGGAGCGGTTGACCTCCGCGACGATGACCTTGAGCATGACCTGCTGCTCGCCGGGGACTCGGAGGAGGTTGATGATGTTCGGGCCGCCGGCGACCAGGAAGTCCGCCAGGCCGGGGACCGCGTTGTTGGGGTTGTTCGGGTCGGGGCGGTAATCGACGTTGATGCTGTTGACCGGGATCGTCGGGGCCTGGCCCGGGGCGTTGGCGCGGACGATGCGCAGGATCTGGGTGCCCTCGTAGGTGTCCTTGGCCTGGCCGGCGACGGCGATCTTGTCGCCCACCAGGCTGAGCTTGACGTGGCTGTCGCAGAACAGGTCGTTGATCTCCTTCTCGAGGGCCTTGAAGGCGCGTTCGAGACGCTGCTTCTCCTCCGGGTCGGGCAGGACGCGGACGAGGTAGCTGAGGGTCTTCTGCGCCTTGTCCTTGGGGTCCTCGAAGGTGAGGTTCAGGACGGTGGTGCCGACGCGCATGCCCTGGAGGCTGAGCTGTCGGGGCTCGAGGGTGTCCGCCGTCACGATGCGCTCGTCGGCGATCTGGATCTTCTTCGGTGTCTCCTTGAGCACCATGAGGCGGGTCCGCTTCTCGACGATGTCGAGGGTGTTCCGCGGGTCGATGAACTTCTCGACGAAGCGCCCGTACTCCTTCAGCTCCTCCGGGGTCGGGTTCGGCGTGGCGCCGAACCCGCCGTCGCCCATGCGGGACAGGCGCGGCCTGTCGGCCAGGGGGCCTCCGTCGGCCTTGGGGGCGGGCAGCTCGCCGGGCTTCTCGGCGGGCTTCTCATCCTTCTTGCCCTTGTCGTCGGGCTGGCGGTAGGCCGCGTGGACGACCTTCCCCTGGCCGGCGGTGTCGATGGCAGGCGGCGGCTGGAACTGCAAGGAGCGGGCCGTGGCGCAGGCCAGGAGGAAGGCCGGGATGGCGGCGACCCAACGGAGCCGACGCCAGCCGGCCTGCGTGCCGGACGGGCGCTCGCTGTCGCGGAGACGGTCTCGCATGGGGTATCAATGCCTCCCGTGGACGGTTCCGAGGCCCGGCGTGCCGCCGGGTGTTGGCAAGTGGTCGCCGCCCGTACGTGAGCAGGGGCGTGCGCCTTCGGATTCAGTATCGGGGCCCAAGGCCCGCCACCTTTAGCCGCAGCTCCCGCAACCCCCGACTAACCGTGGAAGGCGCGACACACCCCCCATCTCGCCCAGATTGACATCGGCGTGGCCTGCCCTGTGATTTCGTGTAGATAATCGGTGAGCCGATGCGCACGGTGGGCCGGCGGGCGGACCGATACGTCGCCCGCGTGAGGCGGCACACACCGCCGGCCCACTTCCTACCGCCTGGCCCATCCGCACGCCGCTCAGGAGCTGTCTTGCGCCTCCTCTTGCTTCCCGACGACCACACCCGCCGCCTCTGATCCGTCATGGACCACTGCAAGAGCGTGTCCTGCGACGCCGGCGCCTTCCCTGCCGCCGTGGCGCTGGCTCGGGGCAGCGGCGAACGCCTCCTCGCCCTGCTGGACGAACTTCGCGGCCTGCAGCGAGATGCGGCCGGGGAAGCCACGTGCCCACTCGACGCGCGTCGTGATCTTCGCCAGCGGCTTGAGCCACTTCTTCCCGTTGGACGCGGATGAACGCCGCCCTGTCGGTGTCGCCGTGGTCGTCGAGCCAGTCGGCGTAGACGAGACGTGGGTTGTCGTCGGGGTTGGCGACGATGGGTCGCGTCAGCGCCCCGAGTGGAGCGTCAGCGGATCTCGGCTTCGGTTCGCATAACCGCCCGTCACCTCTCCGTCACCACGCCGGCGGGGAAGGCGGCCTGCAACGCCCGCACCGCCTCCTTCTGCGCCTCATCGAACATGAAGTTCCCGACGCAGAGGCGGCGCAGCCCCCGAAGGCGCGGGCACGCCCCCAGCGCCTTCAGGTCGGACGGCTTCAGGTCGTTCCAAGAGAGATCCAGCTCGACGAGCCCGGCCAGGAACGGGGCGGACAGCAGGGCCTTCAGCGGCGGCCCGGTGAGGACGCAGTCGTGCAGCGAGAGCCGTCGGAGGCCCGGCAGGGCGGCAGCGGCCAGGGCCCTGGCGATGGCCTTCGGGCCGCTCGTGATCGTCAGCTCGCGCAGGCCGGCGCAGGCGGGCGTGGCCAGGACGGCCCGTAGGCCTTCCGAATCCTCGCCGCCCACGAGAAGCGAGCGCAGGCCGGCCAACAGAGGCGCGTCGGCCAGCGTCCCCGCCCCCGTCACCGAGCCGCGGAGGTCGAGCCGCTCCAGCCCGGCCAGGTGCGGCGACGACACGAGGCCGGCGATGGCCTGCCCCTCGCCCCCCAGGACCATCAGCGTGCGCAGCCCGGACAGCGACGCGCACCGCCCGAGGGCCGTCAGGCCGGCGGCGGTCATCCGCCGCAGCGTGAGGGAGACGGAGCGGAGCGCGGGCCACTCTCCGGACGCGAAGGCCCGCGCCTCCTCGTCGCCCCCCTCCAGCTCGCTGACCTCCAGCGACTCCAGGCGTGCCGCCCCCTCCCAGCGTGCCAGCCTGGCGAGGGCGGCGGCGGTCAGCCCGGTGTCCTCCAACCCGAGGGTAGTGAGCGTGCCGGCGAACCGCCCGCCGAGGATCGCCTCCAGGCCCGCGTCGCCCAGGTCGTTGCCGCGCAGGTCGATCTCGCGCAGCCCGGCGAGGTGCGGCGAGGCGGCCAGGTCGCGGTAGCCGCCACGCATCTCGGCGAAGGCGAGATCGAGCCGCGTCAGCCCGGCCACATGCGGCGACTTCGCCAACGCCTGCACACGCGCCAGCCCCAGCCGGTGCGATCCCGCGTCGAGGGAACGCACCCTCGCCAGCGTCTTGCACTTCAGCATCTTCTCCCAGCCGTCCTTGGCCTGCAACACGCGGTACTCGCGCAAGGCCGGGGCGGCCGCGAACGCCTCCTCGCCCTGCTTGACGAACTTATCGGCCGGCAGAGAGATCCGGTCCGGGAATCCGCGCGCCCACTCGACGCGCGTCGTGATCTTCGCCAGCGGCTTGAGCCACTTCTTGGCGTTGGCCGCCAGGAGCCGCTCCGCCTCGCCCTCCAGGTCGTAACGCTCCGGCTCGTAGCGCCCCATCGACGCGAGGCGGCACTGAGCGCGAATGAACGCGGCCCGGTCCGGGTCGCCGTGGTCGTCGAGCCAGTCGGCGTAGACGAGACGTGGGGCGTCGTCGGGGTTGGCGCGGATGTCCGCCATGAATGCTTCGTGCATGCCCATCGGCGATCCCTCACCGGCGTTGAATCAAGTCCCATTTGTTGCCGTACAGATCGAGGAACACGCCGACGGTGCCCCACGCCTCCTCGCGCGGCCCCTCGACGAAGCGGACGCCGTGGGCCGTCAGGCGGGCGTGGTCGCGGGCGAAGTCGTCGGTGTGCAGGAACAGGAAGACGCGCCCGCCCGCCTGGTCGCCGACGCGGGCCGACTGGGCGTCATTGGCCGCCCTGGCGAGCAGCAGCGACGGCCCGCCGCCGGGCGGCCCGACCAGCACCCAGCGCTTGCCGCCGCCGAGCGGCGTGTCCTCGCTGACGCGGAAGCCGAGCGCCTCGGTGAAGAAGCGGATCGCCTCGTCGTATTCGCGGACGAGCAGGGCGACGTGAGCGATGGCCTGATGCATGTCCGGCCTCCCGTGGCCGGGGTATTGTAGTGGCCCAAGGGGGTGGGCGGCGTTGGCACGGTTGGCACCCTTGGATGGCACCCTTGAGATGGTGGGGCGTCATCGTCATCGGAAGGACGCGGGCGGCGTCGATCCCGGGGCCTCCTTGGCACCCTTGGCATTCTTGGCTCCCTTGGCACCCTTGACGGCCCGTCAAGGCCCGCCGGCCAGCAGGAACACCAGGCCCTGTAGGCTCGCGCGCAGACCGCCAAGGTCGGCCCGCGCACGCTCGTCGAACGTCTCCTCGGTCAGCCTCCCGTCGAGCTTCAGCAACACCTCCAGGGCCTTCTGTCGCTCCTTGTCCCGCCCCAACTTGCGGGCGACGGCGAAGAGCAGCCCATGGCTATCCTTCCTCGTCAGCGAGGACATTGATCGATCGGCCAGCTCCTCCACCAGCGGCAGGCACGCCTTCAGGTCGTCCGCATCGCAGGCGTCCAGCACGTTTCGATCCATGAGCGGCAGGAGTGTCACCCCAGCCGTCGCCACGAGCACCGCCTGTTGCAGCGTGGCACTGTCGGGGGCAAAGAGGGCGGTGTCCAGGTTCTTGCCGTCGTACCGTTTCGCCGTCATGGGGAGGAGGACGCCCGCCGTCAGCCGCCCGTATTCACGCCACTTCTTCCGGGCCAGGAGCATCTGCGCCAAGAGGATGGTACGGCTGAGGCGTTCCTCGTCGTTCTTCGCGGCCTCGGCCTCCCGGCGGAAGTGGGCCTCGCCGTCCTCCGCCGCCCCCAGGCTCAGGAGGACCTCGCCCTGGTACAGGTCGCGCAGGAGCTGGCCGGACAGGGTCGCGGGGCTGGCCAGCTCCGTAAACCACTCCTCCACGCGCCGGCCGCCGAGCTGTATCTGGACGCCGATTCGGGCGGCGTTGGCGAACGACGGCGCGAACGTCTTGCGGAACCGCTCCAGCTTGACCTTCGCCTCTCCCTCGCGTTTCAGCTTCGTCAGGCAGTACGACTCGAAGAACGAGAAGTCCTCCGTGGCCGCCCGGCGCTCGCCCTCCTTGCCCACCTTGGCCTCCCCCGCCCGCGCCTGCTCGTACCAGCGCCACGCCTCGGCGTAGTCGCGTTTCAGCAGATGGTAGTGCCCGACCTGCGCCTTCTCGGCGGGGCTGACCGGCATCCACGTCAGCTCGCCGGTGGCCACGTCGATCACGGCGGCGGGGTCGCCGGGGCGGAGGGCCGACCCCAGCGCCGCCGCCAGCCAGGAGCGGTGGCTCGGCGTGAACGTGCCCCAGAAGGACAGCTTGTTGTCGGCGGGGGACCAGTGAGGGAACGTGACGCGCACGCCCGAGAGGGCCACGCGGCCCGGCGCGTCGGCGCCACCTGGGGCGAGGAAGATCTGGTCGCGCGCCAGGGGGTCTGGCACGAGCAGGAGTGCCTTCCAGCCGTCCCACTCCTTGTCGAAATCGTGGGCGACGTAGGCGAGATGCTGGCCGTCCGCGCTCCAGCCGACGAGCTGGCGGACGGATGCCGTCTTGAGGGCGGGGCCGACCTTGCCCCCCGCCGCGACGCGGATCTCCGTGCCCTGGACCACCCCGAGACGCCCGTCCTTCGCCCAGCGCAGGTCGCGGGAGGGTTGGTCCGACTCACCCAGCCGCGTCACCGTCCGCTTCGCCAGGTCGCCGACGCTGAGCAGATGCTTCCCCTTCTGGCCCTCGTGCGAGGCGAAGGCGAACCGTCCGCCCTTCTCCCAGGCGGGGGTCGTGGCCCGCAACTGCTCGATGGTCGAGGGCAGCGCCCCGGCGGCCAGCGCCTGCGATCCGGGGACGTGCCACCAGTCACCGCCTCCGGGCTTGCCGATCCAGATGCCCGCATCATCAGCACGCGCCCCACCCCGGACGCAGACGAGGTGTTCGTTGTCGGGCGCCCAGTCGAAGATGATCGCCGCCGAACGATGCGGGAAGGCGGGCTTCTTCGCCTTCGTGGCGAGGTCGAACACGGACACGCCATGCCCGCGGCCTTCCTCGCCGTCGAGGAAGAGGATGCGATCGCCCTTCGGGTGCCAGCGCACCGCCAGGTTGGCGGCGACGTAGCCGACGTGGTCGCACCGCGCCGAGAACAGCACTTCGGGCCTGTCACCATCCTTGTCGCCGCGGAGCCAGCAGGTGTAGACGACGGGGCGCTGCGTGTGGATGGCCCCGGCGGGATCGCTGGTGTTCGTCGCAGTGGTGGCCTGGGGGTCGCCGTCGCGGGGCTTGGCCGTGGTGAAGATCAGCCTCCTGTCGGTGGGGCTGAACAGCGGCGAGCTGGACGCCAGGGTGTCCTTCGTCGGCGTGAAGATCTTGCGGAGCGCCCCGCCCCTGTCGTCGGCGACGAAGACGCCCTCGGCCCCGTGCTGGAAGCCGACGTTCTTCCCGTCGGAGGAGAAGTTGATCTGGCGGTTCTCGCGGACGGGGGAGCAGCCGGACGTGAGGGCCGCGATGAGCGCGGCGATGCAGCCGGCGCGATGCAGGCGCATGGGGGACTCCTGAGGCTCAGGTGCGGCGGAGCGAGGCGGATTTGGGAGATCGGATTGAGGGCCCCTGGGCCCGAAGGCCGACACGTCGCGTGGCGGTTCACGTCGGGCTTCGGCCTGGCGGCCTCAACCGGGGCAGGCCCGGCCTACAAGATGTGAGCCGCGAAGCTCCGACTTATTCCCGCCCATCCGCCGAATCCACCCCATCACGCCTTGAGGATCGTGTACCCCCTGTTCTCGAACGCCACGATCTCGTCGCCGAATGCATCCGCCACCGACCCCGCCACCTCGTCCGGCAGCTTCGTCACCAGGAAGAACCGGCCTTGCGGCGTCAGCAGCTTCTTCGCCCGCTTGATGAAGAGCTGAGCCACCGCGCTGTTGGCGAAGTACGGCGGGTTGGCGATGGCCACGTCGAAGCTATCCTCCGCCGGCCCTTCCACCGTCGCCGTCGCATGCACCTCCAGCGACGTGACGCCGTTGGCCCGCGCGTTCAGGTCGGCCAGGGCCGCCGCCCGCGCGTTGCTGTCGATGAACGCGACGTGCCCGCCCGGCCCGGCCTTCTGCCACGCGAACACGCCGTTGGTGCCCACGCCGCAGCCCAGGTCCAGCACGCGGTCGCCCGGCTCGACCTCCATCACCTCGCACAGGGCCCGAGCCCCGTCGTCGAACTTGCCGTAGGAGAACGTCCCGGGCCGCGACACGAACCGGCACGGCGTCCCGTCCCCCAGGCGCGACTGGAACGTCACTTCGTGCCGACGCCGGGGCCGCTCGCCCTCGCGCTGGCACCACAGGACGCTCTTCAGGTCCTCGCTGTCGTGGGGCGGCGTGTGGACCTTGCCGAACACCTTCTTGAGCTGCGTGGGGAAGAACCCGTCGGAGTCGTACGGCGACCAGACGTAGAACGCGCCCTTGTCGGCGAGGATGTGCCACGCCTGCTCGATCATGTCGATCTTCAGCTCGCGTTCGCCGCCGCGTGGCGGCAGGTACACCGCCGACTTGAAGCCGCCGGGCAGGTCCCACAGGTCGGGGTGGACGGCCACGGTGGCGGTCCGGCCGCGCTCGGCGAGCATCTCGCGGAGGCGGCCGGCCTGGTGGTGGTCCATCTGATAGCAGACGGGCTCCAATCCGGGGCACGCGGACACGAGGTTGCACACTTCGGCGGGCGAGCCGAGGACGACGGCGGCGGGGGCCTGCACCTTGGCGGGCAGGAACGCCGGCACCGGACGCTGGCTCAAGGGCCGCTGCTGCTTCTTCCGCCGCGTAGTCATCTGGCGCGTATTTCCTTGTCGTGGCGTAAGGCGTCGTGCCGGCTTTGTCGTAGAGCACGCATCCTGCGTGCTCGGGAGCACGCCGGAAGCGTGCTCTACGGGGAGAGTCGGATACCAAACGATAGGCGTCCCGAGCGGCCCTGACAAGGGCCGCCCCGCCCCCCGCCCCCTATAATCGCCCTTCATGCCCGGCCCGTACCGGGCCGGGCGTCCTCGGGCAACACACACAACATGAGCGACCCCGGCAAACCCGCCCCTTCGTCCAGCTCCGCCGAGGCACCCACCACGATGAGCCGCCGCCTGATGCAGGGCGCCGGCGTCATCATCGTCAGTAGCGTGATGTTCTCCTTCATCAACTACTGGCGCACCGCCGCCGTCGTCCTGTGCGACCTCGCCAGCACCGCCTACTACATCGGGGCCATCGTCGAGCAGTCCGTCGGCCCGGCCGCCCCGTGGTTCATCCTCGCCGTCATGTGCTTCTCGTACATGGTGCGCTGGGTCTACATCGAGAGCTGCACCCTGTTCGTCCGCGGCGGCGTGTACCGCGTCGTCCGCGAGGCGATGGGGCCGCTCATGGCCAAGATCGCCGTCTCCGCCCTCCTCTTCGACTACATCCTCACCGGGCCCATCTCCAGCGTCTCCGCCGGCCACTACCTCATCGGCCTGCTCCTCGACCTGCTGAAACTCGGCAACATCAAAGTCGATGTCAACGACCCGAGCGTGAAACTGCTGAAGAACTGGGGCGCGGTCCTCCTCGCCTGCTCCGTCACCATCTACTTCTTCTACCAGAACCTCAAGGGCATCCACGAGTCGAGCGAGCGTGCCCTCCAGATCATGGGCCTGACCACGATCATGGGCTTCATCCTCATCGTGTGGTGCCTCATCACCCTGGCGGTGAGGGGCCCGGCCAACGAGTTCCCCTCGCCCGTCCCCAACATCCAGCCGCGTCTCAACCCCGCCGTGGACGTGCCCGACATCGACGAGAAGACGGGCAAGCAGAAGCTCGACGAGCAGGGCCGCCCCCTGACGAAGAACCCGCAGATGGACCCCACCGGCTTCCTGCACCACTCGCAGATGGCCAAGGACCTGCGCGGCAAGCCCGTCATCGACCCCGAGACCGGGGAGCAGGTGAAGGGGCCCGACGGCAACCCGAAGTACAAGCGCGACCCGGGCTTCAGTTGGCTGTCGATCATCGGACTGATGGGGCTGTTCATCGCCTTCGGGCACTCCATCCTCGCCATGTCCGGCGAGGAGACGCTGGCGCAGGTGTACCGTGAGGTCGAGTCGCCCAAGCTGCCCAACTTCATGAAGGCGGCCTTCATCGTCTTCGTCTACAGCCTCGTCCTCACAGCCGGCATCAGCTTCCTCGCCGTCCTGCTCATCCCCGACAAGGAGCGCCTGCCCCAGTACGCCGGCAACCTGCTGGGCGGCCTGGCCATGAACGTCATCGGCCCGACGTGGCTGCGCATCCTCCTCCAGGCCGCGGTGGTGCTCGTCGGCTTCCTCATCCTGTCCGGCGCCGTGAACACGGCCATCATCGGCTCCAACGGCGTCCTCAACCGGGTGGCCGAGGACGGCGTCGTCCCCGACTGGTTCCTCAAGCCGCACCCGCACTACGGCACCACCTACCGCCTGCTGTACCTCATCCTCGGGCTACAGCTGGCCACCATCGTCCTCAGCCAGGGCGACGTGTTCATCCTGGGCGAGGCCTACGCCTTCGGCGTGGTGTGGAGCTTCGTCTTCCAGGCCCTGTCGATGATGGTGCTGCGCTTCACCAAGCCGCAGGCACGCGAGTTCAAGGTGCCGTTCAACATCCCCATCGGCGGGGGCAAGGAGATCCCCGTCGGCCTGGGGATCATCCTCATCATCCTGCTCATCTCGGCGGTGATGAACCTCCTGACCAAGGAGTACGCCACCATCTTCGGCAGCCTGTTCACCCTCGCCTTCTTCATCCTCTTCACCGTCTCCGAGCGTTACAACGCCCACAAGCTGAAGGGCCAGAAGCACGAGCACATCGAGCAGTTCAACCGCCAGACCTCGCAGGAGGTCACCAGCGAGTCGCTGGGCATGACGAAGCACTACCGCAAGCTTGTGTCGATCCGCTCGACGCAGAACCTGTTCATGCTCGAGAAGGCCCTGGCCGAGGCCGACCCCGAGACCACCGGCATGGTGGTGATGACCGCCAAGTTCATCCCGCCCGGCACGGAGAGCAACGCCGCCGCCTACGAGAACGTCGAGCTGGATGAGTACGACAAGCAGTTGATGACGGCGGTGGTGGACCGGGCCGAGAAGGCCGGCAAGGAGGTGAAGCCGCTGATCATCCCGACGAACAACCCGTTGCACGCCATGCTCAAGACGGCCAAGGACATCCAGGCGCATGAATTGGTCATCGGGGCGAGCAACAAGTACACCGCCGACGAGCAGTTCGAGCAGATCGCCTTCTACTGGATCAGCCTGCACGACGGCCACCCCGCCCCACTCACCGTGCGCGTGCTGTCACGCGAGCGTGACATGTACCTCGACCTGGCCGGGGGCAACCGCATCCCCAAGATCAGCGAGCGCCGCGCCCGGTCCGTGGACGAGCTGCGTGCCGCCGGCATCGGCGTGGACCGCGTCCTCGTCCTCCACGACGGCAGCCCCGCCAACAGCGACCTGTTCAGCTCCGTCCTCACCATGCTCGACGAGAAGGTCGTCCTGGGCCTGGCCTCCATCGTCGCGCCCGGCTCCGACCCGCTCAACGGCCACTCCGTCGTCCGCCAGGACGAGGAGCGGGCACGCCAGGTGGAGCGTGCGCTGCGCAAGCACGAGCTGAAGGTCGGCGACGGCCCGGAGATCGTCGAGCTGGCGAAGCGGGAGCTGTACGACCTGATCATCATCCCGCTGCCGGCGGAGTCGCCGACGGACCCGCTCGGCCACCTGGACGCGCGCGGGCAGCACATCATCCGCCACGCCCACTGCCGCGTCATGCTCGTCACCGCGCCCATCATCCCGCAGGAGATCGTCGATCACACGCCGTCGGCGCGGCCATGAGTGATGGCGGAAGGGATGAGGGATGAAAGAAGAACAGTTACGTGTCTTCTTTCATCCCTCATCCCTCCTCCTTCATCCCTTCCGCTAGACGAGGCTCTCCAGCAGGTACTTGAGTTTGCGCACCTCCGGCTCCATCGCGAACGGCGCGTCCGGGATGTCGCGGATGTCCACGCTGAGCGCCAGGCCGTAGCGGCACCGCGCCAGCTGGGCGATGATGCGCCCGTACTCGACCTCGCCCTGGCCCACCTTCACCTGGAACTGGTTCGGCCCGCGGCCCGTGTCGCGCAGCCGGACGTGCCGCACGTACGGGAACACCTCGTCGTGGCACTTGCCCTGGTGCGGCCCGGCGATGTAGTGGCTCGGGTCCAGGGTCAGGCACAGGCCAGGGACGCTCTCGCACAGCTTGACGGCGCCCTCGGGCGTCTCCGTGTGCGTCCCCGTCAGCGTCTCGGCACAGATCAGGACGCCGTCGGCGGCGGCGATCCGGACCATCTTGCCCAGCCGGGCCGCCTCGTCGGCGAGGGGCACATCGGGGCCGGCGGGGCGCACCGTGATCAGGGGCACCGCGTTGATGCGTGCGAGCCGGCAGAGGGCGCGGAGCTGCCGATGCTCCTCCTCCTCGGAGCCGGCCTCGAAGGCGGCGTGGAACGCCGCCGGCATCAGGCCGGGGCCGTGCTTCAGCTTGGCCGAGGCGGCCATCACGTCGGCGGCCACCTGGGAAGGTTTGAGGTGGTGGCCGTTCTCGTGGATGGCGATGTCGTACTTCCCGAAGCGCAGCTCGGCGATCTTGCGCAGCGCCACGTCCAGCGGGTGGCTCCCGAAGCACTGGGTCGAACAAGCGACGAACACGGCTTCCCCTCCCGTTCATCCGATGAGGCGATACGGCGGCCCCCCGGCCGCCCCGCCCGCATACCGTCGCCCGGGGGAATTGTAAAGAGGAAGAATCCGGCCTCAGCGCGACACCATGACCACCCGGAAGCCGTCGCGCGGACGCCGCGACTCCGGCCCGGAGTATTCGCGGCACGCCGCCCGGCAGAACCCCGCGTCGCTGCTCCACGACCCGCCGCGGATCACACGCACCCGCCCCGACTCCGGCCCCGGCGGGGCCACCCGCGGCGCCACCCGGTAATACGCCTCATCGAACCAGTCGGCGCACCACTCCCACACCCCGCCGTGCATGTCGGACAGCCCGAAGGCGTTCGGCGGGTAAGACCCCACGGCGGCGGGCCCCTGGTCGTGCCCGCGCCCGAACGCCGCCTGCTCCCTCGTCAGCACGTCCCCGGGGTGGTAGACCGATGCCGTCCCCGCGCGGCAGGCGTACTCCCACTCCGCCTCCGTCGGCAGCCGGTACACGCGCCCCGCCTCACGCTCCGCCGGCAGCGCCGTCAGCGTCTCGCAGAAGCTTACTGCGGCCCCGTGCCCGATGGCGATGACCGGCAGGTCGTCGCCCACGAAAGGGCACGGCGGGGCGTCCGGCAGCACCGCCCGGTACTGCGCCTGCGTCACCGCCGTCAGCCCCATCCAGAAGGCGTCCTCGAACGCCACCTCGTGCAGCCCCTCGTCCGCGTAGCGGTCCGCCTCCCCCTCCGGTGATCCCAGCTCGAATGCCCCCGGCGGGATCAGCCCCAGACGCATCCCGACGCTGTTGGCCGCCTCCGGCAGGCAGGGCCGCGCCCCCGCCGCCAGAAGCCCCTGCAGCCGCCCCTGCGGCTCGCCGCGCCCGGGGTCGCCGCGCGGCATGGCGAGGAGCCGCCGCGTGAGGCGCGTCAATTCGGCCCGCTCGGGCTGCCCCGCCTCCTCCAATCCGTCGGCCAGCGCGAGCCAGACGAGGTCGTCGCGCGGCTCGCGCCGAATGGCCTCCAGCAGGTAACGAAGCGTGTCCACGTCGGCGCCTTCAGTGACGAGAGAACAGCCGAATCACCACAGGGACACAGAACAGAGGGGACGGCGGAAGCAAAGGGAAGACAGGCGGAGAGTCAGAAGACAGAGCCCGTCTTCTTCTTCCGATCTTGTCGTCTTTCTCCTCTTCCTCTTCTCTGTGTCCTCTGTGCCTCTGTGGTGAACTTCCTCCGTCATCCTATCCGTGCAGGCCGTCGTGAAGGTCGTCGGGCAGCTCGTCCGGCGGCAGGAGCACCGCGCCGACCTCGATCCAGCCGTCGCCGCACGCCTGCACACGCACCACCCGCGCCGGCATGGCCATCTTCGGCGTCTGCTCCGTCTGCGGCAGCAGGAGGAGGATTTCCGCCGCCGGCAGCGTCCCCTGCATGTAGAAGCCGATGCCGTTCAGCGAGATGTCCTTGCCCTGGCACCGCACCGGGTCGGCCCGCGAGCCGTCGCACAGGAGCGGGCACATCGAGAGTGCGTGGTTCCACGGCAGGCGCTCCTGCCGCCGGCCCGCGCCGCCCGGCTGCAGGTGTTGCCGAACGCTCTCCACCAGCAGCGGCCCCTGCACACGCAGCAGCTCGTCGGCCTGCTGGGCCGTGCAGCCGCGCGCCGTCAGGTCGAGGCGCACCTCCGACCGCGTCTGCACGCCGGCCGGGGCGGCCACCTCCGGCTCGGAGATCCCCAGCGCGATCTCCAGCAGCGGCTGCGCGCCCGTCCACCGCTGCCACAGGCTGCGCGGCGCCTCCATCGTGTACACCAGCCGGCCGCCGTCGTCGCCGGCCGCCTCGGCCTTCCACTGCCTCCGGAACCCCTCCAGCCGCTGGCGGATCGTGTCCGCCGGCAGATTGGTGCCGTAGCGCATCTGCACGCCGGGCTCCCCCGGCCGCACCGGGGCGTGCTGGGTCGGCGGGGCCGGCCTGACCGTGGTGGGCCCGAGCGGGCGCGGCGTGGACGCCTCACCCGCGGGCGTGGCCGCCTCCAACGCGCGGACCAGCTCCGGCACGCCCTCCCAGCGCCGCGCCGGGTCCGGGTTCAGCGCCCGCCCCACGAGCACGCGGTCCGCCTGCGGGAGCCTGTCCATGCAAGGCACCGCCGTCTCGCCGCGCGCCGCCGGCTTGCCCGGCGCGGGGTACGCCCCCGTCAACAGCTCGTGGTAGATCAGCGCCATGCTGTACTGGTCGCACGACGAGCTCACCTTCCGCAGCGACAGCTCCGGCGCCGAGTAGCGAGCGTTGAGCTGGGCCACGTTCTGATTCGCCGGCAGCCACACGAGCTGCGCCAGGCCCATCCCCTGCAGCAGGACGTGCCCGTCCTCCACCGCGAACGAGCGCGGGTTCAGGCCCAGATGCTGGATGCCTTGATGCGCGAAGTGGTCCAGCACCTCCGACGCCGCACGCAGGTACGCCAGCAGCTCGCGCCGCGGCACGCCCGCCAGCCCGTGCCCCTGGCACTCGCCCAGCACGTCGCGGAGCGTCCGCCGCGGCACCGCCTGGCACAACACCAGGCGGCCCGGCGTGTGGCTCAGGATCTCCGTCGGCAGGATGCTCGGGTGCCGCAGCCCCGCCAGCCGCGCGATCCCCGGATCACCGGGGCCGGCGCAGCCGAACACGACCGTCACCAGGCGCGGCGAGCCGTCACGCGCCTTGGCACGCCACGACTCCGTCAGAGGGGTGCGTGCCGTCAGCTCGACGATCTCGACGCCGGACTCGGGGCTCGGCTGCGGCGGCCGGGCCACGGGCGCGCTCCGCGTCTTGACGGTGCGGGCCGCCGGGGCCTTGCGCGTGTCGTCGTAGGGCAGGGCCACCAACACCTCGACCTGCCCGCTCTCCAGGGCGTGCACGAAGTCGGTGCAGGACGGGAACCGATCGCCGGGCCGCTTCGCCATGGCGCGGGCGACGGCGGCCCGGTCCGCCTCCGGCAGCGGCGACAGCTCCGGCTCGCCCTGGACGTGCTGGAGCATGAGCTGCCGCGGGTTCTTGCCCGAGATCGGCATCTGCCCCGTCAACAGCTCCATGTACACGATGGCGAGGCTGTACTGGTCCGAATGCGGGCTGATGTTCCCCTGGAAGACCTCCGGCGAGGCGTACAGCGGCGTGACGGCCCCGAGGCCCGCGTTGGGCGCCCCGCCCGCCATGTTCTGCACCAGCCCGAAGTCGCCCACCTTGACGTGGTTGCTCACCAGGAAGAGGTTCTGCGGCTTCACGTCGAGGTGCATCAACCCGTGCCGCTGGTTGAGCATGTCGAGGGCCTCGGCGGCCTCGCGCATGTACGCCAGGAGGCTCTCGCGCGGGACGCCCGCCTTGCCCTCCGCCTTCAGGGAGGCCAGCACGTCGGCCAGGCTCTTGTCGGCCAGCTCGAGGACGATGATCAGCTCGTCCTCGACCCGTTCGACACGCTCCATCGACAGCAGGAACGGGTGGCGGATGGCCTTGATGCGCTCGACCGCACGCAGCTCCTCGTGGGCGGGGGCGTTGGCGTCGAGGGCGTGCAGCCCGCCGCAGACGAATTTGATGGCCTTGAGAAGGCCGCCGGGGGCCTCGCACTTCCACACCTCGCCGAAGCCGCCCCGTCCGAGCGGTTCGATGAGCCGGTAGCCGGGGATGGGCACGTCGCCGGGCGCATGCAGGAACTGGGGCTGTTCCGCGCAGGCGAGGTCGGAGTCGGGGAGGGGCAGGGGGTTCATGGCAAGGCCAGGGTGGGGGCAACGGGTGGCCTGACGAACTGTAGGCCAGGAAACAGGCGGCGTCCACCCGCCCCGGAATATCCATTGTAGCGGGCGGGTCAGTCTCTGGTGCGTGAGCGGGTCACGTCAGCGGCCCTCGTCTTCGCGGCAAATCTCGGGCCGTGGACGCACGCCACGCCATCCAGGCGCAGACGCCGTGTGACCCGGGGCGAGGACGCATCCCCGCCCGCCAACTGCCGCCCACACGCTCACCCTCCCCCGCCATTTCCCCCCTTGGCAGCCCGCCGCCCGCCTGCTACCATGACACGGCGTAAGCAAGTGGAGTGACAACGTCTTTACTTTGGTCAGGAGTGGCACCCCGGCGGAGGGGGCCAGGCACCACGATGTCCATCACCAAGGACCGCAAGCTCGAAATCATCGACCAGTTCCGGCGCGAGCAGGCCGACACCGGCTCCCCGGAGGTGCAGATCGCCCTGCTCACCGCTCGCATCAACGAGCTGCATGAGCACATGCGCACGCACAAGAAGGACCACAGCAGCCGACGCGGCCTGCTCAAGATGGTCTCCAAGCGGTCCGGCATGCTCAAGTATCTGCGCACCACCGACAGGCCCCGCTATCAGGCGGTCGTCGCCAAGCTCGGCCTGCGCAAGTGATCACCCCGAACAGGGCCGGAATCCTCCGGCCCTGTTCGCGTGTCGTGCCTGTCCCCTTCCGCCGTCATGGCCCGACCCCCTCGGTGACTCCACCTCCGGGGAGGGCCTCCACGCCACCCCTGCCGGCGGCGCGGCCAAGCCGCGCGCCCCTGGAGGAACACATCCGTGCAGGTATCCCGCGTCGAACGTCCGCTCGGCTCGAACACCCTCATCATCGAGACCGGCAAGATCGCCAAGCAGGCCCACGGGGCCGTCACCGTCCGCTACGGCGACACCATCGTCCTCGTCGCCGCCGTCGAGGGCTCCGCCCGTGAGGGCGGCGACTTCTTCCCCCTCACCGTCGATTACCGCGAGAAGGTCTACTCCGCCGGCAAGTTCCCAGGCGGCTTCATCAAGCGCGAGGGCCGCCCCACCACAAAGGAGATCCTCACCTCGCGCCTCATCGACCGCCCCATCCGCCCGCTCTTCCCCGTCGGCTACTTCAACGAGGTTCAGGTCCAGGCCCACACCCTGTCCGCCGACCGCCAGAATGACCCCGACGTGCTGTGCATGGTCGGCTCCTCGGCGGCCCTGCACATCTCCCCCATCCCGTTCCTCCAGGTCACCGGCTCCATCCGCGTCGGCCGGGTGAAGGGCGAGCTGGTCATCCTCCCCACCCAGGCCATGCTCGAGGACTCCGACCTCGACCTCATCGTCTCCGGCACCCGCAAGGCGATCACGATGATCGAGGGCTTCGCCCGCGAGATGTCCGAGGACGCCATGATGGCGGCCATCCAGTTCGCCCACAAGCAGGTCATCACCGTCATCGACATGGTCGAGGAGCTGCGAGCGGCTTGCGGCCTCGGCGCCAAGCAGTACCCGCCCGAGGCGCCCGCCAACCCGCTCGTGGACGTCTTCAAGAAGAAGTTCTACGACGAATTCCGCACCGTCAAGCAGACCGCCGGCAAGGCCGCCCGCGCCGACGCCGTCAAGGCCCTCAAGGCCCGCGTCGCCGCCGAGTTCCTCACCGAGGACGGCGAGTACGACAAGGCGCAGGTGTCGGCGGCCTTCTACGCCCTGGAGGAGCGCATCGTCCGCGACCTGATCCTCGAGGGCAAACGCATCGACGGGCGCACCACCAAGCAGATCCGCCCCCTGTTCTGCGAGGTGGACTTCCTCCCCTGCACCCACGGCTCGGCCCTGTTCCAGCGCGGCGAGACCCAGGCCATCGTCACCGCCACCCTCGGCACGTCGTCCGACGAGCAGCGCGTGGACGGCCTCATCGACGAGTTCGCCAAGAAGTTCTACCTCGACTATAATTTCCCGCCCTACTCCGTCGGCGAGTGCAAGCCCATCCGCGGGCCGGGCCGCCGCGAGATCGGCCACGGGGCGCTGGCCGAACGCTCCCTCAAGGCCGTCATCCCCGGCGTCGATAAGTTCCCCTACACCATCCGCCTCGTCTCCGACATCACCGAGTCCAACGGCTCGTCGTCGATGGCCTCCGTGTGCGGCGGCACCCTGGCCCTCATGGACGCCGGCGTCCCCATCAAGCACCCCGTCGCCGGCATCAGCATCGGCCTCGTCAAGGACGGCGAGAAGTGGGCCCTCCTGACCGACATCATGGGCGACGAGGACCACTTCGGCGACATGGACTTCAAGGTCGCCGGCACCGGCCTCGGCATCACCGGCATCCAGCTCGACCTCAAGAACGACGGCATCGATGAGCCCATCATCCAGGCCACCCTCGCCCAGGCCCGCGAGGCCCGCCGCGAGATCCTGAAGAACATGCTCGGCACCCTCCGCGCGCCGCGCGAGGAGCCCAAGCCCATCGCCCCGCGCCTCCTCACCGTGCAGATCAACCCCGAGAAGATTGGCGCCCTCATCGGCCCCGGCGGCAAGAACATCAAGGCCATCCAGGAGTCCACCGGCGCCAAGATCGACATCGAGGACGACGGCACGGTGTACATCTCCCACTCCAACGCCGACGGCGCCGAGGCCGCCCGCAGCAAGGTGGAGGCCATCACCGAGGACGTCCGCGTCGGCAAGATCTACGAGGGCACCGTCTCCTCCATCAAGGACTTCGGCGCCTTCATCCAGATCGTGCCGGGCCGCGACGGCCTGTGCCACATCAGCGAGCTGGCCGACGGCTTCGTCAACCGCGTGGACGAGGTGGTGAAGGTCGGCGACAAGCTGCGCGTCAAGGTCATCGCCATCGACGAGCACGACCGCGTCAAGCTGTCGCGCAAGGCGGTGGTCCGGGAGGAGTCCGGCGGCGCACCGCCCCCCCAGGGCGACCAGCCCCCGCGCGAGCCACGCGAACAGCGTGAGCCGCGTGGCGACCGCGAGCCGCGCGGCGACCGCGGCGGCGACCGTGGGCGTGGCGGCCGGGGCGGCGACCGCGGCGGC
>CAZVZK010000040.1:0-41167 GCA_964630925.1 uncultured Alcaligenaceae bacterium
TGAAGAGTGACTGGAGTTCAGACGTGTGCTCTTCCGTGGCTCCGACAAGCGCGGCGGCGCCAACGGCGCGCGCATCCGCCTGGCGCCGCAGAAGGACTGGGAGGTGAACCAGCCGGCCGAGCTGGCGAAGGCGCTGGCGGCGCTGGAGAAGGTGCAGAAGGAGTTCAACGCCGCGCAGGCCGGCGGCAAGAAGAAGGTCTCGCTCGCGGACGTGATCGTCCTGGGCGGGTGCGCCGCGGTCGAGGCGGCGGCGAAGAAGGCGGGGCACGACGTGGCCGTCCCCTTCGCGCCGGGCCGCACCGACGCCACGCAGGAGATGACCGACGTGGAGTCCTTCTCTGTGCTGGAGCCGACGGCCGACGGGTTCCGCAACTACCAGCGGAAGGAGGATAAGTGCCCTGGGCCGGAGATGCTGCTGGAGCGGGCGCGTCTGTTGACGTTGACCGCCCCGGAGATGACGGTGCTGCTCGGCGGGCTCCGCGTGCTGGGCGCGAACCACGGGCAGTCCGCGCTGGGCGTCTTCACCACGCGGCCGGGGGCCCTGACCAACGACTTCTTCGTGAACCTCCTCGACATGGGCACGGAGTGGAAGAAGTCGGCCATGTGCGAGCACTTCTACGAGGGGCGTGACCGGGGGACGGGGGCGGTGAAATGGACCGCCACCGCCGTCGACCTCGTCTTCGGCTCGAACTCGCAGCTCCGGGCCATCGCGGAGGTGTACGGCTGCGACGACGGGCGGGAGGCGTTCGTGCGCGACTTCGTGGCGGTGTGGAACAAGGTGATGAACCTCGACCGCTTCGACCTCCCCACGCGGGCGTGACCGGGGCAGGCACAGCTCAGGAGGCCGGGTCGGCGGAGCCGGCGCCGGCCTCCTCGACGCCGATGCCGATCTGCGGCAGCGGCAGGCCGAGGCGTGTGCAGGAGGTGAGGATGCCGCTCTTCATCGCGGCACGGACCGGGCGGGGCAGGTCGTGGGCCAGGGCCCGCAACAGCAGGGGCAGGGCACGCAGGCCGTGCCGCTCGAGGGTGGGCGTCGTGCCCGTGACGCTGACGTAGTCGCGCAGCTCGTGGCCGGCGGGGAGGTCGCCCAGCCGCATGGCCACCTCCAGCCAGCCGATCTGGCGGGCGGCCGCCTCGACCAGGTCGCGGACGACCGCCCGGTAGCCGGGGAGGAAACGGTCCTCCATCTCCGCGTGCATGAGGTCCATCCCGACGGGCAGGCTCTCCAGCCGGCCGAGGACGGACTCCATGAAACCCCCTTGCAGCACGTACCCGTGCTGCGGGGCGATTACCTCGACGCGTGGGCGCAACGCGCGGACCAGCCGGACCGCGTGGGCGACGGCGCCCCCGGTGGGCATGTAGATCTGGTGGAACTGCGCGATGCCGGCCCAGTCGGCCTCCTCGCCGTAGACGTGGGTGCGGCCCGGCTCGCTCATGCCGCCGAACAGGTCGCCGCTGAAGAGGATGCGGCTCTCGGGGTCGTAGAACGCCATGGCCCCGCGGAAGTGGCAGAAGGGGGTGGGCACCGCCTGGACGGGGTGCCCGCCAGGGAACCGCACCTCGCCGCGGGGGGCCTGCTCGGCGAAATAGAGGTGGTGCGGCCTGACGCCCAGGTGGCGCACCAGCCGCCACACGTCCTGGGTCGCCAGGCCGACGAGCTTGTCATTCTCCCGCGCCAGGGCCGGCAGGTTGCCGACGACGTCCGGGTCCTGATGGTTGATGCTGAACGCCCTGATCTCGTGCAGTCCGCCGACGTGGTCGATGAGGTGCTGGCGGACGTGGGCGAAGTCGAGCTGGGAGCCGGGGTCGATGCACCAGTGGGCGGAGCGGTGCGAGCCCGGCGCGAATGAGCGCAGGTAGGTGTTGCAATGGAGCAGGCTGTCGGGGTCGCGATGGCCGACGAGGAAACAGCCCTCGCGGATCGGCACCTTCCAGTAGGGTCGTTCTGACATGTTCGTCCCTCGATCCCGTCGCCTCGTGTCAGTCCGGCGGCCATTGCGCACGCATCCGCACCAACCTGTAATCGCCGCCGATCCTCCAGAGGCTGTCGAACCAGTCGTGGCCGTCGAAGCGGTAACGCACCTGAACCGCCCTCACCTCGCCTCGACGCAGCCGGGCCAGCGCCGGCCCCAGCTCGGCCCCCTGGGCGTGCCTCTCCGCCCCGCCCTTGACGCGCACCTCGAGCACCTCCGCGGCGCCCGACAGGTCCGCCATCAGGGCATCCAGGCCGGCGTCATCGAGCGTCGCCTCGTGCATCGGCGGCAGGGGCGGACGCTCCTCCTCGCTCATGGCCGGCCCTCCGCGAAGCCCACCTGGTCCAGTGCCGCCGACGGGGCGTGGCACTGCGTGCAATTCGTCAGGTACGGGTGCGTCGTCCGCAGCCCCGGCCTCGCCACCGGCCCGTGGCAGCTCAGGCAGTCCTCACGCATCCACGTCGTGTGCGGGATCGTCGGCGGCGCGCCGGGGTACGCCCGCTCCCCCGGGCCGGACCGCGTCAGGCCGGCGAAGCCGTTGCCCCCCCCGTCATCGCCCTTCCAGGGCAGGCCCGTCTGCCCGCCCTCGACGTGGCACTGGGTGCAGGACGTGAACGGGGCGTGGCTCATCCTCGTCGCCACCCGGCCGCCCACCTTCAGCCCCTGGCCGTGGCACGCCAGGCACGCCGCCGCCGACTCCTGGCCGGCCGGGTGCGGGATGGTCGGCGGGGCGGTGTCGAAGGCCCGGTTCCGCGCCCGGTCAGCCAGCGCCTCCGATCTCATTGCCTCCGTCCGGACCACAAGGTCGAAGAGGCCGGGCCGGTCCCGCGAGAGCGTCTTCAGGTCGCTGCGCCACCCCGCGTTGGGCCCCAGGCCGGCGGCCCTGATCTCGGCGTAACTCACCGCCGGCGGCACGCCCTCGGGGGCCCCCCTCTCGGATGGGGCCGCCCTGCCCGGCAGGGGCCGTGTCTCGGAGATGCCGCGCAGGAAGCCCACCAGCGCCACGCCGGCGGCGGCCGCCGCGAGGACGGGGGCGTAGCGTCCGACACCGCCCCCTCGCCCAGGCTCCGTCATGGCCCCGCCCTCCTTCCCCTCGGGGACGAAACGTCCCCCCCCGCCCCCTAACCCACGCGCGTCACCCGGACGGCGCACTTCTTGTAATCCGGCTCCTTGCTGAAGGGGCAGTGCGCCTCCAGCGTCAGCCCGTTGATCCGCAGCCTCTCATCGAAGAACGGCACGAAGACGTGCCCCTTCGGGCACGACCCGCGCCCGTCCACCCAGGCCCGCAATTCCAGCGAGCCACGCCGCGTCTCCAGCTTCACGAGGTCGCCGCTCCTGACGCCCAGCGCCTCCGCGTCCGCCTTGCTGATCTCGACGTAGGCCGACGGCATCGCCCGCCGCAGCTGGGGCACGCGGCCCGTCATCGTGCCCGTGTGCCAGTGCTCCAGGACCCGGCCCGTGTCCAGCCACAGCGGGTACTTCTCGTCCGGCACCTCCGGCGGGGCGACGTAGGGGCGGAACCAGATCGCCGCCGTGTCGTCGCCCGCCACGGAGTGGTAGAACTGCACCTTCTTGCCGGGCCTGACGAACGGGTCCTCGCCCTCAATGAAGCGGTAGCGTGTCTCCTTCCACCCCGAGCCCGACTTCACCACCGGCCAGCGCAGGCCGCGCGACTTCGCCAGCTCGGTGTACGGGGCCAAGTCCTTGTGCTTCATCGTCGTGAACCGACGGTACTCCTCGTACAGCTGCTCATCGACGTTGGCCTTGTAATACTCCTCCCACTTCCACGGCGACGCCTCGCCGCCCTCGGCGTCCTTGAAGCGGAAGAGGAACTTGCCGTCGCGGTCCTTCATGCCGGCGAAGCCCATGTCGAACAGCTTGCGGGCCACGGCGATCGTCTGCCAGCAGTCGTCCCGCGCCTCGCCGGGCGGGTCGACCATCTTGAACCACTGCTGCGTCCGCCTCTCCGAGTTGCCGTAGATTCCGTTCTTCTCCACCCACAGGGCGGAGGGCAGGACCAGGTCGGCCAGCTCCGTCGTCGCCGTCGGGTACACGTCGGAGACGATCAGGAACTTCCCCCCGCGCTTCGCCTTGCCCAGGAACAGCTTCTCCAGGTTCGGCAGCGACTGGCCGGGGTTGGTCACCTGCACCCACATCGTGTCCAGCGAGGTGGGGTCCTCCGACGGCGCGCAGAACTTCTCCCACATCAGCACCGTGTGGTAGCCCATCTTGGGGTGGATGCGGCCGGCGGGGAGGTTCCACATCCTCTCGGCGTCGGCGCGGTGCTTGTCGTTCTCCACCAGGCGGTCGCCCGGCAGCGTGTGGCACAGCGTCCCCACCTCGCGCACCGTGCCGCACGCCGACGGCTGCCCCGTCAGCGACTGCGGCCCGTCGCCCGGCCTGCCCCAGTGGCCGCTCAGCAGGTGGACGGCGTGGACGAGGTTGTTGATCGCCGTCCCCTGCGTGTGCTGGTTCATGCCCATGCACCACAGGCTGAGGATCTTCTTCTTCCTGTCGGCGAACAGGCCCCCGAGCATCTTCAACTGCTCGACGCTCAGCCCGCTCGTCTTGCTCACCTTCTCCGGCGTGTACTCGGCGACTGCCCTGGCGTACTCGTCGAAGGTGATCTTCTTGCCCATGAGCGTCGCCGGCGTCGTGTCGCCGCGGAAGTGGCAGTGCTTCTCGACGAACGCCTTGTCGTACGCGCCCGCGGCGACGAGCTGCTGGGCGATGCAGTTGGCGATCGCCAGGTCGCCCTGCGGCTGCATGATGAGGACGTGGTCGGCGTGCTGGCTGGTCCGGGTCCGCCGCGTCGCCATGTCGATCAGCTCGACCTTCTCGCCCCTGACCCGGCGGTCCACCACCCGGGTGAACAGCACCGGGTGCATCTCGGCGAGGTTGTTGCCCCAGAGCAGCACCACGTCGGCGTGGTCGAGGTCGTCGTAGCAGTTGTACGGCTCGTCCGCGCCGTAGGTGCTGAGGTAGCCGGTGACCGCGGAGGCCATGCACAGGCGGGCGTTCGGCTCGATGTGGTTGTTCGACAGGCCGCCCTTCATGAACTTGTTGGCGGCGTAGCCCTCGGGGATGGTCCACTGGCCCGAGCCGTAGAAGGCGAACTTCCGCGGCGCCGCCTGGATGCGCTTCGCGATCGTCTCGACGGCCTCGTCCCACGTGATCGGGACCAGCTCGCCGCCCTTGCGGAGGAGCGGGCGGGTGAGGCGATCCTTGCCGTACAGGATCATGCCGGCGTGGTAGCCCTTAACGCAAAGCAGGCCCTTGTTGACCTCGGCGAGGCGGTCGCCCGTGACCGCCACCACCTTGCCGTCCTTGACGCCGACCTGCACGTGGCACCCCGTGCCGCAGAAGCGGCAGGGGGCCTTGTCCCACTTGACACCGGGGACCACCGGCAGCGCCATGCCGCCGGGCGGCCTGGCCGGCCCCGGCGGCGGGGGCGCGGACGCCTCGGAGGCCGCCGCCGTCGCCGCCGCCATCGCGGCGGCCCGCAGGAAGTCACGCCTGTCGGTCATGGCCTTGCTCCTCGACGCTGGCGAAGCGGACATCGACGCACACCACGCCGGGCAACCGCTCCGCCCACCCGTGCCAGCGGACGGATTCGCCGCCGTCGTCTGTCTCCAACACCGCCGCCTGTCGCCGGCCGAACCTCTCGCCCAGCGTGAACGGCCCTGCCAACGCCAGCGCCTCGAGCGCCTCGTCCGCCTCAGGCCCCTCGGCCAGCGTCACCACCAGTCCGCTGATCACCACGGCGGGAGCCCTCCGCGGGCTACCTTACAGAGCGCGGCAAGGGAAATCAAGAATAAAAGAGAAAGAGTTCTTGAATTCCGGGTTCGGAGCGGCTACTCTGTCCCCGGAAGGCCGGAGGGAGGGGAGATCATGGGACCGACAGCCGAGCCGGGGAAGGGTCAGCCGGCGGGCGGGGAGGCACTCTCCTGGGTCATCGTGTGCCTGGGCGGTGCCACGTTGCTGCTGTACCTGACGTTCTGGCCCTCCTCCGGGGGACGCGAGCCGGGCACGGCGTGGCCGGCCAAGCGGCCCCGCCTTGCGGGGTTCGCCCCGCCGCGCGCCCCCGGCGTCGAGACCGGCCTGAAGGATTATCACGGCAACCCGGCCGCGGCCAACTGCGGCTCGTGTCACTCGACACGTCCCGCGGACACGTCCCTCCGCGACCCGGCGAGCCTGAAGCAGATCCACCAGGGGCTGACGATGAAGCACGGCGATCTCGCCTGCGTCGCCTGCCACAACCCCGGCGACGGGTACCAGTCGCTGCGGCTGGCCGACGGCCGTGCGGTGCCGTTCGCCGAGTCGATCACGCTGTGCGCCCAGTGCCACGGGCCGCAGCACCGCGACTACCAGCACGGCGCCCACGGCGGCATGTCGGGCTACTGGGACACGACACGCGGCCCGCGCCGCCGCAACACGTGCACCGCCTGCCACGACCCGCACGCCCCGGCCTACCCGAAGGTCAACCCCGCCCGCGGGCCGAACGACCGATTCCTGACGCCGCCCCGTGAGGTGGGCCATGACTGAGACACGCAGGATGCCGCTGCCCGTCGCGGACGTGAGCCGCCGCACCGCGCTCAAGGCGGCCGGCGCCACCCTCGGCCTGGCCGCGTTCGTCACGGCGCTGAAGCCGCTCTTCGAGTGGGCCCCGACGGTCAGCACCGACGAGCTGCTCCAGAAGCACTACCGCGAGCTGACCGCCGGGCAGAAGGAGGAGGTCTTCGCCCGCCTGGAGGCCGAGGCGAAACGCGACTACGGCGCCGACGTCACGATCCGCGACCACAAGGCCGAGGGAGGGGTGCAGCTCGCCTACGCCCTGAACCTGAGCATCTGCGTCGGCTGCCGCAAGTGCGCCGAGGCGTGCCACGAGGAGAACAACCACGACCGGCCGAGCAACAATTCGTACATCCGCGTCTTCGAGATGCAGAAGGGCGGCATCGACTTCGCCAAGGGCGACGCGACGTACGACCACCCGGTGCCCCGGCGTGACAAGTACTACATGCCGGTGCAGTGCCAGCAGTGCGAGAATCCGCCCTGCGTCAGCGCCTGCCCCATCGAGGCGACGTGGAAGGAGCCCGACGGCATCGTCGTCGTCGATTACAACTGGTGCATCGGCTGCCGCTACTGCGAGGCCGCCTGCCCCTACCACGCCCGGCGGTTCAACTGGACGAGGCCGGAGATCCCCGCGGACGAGATCAACCCCGAGCAGGGCTACCTGTCCAACCGCATCCGCCCGCAGGGGGTGATGGAGAAGTGCCACTTCTGCCTGCACCGCACCCGCGAGGGACGCCTGCCCGCATGCCTGGAGGCGTGCCCGACGGGGGCGCGCGTCTTCGGCAACGTGCTGGACCGCCGCTCCGAGATCCGCTGGGTGCTGGACAACAAGCGTGTCTTCGTCCTCAAGGAGGAGCTGGGGACCAAGCCACGCTTCTTCTACTTCTTCGACAAGTAACGGAGGCGGGACCATGAGCAGCCCCCCGGCCCCCGCCCCCCTGGCCACCTACCCGCGTTTTCTGCGCTGGGCGGTGGGCGTCGCCACCGACGGCGGCTGGGGCTTCTACGCGTGGATGACGTTCCTCACCGCCGTCGCCCTGGTCGGGGCCAACGCCTGGGCGGTGCAGGTGCGTGACGGCATGGCCCGCACGAACATGACCGACCACGTCAGCTGGGGCCTGTACATCGCCAACTTCACCTTCTGCGTCGGCCTGGCCGCCGGCGGCGTGATGATGGTCATCCCCGCGTACCTGTACGGCGACGAGGAGATGCACGACGTGGTCATCGTCGGCGAGATCCTCGCCATCGCCGCCATCATCATGTCCACCCTCAGCGTCATCGTGGACCTGGGCCGGCCCGACCGCTTCTGGCACCTCATCCCCGGCATCGGCAAGTTCAACTGGCCCATCTCCATGCTCACCTGGGACATCCTCGTCCTCAACGGCTATTTGCTCATCAACCTGCACATCGTCGGCTACCTCCTCTACATGCGCTTCCTGGGGAGCAGGCCCGATCCGCGGTGGTACGTCCCGTTCGTCTTCCTGTCCATCGTGTGGGCCATATCCATCCACACGGTGACCGCCTTCCTCTACTGCGGCCTGGGTGGCCGCCCCTTCTGGAACACCGCCCTGCTCGCCCCGCGCTTCCTCGCGTCGGCGTTCGTGAGCGGCCCGGCGTTCATCATCGTGTCGCTACAGGTCATCCGCCGCGTCAGCAGATTCCACGTCGGCGACGGCCCCATCCGCACCCTCGTGCAGATCATCCGGGTGGCGGCGTGCATCAACCTGCTGATGCTCGCCTCGGAGTGCTTCACGATCTTCTACACCGGCGCCAGCCACGAGGCCGCCGCCCGGTACCTGTACCTCGGCCTGCACGGGCACCGGGGGCTCGTGCCGTGGATCTGGACCTCGGTGACGTTGAGCGTCCTGGGCACCATCCTGTTCCTGACGCCGGCGGCCCTGACGAAGACGTGGGTGCTGGACACCGCGTGCGTGGCCTGCTTCGTCGGCATCTGGATCGAGAAGGGGATGGGGCTGGTGATCCCGGGCTTCGTGCCCTCGACATTGCACGAGGTCGTGGAGTATTCTCCCGGTGCGACGGAGTGGAAGATCACCGCCGGCATCTGGGCCTTCGGCCTGATGGTGTACACTGTCGGCCTGAAGGTCGCAGGGGCCGTCTTCGCCGACCAGGGCGAGCCGGCGGAGGAGGCCGCATGACCCCCTACGGCAAGTCGGCGCAGACGGCGATCGCGGCGGTGAGCCGGCTGGCGCAGGTGTACGACCCGGCGAAGCCCGTGCGGCTCAACTCCGCCGAGATCGCGGCCAGCCGGAACCTGCCGCAGCCGGCCGTCGCCAAGGTGTTGACGACGCTGTCGCAGGCGGGGATGATCGTCGGATCGCCGGGGCCAGGCGGGGGCTACGCCCTGGCCCGGCCGCCGGGCGAGATCACCCTGTATGAGGTGGCGTGCCTGTTCGACCGCATGGAAGAGGGGCTGGGCTGCCCATTCGGCCCCAACTGGTGCGGCACCGGGCCGCAGTGCCCCCTGCACGAGAGGCTCGACGGCCTGCGCTCGGCCATCGAGGCGTTCCTGCGCGGGACGACGTTCGCGGGGTTCGTCGGGCACCCGCAGCCCGCCGTGTCCCGGCCGCCGGCCCCGGGCAGCCTGCCCGTCCTGCCCACGCGGCCGGGGCCGTGACCGTACCGGCCACTCCGCCGGCCTGCCGTGCCCGATGCCGACGCGTGCCGGCGGGTATAGAATCCCATCGCCCACCTCGCCCCCGCGGCGGAACGACGTGATCCTCTCCAACCCCGCCCCCTCACCCTTCGACCTCACGTTCTGGCTGTTCCGCACGCGCGTCCGCATCCACCCCGGCTACTGGCTGACGCTCCTCTTCCTCGGCTGGGCCTTCTTCCAGCCCGACAACTTCCGCTTCTCCTCCAACGGCGTGCCCGAGTTCGGGATCTTCGTCGTGGCGGTGACGCTGTCCATCCTCCTGCACGAATTCGGCCACATCTTCGCCGGCTGGGCGTGCGGCGGCAAGGGCGAGGTCCTGCTGCACGGCATGGGCGGGCTGGCGATCCATGAGGACGCCGACTTCTCGCCCTGGCAGCACATCGGCGTCGCCCTGGCCGGCCCCGCCATCCAGCTCACCCTCTACGCCGCCCTCGTCCTGGCGCTGCCCGCCCCCGCCTCCTTCGACAGCCCGGCCGGCCGCCTCTTCCTCGAACAGCTCCTCTTCATCAGCCTGTACTGGCCGCTGTTCAACCTCCTCCCCCTCTGGCCACTCGACGGCGGCCAGGTGACTCGTCAGGTGTGCATCCTGGCCGCGGGCCGCAACGGCATCGCCATCTCGCTGTGGATCTCGCTGGCCGTGGCCGTGGCGATCGCGTTGAACACCCTCGCGCCGGTGGCCGGCCTGCCGCAGCTCATCCCCTGGCGGCAGGACCTGTTGCTGGTGCTGTTCATGGCCCTGTTCGCCTTCGCCGCCTGGAACGAGCTGAAGGCGGCGTGGAAGCCCCGCCGCGTCTTCGACGACAACTGGTGAGCCGTCAGCGCACCGCGCCGCCGTTGACGCGCACCATCTGGCCGTCGAAATACGCCGCCGCCGGTGACAGGAGCCAGCGCGCCGCCGCCGCCACGTCCTCCGGCGTGCCCCAGCGGCCCAGCGGCGTCTCGCGGCGCACGCGCTCCTGCCACGCCTCCGACGCCGACTCGCCCCAGGCGGTGCGGATCCAGCCGGGGGCGAGGCAATGGACGCGCACCTCCGGCGCCAGGGAGAGCGCCAGGCTGCGCGAGAAGGCCATCACGGCTCCTTTGACCGCCGCGAACATCTCGCCGCTGTCGCCCTCCATGCCGCGTTCGGCCTGGTCCCAGCCCATGTTGATGACGGCCCCCCCGCCGGCCTCCTTCATCCGCGCCCCGAGCGTGCGTGCCAGGTGCATCGTCGCCCGCACGTCCACCGCCCACAGCGCCGCCAGCTTGCGCTCGAACGGCCACGCCGCCGCCTCGCCGGTCAGCACGTCGGCGCCGGCGTTGTTGATGACGGCGTCGAGGCCGTTGAACGCCCCCCACGCCGTCGCCGCCAGCTCGGCGCACCCGGCCTCGGTGGACAGGTCCGCCGGGGCGGGGAAGGCGGCCACCCCGCGATGTCTAACGAGCGCCGTCATCTCGTCGATGCGTGACTCCCGGCGCCCGTGGACGATCACCGCCGCCCCGGCGGACGCCAGCTCCAGCGCCAACGCCCGGCCGATGCCGCCCGTCGATCCCGTGACGAGGACGCGCAGGCCGGCCAGCTCGCGGCCGGGCCCCGGGCCGGCGAGCGTGACGCCGAGCAGGGCCGCCCGGAGCTGCGCCACGCTGCGGCCCAGGGTGGGGTGGATCAGCCCCGGCACCAGCTCGGCGAGCGGCTCCAGCACGAACAGACGCTCGTGCAGGCGCGGGTGCGGCACTGTCAATTCCGGCGTCGAGATCACCCGCCCGCCGAACAGGAGGAGGTCGAGGTCGATGGTGCGCGGGCCGTGGTGTTCCGCGCGGACGCGCCCACCGGCGTTCTCGATGCCCTGGAGCTGCTCCAGGAGCTGTTCGGGGGTGAGCGAGGTCTCCAGCTCGGCGACGGCGTTGAGATAGGCGTCCTGGCCGGCGGGGCCGCCGACGGGGGCGGTCTCGTACAGCGACGAGCGGCGGGCGACGCGCGTGCCGGGGACGCGGTCCAGGGCAAGGAGGGCGTCGCCGATGTGGCCCTCGCGTTCGCCGAGGTTGCTGCCGAGGGCGACGTGCGCCAGGCTCATTTCCCGCCCAGCCAGTGCAGGATGATGCCGGCGAAGTACGTCGGCCCCACGCCCGACGGCGCGCCCGGAGCGATGCCGTAGCCGCCGTCCTTGTTGCGGCACTTCGCGACGAATCCGCGCACGCCGTCGGCCTTCGCAGGCTTCTTCTTCAGCATGTGATACGTCCGCAGCACACGGTACGTCGTCTCCAGGTCGGAGCCCTCTGCGTCGGCCTTGCCGAAGCCGCCGTCCTTGCGCTGGCCCTCGTCTAGCGCCTTGAGGACGGCGTCGCCCTTCACTTTTCCGCCCAGACGCAACACGGCGGCCGCGTGCCCACCGGTGTCGCGCGCCTGGCCTTGGCCCTCGCCCCAGGTGCCATCCTCATTCTTCGTCTTCGCCAGCGATTTCAGCCAGTCGGTGGCCTTCCGCGGCTTGAGGGAGACGGCCTCGGCGCCGGCGGCGAGCATGCGCACCTCTTCGAACGCCTTCGCATTCTCCTCCATGAAGGCGATGGACGGCCCGGCCTTCTCGGACTTCGCCGTGAGCAGCCCCGTCTCGATGGACGCCATCAGGCCGACGGAGGTAAGGATCACGTCGGGCGTGCCGCCCGGCGTGTTGGCGAAGCCGCCGCCCTTGACCCGGCATTTCTCGACGAACTTCCTGGTGTCATCCAAGAAGGGGGCGGTGCCGCCGAAGTACCTGGTTGCACGCAGTGCCGCCGAGGTGGCCCGCAGCGTCGGGGCCTTGGCCTTGGCGTCGAGCCGGTAGCCGCCGCCCTCCGTCCGGAGGGCGGCGAGGTAGGCGAGCGTCGCCTTCTTCTCGTCGGGCGTCTGGGCGGCCGTCAAGGATGCCGCGGCGAGTGCCAGTATCAGAACGACCCGTATCATGGCGTGCCTCCGGGGGCGTGTGCCGTCTATCGTACCGGTGGCGGCGCTCTTGTCCCCGGCCTCGCCGACGGGGCCGCCACCATCTCCGCCGGAGGCCCGCCGTGTTCATCCTCCTGCCGTATCACGTCGATGTCCCGATGCGTGGCTTGCCCTGGATGAACTGGGTGCTGATAGGCGTCACTGTCCTCTTCTACCCGCTGTGCGGCCATGCCCCCGATTTCACCGCGCTCGGCGAGGAGCTGATGCTGGGCAAGAAGACCCCACTCGGCATCCTGGGCCATGTGCTGGTCCACGCCGACCTCGTGCATCTCCTCGGCAACATGCTCTTCCTGTGGGTGTTCGGCAACGCCGTCTGCGCCAAGGTGGGGAACCTCACGTTCGTGCCGCTGTACGCCGCGTTCGCGCTGGCGGCCGGGGTGGCGCACCTCGCCACGTCGAGCCTGCCCGCGGCCGGGGCCAGCGGCGCGATCAACGGCGTCGTCGGCGTCTTCGTCATCTGGTACCTCCTCAACGACATCAGTTGCTGGTACGCGTGGTGGACGTTCAACACGGGGGACGCCGGCACATTCTCGGTCAGCAGTTTCTGGATGGTGCTCCTCTGGCTGGCGTTCGACGTCTGGGGCCTGGTGCGCGGCGGCGGGGGCGTCGCCTATACCGCCCATCTCGGTGGCCTCGCGGCCGGGCTCATCGCCGGCGTCGCGCTGCTCAAACTCGGGTGGGTGCGCATGGACCGGGGCGAACGCTCCCTACTCCAACTGATCTCGGGCGAGGAAGAGGAGGCACCCCGCGCCCGGCGGCGTGCTTGACGCTGGCCGCCCCCCTGCGGAGAATCACCGCACCCACCCGCCGGAGGCCCCGCCACATGCTCCGCCTGCTCGCCGTCGCGCTCCTCGCCTCCGCCGTCCTCCTCCTCCCCGCCGCCGAACGAACGCCCTTTGCGGGCTCCAAGGTCGTCGGCACGCCCGAGCCGCCGCCCCCCTACCGAACACGGCGCGTGTTGGAGGAGGTCAAGTTCAAGGGCCCCGTCTACGTCATCAGCCACCCGAAGCACGAGCGTCTCTTCGTCGTCGAGCTGGGCGGCAAGGTCGTCTCGATGCCGCTCGGCGCCAAGAAGGCCGACGCCTTCCTGACGCTCGCCGGCCACGACTTCTACGGCATGACGTTCCACCCGAAGTACGCGGACAACGGGCTCGTCTACGTCTTCGCCAACGGGGCGGCGGCGAAGAAAGGAAAGGCCAACCGCGTCTTCCGCTTCAAGGCGTCCGGCGACCCGCCCGTCTGCGACCCGAAGTCCAAATCACTCGTCATCGAGTGGGAGTCGAACGGGCACAACGGTGGCGACCTCGGCTTCGCCGCCGACGGCATGCTGTACATCACCAGCGGCGACGGCACGTCCGATTCCGACGAGAACCGCAGCGGCCAGGACCTGCGCGACCTGAACTCCGGCATCATCCGCATCGACGTGGGCGTCGAGGGCAAGCCCTACGCCGTCCCGAAGGACAACCCCTTCCTCAAGGTCAAGGACGCCCGGCCCGAGCTGTGGGCGTTCGGCCTGCGTAACCCGTGGCGCATGCACATCGACCCGGCGACGGATGAAATCTACATCGGCGACGTGGGCCAGGACGTGGTCGAGATGGTGTATCTGGGGAAGAGGGGGGCGAACTACGGCTGGGCGGTGCGCGAGGGGACCAAGCCGTTCCACACGCACCTGAAGCCCGGCCCGGCGGCGTTCGTGGACCCGCTCATCGAGCACCCGCACTCGGAGTCGCGCTCGCTGACCGGCGGCGTCGTCTACCGCGGCAAGAAACTGCCCGACCTGCGCGGCGTGTACGTCTACGGCGACTACGCCACGGGTAGGATCTGGGGCCTGAAGCAGAAGGGCGGCAAGATCACCTGGAAGGGCGACGTGGCGCGGACACGGCTGCAGATGGTCGGCTTCGGCACGGGCCCGGACGGCGAGCTGTACCTCGCCGACCACCTGGGGGAGATCCACACGTTGGAAAAGGCGCCGCCGCCCCCGCCGGGGCCGGCGTTCCCGCGCAAGCTGTCGGAGACGGGCTTGTTCGCCAGCGTCAAGGGCCACAGGCCCGCGGCGGGGACGTTCTCGTACGAGGTGAACGCCGCCTTGTGGTCCGACGGGGCCGACAAGGAGCGTTTCCTCGCGCTGGCCGGCGACGGGAAGATGACGTTCAGCGAGAAGGGACATTGGGGCTTCCCCGAGCAGACGGTGCTGGTCAAGACGTTCCGCCACGGCGACAGACGCATCGAGACGCGGCTGCTGCACAAGGACGGCGCGGAGTGGGCCGGGTACACCTACGCCTGGAACGCCGCGCAGACGGACGCCGACCTCGTCCCCGACGCCGGGCGTGATGACGCCGACGTCCTCGGCACGGGCAAGAGGTGGCACTACCCCAGCCGCTCGGAGTGCATGATGTGCCACACGCGGGCGGCCAACTACGTCCTCGGTGTCTGCACGTCGCAGATCAACCGCGAAGTGGCCGGGCGCAACCAGTTGCAGGAGATGGAGCGGCTCGGCTTGCTCTCGGTGCCGGCGGGAATGCAAGCGGCGGCCTGGCGCGAGCGCGGCGACGCCCTCGCCGGCGTCCTCAAGCCGCGCCTGCCGAAGCGGGCCTGGGACGCCCTCGTGGCGTTCGGCAAGGGGATGAAGCCGCCGCGTGGCACCCCGGACCGGCTGGCGAAGATCCCCGACGAGCTGCCGCGTCTCGCCCGGCCCGACGACAAGGCGGCGCCGCTGGAGGACAGGGCGCGGGCGTACCTGCACGCCAACTGCGCCATCTGCCACGTCTGGGCCGGGGGCGGCAACGCGGCCATCGACCTGCACATCGACACGCCGGCCGACAAGCGCAAGTACCTCGGCGCCGAGCCGATGCACGACAGGTTCGGCATCAAGGACGCGAAGATCGTCGCGCCGGGGTCGCCGGAGCGGTCGGTGCTGTATCAGCGTCTGACGCGGCGCGGGCGTGGGCAGATGCCGCCGCTGGCGTCGCACGTCGTGGACGCCGAGGGGGCACGGCTGATCGCCGACTGGGTGCGGTCCATCAAGCCGTGACCACGCGGCCCGTCTCCGTCGAGCGGTAGATGGCCTCGATGATGGCCAACGATGCTCCGCATCAATACTTCACCAGCCAGCGCATCAGCGCCAGGCCGGCCAGGGCGACCAGCGCGTTCGGCCCGAACACCAGCACCCACTCGTTGAAGCGCGCCTCCTTCGCCATGTTCGTCCCGCACAGCACAAGCGGGTAGTACGCCGTCACGATCGGCATGAAGACCGTGATGAACGAGCCCAGGTAGTCGCCCCGGCTGAACCACACCGCCACGGGGCACGCCACCAGCACGAAGCACAGGCAGCCGATGCTTAACGCCGGGCGCATCAGCATCTCCACGTACAGGTGCTGCATCAACTGACGGATCGGCTTCTGCTTCTCCTTCAGGTTCAGCGCGTGCTGCTCCAGCCCGGGCGTCGCCAGCGCCGTCTCCGTCTCCCCCCGCACGTGCGCCAGCTCCTCCGCCAGCTCCTCGCGGCGCTCGACCATCTCCTGCCACGTCATGTCACGCGGGCGGCGGTTCTCGTACTTGTCGATGCCCGGCGGCAGCGGCACCTCGAACGTGCGGTTCACGAACGCCGCCGAGTCCGTCCCGTTCGTCGCCACGCCGAAACGCATGTGCAGGAGGAGCTGCTTGTTGGCGATGTCCACCCGCAGGTCGGCCTCCCGCGCGTGCGCCACGATGTCCACCACCCCGGCGGAGGTCTTCCGCTTGAACACCGGGTCGATCAGCTTCTTGCCGTTCACGCCCTTGACGAACATCGAGTACGGCGACTGCGCGTGGTACAACGCCCCGTTCCGCTTCAACTGCGAGTACAGCAGGTCCTCGATGTCGGCGAAGATCATCGCCCGCAGCTGATGATGCGTCTGCGGGATGATCTGGTAGTACAGCCCCGCCGTCACGCACGACATCATCACGCCGAGGATCACCCCCGGCATCAGCACCGCGACGATGTTGCCGCCCGCCGACTTGATGGCCAGGACCTCGTGGTCGGACGACATGCGTCCGTAAACGAGGCAAGCGGCGAACAGGGTGGTCGCGGGGATGGTGTAAGGGAGGGTGCTGGGGATGAGGAGCGGGATGGCGGCCAGGATCTGCTTGGGCCCCAGCCCCTGCTGGGACGCCTCGGCGATGATGCCGGCGAGGAGCAGGATGCCGGTGATGGACACCAGCGCCATGAAGAAGACCTTGCACAGGTCCCACAGGATCATCCGGAACAGGATCGAGCCCATCGCCCACCTCTCTGACTCAGGGCCTCATGACGCCCCGCAACGCGGGGACGAGCTGGTTGTCGAAGCGCAGCCCGCCGTGCTTCAGGTCGCCGCGCATCGTGATCTTCAACAACTGCTTACTGAAGATGGGGGGGATGCGGTCCAGGGGCGGGGGCAGCCAGCCGCCGATCAGCCCGGGCATCGCCGTGAAGTCCAGCTTCACGTTGCTGCCGTCCAGGTTCATCGCCCCGCCGCCACGCAGGCTCACCGACTGCCCCTTCAGGTCCAGCACCTGCACCAGGAACCTCGGCCCGTCGATGCCGTACTCCATGTGCAGCTGCTCGAACGCCGTCCCGTCCGGCTTCCGCAGCCCCAGGGCCTTGAAGATGTCCAGCAGGGCGGGGAGCTGGCCCATCTTGCCGTCGGCCACGTCCACCCGGCCCGAGCCACGCAGCGAGGTCGGGTCGTCGCCCTCGCCGGAGAGACGCAGGTCCATCCGCACCGGCCCCTCCAGGTCGCCTTGCGCCGCCGCCTGGCCGAGGTTGTGCCGGCCGAGCTGCTCCAGGCGGACCCCCGTCGCCTCGAGGGCCAGGTCGTACCGGGGGGCGGGGCCGGTGACGACCAGCGCCTCGCCGCCCACCGTCCCGCCGAACAGGGAGGCCTTGATGTTGCGGAAGCGCACCGCCTCCGGCGAACGCGGGTCGATCTCCATCCGCGCCGAGATGTTCGTCACCGGCTGCCCCAGCACCGTCGCCGACGCCAGGGCGAGCTGGCCCTCCGCCCGCGCGAGCTGACGCCCGTCGAAATGGCCGGACGTGTGGAATCGCCCCGTGGCGGCGGTCACGTCGGTGCCGGCCCGCAGGCTGGCGTCCGCGAAGCCGACCCCCCCGTCCCACCACACCTTGGCGCTCGGGGACGGGCCCTGCGTCACGTCGAGGATCAGGTTCGCCCCCACGTCGAAGGACGGGCCGAGCCTCACCGCCTCCAGGCCACGCTTCAGGCCGTCGGGCAGCGCGCCCATGAGGTCGCTGTCGGCACTCACGCCACGCGCCGCCAGCCCGGTCAGCCAGACGTTGAGGTGGCCGTCCGGGCGCGGCTGGATGGCGCCGCTCTTGAGCGCCACCGCCGCCGTCCCGTGCCTGGCGTTCAGCCCCTGGATCGACACCAGGCCCTTGGCGTAGCGCACCTCGCCGGTCACGTCGGTCAGCGGGTAGGGGAAGAAGGCCGGCTTCATCGAGCAGCGGTCGAAGCCGAGGGCGAACTCCAGGCCGAGCGGCTTGTTCGGCTCGTCGATCACCTCCGCGGCGAAGCGGAGCGTGCCCGCCAGCGCCAGGCCGCGCCACGCCCTCTGCAGCGCGCGGCGGTCCACTGCGCCGCCCGCCGGGGCGTCGCGCACGGGCACCAGCGCCTTCTCGAAGTCCTCGTCCAGGCGGATGTTCGTCCCGGTGATGGCCAGGCGCACCATCTCGCGCGGCCCCTCGCCCAGCGCGGGACGCCCCGGCACCTGCCGCGACCGCCCCGTGACGGTGATCTCGCCGTCTCCGTGCCTGCCCTTGAACCCGTTCGCCTCCCAGTGGTCGGGGTACAGGGCCAGAGAGCCGGACACGTTCTTGAGGGCGTAGGGGAAGTCGTCGTGGAGGACCGAGGCGTCCTTGATGCCGACGTGGATCACGTTGTCGAACTGCCGCGCGCCCTGGCGGCGGGTGATGCTGGCGTGGACGTCCGCCCGGCCCATCGGGTGGCGGGCGAGGCCGCCCGCCCGCGCCTCCTCCGAGAGGAACTTCTTCGCCGCGTCCTGCGCCAGCGAGCCGCGGCCCAGGGCGTCGAACAACTTCTGGTCGAGCGGGATGTCGTCGCCGCGGATCACGAGGGCGATCTCCGGGTCGGCGCCGACCCCGCGGACGTGGCCCTTCACCCTCACGGGCCGCGGCCCGCTGTAGCCGGTCAGGTCGGCCTCGATGTCGGTCGCGGCGGTGCCCAGGCCACGGGCCACCACGCTCCCGGTGACGCCGGTCACCTGATAGGGGAAGCCGGCGAAGGACGCGGCCATCCCCAGCGGGTTGAAGGCGAGCTCGCGGCGCGGGCCGGCGGCGCCGCGGCGGAAGGTGTAGCGCAGCGAGGCCGGGCCCGCGGGCGCGTAGTCGGCGATGAGCGGCTGTAACTTCTCCGGGAGGCGGGCGATCAGGGCGGCATCGACGGGGACACGCTCGGCGGACAGGTCGAGGGAGGCCATCGCCTCGGGCAGCGCCTCCAGCTCGATGCGGCCTGACGGGAGCGGGAGATCCTTCACCGACGCGGTCAGCTTCGCGTCGCCCCAGCGGGCCGACAGGCTGGCGGATGGGACGGTCTTGCCGTCGCTCGTCGCCGATAGGTTGATCCCCTCCAGCTTCCCGGGGAGGGCGGGGTGCTCCAGGGTGCCCCCCACGAGGTTGATCGCGGCGGCGCAGGCGAACGGCCCGGCGCGGGCCGGGTCGTAGGAAAGCTCGACGTGGGCGGCGGCGCGGGCGGTGAACTTGTCGAGGTGCCGCCCGGCCTCGGGCACCGCCAGGGCCAGCCGCCCGATGAGCGCCGGGCCGACGGGGATGTCCGGCAGCTCGACACGCGCGCTGACGGCGCCGCCGTCGCGGGGCATGGTGGCCTTGATGCGGACGGCCCCCAACACGTCGGACCTGCCGCCGCCTTCGATCTCCAGGGTGGGCGGCGGGTCGTTGACGAGGGTGAGGTTGACGTCGTGCAGCTCCAGCAGGGCGATGCCGGGGGCGATCTGCTGGTCCTCGAAGATGACGGTGCCGCCGCGGACGACGACGGTGGGGAGGCGTTCGTTGCTGGGGGCGGAGGGGGCGAGGATGCCGGCGAGGTTGACGGCGCCGTCGCGTGTGCGGACGATGCGGAGCTGGGGGCGGGTCATCTCGACGCGGCGGATGAGCATCTTGCCGTCGAGGAGGTGCTCCTTGTCGTGCAAGAGGACCGCGGAGGGGACGTAGAGGAACGCCTCGCGCCCGAGGGCGTCGGAGCGGGAGAGGCGCAGCTCGTTGACGAGGACGCCGCCGAGGAGGCGCATGCGGGCGGAGTCGAGGGAGACGGCGACGCGGTTGAAGCGGACGCCGAGACGCTCCTGCACGAGCAGGCGGACGTGGGCGGGGTCGGTGTAGGCGAGGAAGAGCCAGGCCCCGACGGCGATGGCGCCGAGGAGGGAGAAGACCAGTCCGCGGACCAGCCATCTTCGCCAGATCATCCGGCCCTCCCATCCTGATGCCGGGGCGCACGGCGGCCCCGGCGGGCGGGGAGAATAGGGAATGGGCCGCGCCGAATCAAGACCGCCCCGCCCTCAAGAAGCCCCACGACTCCCAAAGCGTCGCCGTGGGCTTTACTGAGGTCGCCGAAGCGGCTCCAACAGCCCACAGCCGCGGAATTGATGGTTGCAACGTGGGGGTTGTCTGCCGCATCTGCCTCCGGCCTGGGGGCCTTCAACTCCGAGGGCCATACAGGGAGGCCGGGGGCAGATGCCCGGCTCGTCAACACCCCCGAATGCTGACCTGGGGCGGCGGCCGGTGCGCGGTTACCTTGGCTGGGGGTCCGAGAGCCGCCGGACCTACCGGAGCACGAGCCGCAAGTTGGCCATGCGGTCGCCTTTCACGGAGCCGCGATAGATCTCGAAGGCGCCGAGGGTTCCGAGGAACCCCGACTCGATCATGTCCTCGCTGCCTTCGGGGAGCAGCATCCCGGGAGTCAGCTCTCGACGTGGGAGGAGGCAACCCTTCAGGGCCTCGCACACCGTCTCCGCGTGGCGGCGGATCGCCTGGCCGGGCTTCTGCCGGTGCCTCACGACCGCGTCCAGATCCTGATTCCAGAACAGGGCGAACTCGCCGAAGGTGTCGAGCCCGCGCCGGATGAGGCCACGGACGAGTGGGAAATCGACACGCGCGCCGCGATTGCCCACCTCACCGTACTCGTCCAGATTGAGGATGCCGACGTTGGCCATCTCGGGCGCGTCCAGGCGCTCATACAGGTTGCCGGCCAGCCACTTCAGGTCGGGGCGGCGTTGGCGGAACGAGGCGATCCGGTCCGGGTCGAGGTCGACGCCGACGAACCCTGCGGGGGCCAGGACGCCCTCCCCTTCGAGCAGGGCGATCGTGAGCAGGCCGGTCTCGCCCATCAGCTCGCACCAGTCGCAGCGCAGGCGGGTGCGGCCGCCGTCCTCCCAGAGCAGGAAGGCGGCGTCGCGGAGGACTCGGAGGTTGCCGGCCCGGCAGGCCATCTTGGCGGGGTTGTCGAAGGCGTCGGTCTGCCGGTCGGAGACTGGGGGCATCGTCGGGGCCTTTCAGGGGGCCAGCAGGTCGCCGAGGACGACGAGCGGGAGGCCGGAAACGCCCCGGAAGCCGGCATCGTTGGTGACGAAGAGGGCGCAGCCGGCGCTCAGGGCCGTCGCGGCGTGGATGGCGTCGGGGGTCTTGAGTTTGGTCGTGGCCCGCAGCCGGGCGGCCTCGCGCAGGATGGCGAGCGTGATGGGGATGAGGCGCGTCTGAGGCTGATGGAAGAGCTGCTCGAAGGCGAGGGCGAGGGGCGCGTTCCCGGATTTCAGGGGGCCGACGAGCGTCTCCATCAGCACGAGGTCGCTGCTGACGATCTCGATGGTCTTCGCCTTCGCCGCCTGCCAGAGGGGCTCGAGGAGCGGCCAGTAATCGGGGTGCCTGCCCACGCTGTAGATGACGGAGTTGGCATCCAGGTACACTAGGCCGGAGGAGGGGACGGTCAGCGCTCCCACGAGTCCTTCTCCTCCTGCAAGTGCCGCTCGTACTCCTCCCAGGTGGGGAAGGCGCGTGGGCCGGCGGGCAACGATTCGATGAACTCCAGGGCGGAGCCGAACCGGAGCTGGGCCTGCTCCGGCAATACGACGATGACCTCGACCCTGGCCCCCTCGGGCAGCTCTGGGGCGGTGATCTCCAGGCGGTTGCCGGGGAGGATGGTCGTCTCGGTCCGCAAGGCGGATTGCATGGGGGTCACCTCGGTTGATCGGTGGGAGCGGTCGTGGAGGGAGCGACGCTGCATGGGGCGGTGGCGGCGCGATGTTCCTTGATCAGGCGAGATAGCGAAGAACCGCCGGGGAGACCACGAAGGCCGAGCCGGAGTGCCTGGTTGACGTTCACCCAGTCTTCGCCTGTCGCATCGGGGATTGGCCCGCTTCCAGCAGTAGGCCACGCGCCAGTTGTCCGGTAGTGGGAAGCCACCCAGGCAAGAATACCCGCTTCCGATAGCTTCGGCGGCTTATTCCGATTCCGCACACTTCGATGTTCAAGTAGGACCGATGCAAGTGAAGCCTTGCCTGGAAGGCCACGATACCCACGGGAAAGTGCAGTATCAACGTTGCGCCAGGTTTCCGAATGCCCTTCCTCTATCGGGCCTGAGTTAGCTGTCGGCCACTGTTGGGTTCTCTGATGATAGGCATCTGCCCAAGACAGGATCAGTTCCAAGGATAATTTAGGTAAGTCGCGTGGATTTCTGGCACTGTGCCGCTCTGCCAACAACTGGGCTAAGGATGATCCGCCAGCTAATCCGCGAGTGCCTTTCCGGAGTGCCTGCTCGACACCGGACCAAGTCTCGCCGCTGGCATCAGTGATTGGCCCGGAGAGGACCTGGGGCCATGAACCCGTCCGCTGCCGATGCTTGTCGGCCCAAGCGAGGACTTGTGGCACTGTCAAGGCCGGAAGCCTACCCGCGTTGCGAGCTCCCCGATGTTCAGCGAGCAACTGCGCCAGCGATGATCCTCCTGGCAAGCCACGATTGCCACGAACTAATGCTAGTTGCACTCCAGCCCATGTGTCCCCATCAGATTCAGGGATCAGGCCGGAGTTTTGTCTTGGCCAACTCGTGGTGCGTGCTCGGTATGAGTCTGCCCAGGCGAGTATTAGATCAGTCGTGAGGGCGGGGCGAGCGGCGGAATTGCTGACTCCGCGGTGATCGGCAAGTAATCGGGCAAGCGAGGATTGGCCTGGCAAGCCAAGGAGGCCATGATAAAGAGCGGCATGAACGTTTAACCACGTTTTGCCCGGACACTCATGGACAGCCCCTGATTGTATGGTTGGCCACTGGCCTACTCGTGCTTTGTAAGCATCAGCCCAGTCGAGAATTATCTCGGCAGATAACTCATCTTGTCCTAAGTGGTACGGTGCGTCACGTTGTTGGGAGAGCAGTTGCGGGAGCGATGATCCACCAGGAAGGCCCCGAAGTCCTCCGCGAAGAGCCGCGTCTACATTAGCCCAGACCTCGCCCGGAACCTCGTCAATCTGGCCAGATCCGATTCTTGGCCATCCCCCCGTCCGCTCGTGATGCTGATCCGCCCATCCCAGAATCTGCTCCTCCGTCAACGGCCTCGGTGCCGCATCGCGCAGCCGCTGGGCGAACTCCCTCATCTGCCCGCCGGTGACGCCATGCACCTGCCGGCCCACGGCTTCCAGCACGGTCGAATCCCGTAGCGTCGCGCCGCGGAACTCCTCCAGCACCGTGGCGAACGCCGCCGCCATCGCTTCCTTCACCCTCGGGTCGATCCGCAGCCGCCTCGCCACCTCTCCCCGGATCGCATCCCGGACGGCCTCACCGCCGGGGGTCGTCTGGGCCGCGAGGAACTCCGCCGCCACTCGTTGCAGCGCGGCCTCTGGCAGGTCGGGCCACTTCAGGGCGGCGTGTCGGATCACCTCGCCTGCCGTGGGCTCGCCGCCGTCGCTCAGAATCTGCTCGCTGGCGCTGGCCAGCGCCAGCTCGACCTCGGCGCGGACCTCCGGGTCGATCGGCTCATCCGCCGCGTTCTCGGCGTCGGCGGCCGCCGGACTCTCGTCATGTCGGCCGAGGGCGGCCTCGATGCCACGGCGGACCTCGCGCAGCACGATCCACTCCTGGCCGACCTCATGATCGGCCAGGAAGCAGCACGTCAGCAAGGCATGCCGGCTGTGGTCGAGGGACAGGTCGGCCAGGGCGGAGCCACCGGCGCACGGCACGAAGAAGACCAGCCGGGCACGATCCCGGTGGGCGGCGGGATGGCCGTCGCCCTTGAGCCGCATGGCCCGGCCCAGGAACTGAACCACCGTGTTCAGCGACCCCGGCATCCCGACGCAGTAGGCGGCGCTACAGACGGGCCAGTCGGTCCCCTCCAGCACGCGCTGGATCCCGATGATCACATCGACGGTAGACTCCGCGAACGTCGCGTTCTTCTCGGCCTCCAGGCCGGCGAGGAAGCGATTCTTGTCCGCCGCGCCCGTCCCGGTGGCGTCGAGCACCCTGGCCCCGAGCGCCGTGAGCGCGTGCGTGAGGCGGCTCACCAGCGTGCCGCTGCGCCCACCGCGCATCGGGGGCACGCGCACGATGGCCTTGGGCTTACCGTCCTCGACCCAGCGGCGGCAGATGCCCGAGACCAGCTCCTCGAAGTAGGAAGCCGGCGGGGCATCGGTGCCGTTGAATTGCCCGGCGGTGACCGTGTCGCCGCGCCGCCCGAGGGCGACGACCTCGCTTTCGAGGTGCCGGGGGGCGAACCCTTCCGCCATGTGTTCCGCGAGGGACCGGCGGAATGTCCGCATGTCATCGAGGACGACGCGACGGCCATCGCCCCGGTAGGGGGTGGCCGTGAAGAAAAAGAGCTGGCCACCGCGTTCGCGCCAGAGGGCGACGATCTCGGCGAGGCCGTCGGCCGAGGCGTGGTGGGCCTCGTCGATGAAGAGGGCCTTGCCGGTGAGGTCGGCGGGCAGCTGGTCGGGCCGGATCCGGTTGAGGGCCGCGTGGGTGCAAGCGAAGGCGTGGTCCGTCGGCCCCGATTGGCGGAGGTACAGGAGGAGCCGATTCACCGAGCCGAGGCGGCTCTCGCGCGCTCCGGTGATCAGGTGTTCGGGGGTCTGGATGTTGGGGGCAGCGCCCCCCGGACAGGCCGGGAATCCGACGGCCCGATAGTCGCGCTGAACGAACCCCTGCTCGATCTGCTCCTGTGGTGCGGCGATTACCGCGTGCGTGAATCGTTTGCCGAGGTGCATCGCCACGAGGGTGACGATCTGGACGGTCTTGCCGGAGCCGGTGGGCTGCTCGACCAGCACGTCCCCGCTGGCCCGGCCGACATCGGAGACGAGCCGGGCCTGGTATGGCCGCAGTGTTTTCGGAGCCGTGCCCATTCTTCGCGATGCTCCTGGACGGGATGGCGCACCTGTGAACACTTGTAGACATTATCGCGGGCCGGCAGGTGATTTCAAGCGGGCGGGAGCCGGAGCCTGCATCGAGGTGAGCCGAGCGCACACTACTCACGCTCCGCCCAGCCCACTCCCTGCGAACGGCCAAGAACGAATCTCGATGACCGTGAGCGCCATCCGCGCCATGTCGCTCACTGTCTGTTGTAACTTCATGCTCCGTAGGGCTTAATGTGCGGTGCTGGATTCTGTCCGGCATCACCAAGGCCAGCGAACAGGTGCGGAGATGGCAGGCAAGAACAACGGCGTGGCGAGCAACGGCCACCCCAACGGCTCGGCGAACAACGGGCACAAGAACGCCACGGACCACAAGGCCAACGGCGTGGGGACGAACGGCCACGCGAACGACACGGCGGCGGACGACAGGAAGCCGGCCGAGGGCCGCGCCCCCGATGGGCGGTTCACGGTGGGGAATGCGGGCGGCCCTGGCAACCCGTTCGCGCGGCGGACGGCGATGATGAGGAAGGCGATCTCGGAGGCGGTGACGCCCGAGGAGATGGCCGCCGTGGCGCGGGTCATGCTCGACAGGGCTCTGGCCGGCGACGTGGCCGCCGCACGCTGGCTGGCCGGGTACAACGCCGGCAGGCACATGCACGGCGCGGACCCCGACACGCTGGACGCGCACGAGCTGAGGGTGCGGCGTGAGGGCGTCGCCACCGTGGAGGACATGAAGGCGCTGTTCGAGCGGATGCCGGCCTCGGTCATGTGCGAGCTGGCGGCGAAGGTGGCCGAGGGGGTGCGCCGGCACATGGCGGAGGCGTTCGAGGGCGGGGTGCGCCGGCAGACGGCGAACGAGGAGAAGGGGGCGGAGCTGGAGCCGGAGAAGGCGGGGCCCTACATGGCCAGCAAGGCCGACTGGGCGCCCGACTGGATGCGCGAGGGTCGCGGGATGCCGGAGGAGCTGTTCGACGTGTGCCGTGCCTCGCCCATCTGGATGCCGGACCAGCACGGGCACGACCGGGTGCCGCACGCCTACGCGGCCTTCCTGCGCGAGATGCGCGCCGGGCTGGTGGGGGGCCTGCCGGGTGGCGTGAAGGCGGGCAATGAGTGCCATCTCGTGACACCGGCCGATGACAAACGGGGAAAGAGCCAGGGGCAGAAGAACGGCAAGGCGGGCGAGAACGGGGCGGCTCACCTCAAGGACGGCGCGGCGGACGGCAAGGATGGTCACTGATCGCCGGATTTGCCTGGGCTGGAGAGAGGGGGGATGGATGATGAAGGCGTGGCCGGCCGGCGCGTCGGCGTGGGCGGTACGGGCGGGGCCGCCGCGGAGCGCCCGTCACCGGGGCCGATTCCCCCTATACTCTCCACACCCACCGCGAGGCCCCGCCATGCTCCCCCTCCTCCTGCTCTTCGCCGCCGACTGGCCCCAGTGGCGCGGGCCGGGCCGCGACAACGTCTGGCCCGTCAAGGACTTCCCCGCCCGCCTGCCCGAGAAGCTCACCCACCGGTGGAAGCAGCCCATCGGCGGGGGCTACGGCGGCATCAGCGTCGCCGGGGGACGTGTCTTCGTCATGGACCGCCAGAAGACGCCGAAGGAGTGCGAGCGTGTCCTGTGCCTCGACGCCGACACCGGCAAGACCGTCTGGGAGCACGCCTACCCCGTCGCCTACAAGAAGCTCGACTACGGCAACGGCCCGCGCTGCACGCCCACCGTCCACGCGGGCCGGGTCTACACCCTCGGCGCGCTGGGGCACCTGTGCTGCCTCGACGCCAGGGACGGCAAGGTGGTCTGGGGGCGCGACACGGGCAAGGATTTCAAGGGCACCGTGCCGACGTGGGGCCACTCCTGCTCGCCGCTCGTGGACGGCAAGCGTCTCATCGTCCAGGTGGGCGGCGAGAAGGCGTTGCTCGTCGCCCTGGACCTCGCCACGGGCAAAGAGGTCTGGCGCGCCCTCGACGACCCGCCCGGCTACGCGTCGCCGGTCATCCACGGCGAGGAGATCCTGTACTTCACGCCGAAGCACGTCGCCTCGGTCGGACGCGAGAAGGGCGAGGAACGCTGGAAGGTGCCGTTCGAGGGCATCCAGTACGGCGTGTCCATCACCGACCTCGTGGTCGCCGACGGGGTGGTGCTGGCGGGCAATTACTGGTCGGGCAGCAAGGGCATCCGGCTGGGGAAGAAGCCGGAGGTCGTCTGGGAGGGCAAGCAGCTCAGCCTGCTGATGTGCACGCCCCTGGTGAAGGGGAAGCACGCCTACGCGCTGGACCGTTTCAAGGGGCTGAAATGCCTCGAGGTGGCGACGGGCAAGGTCCTGTGGGAGAACGAGCACGTCACCCCGCGCGGCACGAACCCGCACGCGAGCCTGGCCTGGGTGGGCGACCCGAAGGACGGCCGCGCGTTGATCCTCAACACGCCGGGCGAGCTGCTGCTGGTCAAGCTGACGCCCGAGAAGATCGAGTACCTGGGCAAGGCGGCGCTGGTGGGCAAGACGTGGGCGCATGTGGGCCTGGGGGGCGGCTGCGCGTTCGCCCGCAACGACACCGAGATCGTCTGCGTACCGCTGTTGGGGAAATGACGCCGGCATGCTACAATAGGCGCATTGAACGGAAGAAATGAGGAAGCAGACGGCACATGAGCCAACCGGACAACGACAAGAAGCGGTGGGACGATCTGTTCGCCGACCTGAACGTGCCCGAGCCCGCCCCGGCGGCCCCCGCGCCGGCCCCGGCGGCGGCCGAGGCCGCCCCTGCGGCGCCTGCGGAGGCGCCGGCCGAGGAGGCGCCGGTCAAGAAGACGCGCAAGCGCAAGGCGTCGGCGGACGACACGGCGGAGCCGGCCAAGCCGCGCCGCCGCAAGGCGAAGCCGGCCTCCGAAGAGGCGCCGCCCGAGGAGGCGCCGGCACCGCCGGCGCCCGAGCCCGTCCCGGAGGAGCCGCCCCCCGCGCCGATGGCCGAGGAGGCCCCGCCCCCGGCCCCCGTGGCCGACGAGGACGCCCCGCCCCCCGCGTTGAACGAGGAAGCCCCCCCGCCCGTGGCCGAGGCCGCGTTGGCGGCCGCGGCGTCTGTGACGGCGCCCGAGGCCAGGCCGGAGAGGGCCGAAGGCGACGAGGACCGTCCGCGGCGCAAGCGCAGGCGGAGGCGGCGTAAGAAGGGCGGGGAGGGCCGTGACGAGGCGGCCCCCGGCGCGCCCCTCGTGTCCGCCGGCGACGACGGCGACGATGAGGAGGGGGACGAGGCCCCCGCCGCCGAGGCCGAGGACGAGGTGGTCGGCGAGTCGGAGGGGGTGCCCACGGCCGCCGACGAGGACGAGGAGGAGTTCGAGGACCTCACCGACCTGCCGGTGCCGGTGTGGGCGGACCTCGTCGCCTCGCTGTACCGGCCCCAGGACCGCTGAACGCCACCCACCCTGCCCTGCGCCCCCTGAGCGACCCGCCATGGCCGATGTCATCGTCGATCAACTGGCCCCGGAAGATGTCTCCACGGTGGCCCAACTGTACAACCAGGTCTTCCGCCCGCAGGTGGCGGAGGACGACCTCGCACGCCGCTACCTGGGCCGCCACAACGTGGTGCAGATGGTGGCGCGTCTGGGCGGCAAGCCCGTCGGCTTCCTGATCGGCTTCGAGGAGAAGCCGGACATCTTCGCCCTGTGGTTCCTCGGCGTGCTGAGCGCCAACCGCCGTCAGGGCGTGGCGTCGCAGCTCGTGGAGGCGCTGGAGAGCTGGGCCAAGGAGAACGGCTACGAGGCGCTGTGTTGCGAGTGCTTCAACCAGCAGCGTCCGATGATGCAGTACCTGATCCAGGCCGGCTACGACGTGTCCGGCGTGCGCTACGACACCTCGCACGGGGAGAACCTCGTCCTGTGGCAGAAGTCGCTGGCGTGATGGGGCGGAAGAGAAGCGAGCCACGGATCAGCACGGAGTAGCACGGATCAAGCGGAAGACAAGAAGCAGGCAGGCAGAAGACTCAACGTCTTCTGCCTGCCTTGTTGTTTTCTGCGTTGATCCGAGGCTCGCTTCTCTTCTCCTCGCCCCACTCAGGCCCGGCCGTTGCGGGCGACGAGGTCGCTGAGGCGGACCGTCTCGAGGTGGCGGCGTACCGCCTCGGCGGTCTGCTTGCACACGGCCTCGATGCGGTTGTTCATCGCCGGGTTGCCGTGGCTCTTTGGGCTGCCCTTGAGCGGGTTGATGCCCTCGATGTCGCCGTCCACCGCCTCGATGATCTCAAGGACCGTGATCTCGTCGGCGGGGCGTGCCAGCTTGTATCCGCCCTTGGGGCCCTTGACCGACTCCAGGACGTTGATCTCGACGAGCTTCGTCAGGACCTTGAGCAGGAAGCGGGCCGGGATCTTGCGGGTCTCGGCGATGTCGTGCGACGCCACCGCCTTCCTGTCGCTCTTCAGGGCGAGATACGTCACCGCCTGGAGGGCGTACGTGCTGGCGCTGGTCAGCTTCATGGCCACCTCTTCCTTGAACGGGGCGTCCGGCAGGCCCCGCCGTCAGTGCTGTCTCGGGAAGATGCGCCCGCCCCTGCCGAAGGAGGACGCCGATCCATTCCCCTTGCCTCAACCTATGGGGATCGCCGGGCCCGGCAACCTCACGCCCCCCCGTAATCCCTGGGGGTGAATTCGACGCCGATCACGCACTGCGCCGGCACCATCCGCCCCTTGTGCTCCACCAGCCCCCGACGCAGATGCACCCGCCAGAGCAGCCGGCCCTTGTGCGCCGCCAGGCCGTCCATCACCTTCCTGTTGTCGCCGTCCGTGCAGATGAATGAATCCAGCTCCTCCCCAGGCCTCAGCGTCGGCATGAACGCCTGCCTGCCCTCCACCCACTCGCGGTTGTCCCGGCTGCCACGCGGGTACCACTTCGCCGGCCCGCCGAAGAAGTCGGCCTTGCCGGCATGCAGGATCGTCAGCGGCACCGCCCCGGCCCCGTCCCACCAGCGGTCGAAGTAGTTGTCCATCGGCGCGAACGAGTAGTCCTCCGCCACGTTCTTGATGCGCAGGCGCAGCACCAGCGACGGGCCCTGCATCGGCTCGGGGTTCGACCCGGCGACGATGACCCTCAGGATCCGCTTCTCGACGCCCAGGGGCGTCACCTCCACGTCGCCCACGCGGATCGTGTCCTTGAGCTTGACGTGCAGGTGGGCCGGCAGCGGGGCGAGGGCGTCGGCTTTCTTGAAGCCCATCGTCAGCTTCTTGCCCTTCTCGACGCCGGGCCTGTCGCCGTCCAGGTCGGGGAAGCGGTCGAACAGGCTGGGCGGCACCGTCGCCAGACGCAGATACAGGAAGACGGCGAACGCGGTCGCCGCGACCGCCCACAGGAACAGCGGCAGGATCACCAGCGGGAGGAACATGCCGGCGCCGGCGGCCTCCCGCGCCTTGCGCGGGATGGTCATCGCCGGGGCCTGCTCGGCGGGCGCCTCGGGCGCCGCCGCGGACTGGGTCGGCGCGATGTGGTCCTGCTGGGCGACGGTGGATGGCGACCAGTGGGCCGTCTCGCCGTTGAGCGGCGTGTGGACGGTGGGCGGGAGGGGGGCGGCCGGCTCCGGGACGTGGACGGTGGGCGCCGGCTCCGGGGCCGGCGATGCGGGCGCCGGCTCGGGCGGCGGCGTCGCGGGCCAGGGGGCGGGCGCCGGCTCGCGGGGGATCTCGATGCGTGGGGCCGCGGCCTCGCCGAAGAGGGAGTCGCTCATCGCGCCGGGCTGGGTGAAGATGTCGTCGTGGCGTTCGGGCTGGAAGACGGCGGGGCCTGGGGCCGGCTGCGGCGGGGCGAGGTCGGGCGCCGCCGCCGTCGGCGCGACGACGACCTGCTGGCAGTGCGGGCACCGCACCTGCTGGCCCAGGAAATCGGCGCCGACCGCCATCAGGCCGTGGCAGTGTCCGCACTGGAAATTCAGCGTCTGCATGGTGTTCCGTCCTGCCCCTGGGCCGTCCGGCCGTGCCCTCTGTTCTATCGCTCACCCCGACAGCGACCACCAATCGACATCCGGCGTCGGGGCCGCCGCGCCGTGCGCCAGCACCGTCAGCACCGGCACGCCACGGCGGCGCATCTCGTCCACCGCCGTCAGCGCCGCCAGGCCCACGACGGGCTCCGTCTCGCTGACGACCACACCGGCGACCTTCAACCCGCGGTGCCGGGCGATCTCGACCGTCATCAGCGTGTGGCTGAGCGTCCCCAGCGACCGGCGGGCGACGATGATGAGGGGGATCGCAAGGAGCTCGGCGAGGTCGGCCACGGTCATCGAATCCGTCAGCGGGCACAGCAGGCCCCCCACGCCCTCGACCAGGACGGCAGCGGAGTCGGCGAGGCAGGCCGTGTGCAGCTCGGCGCCGCGGAGGGGCCGCCCCTCCGCCGCCGCCGCCACGGGCGGGGCCGCCGGCTCCTTGAAGACGTAGGGCGTGATGAGATGCGCGGGCTGGCCGGACGCCTCGGCGAGCGCCAGGGCGTCGGCGTTGCCCCCGGTGGAGACGGGCTTGCGGACGGCGAAGGTGCGGCCCTCGGCCCGCCACTGACGGGCGATGGCGCAGGTCACGGCCGTCTTGCCGACCCCGGTATCCGTCCCCGTCACGAAGAGGCCGCGCATCCCACCTCCGAAATCGCCTCGTGGGCCACCTCGCACAGACGGTCCAGCGTCGCCGGGTCGATGCCGAGGGGCGGCATCAGGACGACCACGTCGCCGAGCGGGCGGATCAGCACGCCGCGCCCGCGTGCCAGCTTGCAGACGGCGCGAGCGGAGCCGGGGCGTGACAGTTCGACGCCGGCGAGCATGCCACGGTTCCGCACCTCGCGCACCAGGGGCAGGTCACGCATCCGGGCGAGGTGGTGCTGGAAGCGTTCGATCTTCGGCGGGAGGGCGGGCAGGCCGGAGGGGCCGAGGAGTTTCTCCAGGCTGGCGAGGGCGACGGCGCAGCCGAGCTGGTTGCCGGTGAAGGTGTGGCCGTGGTGGAAGGTGCGGCCCGCCTCCGGCGGGCCGAGGAAGGCGCTGAAGATGTCTTCCGTGGTGAGGGTGGCGGCGAGGGGGAGGTAGCCGCCGGTGAGGCCCTTGGCGAGGCACAGGAAGTCGGGCGATACGTCCTCCTGCTGGCAGGCGAAGAGGGTGCCGGTGCGTCCGAAGCCGACGGCGACCTCGTCGAGGATGAGGAGGACGCCACACTCACGCGTCACCTCGCGGACGCGGCGGAGGTAGCCGTCCGGCGCGGTCATCATGCCGGCGGCGCACTGGACGAGCGGCTCCAGGACGACGGCGGCCAGCTCGTCAGCGTGTTCGCGCACCAGGGCGGTTATCTGGTCGGCGTCGCCGGGGCGGGCGTGGATGACGGGGAAGAGGAGCGGCGCGAAGAGGTGATGGAAGCGGGCGAGGTCGCCGACTGCGACGCTGCCGAGGGTGTCGCCGTGGTACGCGGACGTGAGCGAGAGGTATTTGGACTTCCTGGGCCGTGGCGTGGGGCACTGCCGCCAGTATTGAAATGCCATCTTGATGGCGGACTCGACGGCGGTGGCGCCGTCGTCGGAGTAGAAGACGCGCGTGAGGCCGGGGGGGGCGTTCTCGACGAGGCGGCGGGCGAGGACGATGGAAGGCACGTTGGCCTGGCCCAGGAGCGTGGAGTGGGCGACGCGGCCGAGCTGCTCGCGGATGGCGTCGTCCAGCTCGGGGACGCGGTGGCCGTGGACGTTGCACCACAGGGAGGAGGAGCCGTCGATGTACGCCCTGCCGTCGAGGTCGAAGAGGAGGCAGCCGTCGGCGCGGGAGATGATGATTGGCAGGTCGGCCATGTAGGGCGTCATGGGCGTGAACGGGTGCCAGACGTGGTCGCGGTCCCAGCGTTCGAGGTCGGTGCGCGTCGGTGTCATGGTGGCATTGTACCGCCGGCGGTCAGGCGGTGGCCTGCTCGCCCTCGAGGCGTTCCAGCTCGGCGAGATCCTCGGCGGAGGCCGTGCCGCGGCGGGCCTTCTGGCCCAGCTCGATGATCCGGGCCAGCCGCGTCTCGGCGGTCGAGGCACGGGCCTCGGCGGTGGAGGCGCGGGCCTCGGCGGTGGAGGCGCGTGTCTCGGCGTTGCTGGCGCGTTTCTCGGCGGCCTCGCGGAAGAGCCTCTCCTCGGCGAGATGGGCCTCCTGACGCTCCTGGAGGGATTTCAGCTCCTCGAAGGTGAGGAAGGGAGTGCCGTCGGGGTAGGAGACGCGCATCTCGTCGCCCGTCAGGTCGAAGCGGATGCCGAGGCGGGGGCTGGTGAACGTGTCCTTGAAGGCGATCATCCGCAGTGCGGCCCTGCCGCGGACGTAGACGAGGAGGTCATCGGTGTCGGGGTCGTAGACGTAATACTCCTCGACGCCGTGGTCGTCGTAGAAGGCCAGCTTGCGGGCCATCTCGCGCCAGTCGTTGCCGGGGGAGTAGACCTCGAAGACGACGGTGAGGGGCACGTCCCCCTCGCGCCATTGCTGGTAGCTGCCCCGGTCGCCCTTGGGCCTGCCGAAGACGACGTACACGTCCGGGGCCATGCACGTCCTGTCGTCCCCTTCGATGGGATACCACAAGTTGTCGGCGGCGACGAACACGTCGTCGGCGGCGCGGAAGAGGGCGCAGAGGTTGCCGTAGAGGATGAAGATCCACCGCGCCTGCTTCGTGTTGTCGGCCATCGGCTTGCCGTCCGACTCCGGGTAGATGACCGCTTGCTTCACCTGCATCGCGAGACCCCTCCTGGCCGGTGCCAGGATACCGCGCCGCGCGTCCCGGCAGCAAGGGCGGGCGGAACGGCCTCACCCCGCCGGGTTGCGGAGGAGCCTGTCCGGCGAGACGCCCTCCATGAAGCCGGCCCGCAGGAACGACTCGTTGGCCGTGTTCTCCAGTAGATGCACCGGCGCCTCATCCCCATCGTCACCTCGACACCTCGGGATACGATGACCGGGCGGCCCGCGCCGGAGGATCCTTCCATGCCCACACTCGTCCTGCTGATGTCACTGCCGTGTTGGGCCGCAGCGCCCCCCGCGCCCAGGCCCCTCGACCCCGCCACCATCGCGGCATGGGGGAAGCGCGGATTCACCCCGTGCGACGGCCTGCACGGCCAGCCGGGCTTCGAGACCAGCGTGTGGCTCTCGGCGGACGTGCGCGGCCTGCCCGTGGTCGGCGTGCCGTTCGGCCTCGTCTTCCGCGACACCTACGTCGGGGCCGCCGACGTGCAGAAGGAGCTGGGGAGGCAGAAGAAACTCCGCGTCCTGCTCTTCTCCTCATGGGAAGAGGGGGACCGTGACTTCCCCACCCTCGGCCACCTCCAGACGCGGAACTCGAGGCGCATCCTGGAATGGCGGCCTGGGAAGATGGACGCCATCGTCCGCGCCATCGCCGGCCTCGACGGGCTGACCCACCTCTGCCTCGGCGGCCTGCAGCCGTCCGCGGCGGCCCTCAAGGAGCTGGCCCGCCTGAAGTCGCTCGTCCACCTTGATCTGGACTGCATCCTCGATCGGGAGATGCTGAAGGCGCTGGCCGAATTACAGTCGTTGGAGTCCATCGCCGTCCGGGGGCTCGGGCGTGTGCCCGGCTTGGGCGAATTGGCCCGCCTCAAGCGTCTGACTTCCCTCGACCTGAGCGACGCGACCATCGGCGATGCCGGCCTCAAGGAAGTGGCGACGATCAAGGGGCTTACACACCTCAAGATCGGTGACACTCATGTCACTGACGCGGGGATCGGGTCATTGGCGGGCCTCAAGGGTCTGACCCATCTCGGGCTGGCATGCACCGCCGTCACCGACACCGGGCTGGAAGCTCTGGCGGGCCTGGAGCGGCTCCGCTCGATCGACGTGTCTTGCACGAAAGTCACCGGCACCGGCCTGAAACACCTGACGAGACTCGAATCCCTCCGGTTGACGGGTGTCATGTTCGGGAGCCGCCCCATCGTCGGGGATGCCGGCATGGCGGGGCTGGCCGGCCTCAAGGGGCTGACCCACCTCGACCTCAACTGGACCGGGGTGACGGACGCCGGCCTCGCGCGTCTCGCCGGCCTGACGAGGCTGGAGAAGCTCTCCCTGCGGCGCACGAAGGTGACGGGCGTGGGCCTCACGAAGCTGGCTGGCCTCCGGCGGCTGAAGGAGCTGGACCTCGACAGCACCAACGTGAACGACGCGGCGATGAAGGCCGTGGCGGCATTCAAGGATCTTGCGGCCCTCCGCCTGAGGAGGACGCGCGTGACCGACGCTGGCATGAAGGAGCTGACGGGCCTGGGCGCGCTGTCGCGGCTCTCCCTCGACTCGACGGAGGTGGGGGATGCCGGCATGAAGCATCTGGCCCGGCTGACCGATCTGGAGTCGCTGCACCTAGGGCAGACGAAAATCGGCGACGCCGGCCTGGGGGACTTGGCCCCCTTGCGAAAACTGGCCCGCCTCAACCTGACGGGCACGAGGGTGGGTGATGCCGGGCTGACGGCGCTGGGAGGGCTATCGGGCCTGCGTCTCCTTGATCTCGGGGCGACCAGGGCGGGCGATGACGGCCTCAAGCACCTGCTCCGCCTCAAGGATCTCGCCGATCTCCGCCTGGACAAGACGAGGGTGACGGACGCCGGCCTTGTGACTGTTGCGGGGCACCCTGGGCTCCGCTGGCTCTCGCTCGACGGGATCACCGTGGGCGTGGCCGGCCAGAAGGCGCTGGGCGGAATGATGGGCCTGCGTGGCCTGGCGGTCAGCGGAGGTGACGTGGCGTGGGCGTTGCGGAAGGCGATGCCGTATTGCAACGTCGGGTTCTGACCACAGCGCCGCGGTCAGGACGCCGGGCCGGTGATGGCGTAGGAGTGCGATCCGTGAATCAGCAGGACGCGCCTGTTCGGGTAGTCGGTGATGGAGACGAAGTTGTTGGTCACGTCGCGGCCCAGGATGTCCTCTTCGTCCTCTGATGCCTCCACGAACGCGGGATACGGGCCGGCGACCTGCGCCGGATTGCCGTCTTCCTTGGTGAATTCGATGGCCGCCTCGACCATGACGGTCGCGGACGTGCCGCCGATCCCCTGGAGCGCGGCTTCTGAACCCGCCATCCCCGATCCGCCGAGTGCGTCGAGCGTTTCGCGGCAGAAGACCGTCCGATCACCCCCCGAATCCACGAGGAAGTACCGTTCGACGGCTCTGCCGTTCGCCGCGACCACCCGAGCGAGGAGGACCGGGCGGAGTGGCCCCGCCGCGCCCCGCCTCCTCCATTCACCCGCGATGATCATCAGGCCCGCTCCCGGTCAACGGCGGGGATGCTCTCGAAGTAGGGGCCGAGGTCATCGGGGTGCTTCGCCTCCACCCAGGCCCGCACCTCCTCGAACGTGTCGGCGATGAACGCCTCGCCGCCCGCGACGGCCAGGTGTTTCCCTCTCGCCTTCGGGGCCAATTCATCGATGTTAGCGTCGTACCACGCGACGTTCTTCCTGAACGCCTCGGTCCCCGCGCGGTGGGCCGCGATGGCGGCCGGGTCGGTGACGACCTCAATCATCCGGGGCGGGGCCTCGCCCTCTGCGATCTTGGAGTACCTGACGAGCATGATCGTTCCTCCTCCCTGTATCTTACCAGCACGAATCGCCGCATCCAGCGGTCGGATTGAGGTGCGACCTCCCCTCACCCCGCCGGGTTGCGCAGGAGCCTGTCGGGGGAGACGCCCTCCATGAAGCCGGCCCGCAGGAATGACTCGTTGGCCGTGTTCTCCAATAGCCGACGCACCAGGTACGCCATCCCCGGCAGCAGCTCGCCGTAGGGCGTATAGACACGCACACGCTGCCCCATCCCCGCCAGGACCTCCTTCACCGGGTCCGCCATCCCGTAGAGCATCTGGATCTCGATGGCGCCCGGTGGTAGGTTCATCAGGCGTGCCAGGGCCATCGCGTGCGACAGGCTGCGGATGTTGTGGCTGCCGAACGCCGGGCGGATCCACGCGCGGTTCTCCAACATGAACCGGGTGCAGCGTTCATACGCCGCGTCGCTCTGCCATTTCTCGGCCCAGACCGGCACGGGCCAGCCCTGCTGGCGGGCCATCACCGACTCGTAGTCCCAGTACGCGCCCTTCACCAGCCGCACCCACACCGGCGTGCCCCGCTTCTTCGCCCACCCGGCGAGACGCGGCAGGTCGTCCTCCGTGTCGCGCAGGTAGGCCTGGATGGCGATGCCGCAGTCGGGCCAGTCGCGGAACTCCGGCTCCGTCAGCACCTCCTCAAGGATGCGGATCGTCGTGTCCTTGAACGAGTACTGCTCCATGTCGATGTTGACGAACGCCCCGTGCCGCCGGGCAGCCTGCAGGACGGGCCGCAGACGCGCGCGCACCTCGCGGCTCGTCCCCGTCGGGTCGATGGGGTCGAACTGGCTGTAGAGGGACGACAACTTCACCGACACGTTGACACGCGGCATGGCGCCCCGGTCGTCGCGGTCGATCAGGGCGTTCTCGGGCCAGCCGCCCGCCTCCGCCGACAGCCCCTCGATCATGGCGATGTAGTCGCGCATCGACTGCTCGGCCTCCGCCTCCGTCAGGGTCGCCTCGCCCAGGAGGTCGATCGTGAAGGCGAGATCCTTCGCCCGCATGAGTTCGACGGCGGCGGTGGCCTCGGCGATGTCGCTGCCGGCGATGAACTTGCGTGCCAGCCGCCGGGCCGACCAGCGTATGAGCCACGCCACGGGGCCCCACGCGGGCAAGAGCCAGACGCCGAGCCGTGCCCACGCCGGGACGGAGGCGCCGGCCTCGGCGAGGTATTCGCGCAGGTGCCGGACGATGTCCTCCGGGGTGCGGAGCTGGGGCAGCACGTCCACGAAGCGGAAGAGCTGGAGCTTGAGGGCCTCGTTGCCCATCGTCAGCTCCATGAGGCGGTCATCCCACCATGTCGGGCCGAAGGGGACCGGCCCGGCGTCTGCGCGGGCGAAGATCTCCTTGCCGATGCGGCGTGTGAGCTGCTCCAGGTCGGCATTCGACATGCGGCGGTCCTTCCGGCACGGGGCGTCCGTTGGTATCATAGTGGCATACGGGTTCGCGGCCGATGCGACAGTTGAGGGCCCGCCAGACGCGGCATACAAAGGCAGGCGAGCCGCCTGCCCCACGGACATCACCCATGAGCGAGATGAAGATCGGAGCGTTCGAGGTCCTCGGCCAGCTCGGCACGGGCGCGCACAGCAGCATCCTGCACATCCGCCGGGCGGAGGACGGCAAGGCCTACGCGCTCAAGGTGGTGCCGGTCGCCGGCGCGGACGATCAGAAATTCGTCGAGCAGGCCGAGCACGAGTTCAAGGTCGCGTCGATGCTCGACCACCCCAACCTCGTCAAGGTCCACGCCATCGAGAAGGTCAAGAATTGGTTCTTCACCGTGACCAAGGTCCACGTCCTCATCGAGTATGTCAACGGCAAGACCCTCGACACCTGCCCCCGGCTGACGATGCCGCGGCTCGTGCAGGCGTTCAAGATGGCGGCGGACGGCCTGGTCCACATGCACCGCCGGCAGGTGTGCCACGGCGACCTCAAGCCGAACAACGTCCTGCTCAGCAAGGGCGGCGAGATCAAGATCATCGACTACGGCCTTGCCCGCATCAAGGGGGAGGCCTCCGCTCGCATCCAGGGGACGCCGGAGTACATGGCCCCCGAGACGGCCAAGCACAAGATGGTCAACGAGCGGACGGACATCTTCAACTTCGGCGGCATGATGTACCGGCTGGTGACGTGGAAGCTGCCGCCGTCGATCATCTCCGAGGACGACCAGCAGCCGATCAGCGCCCGCACCTGGGCGCACGTGTACAAGCCGGCGGAGGAGGTGAACCCGCGAACGCCGCCGGCCCTCGCCGCGCTGATCAACCAGTGCCTGGCCTACGACGCCAACAAGCGTCCCGAGCGCATGGGCGAGGTGCAGGGGACGCTGGACCGTCTGGCCGACGAGCTGGTCAAGTCGCCGGAGGACGGGCTCGACGCGATGGAGTGGTGAGGCCCGATGGCATCCCGCAATGACTCCCGGTCCTTCATCCCCGTGCCGACGGCCGAGCTGGTGCGCCTCCTCGCCGAGGCCCCGGAGCTGCCCGCCGGCGAGGGGGCCGCCTTCCGCGCCGTCGCCGCCCCGTTGGGCGAGGCGCTGCACCGCGGCCTGCGCAAGCGCCTCGAAGGCCTGCTGGCCGCCTACGCCCCCTTCGACCCGGACTCGGACGGGGCCAACCTGTACACGGCCAGCGCCGCCGAGCGGCAGCGTGGCTTCAACGCCCTGATGCTCGACCTGAACTGGATGCTGGGCAGGGCGCAGTTCCGCCACCTGGGCCGCGAGGAGCTCGAGCCATTCCTCGACGAGGTCAGCGACTTCTGCCCGCGCATGTCCGTCGATTTCAGCGTGTTCGACCACCTGTCGGTCTTCGTCCGCGGCGACGCGATGCAGACGCGCACCCTGCGCAACTGGAAGACGCTGTTCCTGTCGCGCGAGGAGGAGGTGCCGGTCTTCCGCCGCCTGGTGCTGGTGCTGAAATTGCGGCCCGGCCCACGCCTGGCGGCGGGCGTGAGCGCCGAGCACGTCTACCTGAAGCTGTTCAAGGACATCCCCCGCGCCGGCATCGGCATGCTGATGCCGGGCGCCAAGGTGCGCATCAACCTGTTCGACCGGGGCAAGATCGGCGCCGGCCTGCTCAGCGGGCTGGGCACGATGGCCTGGCGCCTGCTCGGCAACCTCGGCGAGTTCCTGCACAACTTCGAGAACGCCCTCTTCGGGGTGTTCGCCGGGGTGCTGGGCTACGGGTTCAAATCGTACTCGGACTGGCAGACGACGCGGCAGGCGTACCAGCTCAACCTGACGGAGAGCCTGTACTTCCAGAACCTCGACAGCAACGCGGGTGTCCTGGCCCGGCTGCTAGACGAGGCCGACCAGCAACAAACCCGCACGGCGCTGCTGGCGTATTACTGCCTGTGGCGGTACCATGCAGGCGGGGCGCGGCCCGACGAGCTGGCCGACTCGATGGGGCTGTTCCTCGACCGCTACGTCGGGCTGCCGGCCATCTGCGAGCCGGGCGAGGCGGCGGGGCGGCTACGCGAGCTGGGCCTGGCGGAGGAGGCGGACGGCCTGCTGCGGGCCGTCCCGCCGGCGCGGGCGTGCGAGGCGCTCGGCGCGAAAGGGAATGCGGCCCGCGACGAATCATCTTGATAGTACCCGTGTTCTCTCTGGGTAGCCGGTAGCCGGTAATCAGTAGCCAGCATGAACAGCCAGCGGCCGGCGAGCGATCGGTTTTCCTACTGTCTACTGACTACTGACTACTGGCTACCGACTACCCGACGAGCGTCAGCGAGGAGGAGACCATGGCCGAGTACGAGGACCGTGAGCATTACATCCCGCTCCGCAAGAGCGACCTCGTCGATCTGCTGTGCAAGGACGCGAAACTCCCCGTGCAGGAGAGGGACGATTTCCGCCAGTTCTGCAAGCTGGTGGGGGCGGTGTGGCACTTCGAGTACCACGACACCCTGGAGAAACTCAAGGACCTGTTCGCGCCGTTCGACCCCGACGCCGACACGGTGGCCATCAACCCGCTGCCGGCGGAGAAGAAGCCGGCGGCGATGGAGACGCTCTTCGACCAGTTCGTGAAGCTGATGGAGAAGGCGAACTTCAAGCGGCTGACGCGCAAGGACATCGACGACGCGACGGAGGGCGGGGCCAGCGACTGGGGCGTGAACATGCACGTCGACTTCGACGTGTTCGAGCGCGTCGAGGTGTTCGTGCGCGGCGAGGGCGACATCGAGCGGACGAAGAAGCACCCGATCTGGTTCTGGAAGACCGAGACGAAGAAGGTCAACAGCTACCGGCGGATCGTGCTCCTCTTGAAGCTGCGGAAGCACCACCGCATCCCGGAGAACATCGACACCGATCGCGTGTACCTGAAGGTGTTCAAGGACATCCCGAAGCTCGACCTGGAGATGGTGCTGCCGGGCACGTCGTTGCAGATGCCCTGGCACCAGCAGGCGAAGCTGGGCGGGTCGCTGATCGGCACGATGGGCTGGGGCATCTACAGCCTGTTCGGCAAGCTGATGGCGGGCCTGACCGCCGTCGCCACGGCGGTCGGTCAGGGCATCTTCTTCACGGCGGAGTTCCTGCTGCTGGCGCCGTTCGCGGTGCTGGGCGGCTACGCCTACAAGCAGTGGCACGGCTACCAGTTCACGAAGCTGCAGTACACGAAGATGCTGGTGGAGAGCCTGTACTACCAGAACCTCGACAACAACCTGGGCGTGGTGACGCGGCAGCTCGACGAGGCGGAGGAGCAGGAGTGCCGCGAGACGATCCTGGCGTACTTCTACCTGGCGAAGCACGCGCCGGCGGAGGGGTGGGACTCGGCGCAGCTCGATGAGTACGTTGAGATGGAGCTGGAGGGGAAGCTGAACCTGAAGGTGGACTTCGAGATCGGCGACGCCCTGGACAAGCTGGAGCGTCTGGGGATCGTGACGAAGTCGGGCGACAAGTACCGGGCCGTCCCTTTGGCGAAGGCGCTGGAGAAGCTCGATTACCGGTGGGACAACTACTTCCAGTACAACAAGGCGTGACCCGCTCCCCTCGTGGCGGCCACGTTTCAACATTTAGGGGGTTGGGCCGCAACGAGGAACCAGGTGCCCAACAGGCGAGCCGCCCGCGCTG
>CAZVZK010000040.1:41177-73005 GCA_964630925.1 uncultured Alcaligenaceae bacterium
CGTCCCCCGCCCCCGCGGGGGCGAACAGTTCCCAACTTGGCGTGTTTGCCACCAAACTTTGAAAACTGGCCGCCACGAGGAGAGCCGCCTACGATGCCGTACATGAGCGACATCGTTCAGGCGGCACTGGCGGCGCGGCTCCAGGCCTACGCGCCCTTCTCCCACTTCCTCGTCGGCTGCGCCGTCGAGACGCCCGACGGCCGCGTCATCACCGGCTGCAACATCGAGAGCGCCAGCTACGGCCTCACCATGTGCGCCGAGCGCGTGGCCATCTTCAAGGCCATCAGCGAGGGCGTGCGCGGGGCCGCCCGCGTCTGCGTCGCCGCCGACACCGAGACGCCGACGCCCCCCTGCGGCGCGTGCCGTCAGTGGCTGTGGGAGTTCGCCGGCGACGTGGAGATCATCCTCGCCAACCTCTCCGGCGAGAAGTCACGCTGGCGCATGCGCGACCTGCTTCCGGCGGCGTTCGACGCGACGTTCCTCAAGGGCTGATCGGCGCGGATGTGAGCGCTCCTCTGCGCTCGCTGACGCTCGCTCCGAGTCGCGGCTACCCTCTCACACGCCGTCGAGGTGCCACGCCCAGGTCTGCACCGTCTCGCCGAACGGCGTCTCGTCGCCCACCGAGCCCTTGCCCGCCAGACACACCGTCGCGCCGGCCACGGTGCCGCGCCCGTCCCACGGCCTGCCGCTGAGCGCCACACGCCCGGCGCCGCCGCGGCGTGGCACGAATCGCACCTTGTCGCCGGGACGCAGCACACGCGCCTTGCCGTGGTACACCGGTCCGAGGCCGCGCCAGGTGCGTCCGCCGTCGAGGGAGAACTGCCACTCGCCCTCGCCCTGCAGACGCACGACGGCGAGGCCGTCGCCGGTGAGGTCGCCCGCCGCCGGCTGGGCCTGCCACGGGGCCGGCGGCAACGGACGCTCGTCCTCCGGGGCCGGCTCGATGGCGGCCGACGCCGTCACCGCGTTGGCGCTGAACGCCGTGTTGCCGCCGACGCTGAGACGCGCGGCGAGGTTGACCTGTTCGCCGGCGGTGCCGGAGGAGCCGTCCCACAGGCGGTAGGTGAGTTTGGCGTTGCCGGCCCATGCCTTGCGTGGGGTGAAGCGAAGACTCGCGCCCGCCGGGAGGAGGAGGGCCTTGCCGTGCTGCGTCTCGCCCAGGGGTGCCCACTCGGCGGAGTCGTCGGCCCGCTGCTCCCACTGCCCGCGCCCGACGGCGGACACGACGGCGATGCCCATGCCCGCGGCGCCGAGGATGGCCGAGACGGACATGCCCTCGCGGATCGAGGCCAGCGAGCCGGGGCCGTCGGCGACGGGGGCCTGGTGCGGAGGCGGCGCGATGGTGACGCCGACCTCGGTCGCCGGGATCTCGCCGTCGGACGTGCCGAAGGAGAAGGCGTCGGCGCCGGGGGCGTCGCCCTCGTGGCGGTAGGTGATCCGGCCGGCGTTCACGTCCTCCTGCGTGAAGGCGTCGCCGCCGGTGAGGGCGAAGCCGTCGCGGAGGAGCGTGCCGTGGGCCGGGGGTGAGAGCAGCATGAGGTCGATGACGGCCGGCGCGGCCCCCGTGACGGTGATCTGCTCCGGGCCGACGGCCGCCGACTCGCCCGGCAGTACCGAAAACCCGGTGACGGGGCCGAGCGTGAGGGCCAGCGGTGCCGGAGCGGCGGGGGCCGGTTCGGTGACGGGCTCCGGGGCCGGCTCTGCGGTGGGCGCGGCGTCCACCACGGGCTCGGTTGGCGCCGGCGCGGGCGGGCGCAGCTCGAAGACGCCGGGGGCGTTCTCCGCGAGGGTGTAGCTGCCGCCGGCGCACTGGACGGCGACGGCGGACGGGGGCGGCTCGTCGTGGGTCTCGTAAGAGGGGATGGCGGCGTCGGCGAGGGGGCCGTCGGTGTCGAGGGTGCCGCAGGCGAGCATGTCGGGGGTCGGCGCGGGGAGGTCGGGCACGTCCGGCGGCATGCGGAAGCCGGGCTGGCCGCTGAACAGGGCCTCGTCGATGCCGGCGCGGTCGGGGGACAGGGTGTCGGCGTGATGCTGGCTCATGGCGGCCTCCATGCCACGCAAGGGTGCGAGATCCTCAGAGCCGGCATCCTAGCCGAACCTGGCGAGTCGGGGCAAGAGCATCTGCCGCGCCGTCACGCGCCCATCTTCTCCGCCGAGGCGTCGGCGAGGTCGGCGGCGATCTTGTCCAGCAGCCGCCAGCACGCGAGGTGGTAATCGTCGTCCAGCTCGACATGGTCGCCGACGGGGTGGCGGGCCTTCTTGCCGGCCTTCCGGACGTACACCTCGTTGACGACGCCCTCGTTGTGTTCGAGGATGTCGCGTGTCGCCTTGACCTCGGCGAGGGAGTCGATCTCGTCGTCCGCCGGGCAGCCGAGGGCGACGCACTTGTTCATGACGGCGAACCAGTCGCGGACATTGCCGTAGCGCAGGTCGTTGAGCTGCCTGCCGATGACGTTGGCGATGACCTCGTCACGGTCGGCGGCGCGGAGGACGGCCTCGAAGTCGAGCTGGGTGCGGGCGAATTGCCAGGGGTTGTGGCGGAACAGGCGGTGCAGGAAGTCGAAGAGGAAGGCCTCAAAGATCGAGACGAATTGGCGGAAGGTGAAGCGCAGGAGATAGGCCTTGTCGTACTCCAGGGCGAGCGAAACGAGCTCGTCCTGGTTGATGGGCTTTCCGACGACCAGGCTGTCCGAGGTCGTGCGGTGACCTTGAGCGACGAAGAGCTGGAAGGAGCGCCAGACCGCCCGCGAGTGGACGTGAAAATCCATGACGGACGCGAGGGACTTCCTCGCTCGGTCCGTGATCCGCCGCAGATCATCGTCGAGGGGCATCGGCGGCCCTTTCAGTCCACGGAATCGAGGATGGCCTGGGCGCGGATGGGGTCGCCCTTCCGCCCCAGGTTCACATCGGTCACAGCCGGCTGCCCATCCACGGACACGGCGAGGTGATCGACCCAGTACTTGACCCCGTGATCGCTCAGGAGCTGCTTCACCCGCTCCAACTGATCCACCGTGATGCGGATGTACGGCCCGGCTGAAGTGGTCCCCACCTGGATCGGCTTGTTGTCGTGCGGATTCTTCATCTCTCGCCTCCTCCCTTCAGTCTTCGCACCCATTATACCTGACGCCCGCCCGCTACAATGGCCCGGCCCGCCGGAGCCGCGCCAATGAGCGATTCGTGGATGCCGCACCTCCGCCTCCAGATCCCCCCGGAGCAGTTCCGCGCCCTGCCACGCAACCCCGCGTACAAGTACGAATTGCTCGGCGGCGAGACGTGGATCAGCCCGCGGCCCAAGTACTACCACGCCCGCCTCGACCTCGCCTCCCACGAGGCCGCCCTCCCCGCCTCGGTGCCGATTAAGCCGTTGCACGACGGCGAATGGCCCCGCCTCACCGAGCTGTTCATGGCGGCGTTCGCCCGGCACCAGCCGTTCGCCGGCGCGGGCGACAGGCTGCGCGAGGCCGCCGAGAAGTCGCTGGAGCAGACACGCACGGGCGGCGACGGGCCGCTCATCCGCCCGGCGTGCCTCGTCGCCGAGGACGCGCGGGGCGACGCCGTCGGCGCGGCCCTGGTGACGCTGGTGCCGGACAAGGACCCGGAGGGGTGGGACTCGTTCCTGTGGCGCGAGCCGGCCGACGAGGGCACCGTCGCCCGCCGCGAGGGCTGGCCGCACCTGACGTGGATCTTCGTGGCGCCGTTCTCGGCGGGGCACGGTGTGGGGACGGCGTTGTTGGCAGGCGTGGTGCGCGAGCTGCGGGGGCTGGGGTTCGCCGACCTGCTCAGCACGTTCCTGGTGGGGAACGAGTCGAGCATGATGTGGCACTGGCGGAACGGGTTCCGCCTGCTCAGCTACCCCGGCTCGTGGCGGCGGCTGCATCGCCGCCACGAGGGGCCGGGTTGAGGGGCCGTCACTTCTTGCGGGCGGCCGCCTCGATGGTCTGCCGCACCTGGCCCAGCAGCATGATGTGCCAGATGGAGAGCGCCACGTTGGTGGCCAGGATCACGAACATGACGATCATCATGAAGATGCCGCCGAGCTGGGCGCCGACCTGGTTCCCCCCCGCGATGGCGCCGAAGGCCGCCGCGCCGGCGGTGGCGATGGCGATGGCCATCAGGACGACCTCGACGCCCCCGGCGATGAGGACGACGACCATCCAGGTCATGGCCTTGGCGCCGGTCGGCGTGTCGCGCACCTGCTCGCAGAGGTTCTTCAGGAAGAGGCACCATAGGATCAGGGCGGCCAGCGTGACGAAGCCGTTGATCGCCCCGTTGACGATGAACAGGCCGAAGCCGGCGGCGAAGGCCACGACGCTCGCGAGGACGATGGGGGCGGCGGCGCAGATGAAGGCGGCCAGGGCCATGCCCCAGGTGGGGTGTCCGCGCTCGGATGGGGCCTGGAGGCACAGGCCCATGCCGGTCAGGATGAGGGCCACCCCGGCGAAGCTGGCCACGCCCAGGATGGCATACACGATGAACCCGACGTACAACATCGCGCCGTACGCGCCGCCGTAGGCGAGCAGCATCCCGAGGATGCTGAACAGGATCAGCACCGCCAAAGCGCCCAGCAGCGTCCACCCGCCGTACTGGCACAGCGACAGGGCGAATGACACGCCCTGATACGCCTTCTTCAGGTTCCGCGGCGGCGGGTCGTCGTACCGGCCACGGCCACGGTCCCGATCACGGTCGTCGTAATCGTCGTCCCGCCCCCGGCCGCGATCCCGGCCGCGGTCGTAATCGTCATCGTCGCGGCGTGGGCGGCCCCGGTCCCGGTCCCTGTCGTCGTCGCGGTCCCTGTCGCGGCCACGGTCACGGTCCCTGTCCCGATCCCTGTCGTCGTCCCGGTCACGCCCGCGTCCGCGGTCACGATCATCATCGTCGTCATCGCGGCGGCCGCGGGAGCGCGGCCGGTCATCGTCGTCGTCTTCGCGGCGCTTCGGGAGCGGGGGCGCGGGGCGGCTGGTCAGGCCGCCATCGCGGCCCTTGCCGTTGGACGGGCGTCCGCCGCCGGCGGAGTCCTCGTCGGCGGTGAACATCTTGCTGCACCCGGGGCACTTGACCTTCTTGCCGAGGAGGTCGTCGGGCACCTTCAGCTTCTTGTCGCAGTCCGGGCACGTCGTGATCACTGGCATGACCGATCCCCCCGAGGCCGCCGCCTCACATCCATCTCCGGGCCAGCCACAGCGTCACGGGCACGCCCAGCGCGACCCCAAGGGCCATCCCCACCACCGCCTTGTTCTTCCCCGCCTGTGTATCGCCGGACCCCGCCGGGTCCATCTCGCCCGCCCTGAGCAGAGGCAGGTCGTGTGCCGCCATCACCGCCGCCGGGATCCCCGTCGCCAGGCTCGCCAGCAGCCCCAGCGGCCCCGCCACGAGGGACACCGCCCCGGAGTACAGACTGACGATCCCCAGCAGATGGACCAACCCTCCCCGGTGCGGCAGGCTGTCCCTCCTCGGGCCGGCCCGCACCGAGCCCGCCGCGAACAGATACCCGCAGTGCAAACAGCAGTCGTCGTGGCTGCCCACGGGCCTGTGGCAGCCGGGGCACAGGGGCCGGGGCCTCCGCCCCTTCACCTCCTCCGTGACCGGCACGTCCCTGAGCCGATAGACCAGTGCCTCCGGCGCCCCCGGTGACTGCGTCCGCCCGGCCTCAAGAGTGAAGACGTTGCCGCAGGCCGGACAGCGCGTCCTCGCGCCCGCGGTCAGGAAGATGGCCTGAACGCCGTACCCGCACGCAGGACAGGTGACCAGCTCCGGCATGGCTGTCCTGGGGGACAGGGGAAGTTTTACCGCCTCGGTGGCCCGATGCCTAGATGGTACAATGCCGGGGCGGTGTATGGAAGGCGAGCAGGGGGCGGCGGTGCGGAAGAACCCCACGGGCCGGCGCGTGCAGCTCCACCGGGCGTTGTCGAAGCTCGGCCTGGGGTCGCGCGGCCAGGCGTGGGGCTGGATCGTCGGCGGGCGGGTGCGTGTCGATGGCCGCGTCGTCCGCGAGCCGCTGTCGTGGGTCGATCTCGACGCGCAGAAGGTCACCCTCGACGGCGAGACGGCGGCCGTCGAGCGCGTCGTCCTCGCCCTGCACAAGTCGGCGGGCGTCGTCACGACACGCAGCGACGAGCGCGGCAGGCGCACGGTGTTCGACCTGCTGCCCGATGGCCTGCCCTACCTGCACGCCGCCGGGCGGCTCGACGCCGACAGCGAGGGCCTGCTCGTCCTGACGAACGACAGCGTCGTGTCGTCCCGTCTGACCGACCCGGAGCGGCACGTCCCGAAGACCTACCGCGTCTGGGTCGAGGGCGACCCGGCGGACGACGTGCTGGCCCGATTGCGTGCCGGCGTGGTGCTGGACGACGGGCCGACACGCCCGTGTGTCGTCGGGCTCGTCGGGCCGTCGGTGATGGACGTGACCCTCACGGAGGGGCGCAACCGTCAGGTGCGGCGCATGCTGGCCGCCGTGGGCCATCCGGTGTTGCGGCTGGTGCGGACGGCCATCGGCCGGCTGGAGCTGGGGGCGTTGCCGGCGGGCGGATGGCGCGTGCTGGATGCCGGGGATGAGGCCCTGCTCATCGGATCAGGCGAGCGGGCCCCGTAAGGGGCCGGAGACCCCGCCGTGCCGAGTCTCCGCCGTGAGCCCGGCCGCCCCCTCGCGTGTCTGTTTGGTTCACCAGCCACACACGAAGGGGCGCCCCCATGAGCAGCAGGAAGAAGGCCGCCCGCGAGGCATTCCGTGCCGCGGTCTACCGCCGCGACGGCTACCGCTGCGCCGTCTGCGGGCACGAGCCGAGGCCGGAGGAGTGGGCGAAGGAGCCACGCCCCCTCGACGCCCACCACATCACGGACCGCAACGAGATGCCCAACGGCGGGTACGTCGCGGAGAACGGCATCAGCCTGTGCGGGTCCTGCCACCTCCTCGCCGAGGCCGAGCATGCGGGCGGCCCGCCAACGCCCGGATACTCGCGCGGCGAATTGTACGCCCGCATCGGATCGTCACACGAGAAGGCCCTGCGGGCGAGCGCGGCGCTGGAGGGGTGAGCGCCGAATGGGGGCATCCGGCCGGACCACTCCTTGACATCGCCCCGTGCGGGATTAATGTGAAGGGCGTCCCCTCTCGCCCCGCGCTCGCGTCCGAGGCTCATCATGGACAACTACCGGCTCATCAAGGTGGAGTGGCAAGGCGCCGTCGCCTGCATCCGCTTGCGCAAGTCGCGCCTCGACGAATCGGAGATCCAGCAGCTCGGCGAGGAGGTCATCGACGCCGCCGGCCGCGAGGGCAACAAGGCCGCCCTCAGCCTCGGCCCGCAGACGCCCGAGTGCCTCTACAGCGTGTTCCTGGCCAAGCTCATCGCCGTCCGCAACGCCCTCAAACGCAAGGGCGGCGACTTCGCCCTCGTCGAGGTCGGCCCGGTCGCGTACTCGGTCTTCGAGGCGTGCCTGCTGCACCGGGAGTTCACCTTCCTCCCCGACTTCGCCGCCGCCCTGGCCCACTTCGGCGTCACGGCGTAAGGGCGGGAGCGCCACCCGCCCTCATCTCACCCCGGCACCGGGTACGTCCCGGCGATGCGGTCGTGCGGGCCGCGCCCCGGCGTGCGGATCGCCGTCCAGGCGTACGACGGCAGCAGGCCCAAGGCCAGCCACCACGCCCCCCACGCCACCCACGCCAGGATCGGCTGCGTCGCCGCCTCCGGCGACCGCGCCACCCGCAGCAGGTCCACCGCCAGCGACAGCCCCAGCAGCGCCGCCACCGGCAGCCATACGATCAGCGCCCGCAGGTGCACACGCCACATCGCCGCCCGCCGCCCCTGCGCGTCCAGCAGCCGCACCCCCGCCAGCCGCCCCGACACCCCGCCCCCGAGCAACGCCGCCGTGAACGCCCACGCCAGAGGCCAGAAGAGCACCGCGATCAACAGCCACCACCCGTTCAACAACAGCTCGCGTGCCAGCGGCGCCGGCCCACCCGTCAGGTCGTCGCTGTCCGTCAACACCGGGTCGGCCGGCACGACCTCCGGCTCATGCAGGCGGAACGCCCCCTTGGCTCGCGCCTCCTGCTCCAGCCGGTCGAACCCCCGCCGCATGTACCAGCTGTACGACTCCATCACCGCCGCCCGCTGCCGCGCCAGCACCTCCAGCCGCGCCAGGTCCTCCACGTGCGGCCTCATCTCCTCCATCAGCCACGCCAGCCCGCCCAGCAATTCCACCCCCGCCGGGCGCGTCACCAGCCCCACCGCCAGGCCGGCCGCGTCCTCCTCCATCCGCGCCTCCGCCTGCACGCGCCCCGCCGCGCACACCACCAGCGCCAGCCCCAGCAGCGCCGGCCCCAACAGGAACATCGTCAGGAGGCCGGGCGCGAGCAGCACCGCCGTGAACACCAGCTGCATCGCCCGCGCCGGCCGGCTGATCTCCGCCGGCATCCCGTGCGCGGCCGCCAACGCCTCCGCCACACGCGCCGCCGATGGGTACCCCCCCGACATCAGGCACGCCAGCAGGTCCGCCGCGTGGCCGGGGATCGGCGCGCGGATCGGCCCCTCGATCTGCCCCGGCGGACGCGCCGCGCCCTCCAGGGCCACCGCCGCCATCTGGCGCAGCAGGTCCATCGGCGCCAGCGCCGCCCCCGGCGGACGTGCCGGCGCGTCCAGGAGCACCGTCCGCCCGTCCTCCTGCATCCACACCTGCTCCGGCGACAGCGTGGGCGGCAGCGACCCGTCCGCCTCCGCCGCGGCCAGCTCCCCCGCCAACTGCTCCAGCACGCGCAAGGCGTCCGGCCAGCGCAGCTTGCGCAGGGCGGCCAGGTCGGTGAGCAGGCAGCCGGGCGTCGCCAGGAACGCCTCCCATGACCCGCCGTCCCGCTCCCCGCCCGCCAGCCAGCGCGCCCGCCCCGGCCGCGACATCGCCCGCCGCCGCGGCGACAGGGGCGGCCCCTGGCGCAGCCACAGCCACGCCGGGCGGTCGAGGGAGGCGTCGGCGGCGTACAGCAGCGACTCGCCGCCCGCGTGCCACGCCGCGCCGAGGACGCGGAACCCCCCGACCCGCTGGGGCAGGCCTTCCGGCGGGCCCGTGTGCGTCGGCCATTCCTGCCGCGCCGGCAGCACGAACCGCGGGCGGGCGTCCGGCAGGCGGATCACGCTCGTCCCGCTCAGCCACTCGTGCAGCCCCCGATACCCCGTCCGCCGCCGCATCGTCGAGGCGACGATGCACGCCCCCGCGATGGTCGTGAGCAGCGGCACCAGGGCGATCCCCGCGTGGCCGAGGAGCAACTTCGCCGTCATCCCCTCGCCGGGCGCGGGCAGCGCCGGGCCGTGCAGGAGGGCGGCGGCGGACGCCAGGCCCACGATGCCGTCGGTCAGCACGATGAACAGCGACGTGCGTAGCAGCGACCGCCACGGCGACGGCCTGTCGCCGGTCGCCGCCTCGCGCACCCGCAGCCCGAGGAGCCACTTGCCCGGGGTGTAGCCCAGCACCGACTCCGCCACGCCGAACGTCGCCAGGTACAGCAGGAACGTGATGCCGAACTGCGCCAGCGGCACCGCCGCCGCCGGCAGGGCCGACCGCAGCCCCGGCCCCAGGAGCGACTGCAACAGGAGCCCCAGCGGCAGGATGAGCACCAGCACGTCGAGCATGTACGCCGCCGACCGCGCCGCCAGCTCGCCCAGCGAGTGCGGCCCCTCGACGAACGGCATCAGCGCCAGACGCAGGTCCGCCAGCGTCGCCCAGCGCCCGTTGCGGTCTCGGGCCAGCCCCTTCATCACCACCTCGTCGAGCGTCCGCGGCAGGCCGGGCTTCAGCGTGCGCATCGGCTGGAGCGGGTCGCTGACCGTCTTCGCCAGCGCCGCCGCCGGGTCGGTGTCGTCGAACGGCGCCCGTCCCGTGAGGAGGAAGTACAGCGTGGCGCACACGGAATAGATGTCGGTGCGGTGGTCCACGCGGTCGTTGCGGATCTGCTCCGGCGACGCGAACAGGAACGTCCCGAGGAACGCCCCGGAGCGGGTGAGGGCGTCCTGGCCGATGAGCGACTTGGCGAGGCCGAAGTCGCCCACCTTCACACGCCCGTCGCAGTCGAGGAAGCAGTTCGACGGCTTCACGTCGCGGTGGATCACGCCCGCGTGGTGCGCCTCCTCCAGCCCCTCGATGGCGTCGAGGATGTAGCGGACGGCCTCGGCCTGCGGCAGAGGCCCGCGTTTGGCGACCAGGTCGGCGAGGGTGGAGCCGGTCATCAGCTCCATGACGATGTAGGGGACGCCGTCCTCCTCGTCGGCGGCGAGGACGAACACGCACCGCGGGTGCGACAGCGTGCTGGCGAGGCGGCCCTCACGGCGGAAGCGTTCGACGGCGTCCGGCGAGTCGGCGAACTCGGGGCGGATGATCTTCACCGCCACGTGCCGCCCCGAGCCCGGCTCCTCGGCCTCGTACACCGTGCCCATGCCGCCCGAGCCGATGGGCCGCAGCAGGCGGTAGCCGGCCACCTGCGCCGGCGCCCCGCGTGACGTGCCGGAGGCGGTGATGTGGGCGCGGGTGGGCTGCATGTCGGGGGGCGCGAGTGGCGCGGTCGGCGCCCCGCCGGCCGTGCTGAGGGGCCGTCCGCAGTCCGAGCAGAAGCGCGGCGGGTGTGAGCTGTACTCCAGCCGGAAGCCGCACCGCGGGCAATCAACGACCATAGGGGTCAGGGGTCAGGGGTCAGGGGTCAGGCGACGGCCATCCCATCGGTCCCATCCGTCCTCTCCGTCCCATGCCTCGCTACACGGCCGTGACGACACTTTGGCCATCGAGGGTGACGGCGGACAGCTCGCCGTTGTCCTTGGTGAAGTGGACGGTGACGACGAGGATGTCGTCCTCGGGCACGCGGTCGGTCGCCAGGCCGGTCGCCAGGTAGTTCACGCCCCGGAACACGCCCTCGACGGACGTGTCCCAGCCCCACCGCGAGTTCATGCGCACCGTCTGCTTGATGCGGATGCGCTGCCCAGGCTTGAGGGAGCGCAGGGTGGCGGCCAGTTCGGGCCGCATCGCGCGGGTGGACGACGGGAAGGCCTCGGGGCTGCTCATTCGATCGACCCCCCCTTGCGCTTGCCGCGGACGAGGGCGATACGCCCCGTGCGGGCCAATTCCAGGATGCCGTAAGGCCGCATCAGCTCGATGAACGCCTCGATCTTGTCCTCGCGGCCGCTGATCTCGATCATCATCGTCTGGTGCGCGATGTCCACGACGCGGCCGCGGAACATCTCGACGAGGAGGGTGATCTCGGTCCGCTTCTCCGGGGCGGCCTGGATGCTGATGAGCATCAGGTCCCGCTCAACATAGTCTTCGCTGGAGATGTCGTGAACTTTGACGACGGTGACCACCTTGTCGAGCTGCTTGCGGACCTGCTCGAGGACGCCGTCGTCCCCGTTGACGACGAAGGTCATGCGTGACAGGTGCGGGTCCTCGGTCTCGCCGACGGCCAGGCTGTCGATGTTGAAGCCGCGCGACGCCATCATCCCGGAGATGTGGGCGAGGACGCCCGGCTGATTCTGCACCAGGGCCGACAGGACATGCCGCATGCCGAACGAGCCTCCTTGAAGCGAGCCGCAAGAGGGATGATAGGGATTGATGGCGGGGGCGTCCGCGCCGCGAGAGCGCTCTGCCGGGCGTCTGCCGCCCTCCTGGGGCCACCGCCTTACCCACAGGCCCCGGCGTGCGCCCGCTCAGTAGAACCCCAGCTCCTGATCCAACGCCACCAGCTCCGCGAGAGCGGCAAGGCGTCGCTCTCGGTCAACCCGCCGGTACTCCAGAACCTCCGCCCGCGACAACCTGTCCCAATGCCGGGTGAGTGTGCCTTCGGCGAGCAACCTCAATACGAAGCCCGCCGAGACATGGAGCAGCTCTGCCGCCTCCTCGACAGTCAGCTCTTCTTCCTTCGATAGGAACATGGCTTATCCCTCCGACCTCCATTCTACCCGCCCCTTCCGCACGGCGGAAGCCTCCACCGCCCCCCCCGCACCCCCTTCATCATTTCCACCCACACGCTTGCCTCCGGCCCCGCCCGCGCCTACAGTGCCCCGTGGATTGCTCGCGCGGCTCCCAATCGGAGGGGCGCCCGTTGCTCATCTACCCGGCCATCGACCTGCGCGGCGGACGCTGCGTCCGCCTCCGCCAGGGCGACTACTCGCAAGAGACCGTCTTCGGCGATGACCCCGCCGCCGTCGGCCGCCGGCGGGCGGGGGGCGGCGCGGCATTACTCCACCACCGTGGACACGACGGCGCACGCGCGGGGCGGCCCCGCAACGGCGCCAGCGTCCGATCCATCGTCCACGCGGCAGGCGTCCCTTGCCAGCTCGGCGGCGGCATCCGCACCGACGAGCACGTCGCGGAAGTCCTCTCGTGGGGCGTCTCGCGCGTCATCATCGGCACCAAGGCCCTCCGCGACCCCGCGTGGTGCGAGGCCCTCGCACGCCGACACCCCGGCAAGGTCGTCCTCGGCCTCGACGCCCGCGACGGCAAGGTCGCCGTCGCCGGCTGGCTCGAGGGCTCCGAGGTCACCGCCCTCGCCCTCGCCCGCCGCGCCGCCGCCTGGCCGCTCGCCGCCGTCGTCTACACCGACATCGGACGCGACGGCATGCTCGCCGGCCCCGACGCCGAGGGCACCGCCGCCCTCGCCCGTGCCGTGCCCGGCCTGCCCGTCATCGCCTCGGGCGGCGTCACCACGCTGGACGACGTCGCCCGCCTCGCCCGCGCCGGCATCCACGGCGCCATCGTGGGCCGCGCCCTGTACGAGGGCCGGCTCGACCTCGCCGGGGCCATCGCCCTGGCGAAGGATCTCTCCCTTCCCACATGAAGCCGGCCCGCGGGCCGGGGGGTTGACACCATGCCGATCTGCCTCACCCAGGACATCCGGAACATCGCTTTGGTTGGACATCGGGCGTCGGGGAAGACCACCCTCGCCGACGCCCTCCTCTTCCAGGCCAAGGCCGTCGAACGCAAGGGCTCGCCCGACGACGGCACCAGCGTCTCCGACTTCGACGAGGAGGAGAAGGCCCACAAGTTCTCCATCGACACCGCGGTCCTCCACCTCGACCACCAGGGCAAGCACATCAACCTCCTCGACACCCCCGGCGCCCCCGACTTCCTCGGCAACGCCCTCACCAGCCTGTCCGCCGTCGAGACCGTCCTCATCGCCGTCAGCGCCGTCAACGGCGTCGAGGTCAACACCCGCCGCATGTTCTCCGAGGCCGGCAAGCGTGGCCTGGCCCGCATGTTCGTCCTCAACAAGCTCGACCACGAGAACGCCAACTTCGAGGCCGTCTACAGGGCCATCCGCGAGACCTTCGGCAAGCAGTGCGTCCTCTTCAACGCCCCCGTCGGCGTCGGGCCGAAGATGGCCGCCGTCGTGGACCTCGTCCACCCGCCCGCCACGCCGCCGGCGGGCCTGGCCGTGGACCTCCCCACCGAGCGCTCGCAGATGCTCGACGCCGTCGTCGAGTGCGACGACGCCCTGATGGAGAAGTACCTCGAGGACCCGGCCAGCATCACCGACAAGGAGCTGGTGCACGGCATCCACCACGCCCTCGACGCCGGCACCGTCATCCCCATCTTTTGCGTGGCCGCCAAGAAGAACATCGGCGTCACCGAGCTGCTCGACGCCCTCGCCGAGGACGCCCTCGGCGCCGACGAGACGCACCCGCGCAAGGCGACCCGCAAGGGCGCCGCGGTCGAGATCAAGCCCGACCCCTCCGGCGAGTTCGTCGGCCAGGTCTTCAAGGCCGTCAGCGACAAGTTCGTCGGCAACCTCAGCTACATCCGCGTCCTGTCCGGCACCTTCAAGCCCGACCAGAACCTCGTCAACGCCCGCACCGAGCGCGGCGGGCGCACCGGCGGCCTGATGCGCGTCCAGGGCTCCAAGACCGCCCCCCTCACCGAGGCCGTCGCCGGCGACATCATCGCCGTCAGCAAGGTCGAGGACCTGCACATCGGCGACACGGTCGGCAGCGGCCCCACGCCCCCGCGCCTCGACGAGCCGATCTTCCCGCGCCCCCTCTTCGGCCTGGCCGTCCAGCCCAAGGCCCGCGGCGACGAGCAGAAGATCAGCGTGAGCCTCGGCAAGATCGCCGCCGAGGACCCCACGTTCAAGGTCACGCGCGACGCCCAGACGCACGAGCTGGTCATGACCGGCATGAGCCAGCTCCACCTCGACGTGATGCGCGAACGCCTCAAGCGGCGCTTCCAGCTCGAGGTCGTCACCCACGAGCCCAAGGTGCCCTACCGCGAGACCGTGACCACCAACTCCGAGGGCCAGCACCGCCACAAGAAGCAGTCCGGCGGCCGCGGCCAGTTCGGCGAGGTGCACCTCCGCGTCCACCCCCTGCCCCGCGAGATCGACAGCAAGGAGAGGTTCTTCGCGGAGTTCGCCAACAAGAGCCGCTTCGAGAAGATGCGCGAGGACCACTGCCACTACGACCCCGAGTACAACTTCGGCTTCATCGACCACATCGTCGGCGGGACGATCCCCACGCAGTTCATCCCGGCGTGCGAGAAGGGCTGCCGCGAGCTGCTGGAGCGCGGCGCCCTCGCCGGCTTCCGCATGCAGGACGTGGCCGTCGAGGTGTACTTCGGCAAGTACCACGACGTGGACAGCTCCGAGGCCGCCTTCAAGACGGCGGCGCGCATAGCGTTCAAGAACGGCTTCCTCGCCGCCCGGCCCGTGCTCCTGGAGCCGATCGTGAAGTTCGAGGTGACGGTGCCGTCGAAGTTCACCGGCGCCATCCTGGGCGACCTGAACACGAAGCGCGCCCGCATCGAGAACCAGGACAGCCTGCCGGGCGACATGGCGATGCTGACCGGCAAGGCGCCCCTGTCGGCGATGATGCGCTACAAGGCCAGCCTGGACAGCATCACCGCCGGCGCGGGGGCGTACTCGCTGGAGTTCAGCCACTACGAGCAGGTGCCGGGCGACGTTCAGCAGAACATCGTCAAGAACGCCAAACTCGCCGCCGACGAGGACGAGTGACCGCCCCTCGCGGGCCCGCCGCGTCCTGGATCAGGCGAGCGGGCCCGTCAGGGCCGAGTCTCCATGAGCGACGCCCGCACGCGTCTCACGGCCGGCAGGCCGGAGGAGACGGAGGCGCCCGGCGGGCCCACCGCCGCCGGGCCGCCGGCGGCGAGCATGCGCCTGGTGTGCCAGATCGCCGGGGCGGCCGAGTACGCCCGACTGCCGGCCGACCGCCGGGGCCTCCGCCGCGTGCCGGCCCTCGTCGGGCCGCCCCGGCCGGCGGCGGAATGAGGTCAGGAGATCGTCCTCGTATGGGCGGCGGAGGCGATGGGGACGTGGCCCAGGCGCGAGCAGAACACGTACTGCTTGTTGCAGATGCGGATCTCGTCGCCGGGGCGTAGCTGCGTCGGGCCGGAGATCTTGCAGCCGTTGAGGTACGTCCCGTTCTTCGACGCGATGTCGTGGAGCATGCACACGGTGTCGTGATGGACGAGCACGGCGCAGTGGCGGCGCGAGACGTACAGGTCCTCGACGACGACGTCGTTGTCGGACGAGCGGCCCATCGTGTTCAGGCCGGGCTTGAGGGGGTGGACGTAATCGCGGTCGGTGAGCCAGAAGTCGAGGGCGACGGGCGGGCCGCCCTCGTTGTCCTGGGCGCGGATCATCGTGGGGTTGGGCTCGGCGTCGGCGGCGGCGCGGCGCTCGGCGAGGAGTGTCTCGTTGCCGCGTGAGCCGAGCAACGCCTCGCGCGCCCGCCGGAACTCCTGGCGGCGGGTGGGGTCGAGGTGCAAGCTATTGAGCCGAGGGTCGCCCATGCACCGCCTCTCCGCGGCTGGGGGACGTGTTGATGCGAGGTGTTGGCACTCATCCTATACTATGGGCGCGGGAATCGCCAGACAGCAAGAAAAAACAGGCGACGGATGGCGATTCCCGCGCCGGCGCCTCACTCACCTTCGAACGAGATCTTCAAAACCTGATAGCGCAGGGTGCCCTTGGGGACGACGATCTCGACCTTCTCGCCGACCTTCTTGCCGAGCAGGCCCTGCCCACGCGGGCTGGTGGTGAGGATCTTGTTCTTGGTGTAATCCTCCTGCCCCGGGCCCACGAGCTGGTAGGTCTCGTCCTTGTTGGTGTCCAGGTTCTTGAGTTTGACGATGGCGCCGAAGACGACGGCGTCGCGCGGCAGGGCCTCCTGGTCGATGATCTGCGCGCGCGCCAGCTGGTCCGTCAGCCAGTCGATCTTGGCCTGGAGCATGCCCTGGTCCTCCCGCGCGGCGTGGTACTCCGCGTTCTCCGAGAGGTCGCCCATCTCGCGGGCGGTGGCGATGCGTTTGGTGACCTCGATCATCTCGTGGTTCTTCTTGTGATCGAGCTCCGCCTTGATCTTCTCGTAGCCTTCCCGCGTCATCGGGATCTGGTTGATCGACATGGCCATCCGGTCCCTTCGCTCAGGTGGCAAGGATCCACTCCCATCGCCCCGCACGGCCGGGCGGCCCGGACCCGCCCGTGAAGGACGTACCGGGAGGGGCCGACTTGGCCCCTCCCGGTCTGTAAATCTCATCTTGGCGGCCCCGGACCCGCTTGTAAAGGCGAATTCCGGCCCTTTCATCCATCGACCTCATCCGGCACCGCGCGCAGCACCTCGCGCCTCCAGTCCACGCGATGCACCGGCCAGCCCCACGCCGTCCACCCGCCCCGCCGCACCCGGTGCGGCCGGGCGTGCTCGTGCACGTACCCCAGGCACTCCGCCTCCGCCCCCGACAGCGTCTTCCCCGCACGCCACAGGTTGGCCCGCCGCCTCGTCACCCGCCCGTTATCGACCACGGTGATGAGCGACGGCTCGGGCAGATCGAGGAGCCGCCACGCGATCAGCTCATGGCTCGCCGTCGGGAACACCGACTTGAGATGCTCCAGGTCGAAGCCGCACGCCCGCGCCTCGTCCGCCAGCCAGGCGTCCGGCACGAGCAGGCGCGCCGCGAACAGGTTCGTGAGCGACTCGCCGAGCAACGGCCTCGGCCCGTCGCCGACGCCGAGATGACGCAGGATGTCGCCCTTGAGATGCTCGCCGATCTGCCGGGCGGCCTGGAGCTGCAGCCCCTCCGCGTCGAGGGGGCCGGCCTTCTTGCGGTCCGGCTCCGGGAGTTTCAGGTGCGCCCGCGCGAGCCGCACCGCATCGACGGGCGGGACGCCGACGCCCGCATCCTCCAGGAGCCCCTCGATGGCCCGCCGCACGGCGGCATGGGCCTCCTCGCGTGCCAGGTCGTCACTCATGGCTGGGCCTCCGGGATGCGGGCGACACCCGTTCAGTATCGCACGGGCGCGGCCGAAAGAAAAGGACCGCAGGCACGCGACGCCGCCGGGGATTGCCGGATGGCGGCGGACGGCGGACAATGAGCGCCTGCCCTCCCGTGGAGCGACCTGATGCGTGCCATCCTCGCCGTCCTGTTCCTCTCGGCCACTGCCCTCGCCGCCGAGCCGACGGGGGTGATCGTTCAGTTCAACGGGAAGAAGGCCGGCGACGCCAAGGCGGACACGAAGGACAAGGCGTTCAAGCCGGTCTTCGAGAAGGACCTCAAGGCCATCGCCGCGAGGCTGCCCGGCAAGCCGGACCTCAAGCTGACGGGCTGGTTCACGATCATCAACGGCGGCGCCATCTCCTGGGGCAAGGTCGAGAAGGGCGTGGCAGAGAAGCTCAAGTCCGAGCTGGAGAAGCTGCCCTACGTCAAGATGGTGGAGCTGGACATCCCGACCCCACCCCCGGGCCGCTGACCGCCGCTCACGGCCCCGTCTGTTCCGTCGGCTCGTGCGCTTCCACGCGATTCGGGATCACGCGGCCCGAAGGGGATCTGGGGCGCCTCACCCCAGCTCGCAGGCCGAGAGTGAGGTAATCCCCTCAGAACGCCAGATGCACGAAGCCGCCGTACCCCAGCGCGCTCACCCCGAGCAGCCCCGCCAGGAGCCACAGCGTCGTGCTCGTCTTGCGCGACAGGGCCAGCGTCGCCACCACCGCGCCGATCTGCCCGGCCAGCATGGCGTAGAAGAAGTTCTGGCTCCGCTGGCGGTGCTTGTCCGACACCGCCGTCACCACGTGGACCCGCGCGTCGTACAGGAACCCGAGCTGCTGCTCCATGAACGACTCCGCCCTGTAGCGGCGCTGCTCCATCGCGAACCACGCCGCCTTCGCCGCCGCCGCGTCCGACGCCTTGGCCTTCTTCACCAGCACGCCCGCCTTCTTCACCGGGCTGTCCCATTTCCTGTCCGTCGTCGCGATGAAGTCGGCGGCGGCGTCGATGGCCGCGTTGATCTCCGCCGGCTTGACCTGGCTCGCCATCTTGAGGATCTCCTCCTCCGGCTTGCGGTCCCGGATCGCGTCGAGCACCGCCCGCGTCTTCTCGTCCGGCCTGGGGAAGTCCACACGCGGCGGCAGCTCCTTGCCCTTCTCGTCCTTGCCCGCCAGCCACCGGGCCGCCTCCTTCTCGTCGTCCCCGGAGGCCAGGGCCAGGAAATCGGGCAGGGCGACGCCCCCGGCGAGGAGCCCCGCCGCCGTCCCCTCCATGATCAGCGAGCGGTTGCGCTTCAGTCCGGCGAAGGTCCACTGGTTGGTGGCCCGCGCCTGGTCTTGCCCCGCCGCCGTCCGCCAGAACATGGCCTTCTGCAATTCGCCGCTGGACAGGCCGGCGAAGACCGTCGCGATGGCGGTCATCGCCACGGGGATGGCGACCGCCAGCTTGTCGAGCAGTGACGGCGGCGGCTCGGCGGCCGGCGTCTCGGGGGAAGGGGCCGTGGTGATGGACATGGCTGGGGCCTCCGGTGGGCGGCGCTGATTGTACGGGAGAGCCCGGCCCCCGGCGGCCGGGTGTCGCTCCGTGTACCGCACTCACCACGCCACCCACCCGGTCCCGCCGCACAGGCCACAATCCTCCGTGTACGGGAAGGTGTCCTCGACACCGTCCCCGCCGCAATCGGGGCAGTTGAACACCTCGTCCGCCGTCGGGGCGAGGTGCGGGTCGAGTTCGCATCCCTGCTCGTCCGGCGTCTCCATCCACAGATCGGCACAGAAGAACTCACCCTTTGCGTACCCGGCCTTCATCATGTCCCCACCTTGGTCCAGGCTGTCGATGCACACCTCGAACGGGCGGAGCTCATCCTTCCCCCTCAGGACGACGCGCCAGAACGCATCCGCGACCCGCTCCTTGATGGTCCAGCTCGTCTCCGCCCGGCGGAAGGCGAGGGCCGGCCCATTCCCGTCCTCCACGCATACAAACGGCACGATCGACAGCGGGCCGGCCGCCCTCGCATCCAGGACGGCCAGGAAGGGGAAGTCGAGCAGCTCCGGCCGCCACGGGAAGCGGGGCGAGAGGGGCCGGAATCCGAACGCGGCTGGGATGCGGGCGCGGGCCCACAAACAGAGCCCCCAGCCAGACCCGCCGTCGATATCTAACAAGGAGGGGATGTCAGCCGGGTCAGGCATGTACTGATCGATGGGGTATTCCGGGCAGCCCTCCGCCCCCGCGTCGAAATCGAACAGCGCCGGGACGAGCAGGACGCCCCTTCGACGGATCGCCGGGGCGAGAGGCCCGTGCAAGACGATATCCGGGATCGACGGGGCCGCCCCACTTTTGGTGTCGCCCTGGGTCCGTCGGCTCATGGGAGTCACCCCGCGCTTGTCTACCGCCTGATTCTACCGAAGCGCCCCCGGTTCCGCTTGGCAGACGCCCCGCCGGCCGGTAACCTGATACTCACCTGCCTGCACGCTTCCCACGCCCCGCCGAGGTCCTCTCCATGAAACGCCTCCTCCTGGCCCTGGCCGCCGGCCTGCTCGTCTTCGGCCCCGCGTCCGCCGACGCCCCCAAGGACAAGGACAAGGCCCCCGCCGGCCCCGTCAGCTACTACAAGGACGTCCGCCGCGTCTTCCAGCAGGCCTGCCAGGGCTGCCATCAGCCCGCACGCCCCCAGGGCGGCTTCGTCATGACCGCCCACGCCGAGCTGCTCAAGGCCGGCGACACCGGCAAGCCCGGCGTCGTCCCCGGCAAGCCCGGCGACAGCGAGATCCTCAAGCAGATCACCCCCGCCGCCGGCAAGGCCGCCATGCCCAAGGGCAAGCCGCCGCTGTCCTCCGACGAGGTCGCCCTCGTCAAACGCTGGATCGAGGAGGGCGCCAAGGACGACACCCCGAAGTCGGCCATCGACACCGTTTCCGAGAAGAGCCCGCCCGTCTACACCCTGCCCCCCGTCATCACGGCCCTCGACTACTCCCCCGACGGCGCCACCCTCGCCGTCTCCGGCTACCACGAAGTGCTGCTGCACAGGGCCGACGGCTCGGGCGTGATCGGACGCCTCATCGGCCTCAGCGAGCGCGTGCAGTCGCTGGCCTTCTCGCCCGACGGCAAGTCGCTCGCCGTCGCCGGCGGATCGCCCGGACGCTTCGGCGAGATCCAGGTGTGGGACGTGGCCAAGAAGAAGCTCAAGCTCTCCGCCTCGCTCACGTTCGACACCCTCTACGGCGTGAGCTGGTCGCCGGACGGCACCAAGATCGCCGTCGGCTGCTCGGACAACAGCGTGCGGGCCATCGACGCCGACACCGGCAAGCAGATCCTGTTCATGAACACGCACACCGACTGGGCGCTGGGGACCGCGTTCTCGTCCGACAGCAAGCACCTGGTGAGCGTGAGCCGCGACATGTCCGCCCGCCTCACGGTCGTCGAGACGCAGAGGTTCGTGGACAACATCACCTCCATCACGCCGGGCCGCCTCAAGGGCGGCATCCAGGCTGTCGCCCTCCGCCCCCAGGCCAAGGCGTCCGAGGTCACCGGCGTGGACGGGGCCAAGAAGCTGTACGACGAGATCGTCTTCGCCGGCAGCGACGGCGTGCCGCGGCTCTACAAGATCCACCGCGTCAAGCAGCGCACCATCGACGACGACGACAACCGCGTCCGCCTCTTCCCCGGCATGACGGGCCGCATCTTCTCCATCCGGTGCAACAAGGACGGCACGCGCTTCGCCGCCGGCGCCAGCCTGGACGGCAAGGGCGAGCTTTACGTCTACGACGCCAACACCGCCAAGGTCATCTCCAAGTTACAGACGACGGCCCTGTATGCCGTCGCCTACCGGCCCGATGGCAAGCAGGTCGCGTGCGCCGGCCTCGACGGCACAATCCGCCTCGTGGACCCCGACACGGGCAAGGTGGCGAAGGAGTTCCTGGCGGTGACCTTGAAGAAGTGACGCGCCGGGAGCGGGTTGCGTGGGAGGTGCCCGTTCACCCGACATCTGGAGCTGGACAACATGAGCCGGGGGTGGGAGGCCACCGCGCCGGTGTCGGCGGCCTGACCGATGGCCCTGGAGTGCAAGATCCGCCCGGGAGTTGCATTCCCGCGCGGTGCGGGTGTGTGGGGGGCTGATATGAAAGGCAAGTTGCCCCACCCCGGCCCACCCCACCTGTCTCCTCGCTGATCCCTGACGGGGCCGCTCGCCTGATCCGCGCCGATGGGGTACAATAGCCGGATGGCAGCTCTCCTCCTGCTCCTGGCGGCCGCCGCCGGCCCACCGGCCCGCTGGTCGTTCGAGCGCGACGTCCGGCCCATCCTCCGCGCGCACTGCACCGAGTGCCACGGCGAGGCCCCCAAATTCAAAGGCGGCCTCGACCTGCGCCTGCGCCGCGCCGCCGTCGCCCACGGGGCCGTCGTACCCGGCAGGCCGAAGGACAGCCCGCTGTGGCAGCACGTCAACGCCGGTAAGATGCCGCCGGGCAAGGTCAAGCTCTCGCCGCGCGACGCCGACGCCCTGCGCGGCTGGATCGCCGCCGGCGCCCCCGTGGCCCGCCCCGAGCCGGCGAAGGTCCCGCCCGGCGCGTACTACACCGACGACGACCGCTCCCACTGGGCGTACCGGCCCCTCGCCCAGGTCGCGCGGAGTATCGATGAATTGCTCCTCGACAGGCTGCACGCCAACGACCTCACCTTCGCACCGCAGGCCGACCGCTACACCCTCCTCCGCCGCGTCGCGTTCACCCTCACAGGCCTGCCGCCCACGCCGGACGAGGTCATCGACTTCATCACCGACCTGCGCCCCGACGCCTACGAGCGTCTCGTGGACCGCCTCCTCGCCAGCCCGGCCTACGGTGAGCGGTGGGGACGCCACTGGCTCGACGTGGCCGGCTACGCCGACTCGCACGGCTACAGCGGGGCCGACCCGGTCCGCCCGCACGCCTGGAAGTACCGCGACTGGGTGGTCCGCGCCCTCAACGCCGACATGCCCCTCGACCGGTTCATCATCGAGCAGTTGGCCGGCGACGAGCTGGCCGGCGCCTCCCGCGACGCCCACGCCATCGAGCGCCTGACCGCCACCGGCTTCCTGCGCACCGCGCCGGACGGCACCGCCACCCCCGGCACCGACACCAGCTTCGCCGCGAATCAGAACGTCGCCGACACGGTGCAGATCGTCGGCACCGCGCTGCTGGGCATGACGATGCATTGCGCCCAGTGCCACAACCACCGCTACGACCCCATCCCGCAGGCCGACTACTACCGCCTCCGCGCCGTCTTCGAGCCGGCCCTCGACCCGTCGGCGTGGCGTGGCCCGATGGCCCGGCGTATCTCGCTGCTGTCGGACTTCGCCCGCGAGAGGTCGGCCCGCATCGAGAGCGAGGCGCGGAAGCTCGACCGCGCCCGCGCCGTCCTCCAGGCCGAACACATCGAGCGCGTCCTGTTGCTCCAGCTCGCCAAGGTGCCGGAGGCCGACCGCGCCGCCGTCGAGGCCGCCCGCCGCTCCCAGAAGCGGACGAAGGAGCAGGACGAGCTGCTGCGCAAGTACCCGTTCACGAACGTCACCCCCGGCTCGCTCTACCTCTACGACCGCAAGGCGGCCAACGAGCTGGAGGCCGAGGCCAAGAAGGCGGCGGCCCTGCGGGCGACCAAGCCGCACGAGGACTTCATCGACGCCCTCACCGAGGTGCCCGGCAAGGTGCCGGTCACGAAGGTCTTCCACCGCGGCGACCCGGCCCTGCCGCGCGAGGCCGTGCCGCCCGGCGCGCCGTCGATCCTCGGCCTGCCGGCCATCGCCGACAAGGACGCGGCCCGTCCCACCACGGGGCGCCGCCTGGCGTTCGCCCGCCTCGTCGTGAGCGGCAAGCACCCGCTGACGGCGCGTGTCCTGGCCAACCGCGTCTGGATGCACCACTTCGGCCGCGGCATCGTCTCCACGCCGGGCGACTTCGGCGTCCTCGGCAGCCCGCCGTCGCACCCCGAGCTTCTCGATAAGCTGGCCGATGAGCTGATGCGTGGCTGGTCGCTCAAGCGCCTGCACCGCCTGATCTTGACCAGCGCCGCCTTCCGCCAGGGCTGGCGCGACTCGGCGGACGCCCGCCGCATCGACCCCGACAACGTCCTCCTCTGGCGTGCCCCCCTCCGCCGCCTGGAGGCGGAGGCCCTGCGCGACGCCCTGCTATCGGTGTCGGGCGTCCTGTACCGGCGGATCGGCGGCTCGCCGGTGCCGGTGATGCCGGACCTGACGGGGCGGATCATCATCGGCCTGGACCGCCGCGACGGGGCGGGCTACCTGCGCGGCGACCCCGTCGATCTGCGCGAGGAGCAGTACCGCCGCGGGCTGTACATCCAGGCGCGGCGGAGCATGGTGCTGTCGTCGATGGAGCCGTTCGACCCGGCGACGCCGTCGCCCTGCACGGAGCGACGCCTCGCCTCGACGGCCCCGCAGCAGGCGTTGATGATGCTCAATAGTTTCTTCGTCGGCGAGCGCTCACGCGGCCTGGCCGCCCGCGTCATGCCGGAATCGACGACGGAGGCGCGCATCCGCCTCGCGTGGCTGATCGCGCTGGGCAAGCCGATCACGCCCGACGAGGCCGCCGACGCCGCCGCGTTCGTGCGCCGGCAGTCGGCGCTGGTCGGCGAGAAGGCGGCGCTGGAGCTGTTCTGCCAGGCGGTCCTGGCGAGCAACGCCTTCCTATACATCGATTGAGGTGGCCCATGCCGACACGCCGCGAGCTGCTCCACGATGCGACCCTCGGCGTCGGCACGCTGGCCCTGGCCTGCATGCTCCGCGAGGAGGGCCTTCTCGCCGCCCCCGTCAAGCCCGACCTCACGCCGCGGCAGCACGACCTGAAGCCGCGGCCCCCGCACTTCGCGCCCAAGGCGAAGGCGATGATCTCGCTGTTCATGCAGGGCGGGCCGTCGCACGTCGATCTGACCGACCCCAAGCCGGGGATGGCGAAGTACGACGGCAAGGCGTTCCCCGGCACGATCAAGTACGACAACGCCGCCGAGGCGTCCTCGCGCGTCCTGCACAGCCCGTGGAAGTTCAGGAAGCATGGCCGCAGCGGCATCGAGGTCAGCGAGCTGCTCCCCGGCCTCGCGTCCATCGTCGATGAGATCACCCTCATCCGCTCCATGCGCACGGGCGTGAATAACCACGTCCAGTCCATCCACGCGCTCAACACCGGACGCATCCAGGCGGGGCGACCCGTGCTGGGGTCGTGGCTGACCTACGCCATCGGCTCGATGAGCCGCGACCTGCCGGCGTTCGTGGCGCTGACCGACGCGGCCAGCCTGCCGGTGGCCGGCGTCGAGCACTGGTCGAACGGGTGGCTGCCGTCGGTGTACCAGGGGACGGCGGTGCGTCCGCGCGAGCCGCGCATCCTCGACCTGGAGCCGCCGCCGCGGATCAAGGGCAGGCCGCAGGAGGAGCTGCTGGGCTACATCGGGCGGATGAACAGGCGGCACGCGGCGGCGCGGCCCGGTGAATCCGACCTGGAGGCGCGTATCAACACGTTCGAGCTGGCGGCCCGCATGCAGACGGCGGCCGGCGACGCCCTCGACGTGACGCGCGAGCCGGCCGGGGTGCGGCACGCCTACGGCCTGGACGACGACGCGACGCGCGACTACGGCACGCGCTGCCTGATCGCACGGCGGCTGATCGAGCGCGGCGTGCGCTTCGTGCAGGTCCACGTCCGTGACCAGTTCTGGGACCACCACGGACGCATCAAGAAGGGCCTGCCCGCCGCCTGCCTGCACACCGACCGCCCCGTGACGGCGCTGGTGAAGGACCTGAAGGCGCGCGGCCTGCTCGACAGCACCGTGGTGGCGTGGGGCGGCGAGATGGGCCGGCTGCCGGTGATCCAGAACGACAAGGGCGACAACGCGGGCCGCGACCACAACACCTACGGCTTCAGCATGTGGCTGGCCGGTGGCGGCTTCAAGGCCGGCCACGTCCACGGCGCGACGGACGACTTCGCGCACCACGCGGTCACGGACGTGGTGAACCACTACGACCTGCACGCGACGCTGCTGCACCTGTTCGGCCTGGACCACGAGAGGCTGACGTACAAGCGCAACGGGCGCGAGGCGACGCTGACCGACGGCCAGCCGGCGCGTGTGGTGAAGGATCTGCTGGCGTGAGGCCGCTTCAGCCGCCCTGGCGTGTCGCGGCGCCGGCGAGGTCGTTCAGGTACCCCTCCGCGTCGCGGTCGTTCGCCTTCCGCGCCTCCGCCACGCCCTCCTCGGCGAACTTGCGGGCCTTGGCCGGCTGCTTGAGCTGCATCATCGCCTCGGCGGCCTGGCCGCGCACCTTGAAGTCGCGCGGGGCGCGCTGGATGATGCGGTTGAACACGTCCTCGGCGAGGTCCGCCTCGCCCCGCTTGACGTGGACCGACGCCCGCCGCGCCTCGTAGTCGCCGCGGCGTCTGCCCTCGTTCGACTCGCAGTCGATGCGCATGCCCTCGTCGATCAGCCCGAGCGCCGCCTCGGTGTCACCCTCCGCCAGCGCCTTGGTGATCAGGAAGCCGAAGTACGGCAGGCGGTCGGCCTTGCCCTCCTTCGCCGGCCGGCCCACCAGCTCCCTGGCGAAGTGGGACGCGATCTCCCTGGCGTCGATGCGGTGGGCCGCCTGGTACGCCTGCTCGAGCTGCTCGTCGCCCAGCTCGCCGGCCTTGAGGGCCGACAGCTCCGCCGGCCCCATCGCCGAGATGTCGCCCCCCGCCGCCGGCGCCGCGGCTGCGCCGCCGAGGCCGAGCTTGCGGCGGAGCATGTTGAAGTCGTAGATGCCCGGCGCCCCGATGAGGGCGCATTGCTCGTGGAAGGCGATGACGCCGGACAGCTTGCGGCGCAGCTTGGGCGAGCCGACGGCGTCCAAGGGGGCGACCCCGCCGAGCGACTTGCGCGGGCGGCGCGTCCACGTCTCCTCGAAGAATCGCGTGGCGATCTCCAGGCTGCGCTTGCGGGCGGCGTCCTCGCTCTCCGGCTCCTTGACGAAGAACGTCAACGCCTCGGCGAGGATGGCGTGGAACGCCGGCGGCACGCGGCTGGCCTTCATGTCGGTCAGGCCGAGGTGGAGCTTCGTGCGCAGCTCCTCCTTGAGGCGGTTGTAGGTGTCCTCGATGGGGCAATGGATCTGTAACAGCGGCGGGTTGATGCGCAGCTCGCCGGCCAGCCTGCCGGTGTCGGCGGGGGCGCTGCCGACCGTCACCAGCCCGCCCGTGTTCAGCTCGAGGATGAAGGCATGCAAATTGCCCTCCTGCTCGCCCTCGCTCTGGAGCGGCAGCAGGCGGTGCGACGACAGCCACTCGTTCAGCAGCGCCTGCACCGGGCGGGGGTCGCGGACCTGCACGAGGATGGCGTGCTGCACGTAATCGCACTGCTCCTCCATCCCCTGGCCGCAGCGCAGCGCCTCGCCCAGCGCCGCCGCCTCGGCGGCGTCCTCGTCCTTGGCCGCCTTGTCCATGAACTCATCCAACGCCTCCAGGGCCGCCTTGTTGTCACCGGCCCAGGCGCGGCCCAGCGCGAGGTTGTACCACGCGGCGGCGTCGGCGGGGTCCTTCTGGGTCAGGCCCGTGAACGCCGAGATGATGCCGGACAGCTTGGCCGGCGCCGCGGCGAGCGCCTCCTTGTGGGCGGCCAGGCGCGCCGCGTCGGGCGCGATGAGGGAGTACTTGCGGCGGGCCGCCGTCGGCAGGCCGGATTGGGTCCCGAACAGGCCGTCGAGGGCCTGGCGGGCGTCCTCGTCGGCGGGCGCCAGGACGAGGGCGGTCTCCAGTGCCTGGCGGGCGGCGACGGGCCGGCGGAACTGCCACTCGGCCTGGAAGATCATCTTGTGCAGCAGCGCCAGGTCCTCCCTGGCCTCGGGGGAGAAGGCCTCGGCGGCCTTGCGTGCCAGCAACAAGCCGCCCTGGACCTCGCCCTCCTCGAAGCGGATGCGGGCGCGGAGGAGCAGGCCGAAGCCATAATTGGCGTCGATGGCGAAGGCCTTCTCGAGGGCCTCCTCGGCGGCGTCGATCTGGCCCATGCCGGCGAGCAATTCGGCCTTCTTGCCCCAGGCGTGCGGCTGCGTGGGGTGCTGCTCGCACACCTTGTCCATCGCCTTGAGGCCGGCCTCGTGCTGCCCGGCGGCGAACTGCTCCTCGGCCTGCTGGATGCCGGCGTAGATGGGCTGACAGCACCACTTGAACTTCTTGCCGCTGCCGCACGGGCAGGAGGCATAAGGCTCGATCATCGGGATTCCTCTCCGTCGCCTCGGCGGGCCATCCGCTCAGTATAGCAGGGCGGAGAGGGGGAGAAGAGGTTGTCCACGGATCACACGGAAAGCACGGATTACAGCCAAGAACAGAGGCAGGCAGGATACGCGTGTTTCCCGTGCCTGCTTCGCTCTTGCCTTCTGTCTTATCCGTGTGATCCGTGTGATCCGTGGACGGCTCTTCTTCTTCACTTCAACCCATAAACCTTCACGGCGTTGTCGTGGTACAGCTTGCGGTTGTCCGCCGCCTTGCGCTCCTTGACGATCTCGTCCAGCGCCTTCAGCCACTGGGCGATGGTCGCCGTCCGCGTGCAGACCGGCCAGTCGCTGCCGAACATCACACGATCCGGCCCGAACGTCGCCAGCGTGTGGTTCACCACCGTCGCCAGGTCGGCGGCCGACCACTTGCCCGGCTCCGCCGACGCCACGATGCCGGAGATCTTGCACGCGACAACGTTCTCCTTCTTCGCCAGGGCTTCCAGGTCCTTCTTCCACCTGTCGTGCTTCTTGAGGTCGGGGTTGCCGCAGTGGTCGAGGACGAAGCGCGTGCCGGGGCACTCTGTCGCGAGTTTCACGCAATCAGGGATCTCCGCGTGCCGCACGCACAGCTCGAAGTGCAGCCCGTTCTCGCCCAGGAGGCGGATGCCCTTGATGAAGTCCTTCTCCAGGCAGTGGCCGGCCTTCGTCTCGCCGCCGTGGAGGACGCGGCGGACGCCCTTGATGTGCGGGTGGCCCTTGAAGCGCTTGACGTACTTCGCGAACCCTTCGTCCGCCGGGCGTCCGGAGATGACTGCCGCCCGCGTCGGCGTCTTCGCCCCCTTGCACAGCTCGGCGATGTACTCGGCCTCGGCCAACTGCTGCTCCGGGGCGACATCGACCTCCAGGTAGACCGAGCGCGTGATGCCGGTGCCCTTGATCGCCTCGGCGTAGTCGGAGGGGAGGTAGTCGCGCGCCAGGGGGGCACCCTTCGTGATCCAGGGGAGCTTGAACTTCTTTAAATCCCACAAATGCTGGTGCGTGTCCACCACGGCGGGCTTCTCGGCGTCGGCGCCGCGGGCGAGGAGGGGGGCGGCCAGGGCGGCGGCGGCCAGGAATCCGCGGCGGGTCTGGGGGGTGTCCATCGTCTTCCTCGGTCATGAAATGGCTGGATCGGGACGGCGTAGTCATGTTATGGAGGGGGGCATGAGCAACGGGGCCGATGCCATCGCGAAGGAGCTTCTCGCCGTCCGCCACGAGGCCGTGCGCGTCGCCGAGCTGGCACGTGGGGTGCATCTGGGGATGCGCGTGCGTTCGCGGCTCATGCGGGCCGGCGACTTCACCGCCCTGGCCGGCGACGACGTGGAGCTGCTCTTCGACCTGACCGACGCGGCGTTCTTCGACGGCCGGCTGCGCAAACTCCTCGACGCCTGTTCATGCCCGATCAGCTTCCACCCTTCCTCACGGCTGACGCGGTCAGGCGGATTGACGAAGCAGTTCCGCCCGCCGCGGACGCGCCCCCGGCCTCTGGGCATCGGCTTCAAGTACGAGATCGTCCTGAGCAGCACGCTGCTGCTACAGACGTTCAAGGACGTGTCGCGGCCCGTCCACGTCAGCGGGCTGCTGTGCGCCGACCGCCTGGAGGCGGCCCAGCGCATCATGGAGCACGAGATGACGCACCTGGCCGAGATGCTGGCGGCGGGCACGTCGAGCTGCGACGCGGCCCCGTTCAAGGGCCTGGCACTGGGGTGGTTCGGCCACACCGAGACGAAGCACGACCTGGTGACGCAGAGCGAGCGGGCGCGGGCGACGCTGGGCATCAAGGTCGGCGACAGGGTGACGTTCAGCCACGACGGGCGGACGCTGACGGGGCTGGTGAACCGCATCACGCGGCGGGCGACGGTGCTGGTCGAGGACCCGTCGGGCGTGCTGTACACGAGCGGGCGGCGGTTTCTGAAGTATTACGTCCCGCTCGGGGCGATGCGTCCGGCGTGAGGGGTGGGGGAGCCAGGCGCATCACCGCGACACTCAGGGAATGCCCGACTGAGCCCCGATCTCGCACCAGCTCGTGCTGGCGCCTGCCAAACGGAGGCGGACACGGGTCGCATTGGCCGGCTGTGGGAGAGCGATCGACATGAAGGCCCCATCCGCGCAGGGGATGAAGTGGGGAACATCCCACAAGATGGTTTCTGTTTTCACCACGTCGCCGCCCTCATCACCGAACTCGATCTGCATCCAGAACGGGTCGGCGTTCCATTCCGCCTGTGCTGGGCAGAGGGCAAGACACACGTCACATCCGATCAATCTCGCGCCGCCCTCGAGTTCGTCGAGCAGGGTGGCGTTGAGCCCGATCCGATACCTCCCCGATGTCGCCGAAGCGGAGGAAGCCATTGCCTGGGAGTGCGCGAGCGAGCAACGGACGAGTTGCCAGGCGAAGTATGCCAGCGAGATACAGCTCCACAACAGCCACAACACGAGAAGACGACGGGCCAGGAGGAACAGGGCCGGCCGTTGTCCCTCGCCTGACGGGTTCGCGGTATGAGGCGGGCCGTTGGTCATGGCGCCCTCCGTTCCGAAGGGGACACCCGCTGCCCCGGAACTCGCCCTGTCACCCCCCCTTCACCGCCCGGATGTACGCCTCGAAGTTCGCCACCGTCGCCCGCCGGTCCATGCCGTGGTTCAGGTTGACGATGTGCCGGTGCCCGCCACCCGCCTTCACGCAGGCCCGTGTCGCCTCGGCCACCTGCTCCGGCGTGCCGTGGATCAGCAGCTCCTCATCGACGTTGCCCTGGAAGACGAGGTGCGGGTACGCCGCCCGCGCCGCCGCCAGGTCGTGCCGCTTGCCCAGGCTGATGATCTCCGCCCCGGAGTCGCACAGCTCGCCCAGGTACGGGCACTCCTTGACGAACAGGATGCGCGGCACGGAGGCCGCCGACCGCAGGATGTGCCGGTGGTAGTGTTGCGCCCACCGCTGGTACTCCGGCGGGGTCAGGTCGCCGGCCCAGGAGTCGAACAACTGGTAGGCGCTCGCGCCGTGGGCCGCGAGCGTGTTCAGGAACGACACCGTGGCGCCGGCGATCTTCTCCAGCAGCGCCTCCCACGCCTCGGCGTTCTCGGCGGCGAAACGCCGCGTCGCCTCCATGTCCTTGCCGGTGCCCACGCAGTAGCTCGCCACCGTGTAGGGCGCGCCGGCGAACACCAGCACGGCCAGGTCGTCGCCGACAGCCTTCTTGACGATGGCGAGCATGTCGAGGATGTGCCGGTAGCGCGACGGGTCCGGCTCGGCGGCGAGGCGCTCCACGTCCTGCCGCGTGCGGACGGGCCGGTCGGGCACGGGCCCGCGCTCCGGCTGGAGGGTGTACGTCTGGCCCATCGCCACGGGCAGCGAGGTGATGTCGTAGAAGAGGATGATGGCATCGACGCCGAAACGCCGCGGCAGCAGCGACGCCTCGGCGGCGAGGGCGGCGTCTTCGGAGAACTCGTAGAAGGTGCGTCCGGCGCGGAGCCTCTGGAACTCGGGGTCCCAGCGGCCGGCCTGACGCATGGCCCAGACGGGCGGGCGTTCCACCGCCTCGCCGCGGGCCGCCCGGACGAGCAGCGGTGTCGTCATCGTGTCGGACCATCCCTCTGGGCGGAGGGGCATTGTACGGCCAGGCGTGTCAGCCGGCCTCGTCCGGCACGACGACGACGTTGAGCCCCCCGCGGCGCGGCGGGAAGGCGGTCAGGCCCTCGGGCATCGACCCGTCGGGGAAGCGGACGCGGGCCTCCGTGCCGTCCGGCCCGGCGGTGAAATCGACCTCCGGCATCGCCGAGAGCAGGCCGGCTAGCGCCGGGAAGGAAGCCACCACCTCCCGGCGGAGGACCCACGCCAGGACGCCGCGTGTCGAGGTGGCCAGCTCCGAAGGGCAGAATGCGGTCAACTTTGGGAGGATGTCGTCGTCGATCAGGAACGCACGGGCGGCCCCGAGCGGCGTGGGGCCACGGAAGTCGACGTGCAGGCCGACGCCTTCTTCGGGGCCGTCCGCGCCGATCCAGAGACAAGCCTCGGCGGGGAGGCAGAAGCCGTGCCCCGCGAAGAAGCCCTCGGCAGGGAGGTAGTCGAGGAGCCGTGCAGGATGGCCGAGGAGCGGCTGCCCCGCATTCGGTGACCCGTCCTTGACCCACGCCCCCTCGTTGCGGCGTGCCTCCGAAATCAACCAGTAAAACCAACCCCGGGTCTTGTCCGCGCCGTAAACACGAGCGCGGCATCGCCCGTAGTAGCTCTCCGGGTCGAACAGGGGGTGCCGAACAGTTGGGGGCATGGTGACCGTTTTCATCGCCGTCCCTCCGCCCTAAGGGTAGCGAGTTTATTAACTGTCGCATTCGGCGGGCATGGCACGATAGTTC
>CAZVZK010000041.1:0-71672 GCA_964630925.1 uncultured Alcaligenaceae bacterium
GTGAATGTGTTCCTGAGCCTTGTACACACCGCCCGTCAAGCCACGAAAGGGAGGGGGGGGCCAAGCCGCCGCGCCAACTCGCAAGAGGGGCAAGCGTCTAACCTCCAACTCCTGATTGGGACTAAGTCGTAACAAGGTAACCGTAGGGGAACCTGCGGTTGGATCACCTCCTTTCTAAGGATTGACCTGGCCCCAGCCGCGCGAGCGGCCGGCCAACAATGATCGAACGTCATCACGCTTTGACTCTCTCCCTCTACCGAATGTCAAACTTCAGCCCCGCCGGCCCCTCAAGGCCGGCGGGGCTTGTTGTTTTCCCGACAACCCCGCCCCTCGCGACCACCCCACCCTGGACCCCGCCTGCCCCGAGGCCCCGCCATGCTCCCCTTTGACCGCGAGCGACTCCTCGCCCTCCTCCTCTCCCGCGCCGTCTTCACCGGGAAGTTCACCCTCGCCTCCGGCAAGGAGAGCCACTTCTACATCAACTCCAAGAAGATACTCTTCCACTCCGAGGGCATCTCCCTCCTCGCCGACGCCCTCTGGGCGCAGCTCCAGGATCTCGACATCCAGGCCGTCGGCGGCCTCGAGGTCGGGGCCATCCCCCTGACCGCCGCCATCGCCTGCCGCGCCCACCAGGCCGGCCGCCAGCTCGAGGGCTTCTTCGTCCGCAAGCAGCCCAAGGGCCACGGATCGCAGGAGCGCATCGAGGGCGTGCTGCCGCCGGGCGCCCGCGTCGCCATCGTCGATGACGTGCTGACCACCGGCGGATCCGCCCTCCAGGCCGTCCAGGAGGTCGAACGCGCCGGGGCGACGGTCGTCGCCGTCACCTGCATCGTGGACCGTGAGGAGGGCGCCCGTGAGGTCTTCTCCCCGAAATACCTGTACCGGCCCTTGTTCACCCTGACGGACCTGGGCATCCGCAAGACGGCGTGAGGCAGCCACGCGGCCCGCCCGATGGGGCCGGTGTCCGCGACGCGGTTTTGGATTGGCGCCATGTGGCGAGGATGGGTGCCGGAAGGCCCGAGGAGGTGGGGCGGTTGTGGCGGGCTCCTCCACTCCCCACGGCATCACCGCGAGGCCACGCTGGGTGTCCGGTAGGGGCGCGGTAGCCGTTCACCCGACCTGTCGAGTTAGACAAAATGAGACGTGGAGGGCGGCCACGCCACGGGCGTTGGCGGTCTGACCACCGGCCCTGCAATGCAAATCCCGCCGGGGATTTGCATTTCACGGGGGTGCCTTGGGGGGTGCAATGCAATGCAATCCGCACCACCCGGCCATCCCACCTGTCTCCTTCCGTCTCATTCCCACACCCGCCTCGTCGGTTACGGGGCGCGGTGCCGCCGTCCGGCCAGCGGGTCACCCCACGCCTGATGAGGGGCGGGCAAGGTGGCCATCCACGTTCGCACGGTTGGCACCCTTGGTCGGCACCCTTGAGCTGGCGGGGCGTCATCGTCATCGATATGACGGCGCTGGCGGCGATCCCGAGGGCCTCGCGGGCACCCTTGGCTTTCTTGGCACCCTTGGCACCCTTATCGCACCTGGCGGTGTGCGACACGCCCGGCACCTCCTCGCCACTTTGGTGGTGTGGGCCGAAGCCGCCGGGGCCGCGCACCGCGGCCGCCCTTCCACCACGGGGGCCACCCCTCTGTCCCTCAAGGCAGCTTGAACAGCGTCCGTGCGTTCGCCGTCGTCCTGGCCGCCATCGCCTCTGGCGTCAGCCCGTGCAGGCCGGCCAGGCAGGCGTTCGTGTGGACGACGTGCGCCGGCTCGTTGCGCCGCCCTCGCACCGGCTCCGGAGACAGGTACGGGCTATCCGTCTCCACCAGGAGCCTGTCGGGCGGCACCGTCGCGGCCATCTCACGCACGTCCGCCGCCTTCTTGTAGGTGAGCATGCCCGCCAGCGAGACGTGCAGGCCCATCGCCACCGCCTCGGCCGCCCCGGCGACGCTGCCCGTGAACGAGTGCAGCACCGCGCGGATCGGCCCGTGTCGCCGGAATCGCTCCTTCAGGAGCCGCAACACGTCCTCCTCGGCGTCGCGGCAGTGGATCACCACGCACAGGTCGAGCGTTCGCCCCAGCTCCAGGTGCCGTCGGAACGACTCCTCCTGCACGGCGAACGGCGTGCGGTCCCGGTAACGGTCGAGGCCCGTCTCGCCGATGCCGCGGACACGCGGGTGCGCCGCCAGCCGCTCGATCTCCTCCCAGTCACCCGGAGACGCCGCCCCGGCCTCGTTGGGGTGGATGCCGACTGTCGCGAACACCAGCGGCGACGCCTCGGCCAGACGGATCACCGCCCGGCTCGACTCGGCGGTGGTCCCCACCGCGATGACGCGCTCCAGCCCGGCGGCGACGGCGCGGGCCAGCACCTCGTCGCGGCCGCCGTCGAAGCGGCCGTCGTCGAGGTGGGCGTGCGTGTCGATCAGGGCCATGTCAGGCCGCCGCCGGCCGCCCGGCCAGCGTCTCCAGCCGGGCGAGCGCCTGCCGTTTCGCCTCGGCCAGGTCCGCGGCCACCTTGCGGGCGTCGGCGTCGGGGATGCCCTTCAGCTCGGCCTCCAGGGCCGCCAGCGAATTCTTCTCGGAGGCGATCAGCCGCGGCAGCCACCAATCGATCGCCAGGAAGTTGCAGTAGGTGAAGTACGTCGGGTACGAGCCCATCCTGGGCGGGGTGACGCGGCGTTTCGCCAGGAAGGCGCCGACGGCGGCCACCGCATCGCCGACCAGGGCCGACGCCTCGCGCAGGGCGGCGACGGCCGGCTCGCGGGCGGCCGTTGACCAGGGGAACGAGTCGGTGGTGTAGGCCAGCAGCGAGCGGCTCTCGCGGCGGACGATGGTGGCGAGGGCCTGTGTGGATTTCTCGTCGAGCATCACTCCGCCCCCTTGCCGACGCCGCCCTTGCCCTTCGCCTTCCCCTTGCCGCCGGCCTTGCCGCCCGCCTTGCCGCCGTCGCCCTTGGGGAACATGCCCGGGCCGTCTTTCCCCTTCGGCTCCACCTGTGGGGCGTCGTCCTTGCCGGGCGCCGTGCGGAAGCGGGCGGCGGTCTTGCGGCTGGCGGTGTCGAGCGGCCCCCACAGGACGCCCAGCGCCAGCGTCGCGACGGCCATGATCGAGGCGTAGGCCGTCGCCGGGATCGGCTCACGCAGGGGCGGCGGCTCGCCGCCCTCCACGTCCTCCGTCCGCCGGTCGATGATCATGACCTTCAGCACCTTCAGGTAGTACACCGCGCTGATGACGGTGTTCAGGCCGGCGACGGCGAGAAGGCCGATGAGGGTCGCCCCCAGGCCGGGCTGGTTATCGAGGTAGAACGCCTGGCCCTGCACCCACAGGGCGCGGAAGACCATGAACTTGGCGATGAACCCCACCAGCGGCGGGATGCCCAGCAGCGACAGGAGGAAGAACGCCAGGGTGATGACCATGACCGGCGAACGCCGCACCAGGCCGCGGAAGTCGGCCAGGTCCTCGCTGCCGGTCTGGTTGCGGAGGAAGGCGACGACGGCGAAGGCGCCGAGGTTCATGAAGAGGTAGGCCACGAGGTAGAACGCCACCGACTCCGTCCCCAGGCGGGACAGGGCGCACAGGCCCATCATCATGTAGCCGGCGTGGGCGATGGTCGAGTACGCCAGGAGGCGTTTGAGGTTGGTCTGGCCGTAGGCCGCCAGGTTGCCGAATGTGGCGGTCAACGCCGCCAGGAACGCCAGCGCCGGGATGATGTAGCCGACGAGGCGCTTCCAACGCTCGACGCCGGCGGCGTCATCGGCGGCGACCAGCGGGTCAAGGCCGCCCAGGATGAGCGTGAAGCGGGCGAGCATGGCCAGGGCCGCCGCCTTGCTGGCGACCGACAGGAAGCCGGCGACCTCCGCGGCCGCCCCCTCGAACACGTCGGGGCACCAGAAGTGGAACGGCACGGCCGCCAGCTTGAACGCGATCCCGATGAGGATGAACAGCGAGCCGAGGACCAGGATCGGATCGACGGCCTGCCCCGGCGACGCCAGGGAGTGCGCCATGCCGAGCGCCACGTCCGGGAGGTAGCCCGTGCCGAAATGGCCGGCCAGCAGGCTGATGCCGTACAGCATCACGCCGGAGGCGCCGCCGCCGTAGACGACGTACTTGAGGGCCGCCTCGGACGCCTGGCGCTTGCCCTTGAGGAATCCGGCCAGGGCGTAACTCGGCAGCGACGCCATCTCGACGGCGATGAACACCATGAGGAGGTGCGTGGCGGAGGCCATCAGCACCATGCCGAGGGTGCTGCCCAGGAGCAGGACGTAGAAGTCGGCGGAGTCCTCGGCGTCGGGGATGCCGGTGACGAGCGAGAGCCACATGACGAGGGCGGCGAAGGAGTAGAGGAACATCCGCAGGTAGACGGTGAGGTGGTCGTTGACGAGCAGGCCGCCGAACAGGGCCTCCTTCTCGCCGGGGCGGAGGGGGTCGAGGAGGTAGCCCTTGCCGGACATGACGTCGGGGACGCCGGCCCACTGGCCGACGCTCCAGGCGAGGGACAGCAGGGTCAGGATGATGGCGAGGGGGCCGACGTGCGACTTCCCCGAGCCGGGGAACAGGCGCAGGACGAGCATCAGGACGATGGTGAGGCAGGCGAGCAGCTCGGGGGCGAAGCCGAGCAGGCTCTTGATCTGTTCCCCGGTGTTGATGGACGGAAGCACGGCAGAGCCCCTCTCAGCGGAACCGGACCAGGGAATCGACCAGGAGAGCCACGGCCGGCTCCATCCACGACAGCACGAGGTCGGGCCTCACGCCCAGCAGGACGGAGAAGATGACGATGGGCACGATGCACGCCAGCTCCTCGAAGGTGATGTCCTTGTAGTTCTTGTACTGCGGGTTCGTGCCCATGTAGACGCGCTGGATCGTCCACAGGATGTACGCCGCCGTCAGCACCACGGTGGCGGCGCTCAGCACGGCCATCGTCACGCCCACCCACTGGTGGCCGCCGGGGGCGAACGTCCACACGGACATGACCACCATGACCTCGCCGATGAACCCGCACATCCCCGGCAGGCCCATGGCGGCGAAGAAGATGATGGCGCTGATCCCGCCGTACAGGGGCATCGGCTCGTAGAGGCCCCTGAAGTTGTCGAGGTTGCGGTGGTGGGCCCGCTCGTAGATGACGCCGACGCAGAAGAACATGCCGGCCGAGGTGATGCCGTGGGCGATCATCTGGAACATCGCCCCGTTCATGCCCAGGCTCCACGACTTGGCGTAGTCGGCGGACGACCACACCGCGATGCCCAGGATGACGTAGCCCATGTGGCTCACCGACGAGTAGGCGACCAGCTTCTTGAAGTCGGTCTGCGCCATCGCCGCGAACGCGCCGTAGACGATGTTGATCACGCCGAAGACCGCCAGCCACGTCGCGAGGTGCTCGGCGGCCCAGGGGCACACCGGGTACGCGATGCGGAGGATGCCGTAGCCGCCGAGCTTGAGGAGGATGCCGGCGAGGATCATCGAGATGGGGGTGGGGGCCTCGACGTGGGCGTCGGGCAGCCAGGTGTGGAAGGGGAAGACCGGCACCTTGATGGCGAAGCCGATGAACAGGAAGAGGAACATCGTGAGCTGGAAGGCGGGCGTGAAGAACCACTGGGCGTCGAAGCGGGCCTTGGCCGCCTGCTGCGCCGTTGTGTCGCCCTTCTTGCGGGCCTCGATCAGCGCGGGCGTGTTGACCTTGGTGATGTCGCGGCCGTTGCCCATGTACTCCAGGGCCGCCCTGCCCGCGCGGGCGAGGACGACGAGGTCGAAGGTGTTATAGGGCGTCTGGGCGGCGGCCTGGGCCTCGGTCATGCCCGGGCGCTCGTCCTGGTACGCCTTGCGGGCGTCGGCCAGGGGCTTGGGGTCGGCGAAGTCGCGGAGGTCGGTGAAGTAGAAGCCGATCAGGGCGATCAGGATGAACACCGAGCCGAGCAGGGTGTACAGGAAGAACTTAATGGCGGCGTACTCGCGGCGCGGCCCGCCCCACACGCCGATGAGGAAGTACATCGGGAGGAGCATGACCTCCCAGAAGATGTAGAAGAGGAAGAAGTCGAGCGCGAGGAACGTGCCCAGCACGCCCGTCTCAAGCACGAGGAACAGGATGCAGTAGCCGCGAACGAACCGCTCCGGCGACTCGTAGCGTTTGATGTTGAATGACGCGATCATCGACAGGAAGAACAGGCCGGTCGTCAGCAGGACCATGGCCATGCTGATGCCGTCGATGCCGAGGTAGTAGTCGATGTTGAATCGGGGGATCCAGGGGGTGCGGCTGACCCAGTCATGATTGAGCGGCGTCGTGGCGGCGGCGTCGTCCACCGCCCTGGCGCGGGCGTCGAGACCCTGGCTGGCCCACACGGAGGCGTTGGCCTTGCCGGCCACGGCGGGGTCCACCACGCCCCCCTTGAAGTTGATGAAGACGGCGATGCTGATGCCCATCGTGACGGCGGTGCCGACGAGGGTCCACCACAGCATCCCCTTCTCCGCGCCGCGCGGGAAGAAGATCAGGCCCAGGGCGAAGACGCACGGGGCGAAGATCAGCGCGGTCATCCACCAGAAATCGTACTCGACCATTGGGAGAATCCCTTGTCGTCTCGATGATGAGCCCGCCGCACGTCAGCCAGGGTTGGGGGGCGACACGAACCAGATCAGCAGCACGAACAGACCCACCGCCGCCAGGGCGAGGAACAGGATGTAGCTCCGCAGGAAGCCCGTCTGCACCGCCCGCAGCGAGTAGCCCACGCCGCGGGTCACGACGGCGATGAGGTTCACGATCCAGTCCACGAACCACTTGTCCACCGCGCCGTGCGCCTTGCTGACGGCGATGGCGCCGCGGGCCGTGCCGTGGATGGCCCCGTCCAGGCACGTGAGGTCGAACCAGCGGAACGCCCGGGCCACGACCATCGCCGGACGCACGATCAGCACGCTATACGCCTCGTCGAAGTACCACTTGTGGACGAGGAAGTCGTACACCGCCGGGAACTGCTCGCGTGCCTCGTCGGGGTTCAGGACGTTGAAGTAGTACGTCAACAGCGCGAACGTCAGGCCGATGCCCACCAGGAGCAGCGCCAGCATCCCCGCCGCGTCGTGGTAGTGGTGCGCCCAGTGCCGCTCGCTCACCTTGTCGGGCTTGGCCGCCTCCGTCGGGAACTCCTCGTGGTGGTCATGCACCGCCCCGAAGTCGGCCATCACGGACACGGGCTGCGCCGAGTGGATGGCGTGTTCGAGGTAGCTGCTCGTCGCGTCCCAGGGACGATGGCTCCACGCCACGGTGACGCTCAGGACGGCCAGGATGACCAGCGGGACGGTCATCTGCCACGGCGACTCGTGGGCGTGGTCGTGGACGTGGTGGTCGCGCGGCTTGCCGGTGAACGTCATGAACCACATGCGGAACATGTAGAACGTCGTGATCCCCGCCGTCATCAGCGGCAGGATGAAAAGCAGGGCGTGGTGCGGGTGGACGTGGGCGTACCCCGCGGCCTGCGCCAGGATGGCGTCCTTGCTGTACCAGCCCGAGAAGAGAGGGATGCCGGCGATGGCCAGCACGCCCATGAGCATCGTCAGCGCCGTGATGCGCATCTTGTCGAACAGGCCGCCCATCTTCGTCATCTCCTGCTCGTGGTGGCAGCCGTGGATGACGGAGCCGGAGCCGAGGAAGAGGAGGGCCTTGAAGACGGCGTGGGTGATGAGGTGGAACAGGCCGGCCACCCAGCCGCCGATGCCCAGGGCGAGCATCATGTAGCCGAGCTGCGAGACGGTGGAGTACGCCAGCACCTTCTTGATGTCGGTGGCCACCAAGGCGATGGTGGCGGCGACGAAGAGTGTGATGGCGCCGATGTAGGCGATGGTGACCAGCACCTCGGGCGTGAACAGGGGGAAGCACCTGCCCACCAGGTAGACGCCCGCGGCGACCATCGTGGCCGCGTGGATGAGTGCGGAGACGGGCGTCGGACCCTCCATCGCGTCGGGGAGCCAGACCTGGAGCGGGAACTGCGCCGACTTGCCCATGCAGCCGAGGAAGATGCCCAGGCCGGCGGCCACGAGCATCCAGTACGGCATGGCGCCGTGCTCCTCCGGCATGCGGTCGCTGCCGCCGACCTTGACCTTGCTGCCCTTGGCGAGGCTGTCGAAGTGCGTCTTCAGGACGGCCAGCTCGTACGTGATGCGAGCCTTCTCGGCGTCCGTGGTGGCGGCGGCGAGCTGCTTCTGGAGGGCCGCCTTCTTCTTCTCGTCGCCCTCCTCGCCGAGCGGCTTCGACGGGAACAGAAGTGCGACGCTGCCCTCGGCCCCGCCGACGCGGACGGTGGGGGTCTTGGCCTCGGGCATGTACTCGCCGCGGACGATGCGTCCGGCGAAGGGGCCGGCGTTGTGGTGGGCGTCCTCGAGCGGGTGGCGGACCTGGGCGAACATCTTGTCGAAGTTGAGCGTGCCGAGGTAGCCCCAGCAGATCAGCAGGCCGATGATGAAGCCGGCGTCGCCGATGCGGTTGGTGATGAACGCCTTGTTGGCGGCGTTGCTGGCCGACTGCCGCTCGAAGTAGAAGCCGATCAGCAGGAACGAGCAGATGCCGACCAGCTCCCAGGACACGAAGACCTGGAAGAGGTTGTCGGCGAGGACGAGGTTGAGCATCGAGAAGCAGAACAGCGACAGGTACATGAAGAACCGCGCGTAGCGTCCGCGGCGGTGCAGGTGCCCTTCGGCGGTGTGGACGTGGTGGTCCTCGGCGTCCTCGGCCGGCAGCTCCTCGCCCATGTACGCCGACGAGAACAGGTGGATGAGCGTGGCGACGAACGTGACCATGCAGAACATCAGCACGGAGAGGCTGTCGAGCTTGTACCCGATCTCGGCGAACGAGCCGCGGTCCGGGTCATGCGTGCCGGTGTTGCTGAGCTGGAAGACCTTGTAGATCCGGCCCTCCCAACGATCCGCCTTCGTCCTGGCCCACTCCTTCTCGACGGCGTGCTCGGCCTCCTCGGCCTTCCTGAGCTGGAACGTGTAGGACTCGGCCTTCTTCTCGTCCTTCGCCTTCTCGGCCGCCGCCAGATCGGCCTTGAGGTGCTGCACCTCGTGCTCGGCGTGGTGCTTGCTGGCGTGGTAGTGGTCGATGTCGGCCCAGTACAGGTAGCCGCCCGTGAAACTGCACACGGCGGCCAGGCCGATGGCGCCGATGGCGAGGTAGGCGGCGCCCTTGCTGGCCTGCTCGCCGGAGAGGGCGTTCTGCACGTCCTCCCAGTCGTAGCGGCGGGCCAACGCCCAGACGCCGCTGGCGATGAGGATGACGAGGAACGACGCCAGCGGCAGGAGCGTGGCGACGACGAAGAAGTACGCCGGGGTCTTGAGGAGATAATCCATGAGGGTCAGCCCTTCAGCTCCTCGGCGGTATCAACGTCCACGCTCAGGTGGTTGTTGTAGAAGTTGAGGACGATCGCCAGCGCGACGGCGGCCTCGGCGGCGGCCATCACGATGACGAAGAGGGCGAAGATCTGGCCCTCGACGGCGAACGCCGGGTTGTAGCGGGCGAAGGCCACGAAGTTCACGGTGGCGCCGTTGAGCACCAGCTCGACGCCCATGAGGATGCCGATGGCGTTGCGCTTCGTCGCCATGCACAGGACGCCGGCGACGAAGAGGAGGGCGCCGAGCATCAGGTATTGATTCAGGCCGATCATGCGGACGCCACCTCCGTCGGGGTCTTGCGGCGCTTGGCGCGGGCGAGGTAGGCGGCCCCGACCAGCACGACGAGCAGATGCACGGACACGATCTCGAACGGCAGCAGGTACGCCATCTTCTGGCGCTCCACGGGCCTGGCCGAATGGGTGCCCGTGATGGACGCGGTGGGCGTGACCTTCTCGTCCCCGAGGAGGGCGGCGCCGAGGGCCTTGCTGGACGGCATGGGCGTGTCGAGGTTGGCGCCGGGGGGCGGCTCGACACGCCACAGGGCGACGGCGAGGACGGCGTACAGGAGCAGGCCGACGGCGAGGTTCATGGCCCACTCGGCGGCGGTGATCTTCATGCTGATGAACGGCCCGGAGGCGGTGAGCATGACGCCGAAGACGACGAGGACGAGGGTGCCGCCGACGTAGATGAGGAGCTGGGTGGCGCCCATGAAGTCGGCGCCGAGCTGGAAGAAGACGCCGGCGGTGCCCGCCAGCGTGAACAACAGCCAGGTGGAGGCGCGGACGATGTTCTGCGACACGACGACGCCGACGGCGCAGCCGGCCGTGATGGCGGCGAGGGTGTAGAACAGCACGACGGGGAGGGTCATCGCGTGGCGGCCTCGCGGGTCATTGCTTGCCGGACAGGGCGCCCGGCGGGGTCACCGGGCTCCAGGGGACGTCCACGACGCCCACCGGCACGTTGCTCGGCGTCGAGACGATCTTGACCATCGTCACCGCGACGACGGCGACGCTGAGGGCGGCCAGGGCGAACTTGAAGTACTGCCCGACGTAGGGCCGCGCCAGCACCTCCCACAGCGACACGCCGAGGAGGAGGGCGCAGGAGATCGGCAGAAGGTACTTGAGGCAGGTCATCATCACCTGGTCGATGCGCAGGCGCGGCAGGGTCCAGCGGACCCACATCATCACGAAGACCAGGACCCAGCACTTGAGGATGAAGACGACGGCGTTGAGGAGGTTGCCGATGTTGAAACCCGCCATCGGCCAGGACAGCACCGGGATCTCCGACAGGTCCCTGGGCACCAGCCCCGTGTGCCAGCCGCCGAGGAACAGCAGCGTGGCGATGCCGGAGACGGCGAACATGGCGCCGTACTCGGCCATGAAGAAGAACGACCAGCGGAGGCCGGAGTACTCGGTGTGGAAGCCGGCGACCAGCTCGGACTCGGCCTCGGCGAGGTCGAAGGGGGCGCGCTTGCACTGTGCCGTGGCGCAGATGAAGTAGGTCCAGAAGGCGAGGAAGGTGAACGGGTCGCGGAAGACGTACCAGTTCCAGAAGAAGCCCTCCTGGAAGCCGCACACCTTGCCCAGGTCCATGCTGCCGGCGGCGATGACCGGGACGAGGACGCAGATCGCCATGGGCACCTCGTAGCTGACCATCTGGGCGGCCTCGCGCATGCCGCCGAAGAGGGACCACTTCGACCCGGAGCCGTAGCCGGCCAGGATGATGCCGAAGACCTCGGTGGACATGACGGCGAGCATGAAGAAGACGCCGATGGCGAAGCCGCCGGTGGCGGTGCCGTAGGCGGACCAGCCCTTGGCGAAGGGCAGGGCGATGAAGGCGGCGAAGGCGCCGGCGAAGGCGATGTAGGGGCCGAGGCGGAAGAGCATGCCGTCGGCGTCCTTGGGGATCAGGTCTTCTTTCACGAGGAGCTTGAGGCCGTCGGCCAGGGTCTGGAGCCAGCCGAACTTGCCGCCGACGCGGGTGGGGCCGAGGCGGTCCTGGATGCGTCCGGCGACCTTGCGTTCGAGCCAGATGAAGAAGATGGCGCTGACGGCGACGAAGTTGAGGCAGACGAGGCAGGAGATGACCGCGGCCAGGAGGGAGGCCCAGGGGCGCGCGTCGGCGGTCATGTTGAAGGGCCAGCCTTCGAGAAGCCCCTGGAGCAGGCCGGTCAGGCCGAAGTATTCCATGACGCGCCCCATCGGTCCGGGATCGATAGGACGTTACCATATGGCGGGGCCCGCGCCCCGGCAAGGAAGAGCGCCCACGGAGGCCGACGCCATGCCCCACCCCCTCGCGCCCGCACGCATCGTCCCGCCCCGGCGTGCGTGGAACCACCCGATCCCGCCGGCGCTGCGGCCGGCGGAGGACGCGTCCGCCTCCCCGGCCCACGAGCTGGCGCGGGACGCGGAGGCGGCGGCCGTGGAGGCGGCCTTGTTCGCGGCGGACGAGCCCTTGGCGCCGCGGAAGCTGGCGCAGGCGGCGGGGCTGGAGCCGGCGCAGGCGCGCGCCGCCGTCACCCGGCTGCGCGACCTGCTGGAGCGGGAGGGGAGCGCGTTCCGGGTGGAGGAGATCGCCGGCGGCTGGCAGTTGCTGACGGGCCCGGAGCTGCACCCGTGGGTGGCGCGGCTGCGGCGCGGGGTGGCGGAGGCGACGCTGACGCCGGCGGCGCGGGAGACGCTGGCGGTGGTGGCGTACCGCCAGCCGATCACGCGGGCCGACATCGAGGGCATCCGCGGCGTGGGCTGCGCCGAGGTGCTGCGGCTGCTGATGGAGCGTGGCCTGGTGCGCCTGGCGGGGCGCGACGACTCCCTCGGCCGCCCGTCGCTCTACGAGACGACGCGGAAGTTCCTGCAGATGTACGGCCTGCGGACGCTCGGCGACCTGCCGCCGGCGGAGGGGGCATGAAGGGGCGAGCGGAGGCAGGCCGCCGCCTCTTCCGTGAGGCCCCGGCAGGGCGTTGCGGAGCCGGGTGATATCGAATCCCGAGGCCGACGGCGCCGGCGAAGCTGGACCGCCTGCCGGGGCGGAAACGGTGAAGGCCGGGGTGGGGTGGAGAGGTGGCGAGGCGGGACGTGACATGCTGTTCAGCCGGACGATCCTGACGTGTGGCTGGGCCGAGGTCGGAATCGTCCTCTGCGTGGTGCTGCTGGCCGTGTCTGCGTGGCGAAAACCGGCGAGGACTGACGAGGAGGGGCCGTGACGGGCGTCCGCGTGGTCGTACCTCAGCCGGGGCGAAGGATCGGACGGCAGGAGACGAGAGGTGTGGCCGGGTGGGGCGAATTGCATTGCATTGCACCCCCCCAGACACCCCCCCTGCAATGCAATCCCTGCCCCGATTTCACCTGCCCACGCCCGAGAGTCACATGCGCACTCCTCCCCCGAGTGCGCATGTGACTCTGGCGCCTACTGTCGCATCGTGTCACGGTCAGGCAGCGAGTGCGCGAGTCACTTGCTCACCCGCTCACATGCTCACCACGGGGCGCGGGCCGTCCGGCGTCCGCCGGCGGTGAGGGAATGTCAGCGACAATCAGCGCCCGCGCTCATTGACGCCCAAACTGCTCTGTGAATCGCCCGCCCCGTATGGTGTGATACCGCATGTGGAGCCGAGGACGCATGGGCGTCGCCGCTCTTCACGTAGGGCGGGCCGCCTGGCCTGCCGGCCGGGCCGCAGGCCCGGCTCCGGTGGCGTAGCCGCAGGCACGCCATCCACCCCGTCCCGTCCTGGAGATGTCGAATCCGCCATATCTCCGGTGCAGAAGCAGACGCGGAGGCATGACATGCGAGGCAGGCGAGCGGCAGGGCCTGAATACGTCGAGAAGTTGACCGGCCCGGCGCAGGAGAAGCGCCGCCTGGAGGTCATCCTGCGTACCCTGTCCGGCGAGTGCCGTGTCGCTGAGGCCTGCGAGATGCTCGGCGTCTGCGAGTCACGCTTCCACGCCCTGCGGCATCAGGCGTTGCAGGCGGCGCTTGACGGCCTCGCGCCTCGCCCGCCCGGCAGGCCGGCAGCCCCGCCCACAGCCGCACCCGCAGGCGAGGACGAGGCCCGGCTCGAGCTGGAGGCGGCGAGGGTGGGGGAGGAGATCGCCCTGGTGTTGCCGGCACTGGCCGCGAAGGCCGCAGCGGGAAAACGACACAGCCGGCGGAAGGGCGGCCGCCGGAAGTGACCGGCGGCGGGGGCGAGAAGCAGCATGGGCCGGCGCGTCGGCGCGGGGTGGGCTGGCAGATGGGCCGGCGTCGGCGGGAGGAGAGGGCGCGAGGCCGGGCGGCGGGTTTCGCGAGGGCGGCGCGGCGTCAGGGGATGACGCTGGGGCAGGCGGCGGCGCGGATCGGCGTGAAGACGCGGACCTTGCGCTCGTGGCTGCGGCGCGGGCGTGAGGCACTTCCGCGTGGGCGGCCGTTGAAGCGGGCATCGGTGACGCGGCGTAACGAGGTGATCGCGGCGCTGGCCGGTGCGTCGGGGCGGCTGAGCCTGCCCCATCTGCGCCGGCAGTTCCCCGACGTGGCGCGGGCCGAGCTGGCGGACCTGCGGAGGAGGTACCGCCGCGTCCGGCGCGAGAGGCGGGCGGTGAAGGTGCTGTGCTGGGAGAGGGCGGGGGCCGTCTGGGCCATCGACTACAGCGAGGCGCCTTGTTTGATCGACGGGCGTTATCGCTGGGTGCTGGCGGTGCGTGACCTGGCGAGCGGCTACGCCCTGTGGTGGCAGGCGTGTGAGGAGGCCACCGCCGCGACGACGGCCGCGGCGCTGACGGCGTTGTTCGGGAGATGGGGTAGGCCGCTGGTGTTGAAGGCGGACAACGGCGGGCACTTCCGCGGGGCGGAGGTGATGGCGTTGCTAGAGTGTGAGGGCGTGACGGTGCTTCGCTCGCCGCCTTACACGCCGAGGTACAACGGGGCCATCGAGGCCGGCATCGGGTCGCTGAAGACGCGCGTCCACGAGGAGGCGGCGCGGCACGGGAGGCCGGGGGCGTGGACGTGCGAGGACATCGAGGCGGCGCGCGAGCAGGCGAACTCGTTCGCGATGCCACACGGCGAGAACGGGCCGACGCCGGAGGAGGCGTGGCAGGCGCGGGTGCCGATCACGGAGCAGGAGAGGGCGACATTCCGCGAGGCGCTGGAAAAGGAGATTGCGGGGCGAGAGCAGGAGGGCTACGATGGCCTGGAGGGGGGCGCGCTGCAACAGGAACGTGAGAAGAGGCGGCGCGAGGCCACCGGCGCCGTGCTGGTGGCGCAAGGGTATCTCTCCTACACCGGGAGGCGAATTCCTTCACCGATTCCGCGCCGGACAGTGACATGAATTACGCATAGGGCACACGGGCCGTGCAGGACGGAGCTGCGTTGAACGAGGCCATCGTCTACACTGCCAACGGGGAGATCTCCGAGCGCAGGGACGCGACCGGGGCAACGCTAGCCGACACTGACCCGAGTTACTCCGGACGGTACGCATGGACGGGTCGGGAGAGAGATGCTCAAACGAAGCAGCAGTATAACCGGGCGAGGTATTACGGGGCCGACATCGCGCGCTGGTACGCCCAAGATCCCAGCGGATTTAGCGCCGGTGACAGCAACCTCTATAGGTATGTTGGGAACGCACCCACACAGTGGGCCGATCCGTCCGGATTGCAGCCTGGAACTCCGCCAAACCCGAGCATGGGCCTGGGAATTGGGAAATTTGCCTCAATCGGTGGGGGTCCAGGACCAGGACGTGGCCCAATGGTGGAATGGGCAACACTTGGGATTACTGAAGAGCCCGGAGCACGGAAGAAAACGGTCGATACAAAAAACGGGATCGTCCCAAGTTATACAATTCGATGGACCTTAAAAGCCAAGAATCCAGTCAATCTAAATGGATTTATTGTACAACGTGTAGCAATGTCAAGCAGGTCGAATCAGATTACCAACCGTCCAGGGGCAGGGGTTCCGCCAATTTTCAAAGGAGTTACTGGACCTCTTACCGCCGGACTGAAACAGCCGCACGTCTACTACGAACTGTGGAGGGTCGAGAGTGGAGTGATCAAAGCGATTGCCAAGCAGGACGCTGCCGCTCCAAAATCAGCGGATGATTTCACCTGGGTCAACCAAGATCAAGACGTGTTCGCGTTAGATTTTGGTGCCTTTTTTGGTAAGGCTGGAACATCGCGGGTGCCGGTCAAGGGATTCATGAAAGTAGAAGGGGAGGCCTACTACGTACCCTGGGATAAGGCGCTGGATGTACCTGGGGAAAGTTGGAGGCTCGGCATTCCCGGCGCAGGTGCCGCCTTGGCGACGTTCGGCGTTGGAGGTGGCCCTCCTGCGATCTGGCGGATGGCGACGGTAGGAGGCCCAGGACTCAAGCATTCTATGACGGTTCATGTGAATAATTGGGACAAGCCATTGCAAAATCCTGCCACAAAAACGATCGAAGAGACAGCCAGCGTGGTTTTTCCCCATAAGTAGTCGTTGAAAGACGAATATCGTTTCTCGTTCTTTATCGTGACAAGAGGCGATCATGTCCACTCCAGACCCCGCATGTTGTCCCATATCGGTCCGGGAAGTGTCACTACGAAAGCGATGGACTTTTGGGAGCGTTTCCTCATTCTGCTTCTGTTGCGTGTTCCTCGTCTCGCCACTAATCGTCTACTTACTTTTCCCTCTGATGAAACCGAAGCAACATGCGACTCAGTACAATGTGAAAACCCCGCAAGCAAAGGATTCGAGAGCAGCCGGTCCCCCCGCGCTTCCTAGGCAGACAGTGAAGTCGATTTACTCTGCGCTGCGCCGGCTGCCACGGTGGTTGACTTTGGAAGTAGAGGACGGCAAGGCAAGGCGAGAGGCCGTCTTGATTCTTTATCAGATCGCACAAAATGATACTGCATCAATACGAGAGGCAGCAGATCAGTATTATCGAGAGATCCCTACTCCCACCGAAACCAACTTTGTCAGCCTGGGCCAACTCTACATCCTCAACCGGTACGTGTTCGCGGTCCCAGAAGAGCGGCCTTGGGATGCAATGCATTTCGGCGGGTGGGTCACGCCCTTGAGTCCCGCCGGAAACTCTTCTGAACTATGGCCCTTTGAGCTTCGTGACGGCCGCCTCCAGCTCACTGGTGGATTTATTGCCTATGGAGGCAGGCCCTATGCTCCATTGGGTGAATTTGATTATTTTAATACCACCTATGGGCGACGTGTCATCTTAGATGCTTGCCAAAATGATACACAATAAGATCACGGCAGCATGCGATCTGGAATCCTGCCTTCCGGATTCCCGCGCTGAGTTCAGCCTCGCTGACTACCCCAACATCGCTGAGGCTGAATGCCGTCGCCACGGCTTCGCGCCTCGCCAGCCAGCAGAAGCCGCCGACTCGTTCCACCTGTTTCCATTGCCCCTTGTTGGCCTCCCTCCACTGCCTCGCGAAGTCATCCACGGGACTAATGTCCAGACCCACATCACTCGATTCCCCGCCGGCACTTGGGCGTTGAATCCGGTAGGGCACCTCGGAGACCCGCTGTTGCTCTCCTGCGAGGTTGGACATGGGGCCGACGGCACCGATCCTCGCGTCCATCGCGAGCAGCCCCGCGAGTTGGTGCATCCAAAGGGCGGGGACCAACACGTCGTTGCCAACCCACGCTACCATAGCCCCCCGTGCCTGCTGTGCTACCGGCCGTAATCCCTGTCACTGTATTGCCGGAAACCGGTGAAGGAAATGGCCTCCCTCAAATGCGGCGAAGCCGCAGGGGAAAGCCATGTCGAAGATCCGCGACGACACCGACGACTTCCGCGACGACCTCCACGACGCCGACGACACGCGCGCCGGCCCCGAACCGCCCGACGACCCCACGCCCAACCACCTCCACTCGCCGGCGCGCGGGCGCCGGCCCGCGCCCAAGGCCACGCCCACGCCGCCGGCCAAGGCGCCGTCCACGGGGCTGACCTACGAGCAGCGTCTGCTCGTGCTCGACCTGTGGCGCCGCTCCGGCCTGCCCGCCGGCGACTTCGCGCCGCTGGTCGGGCTGTCGAAGTACACCCTCTACGAGTGGAAGCGCCGCTTCGAGGCCGACGGCCCGGCGGGGCTGGCGGACAAACCGCGCGGCTCGCCGCAGGGCTCGCGCCTGCCCGAGGTGACGCGGCGCACCATCGTCATGCTCAAGCAGTCCCACCCCGACTGGGGCTGCCAGCGCATCAGCGACACGCTCCTCCGCGGCCCCGCCCTCTCCGCCAGCCCGGCGGCGGTGGCGAAGGTGCTGCACGAGGCGGGCTACGAGACCGAGGCCGCGCTCACGAGGCCCCACCCGGACCACCAGAGGCGCTTCGAGCGCGCCCGGCCCAACCAGCTCTGGCAGACCGACCTGTTCACCTTCGTCCTCAAGCGCCAGAACCGGCGGGTGTACCTCGTCGCCTTCATGGACGACCACAGCCGCTTCATCACCGGCTACGGCCTGCACGCCAGCCAGTCCACGGCGCTGGTCCTGGAGGTGCTGCGCGCCGCGCTGGCCAGCCACGGCACGCCGGAGGAGGTCCTCACCGACAACGGCAGCCAGTACGTCACCTGGCGCGGCAAGAGCGCCTTCAGCAAGGAGCTGGAGCGCCGCGGCATCAGGCAGGTGGTGGCCTCCCCGCGCCGCCCGCAGACGCTGGGGAAGATCGAGCGGTTCTGGGGCACCCTCTGGCGCGAGTGCGTCGAGGCCGCCGTCTTCCTCGACCTGTCCGACGCCCGCACGCGGATCGGGCACTTCATCGACCACTACAACCTCCAGCGCCCCCACCAGGGCATCGACGGCGCCGTCCCCGCCGACCGCTTCTTCGGCGCCGCCCCCGCCGTCCTGGCGACGCTGCGCCAGCGCGTGGCGGCGAACGCGCTGGACCTCGCCCGCCACGGCACGCCGCGCGAGCCGTTCTACCTGACGGGGCAGGTGGGCGGCAGGCCCTTCAGCCTGCACGCGGAGGGCGAGCGTGTCTACATGACCGCCGCCGAGGGCCGCAGGGAGGTGGACCTCGTGCCCCCGGCCGGCGCGTCGGCGGCGATGCCGGCCCCGGTGTGCCCGGAGGGGAGGGTGAGCGACGAGTGGGCGGCCCAGGCCGACGAGCCGCCGCCCGAGCCGGGCACCTCGCCCCTGGACGCGGCCTTCCCGCCGCCCGAGGAGGGCACGCCGTGAGCACCAACGAGGGCACGCCCGCGCGGAGGAGGCGCGGGCCGAGGGTGGACATCGAGGGCGCCAGCGCCGAGGCCCGCCGTCTGGCGGCGGTGATCCTGGAGGTGCTGGCGGGGGTGCGTGGCACCACGGAGGCGGCGCGGGCGGCGGGCATGTCGCCGGTACGCTACTACGCCGCCGAGGCGCGGGCCATGCGCGGCCTGCTGGCGGCCTGCGAGCCGGCGAGGCGTGGCAGGAGGCCGGCCGCCGGCGCGGGCGACACGGCGGGGCTGCGTCAGGAGGTCGAGCGGCTGCGCAAGCAGTGCGCCCGGCAGCAGACACTCCTCCGCCTCCAGCAGCGCGCCCTCGGCGTGCAGGCCGCGGGCACCGAGAAGGGCGGCAAGAAGCGGAGGCGCCCGTGGAAGAAGCGGACGCTGCGCCTGATCGAGGGCCTGGTGGGCGCCCACGAAGGCGCGGCGGCGGAGGCCGCCCCCGCCGAGGCATGACCCACCGCGTCCGATTGTGTCCTACCCCGGCCCCGGCGGCATGCCGCCGGGGCCGGAGCCCGTCCCCCTCAATACAGCAGCGTCACCTGCGCGAACCCCGCCATCAGGAACTGCGCGTTCTCGTTGAAGCGGTCGTACAGGTCCTTGAAGCCCTTGCCCGGCAACAGCGTGGCGAACCCGAACGCGCACACGATGTTGTTGCTCAACAGCGGCCGGTACTCGATGCCCGTGCTCAGGTCGGCCCCGATCCACTGGTCGATCTGCCCCTGGAACAGGAACGTCTCCAGCGACGCCGTCTTGTCGAACCACAGGAAGTTCGCGTTGTTCACCCACTTGATCTTCGGCGTCACGTCCACGTCGAAGCCCACGTTGAACAGGTGCAGGCCGGGGTTCACGAAGTTGCTCTGCCCCTGGATCTTGCTCGACCGCAGGTCCGGCACCAGGCTCAGACGCTGCTTCAGGTTTACCCCGAACAGCGGGATGTTCTGCCGCTGCCAGTAGCTGAACTGCGTCCCCGCGAAGTTCGGCCCGTCCAGGATCGAGTCGAACCCCGTCGCGTGGAAGTTGTTCACGTTGCCGTCGCCCGAGCTATAGAAGTACGACGTGCGGAAACGTGAATAATCGCGGTCGTATGACAGCTCCGCCGCACCCATCATCGCCTGGATGTCCTGCGGCCTGCCGGCCAGCGGGTTGTTGCTGTCGCGCCCCAGCGCCAGGTACACCGCGTGCGACAGGTTCAGCCGGTTGATGTGCCCGTCGCCCGCGAACCCCAGGTACACCACGTCCAGCCCGTGCGGCTGGAACTGGCCCACCGGGTCCGGCCGGACGAGGAACAGGTTCTTGTCGAACTTGAAGCTCGGGTCGTCGTGGTTGTAGTGCACGCTCGCCTGCATCGTGTAGCCCGGCCAGATGAAGTCCTGCCGGTAGAAGTTGCCGATCAGGATACGCTGCCCGCGCCCGCTGAACGTGTTCAGGAAGCTGTTCGTGTCCTTCTCGAGCTGGTCGAAGTACGCCAGGTTGAACTGGTTGCGGTTCGCCTCCGACGAGCCGAACAGACGCACGCCGCGGTTCACATCATTGAAGATGAACCCGCGGAAGTCGCTGACGAACGGCTGCGAGCCGAGGCGCACGCTGACGAAGTCGTAGTTCGGGCCGATGTCGGCCAGCTTCTTCTCCACGAACCATTCCTGCAGCGTCGAGAATGTCCGGTAGCGGTAACTGCCCTCCTGCACGTCGGGGCTCACCACCGCCAGCTCCGACACCGCCAGGTTGTTGCTGTTGAACGTCGGCGTCAGCTTGATCCGCCAGTCCACCGGCTTGAACGCCGCGTCCCCGTGGAACAGGTCGAGGCTCACCGAGAGCTGGTGGATGTACAGGAACTGGTTGGGGTTGCCGAAGAACTCGCGCTGCCCCTGGTTCTGCGTGCTCTCGAACGGCGTCGTGGCCGTGGGGATCAGCCGCGGCTCCGCCAGGCTGAAACTCACCGCCGTCAGGTCCAGAAACGTGTGCTGCCCCAGGATGGGGAAGTCGCCCTTGAGGACGTTCTGGTTGTACGGGTCCCAGATGCGGCCCACGTCATACGGGTAGTCGTCCTGCGGCGGGTGGCCCTTGCCGTACCGGTCCCACGCCGGCAGGCCGATCCGCCAGCGGTCCTCCACCGGCACGAAGTGCCCGTCCTCCTGCACCTCCGTCGGCAAAACGCCCGACCGCCCCGTGAAGCCCGGCGGCGGGTCGCCCTCGACCTTGTGCGGCGGCGACGGCCCGTAGGGGTCCGGCAGCGGCGCCGGCGGCTTCGGCGGGGCCGGCGTCGTCGGCCTGTTCAGCAGCGAATTGTCGCCGCGGGCCGGGTCCACCGGCTTGTACGCCACCGGGGTGATGCCGCCCGCGGGTGCCTGCGCCTGGGCGGCCTGGGCGAACAGCAGGCCGGCAAGCATCCATCCTCGTGCGGTCATGAGGCGGCCCCCGACAATTGGACCCGATTCGCTGAACCGTTTCATCTATCGTCGCGCGGGATGTGCCGGCTTGACCGATCATGCCGGTTCAAGAAGGTGGGTAAACCTTGCCGATAGTGAGGGTCATGGCGGATGATCCGCCGGGAGGGCTGCCGAATGCGCGAAGGCACGTCGAAACGGCTCGGGATCGAGGTCCTGGAAGGCCGCAACCTGCCGGCCGTCACGGCGGCCCTCGCCGCCGGCGCGCTCACCGTCAACGGCGACGCCGACGACAACAACATCCACCTGCAATTCGACGCCGCCAGCGCCCAGCTCGTCGTCCGCTCCTACGAGGGCGAGGTCGCCCGTTTCGGCCTCGGCTCGGTCGCCACCATCACCGTCAACGGCGGGGACGGCAATGACGTCCTGCGCATCGATCAGGACATCAGCCGCCCCACGGTGTTCAACGGCGGCGCGGGCGACGACGTCCTCCTCGGCGGGTCCAACGCGACCACGTTCAACGGCGGCACCGGCAACGACAAGCTCCGCGCCGGCACCGGCGCGACCACGTTCAACTCCGACGGCGGCACCAACGTCCTCTTCAACATCAAGCCCGGCGACACCGTCATCCCCGGCGCCAATGACACCCAGTTCGCCGCCCTCCCGATCATCCTGCCGCCGTCCAACGCCACCACCGTCCTGACGACGGACGACGTGGACCGGCTGTTGAACCGCGCGTCCGCCGCCACCGCCAGCCAGGACGCCATCATCGCCATCGTGGACCGCAACGGCCGACTCCTCGGCCTGCGCGTCGAGGCCGCGGTGGACCCGTCGCTCCAGACGGGGGCCGGCCTGGTCTTCGCCGCCGACGGCGCCCTGGCCCTGGCACGCACGGGGGCGTTCTTCGGCAACAATCAGGCCCCGCTCACCTCGCGCACCATCCAGTTCATCAGCCAGACCACCATGACCGAGCGCGAGATCGAGTCGTACCCCAGCATCACCGACCCCAACAGCACGCTGCGCGGCCCCGGCTTCGTCGCCCCCATCGGCATCAAGAACCACTTCCCGCCCAACGTCATGTTCACGCCCCAGGTGGACCTCTTCGCCATCGAACACACCAACCGCGACAGCATCATGCACCCCGGCAACGACCAGATCAAGGGCACCGCCGACGACGTCCTCCTCCCGTCGCGCTTCAACGTCCCGACTCAATTCATCCCCGCCGGCCAGGGCCTCTTCCCGCCCGAGTCCTACGGCCGCCTGTCCGGCATCCAGTCCGGCGCCCAGTCGCGTGGCATCGGCACCCTGCCCGGCGGCATCCCGCTGTACAAGGACGGCATCCTCGTCGGCGGCATCGGCGTCTTCTTCCCCGGCAAGACCGGCTTCGCCAGCGAGTCCAACTCCATCCTCGACGCCAAGTACGACGCCAGCAAGCCCGACCGCACCCTGGAGGCGGAGTACATCGCCTTCGCCGCCGCCGGCGGCAGCTCGTCCGCCGGCTTCTCCATCGGCGCCATCAACGGCATCGCACCGCTATCGGGCTTCGACCTGCCGTCGGGCCGCATCGACCTCGTCGGCATCACGCTGGACATCTTCGGCCCCGGCGGCGTGCGTGGGACCGAGAAGCTCGTCGGCATCGGGCGGGCCATCGGCGAGGGCATCAACAGCGGCGCCAACCGCACCGTGGACGGCGCCAACACCCTCCTCAACGGCCTGCCCGTCCCCGAGGGCTGGCTTGTGACGCCGCGCGACGGCGTCGGCATCACCGCCGCCGAGGTCCAGCGGATCATCATGCAGGGCATCAACCAGGCTGTGGACACCCGCGCCGCCATCCGCCTCCCGTTCAACAGCCCGACGAGCATGGTCTTCGCCGTCGCCGACAGGCAGGGCGACATCGTCGGCCTGTTCCGCATGCCCGACGCCACGGTGTTCAGCATCGACGTGGCCGTCGCGAAGGCGCGCAACGTCGCCTACTACAACAACGCCGGCCTCCTCCAGCCCATCGACCAGATCGACGGCGCCGCCCCGGGCACGGCCATCACCAACCGCTCGGTCCGCTACGTCGCCCTGCCGCGCTACCCGGAGGGCATCGACGGCAGGCCGCCGGGCCAGTACTCGATCCTCAACGACGGCGGCGTGGACCCGAACACGGGGCTGCAGGTCGGCCCGCGCCTGCCGGCGTCGGCCTACCAGAGCGTGCAGGGCCACGACGCCTTCAACCCCGGCACGAATTTCCACGACCCGTTCAACAAGCTGAATCAGAACGGCATCGTCTTCTTCCCCGGCAGCTCGGGCGTGTACCGCGGCGGCCTCCTCGTGGGCGGCTTCGGCGTGTCGGGCGACGGCGTCGATCAGGACGACGTGGTCACCGGCCAGGGCATCCTGGGCTTCGAGGCCCCGGACCCCCTCCGCATCGACGCCGTCTTCTCGCGCGGCGTGCGCGTGCCGTACATGAAGTTCAACCGCAACCCGGAAGGGGGCCTGAAATGAGGCTCGTTGGCATGGCGATGCTGGCCGCCGCGATCGGGTGCGCGGCCCCGGAGAAGGCGGAGTTACGCGGCGACGAGGCGTCGTACGCCCGCGCCGGCAACCCGGAGTGCGTGCGCCCGCACGCACGCCCCTCCGACACCGGCCATTACGTCGGCTATCAGGTGGGCGGCGGCGCGGCCTTGACGCGCAAGGCGGACGGCCCGGCGCCGGACGACGGCACCTGGGGCTGGGACTACTGCGGCCACTGGCTGCCGTCCCGGATCGTGTTGGGGTGGTGGCACGGCCGCCGCGAGCAGGGCGGCGCCGGCGCGTACAAGACCGACGGCCCGCGTCCGGTGGAGCGCATCGAGCGCCGCTGCGAATAACGGCGGTGAATGGGGAGCGGGCCGGCCTCGTGACGAGACGAGGCCGGCCCGCCTCCACGCGCTTTCGGTCAGGCCCTCGGCGTCTGGGCCGCGGGGATTTCGGGCCCACTCCGGCCCTCGCCTGGTGTAAGATCAGAAGGAGGTAGTGCGACACGCAGGCGGCTCGGGGGGTCATCCCATGCTGGATAGGCGGCGGTTCGGGGCTCTGGCGCTGATGGCGGCGTTCGTGTGCCTGCCGGCGGTGGACGCCTGGGCGCAGAAGGACAAGAAGAAGGACGCCCTGTCCGACAAGGCCGACTCGTCCAAGCTCAAGGCCGGCAAGTACGGCGGCATTCTGAAGACGAGCCCCAATAAGGACCGCTTCTTCGACCTGGAGATCCCCGTCGCGGGCGGCAAGAAGGTGCTGGTCGAGTTCCAGCTCACCGAGAAGGCCAAGGTCCGCACGACGCTCCTGCCCGACGCCTTCGACGACAAGGGCAACCCCAAGAAGTACACCGCGAAGGAGCTGGCCGAGCTGAAGGGCAAGGACAAGACGTTGCCCGGCTATGAGAGCGCCGTCGAGAACCTCCGCGCCGGCCAGACCGTGCAGCTCACCCTCGTCACCGTCCGCCCCCCCGCGGGCGGCAAGAAGAAGGACGACGACGGCCTCAAGGCCGCCGACAAGACCAAACAGGTGAGCCTGATCGTGATCCAGAAATCACCCGAGTGAACGGGCCGGACATCGTTCACGGAGGAGCAGGAGAGGGGAGACAGGCAGGGCGGTAGAAAGAGACATTTCTACCACCCTGCCTGTCTCCCCTCTCCTGCTCCTCCGTGCCTCCGTGGTGCGCCCTCTTCCGCCTTGGGGGGTGCCGGTGAGGGTCAGTCCTTGCGCATCCCGAAGCGCCACACGATCCACGCCCCCCCGAGCAGCACGACGGCGGACAGGACGGTCACGAAGACGATCTCACTGGGGTGGATCCGTTCGACGTACTGGTACCGGATGATCGGCGGGCGGACGCGCTCATCCTGCGACGCGGACTTCGCGAAGTACACCTCATCCGTGCCCTGGCGCGGCGTGGCCGGGTCGCTGAACTCCGTCAGCCACGCCCCCTCGGGGGCGGACGCCCTCGTCGTCCGCAGCTCGTCGTCCTTCCTGTCGCCGTTGATGCCCTTCGTGAGCGCCTCCGCCTGGTCGGCGGTCAGCGCCCTGGAGTGCTCCGTGCGGGCGTGCCACGCCCCGTCGGCGCCGAGCGTGCCGTCGAACCGGCCCGTGCCGACGAAGAACACCTTGAGCAGCCGCGGCGGGCCGGTGTAGTTCTTCGGGCGGGCGTCGGCCGGCTCGCGGTAGGGGTAGAACGGCTTCTCGGTCTCGAAGGTCATGCGGACGGCGTTGGACGACAGCCCGCCGGCCGCCGCGTTCTCCTTCTTGAACTGGAACGCGGTGATGACCCACTCGTTCTTGACGTACCAGTCGAGCCACTCGGTCAGGGCCGGGCGGGCGTCGTAGCCGTGCTTGCCCAGCCACTGACGCAATTTCTCCGCGTCGGTGGCCCGCAGGATGACGGCGTCCAGGCCGGCCACCTTGACGCGGTCCAGCACCTCAACCGCGGCGCGGGGCGGCGGGCCCTTCTCCTCGGGGGCGGCCCTGGCGCCGACGGCGAAGTCATTCCGCGTCACGCCGCCGAACATGCTGCGGTAGACGTACTTCGTCTCGACCTTCACCTCGGCCTTCGTCCACTGTTCGAGCATGGTGAACGTGCTGTCGGGCACCTCGGAGAGCTTCGGCATGGTCGGCGTGGGGACGAGGAAGCCGAAGTAGGCCGCCGACGTGTCGAAGTTGGCGCGGCGGATGAAGTGCTCGGTCTTCGTCTTCTCGTCCCAGACGATGAGGGCGGATTCGCTGGCGATGCGCACCTCATCGCCCTTCTTCATGACAGGGGCACAGCCGTGCGCCTTCGGCAGGAGGCCGAGGGAGACGATCGTCGCGGCGAGGAGGCAGATCGGTAGGTGGCGCCTCATGGATGGCATCCTCCGGGGAGCGATTCTCTCCCCGTTGTATGCCCGCCGGGCGCCCGGCGTTGAAAACGGGGCGGCGGGCGCGCCCTCCCTGGCGCGCCCGCCGCTTTGGAGCGGGTCAGTTCTGCCGCTCGCTGGGCTGGAGGGTCACCGAGTCGAGGCCGTAGGCCCAGAACCAGTCGAGGTTGCCGCCGCCGGACAGGGTGTCGGCGGCGCCGTCCTCGGTCACGGTGGTGGAGGTGAGGAGCGAGGCCAGCGCGTCCACGCGCTTCTTGTACGCGCCGTTGGCCAGCCAGGCGTCGAGGACGGCGGTGAGGTCGGCGGTGGTGTTGCCGCCGATGACGATGTCGCTGTCGGAGCCGCCGGCCAGGGTGTCGGCGCCCGCGCCGCCCACGAGGATCGAGCGGCCGCCGCCGGCGCTGATGGAGTCGTTGCCGAGGCCGCCGAGGAGGATGGCCGCCTGCTGGACGTTGGCGTCGGCGGAGACGGAGTCGCTGCCGGCGCCCGCGTCGATGCTCAGACGCGACACCTTCTTGTTGTCGAAGGTGAACGTCTGGCCGTTGACGGACACGGTCAGGTTCTGGCCGTGGCGGGTGACCGAGATGTCGTCGTCGTTGACCGTCCCCTGGACGGTCAGGACGCCGCCGGACAGGGTGGCCGTCGGCACGTTGGTGTCCATCAGCAGGAGCTGCCCGCCCTCGACCAGCTCGCCGCCGAGGCTGTAGTGGGCCTGGACGTCGACGAGGAACTTGCCCGCGCCCAGGATGTGCGACACGTCGATGATGCCCGACGACTCCTCGTCGCGGGTGAACGGGGAGGTGGGGGCGGTGACGGCCGGCGGGGTGGCGGGGTTGTTGTCGGCGTCCACGAGGTCGCCGAACCGGGCCGGGTCGTGCTTGGCGACGAGGACGAGGTCGTCGGTGGCGATGTCGTACATCCAGATCTTGCTGTTGTGGTCCTGGTTGCCGACGTCCTCCTGGATCCAGACCTTGCCGTCGCCGTCCACCGTCATGTTGTCGAACATGTTGCCGGCCTCGGTGCCGTCGAGGAGGGCCTCGATGGTCCCGCCGGCGGCCGGGTTCGTGATGTCATCGAACCGGAGCCGGTACAGCCGGCTGCGGCCGACGGTGGTGCCAACCCCGTCCTTCACCTGGTCGTACTGGTCGGTGGTGACGAAGTAGTAGTCGTTGGGGTTGTTCGGGTCCCACTGCCCGTCCTCGGGGCGGAAGAACTGGGTCCCGCCGACGCTGTCGCTCTTCGCCTCCAACTGGGCGAACGTCAGCCCGGACACGTCGCCCTCGGCCTGGAGGCTGAACCGGCCGCTCAGCGGCGTGGTGCGGATCTCGTTGGTCGCCCCGGTGGAGTCCGGGATCAGGTTGTCCACCCGCAGGACGTACAGTTGGTCGGCGGCGGACTGGCGGGTCAGGCCGGCCCGCTCGACCACGTTGCCCGTCGTCTGCTTGTCGCCGACCCAGAAGTAGAGCTGCCCGCCCGTGCTGTCGTCCATGCCGACGACGACCGTCTTGCGCTGGGCGTACGGGCTGGCGAGGTTGTTCTCCCACGGGAACAGGCCGGCGTGCGGCAGCTCGTAGGCCGTCCGCGACTGGTCGCCGGCGAGGCGGCTGTCGTCGGTGGCGATGAAGGCGAACTGGCGGCCGAAGTCGATGCGTGCCTCCGGCCCGAGGTCGCCGCCGGCCGCGGCCGAGGTGGCGATGCCGCCGGACTCCTCGCCGCTCTGGAAGATGCGGGCGTCGGTGCCGTAGAAGATCCCGGTGGACGGGTCGGTCCACCCGTACGCGCCGGGGTCGGCCAGGTCGGCCGAGCAGAGGCGGGCGATGATCGTCGTGTCGCCGGCGCGGAAGCCGGCGTGGACGGCCCCGGTGGCCGGGTCGTTGTCGCTGAGGTAGATGCTGGTGACGTTGGCGAGGAAGTCCTCGACCTTGGCGACGGACAGGTCGCTCTTGTTGATGGTCCAGCGCGACACGAACGCCCCGGCGTTGCCGTGGGCCCGCGCCACGCCGACCGGGGTGGCGACGCCCGAGGAGTTGATGGAAACGGGCAGCTCGTGGTTCATGAGCAGCGTGAACGTGCCGTCTCCGTTGTCGTACGCGCCCAGGCCGTCCATGATGCCCACGGCCTTGTACGGGGTGACCCCGTCGGGCTTGGTGTTCACGCTGTCGCCGACGGTCATGATCGAGGTGAACTGCACGGCCGGAGCGACGGGAACGAGGTACGGGGTGGCGCTGCTCGACGGCCCCTGGATGCCGGTCAACGGCGTGGCGCTCAGCACCTCGCGGCTCTCCAGCGTCTCCAGCGTGGGGCGGAAGCTGGCGCGGGCGCGGACCTTCCGCGCCCGGCCCATGTTGGTCCGGTCCATGTGCATCTCCTCGTGTGTTCGACCCGTCCAGCGGGCCTTCCTTCGCGTGAGTTGTCAAATTAGGGCCCCTGGGGGGGCCTGGCGGTGAATACCCCGTGAAGGTTGCGCGTGCGGACGCGGCACTCGCCGCACCCCGGCGGCGGGCGTATCGTGACCCGACACGCCCGGGAAAGAGCGAGGCCGCCATGTCCGCCGACACGCCGAACCGCACCAGCCTGACCACGACCGGCGGCCCCGGACGCGCCCCCAACCGCGCCATGCTCCGCGCCGTCGGCTTCCACGACGAGGACTTCTCCCGCCCCCTCGTCGGCGTCGCCAGCCTCCACTCCGACATCACCCCCTGCAACGCCCACCTCGACCGGCTGGCGCGCAAGTGCATCGAGGGCGTCCGCGCCGCCGGGGGCGTCCCCCAGATCTACGGCGCCCCCACGGCGTCCGACGGGATCATGATGGGCCACCAGGGCATGCGCTATTCCCTGGTGTCCCGTGAGGTCATCGCGGATAGTCTCGAGGTCGTCTCCGGCGGCATGAACCACGACGGCCTCATCGCCCTGGGCGGCTGCGACAAGAACATGCCCGGCTGCCTGATGGCGATGGCACGCCTCAACGTCCCCTCGGTGTTCGTCTACGGCGGCAGCATCATGCCCGGCGTCGGCAGCGAGGGCGAGGTGCTGGACATCGTCAGCATCTTCGAGGCCGTCGGACGCCACCAGGCCGGCAAGATCGATGACGGCAAGCTGCACAACGTCGAGTGCGAGTCCTGCCCCGGCGCGGGGGCGTGCGGCGGCATGTACACCGCCAACACCATGTCCAGCGCCATCGAGGCCATGGGCATGTCGCTCCCCTTCGACGCCAGCTACCCCGCCGTGACCGCCGCCAAGGAGCGCGAGGCGTTCCTGGCCGGGCAGGCGGTGGTGCGGCTGGTCGAGAAGGACATCAAGCCACGCGACGTCATCACGCGCGAATCATTGGAGAACGCCTACACGCTCGTTCTTGCTCTTGGCGGCAGCACCAACGCCGTGCTGCACCTGATGGCCATCGCCCGCGAGGCGGCCGTGCCCTGGACGCTCGCCGACTTCGACCGCCTGGGCCGCAAGGTGCCGCACCTGGCGGACCTGAAGCCGGGCGGGCGTTACGTCATGAACGACCTGCACCGCGTGGGCGGAACGCCGGCGGCGCTGCGGGCGCTGCTCGACGCCGGCCTGCTCCACGGCGGCTGTCTGACGGTGACGGGCCGCACCCTGGCGGAGAACCTGGCCAACGTGCCGAGCGTGTACTCGCGGCCCCAGGACGTGATGCTGCCCATCGACAAGCCGATGCACCCGACGGGGCACATCATCGTGCTGCACGGCAACCTGGCCCCGGAGGGGGCGGTCGCCAAGGTGGCGGGGCTGAAGGCCCGCAAGATCACGGGGCCGGCGCGGGTCTTCGACGGCGAGGAGGCGTGCTTCTCAGCCATCCAGGCGCGGGCCATCAAGCCCGGAGACGTGGTGGTGATCCGCGGCGAGGGGCCGGTCGGCGGGCCGGGCATGCGCGAGATGCTCTCCGTGACCGCCGCCTTGATCGGCCAGGGCCTCGGCGACCAGATCGGCCTGATCACGGACGGGCGCTTCAGCGGCGGGACGCACGGCCTGGTGGTGGGCCACGTCGCCCCGGAGGCGTGGGTGGGCGGCCCCATCGCCCTCTTGAAGGAGGGCGACCGCGTGACCATCGACGCCGACGAGCGGTCGCTGTCCGTCGCGCTGGACGACGCAGAGATGGCGAGGCGGCGCTCGGCGTGGAAGGCGCCGGGGCCGCGCGTGGAGCGCGGGGTGCTGGCGAAATATGCGCGGTGCGTGCGCTCGGCGTCGGAGGGCGCGGTGACGAGCTGAGGCAAGGGACGCCTGCGTCGGCTACCGGTTCACTGCCTGCGATGGACGCGAGGCCCCGTCGGGCGCCGAGGCACGTGGCAGAGCCTTCCCCCTCTGCCGGGTGCTACCCGCCCCGCAAGATCACCGAAACGTGTTACCCGCCTTTGAACCACGCCTGCCCAACATTGAGAGAGGTGGGCAGGTGACTCGCGGGGGTGGCCAGGTGACTCGGCGCCCGACGGGGCCTCGCGTCCGCCGCTGGCAGGCGTAGGCGGCCATCGGCACGCGGAGGCCCTCACACGCCTCGGCCGTCTTCATTTCAAGTTCGTGTGTGGGGGTCTGAAATGAAACGCAATTCACCCCCCCCGCCACACCCCACCCACCCAGATCAGCCGGCGGTCCAGGGCGTGGCCCATCGGCTTACCGGACGCCGGGCGCTGGGCCGCGCCCCGCCGGGGTCAGTGCAGGGCGATGGCCCGGCCGTAGCCGCCACGCATCCCCCGGATCTTGACCGGGGCGAACAGGAAGAAGGCGTCCTTGTCGGCGATGGCGCCCAGGCCGGTCAGGAACTCGACGGCCAGCAGGCCGCGCGTGGCGGCCAGCCAGGCGGTGGACAGGGCCTGCTCGCGGACGACGCCGCCCAGCGTCGGGCCGTCGGTGCCGACGCAGCGGACGCCCTTCTTCGCCAGGTACTCGATGACCTCGGCGTCCGGCGTCGGCCAGCCCTCCGCCTTGCCGGCGAGCGGGGCGGCGAACAGGGGGTCGAGGGCCGGCAGCTCCGGCAGCGGCTTGAAGTGCCTGTCGGAGTGGCCGGACCAGAACAGCACCACGTCGCCCGCCTTGATCTCCCCGGCGCGTTTCTCGTACTGCTTGACGAGCGCGAGGGGGATCGTCGGCGAGGCCGGCCAGTCGGCCTCCTTCGTGGTGCCGACCAGCTTGCGTACGTCGATGACGCGGGCGCGGCCCATCATCTCCTCGAGCGGCACCTGCTCCGTTGTGCGCGTGCCGTCACCGAGCGGGCCGTGCTTCGCCTCGAACTTCTTGACCTGGGCACGGAGGGCGGGGGTGTACGCCGCCCTGTCGAACCCGGAGGGCGGGAGCGAGAAGCTCGGCAACACGACGTGGGTGCCGGCCATGCTGTCGAGCATGTGCGTGCGGGCGAAGTAGGGGCCGCGGGCCTTGTCGAAGGCGTTGAGGGTCTTGGCGACGTAGCGGCCGGCCTCCTCGCCGGGCAGGTGGCCGGGCCACGTCACGGGGTAGTCCTCGTGCAGGGTGACGGTGAGGTCGGCCACCTGCTTCTTGCGTGCGGAGGCGATCAGGCGGGCGGCCAGTTTGGCGTCGGTGATGCCGAGGCAGCGGCACTCGCCGCCGGAGCCGCCGGCGTGCTTGACGGGCAGCATGGCGTAGAAGGCGCCGGCCGCTGGGAGGGCGCCGAGGTTGGTGGCGCACTCGACCCACACCATGCCGCGCTTGCCGCCGGCCTGGTGCGTGGCGACGGCGAGGTCGGGCAGCGGCCCCATGCTGGCGCCGTCGAGGCCAAGCGTCATCACCCCGCGGTCCGCGAGGTAGGTCATGGTCTCGGGCGTCGGGGCCGGCCAGCCCGGCGTGTCCTTGCGCAGGGCCGACTCGACGAACCGCTCGCCGCCCCTGGCGAGCGGCTTGTAATAGAGGTCGCTGTAGCCGCTGTGGAACAGCACCACGTCGCCGGCCCGCAGCGCCCGGTGCTTCTTCTCCCACTCCTTGACCACCTCGGGGCGGATGAGGAAGCTCGCGCCGTTGGCGGCCTTGTCGCGTGACTTCGTGACGTCGATGACGCACGCCTCGCCGCAGAGCTGCCACGCGGGCACCTTCTCGCCGGTGATCAGCCCCATCGGCCCGGCGCCGGGGAGTTTGGATCCGGGCGGCGGGACGAAGTGGGCGGGCGCGTCCCACTGCGTGCCCGTATGCTCGTCGATGGCCAACTGGTCGCGGTGATACGCGCTCCGCCCGAACGTGCGCGTGGCCGTCATGGTGAACGGGGTCATGCCGACCGGCCAGATGCACGGCAGGTCGGGCGCGACGAGGAGGGAGAGGTCCTTCACCGCGCCTTTCGGCACCTCGGCGTGGGCCGCGCAGGCCGACAACGCGAAACAGACGATCACGGTCCTCATGGCATCCCCCTGTGGCCCAGCGCCAAACGGTGCTTCGCCGTCGCCTTCTCGGCCGCCTCGCGCGTCGTGCCGTTGACCAGCACGGCCCGCATCACGATTTGATACCGACGCCCGGCCTTGTAGTCCGCGATGAAGACCTGGAAGTCCCAGGCGGGGTTGGCCTTCCCGCCGCCCGAGGGCGACTGCGTCAGGCGGGCCGTGTCCTCTGGCCGGAAGATCTAGGCGAAGGCGGCCGCGCCCGCGCCAGCGGTTCGGTGACATCCAGCTCGGCTTGTCGCCCCCGAGGTGCCGGGAGGTCTCGATGGGCACCTTCGCCGGCTTCATCGCTTTCCTTCAGCCACGATTCTACGGGCCAGCCTGGGTTGCAACGCCGGCCGATGCCCGGTCCTTACAATGGTGGCGCCCAGCGGGTACAAGGTTCATGGGATACGACAGCCTCCGCGCCTGCGTCGCGGACCTCGAACGCCACGGCCATCTCCGCCGCATCGACGCCGAGATCGACCCGCGCCTCGAGATGGCGGAGATCCAGCGCCGCGTCTACCGCGCCGGCGGCCCGGCGCTCCTCTTCACGCGCCCCAAGGGCTGCAACTTCCCGATGGCGTCCAACCTCTTCGGGACGCTGGAACGCACACGCTTCCTCTTCCGCGACACCCTCGACGCCGTCCGCCGCGTGGTGGAGCTGAAGGTCGATCCGGGCGCGTTCTGGCGCGCCCCGTGGCGCTACCTCGGCACCCCCTTCACCCTATTCAACGCCCTGCCCAAGTACACGCGCGGCGCACCCGTCCTTGCCCGCCGCACCAACGTCCGCCAGCTCCCGCAGCTCGTGTGCTGGCCGGACGACGGGGGGGCGTTCGTCACCCTCCCCGCCGTCTACACCGAGGACGCCGACGCCCCCGGTTGGCGCAAATCGAACCTCGGCATGTACCGCGTGCAGATCTCCGGCAACGCCTACGCCGACGACGAGGTCGGCCTGCACTACCAGATCCACCGCGGCATCGGCGTGCATCACGCCGCCGCGATCCGCAGGGGCGTCCCCTTCCGCGTCAACGTTCACGTCGGCGGGCCGCCGGCCTTCCCCCTCGCCGCCGTCATGCCCCTGCCCGAGGGCCTGCCCGAGGTGGCGTTCGCCGGCCTCCTCGGCGGACGCCGCGTGCGTCTGGCCACGTCGGCGGCGTCACCGCTGCCGGTCATGGGGGATGCCGACTTCTGCATCGTCGGCACCGTGCAGGGCGAGAAGCCGGAGGGGCCGTTCGGCGACCACCTCGGCTACTACAGCCTCGCCCATGACTTCCCGGTCTTGAAGGTGGACGCCGTGTACCACCGCGAGGGGGCCATCTGGCCGTTCACCGTCGTCGGCCGCCCGCCGCAGGAGGACACCAGCTTCGGGGAGATCATCCACGAGATCACCGGGCCGGTCATCCCGACGGTCATCGCCGGCGTCAAGGCGGTCCACGCCGTCGATGCGTCCGGCGTGCATCCGCTGCTGCTGGCCATCGGCTCGGAGAGATATGTCCCGTATGCGAAGGAGCGCCGCCCGCAGGAGCTGCTCACCTGCGCCAACGCCATCCTCGGCCAGGGGCAGCTCTCGCTGGCGAAATACCTGCTCATCGTCGCGCACGAGGACGACCCGGCGCTCGACATCCACGACATCGAGGCGTTCTTCCGGCATCTGCTAGAGCGGGTGGACTGGACGCGCGACGTGCATTTCCAGACGCGGACGACCATCGACACACTCGATTACTCGGGCACCGGGTTCAACGAGGGGTCGAAGTTGGTGATCGCCGCCGCCGGGCCACGCCGCCGCGACCTGGCCCGCGCGGTGCCGGCGTCCCTCCGCCTGCCGGAAGGCTACCACTCACCGAATCTGTGCATGCCGGGGGTGCTGGCTGTGCAGGGGCCGAAATGGCGCTCGACGGAGGAAAACGAACGCTTCTGCGAGAAGGTGTCGGGGCTGGACGGGGTTGCCCTCGTCCTGCTGGTGGACGACGCCGACTTCGCGGCGCGGCACCTGAACAACTGGGTGTGGATGGCGTTCACGCGCTCGAATCCGGCGAACGACCTGTGCGGCGTGGGCGCCTCGATCACGCACAAGCACTGGGGTTGCGCCGGGCCGGCGGTGATCGACGCGCGGGTGAAGCCGCACCACGCGCCGCCGCTGGTCGAAGACACCGCCGTGGGCCGGCGGGTCGATGAGCTGGCGGCGCGCGGCGGGCCGCTGCACGGGCTCTTCTGAGCCGTGCAGCGGCGGGTTGTCGTGCCTCAGCGGCTGAACGAGATCTTGATGACCGCCGGCTGCGGCTTCGGCGCCGGCACGATCTCGATGGGCACCGGACGCGGCGCGTATTGGCTCTGCTCGATCTTCGGCACCCCCAGCTCGGGGAGCATCGGCTTGACCGGGGTGGGGTTCTTCGGGGCCTCCGGCTCGCGCCTCGGGTCGCGCCTCGGGTCACGCTCCGGCTCGATCTGGTGCCGCGGCGTGTAGTGCGGGATCTTGGGCGGCGGCAGCATGTCCGACGCCGTCGGGTGCGTGCAGTGCCGGAAGTCTCGGTCATAGGGCCAGGGGCCCCAGCAGGTGGCGTAGTAGCCGTAGTGGTCGAGGTTGCACGGGTCGCACACGGGGCGCGGGCAGGCGCGCTTGAACTTCAGCTTCGGCACGCCCTCGTAGTAGTGGATGTATGGGGGTGGGCACGGCACCTTGCACGGGGCGCACTCGTTGCCGCCCAGGAGGGGCCCTGCCAGGGCCGGGGCCGCCTGCGCCGCCAGCCACAGCCCGGCGAGGGCCGGGGCCAACCATGTCGAACGAGGCATGTCCCTCTCCTCCTTGAAAGAACAAAGGGAGCGCCGGCCCCCCAGGCTTACCCAGGGGCCGGCGCTCCCTATCGGCGAGCGGCCCCGCTCAGGGGCCCGTGCCGCTCAGGTTCTCCTTGCCGCGGACGGGCCGCTTGCCTGGAGTGCCGAAGCGCGACAGCCCCGTGTTCAACGTCCCGGCCGGGTTCAGGCCGGCGGCCACACCGCCCGGTGCGGCCGCGCCGCCACCGAGGAGCGTGGCGTTGGGGTTCATGAAGTAGCCCTGGTACGCCTGGAAACGCACCGGGTGCCCCGTCTGGTTCGGCGAGGCCGGGTCGAGGATCGACCGCTGCCCCCCGGCCAGACTCCCCTGTCCGTCGTCCCCCGGCAGGATGCCGGGCCGCAGCCCGACCACCGGCGCCCCCGTCGGCAGATACGCCGCGCCGGGGCGGATGGCCGCAGGGTTCCCGTAGTACGGGTAGGCGCCGTACGGCCCGTAGGCGGCCCACCCTGGCCTGGCGAACGGGTTGGTGACGGCGGGCCCGTAGTACTGGGCCTGCGCGGGCAGGGCCAGGGACGTCAGGCCGAGCAGCCCGGCCAGCATCAGCTTCCGCATGGCATCGACTCCTTCGGAGGGTAGGATGAAGGATGAAGGGTGACGGAGGAGGGGGCCTTTGTTTCGGGGCCCGCCCCGCCCAGCCCCCCCGCCTCGATCCTCCGGGTGGATGCTCCACTCTAGAACGAAGAGGCCCGCGTGTCCAGCGTCCCCCCGCCTCCCCCGGCCGGCGTGTCCGATGCCACGATTAGCATCGGCACGGGCGGCCTGGGGGCTTGAGAAGGATTGCCGGACACGCGGGCCCTGCGGGATCAGCGGATCGGGGCGATGAACGCCGCCCCGCCGTTGCCGTTGCCGCCGCCGCGGTTGAAGCTCTGGATCGCCGCGTTGCCGTACAGCGTGATCCCGAACAGACGCTCGATCGGGCTGAAGATCTTGTAGACCATGTTGTCCAGCGCGATCAGCGGGTCGGGGCCGACGTACACACGGTCACCGGGGAAGAGCTGGTAGTTGGTCGCCGTCGCGCCGGCCTCGGTGATGGCCCGCCAGTCCACGGGCAGGATCTGCAGGCACCCGTGGCACGCCGGCGCGGGCCGGGCCACCCACACCTTCTTCTTGCTGGCGACGGCGGCGAGGCCCTGCACCTGGCCGATGGCGTCCAGCACCGTCTCGTTGCCCGTGATCGGCAGGCGGTAGACCTGCTGGCCGAAGCCGGCCCCGTCCTGGATGACGTAGAACACCTTGCTGTTGTACGCCAGCACGTCCACGTTCACCTCGGGCTCGACCGTGTACTGCGCCAGGTGGCGCTCGACGGCGGTCTTCACCTCGGCAAGGGTCAGGCCGGTGACGTACACGCACCCGTAGCTGCCCAGGTTAATGGTGCCGTCGGGTCGGACGAGGTGCTCGCCACGCACCTGCTGCACGCCGCGGAACTGGGCCAGGCCGACGGCCACCTGCGGGTCCTTCAGGACGCGGCCGAGCTGCTGGCGGATGGCCCGCTCCACGTCGTCGAGGGTCAGGCCGCCCACGCGCACCATGCCGTACGAGTAGCCCAGGTTGATGCTGCCGTCGGGGGCGACGGTGTAGGTGCCCTCGATGGGCTGGTTGGGCAGCGGCTCGGCGACGCGCACGAGCAGCACGTCGAGAGGCGACACGGTGTACGGCGGCCGTGGGATGAGCCGGATGGCGTCGAGCAGCAGGATGTCCGGAGGCTCGACGACGTAGGGCGGCAGCGACCGGCGGTGCTTCTCCGTCGGCGGCGGGCCGCCCGGCTGGATGGGCAGGCCGGCCGGGTAGGCGGCCAGCCCGTGCCCGTTGTGGCCAGGGCTCGGGCCGCCGACGACGGCCCCGCCTGCGAGGGGCGGGGGGCCGGTCGGGGGCATCATGCCGGGCGGCACCCCCTCCACGCCGTTGACGAGGCGGATCGGCGGTTTGCCGACCTCGGGCGGACGCAGGCCCGAGGCGACGGGCTCGCCGCCGCTGCCCCCACCCACCTGGATGCTCACACACCCGGTGAGCGTGACGAGGACCGCCCCCAACCCGACCCACGCCGCGATGCGTGGCGCCCACAGGCCCTGACTGGACATGGAACCCTCCCCCCGTGGCGAACGCCACCGCAGAACGAAGACGGGATCGGGTCGGCCGGCGCGGGCTGTCCCCCGACGGCGCAGCCACCCCTGGCGTCCCCGAATGCATTCAATGCGATGGGAGGGCGGATAATCGGGCGGGCGGAAAAGTTCAAGCCCGAGTTTCTGAAGGCGGGCGTGGGCGCCAGGGCGGTTTACGGGATCGCTGGGCGGGCAGTGAGGGCGGCGGTGGCCATTCCGTCCGTGCCGGGTGTCCGCCCCCCGCCCGCGCCGCTTGCCCTGTTTTCCGCCGCCATGCTCTTCCCCGGATCCCGGGCCGTGTTATGTATCCGTCGGTCCGCAGCTGCGCCGCGTACCCACCAGGGGCCACCCGATGAACGCCGAGCATTTCTCCCCGTCCGCGTTCGAGGTCCACTTCGGCGACCCCGACGCCGCCCGCCTCCTCGCCGACGAGCTGAAGGACACCGTCCTCGCCGAGGTCGGCAGGGCCGCACGCGCCCGCTTCCGCGAGATCGTCTCCGCCCTGAACGCCGTCGGCCACCGCCTCACCCCGCACGGCCTGCCCACGGACGGCTCCGAGGAGGCGAAGGACTACTCCGACCCCAACCAGTGCGCCCTGTGGCTCGGCGTCGAGGTGAGCGTGTCCGCCGGCTACCGCGACCTCCGCTTTGAGGGCGGCTGGTGTGAGCCGCGCACCTGACACAGGGAGAAGCCCCATGGCCAAGCCGCTCGTGTTTCAATTCCGCGGGAAGACCATCGAGGCCGCACTCGAGAAGATCGACCGCTCGAAGCTGTACGGCTACGTCGAGACGGAGGTCCACGATGAGGCCGGCAAGCCGTGCGAGCTGGCCACGCTGATCGGCGACGGGCATTCCATCGTAGGCAAGGGCGGCAGCGCCCTCGCCTACTTGTCCGCCGACGGCCTGTGGCGCACGCGCGGCGAGCTGCGGCCGATCGACGTCCACGGCACGCCGATCACCCCGGTGAAGTCGTCGTTCGACGCGCCGATCGCGCTCGACGCCGCCGCGACGATCGATGACTTCCTGGAACACAACATCCACCTGATCTACCAGGTCCTCCCGGCGGGCGACGCGGCGGACCTCCTCGCGGAGCTGCGGGCGGGGGTGATCTTCCGCTTCGGGTTCAGCTACCGGGGCGGGGTCGAGGCCAACCCGGCGTTCCTGCTCCTCGGGGCGGACGGCAACCCGTTCCTGTGCGTCGGCACGCCGACGGCGCTGGAGTTCGTCGGCCCGGCGGCGTCCGCCCCACCCGTCCCCGACGAGACGGCGGACGCCGCCGCCGAGGAGGACGCGCTCGACTTCAGCCTGGTGTGATTTCTTCTTGTCCGTAGAGCACGCTTCCAGTGTGCTTGCTTCGGAGCACGCTGGAAGCGTGCTCTACGGGGGTGGCAATGCCCGAGATCAGCCTTTCCGACAGCAAGGGGCGCGACGCGGCGGTCGCCGCGGAGGCCGTCCGCGTGCCGGTGCGGGTGCGCTGGGTGGATGAATCCGGCCGGCAGGCCAGCACCGCCCGCATCCTCAAGGGCACCATCGGCCGCGATTACCCGGCCCTGCTCGAACGCGCGGGGGCCCCGGAGAAGGTGGCCGACGCCCTCATCGCCGGCGACCCCGAGCTGGACATCGAGACGGCGGGGGCGTTCCTGCGCGACACGTCGCGCGTCTATGTGAACTCGGATCGCCAGGTGGTCCACTCGGTCTCACAGGTGGAGATCGTCCGCAACCCGGACGCCACCGAGAAACTCCGCCGGCCGAAGAAGCTGGCGGTCCCCAACGTGTCCGCCGACCAGCCGCTGCTGTGGAGCGGGAAGCTCCTCCCGAAGAAGGACGTGTTCAACAAGTTCTCGATGGTGTCGAAGCTCCAGGTGGTCCACGTCAACGGTCTGACCTACGACTTCCTGTTCGGCATCGCGAAGGAGCTGGAGGCGAAGAACAGCCTGCTCGTCGTCGGCGCCGGGCCGAAGGCCAACCAGCCCCTCATCCTCCGGCGCGGGGCGGTGCCGTACCGTGGCTTCCTCGAGGGGCGGACGCGCGGGGAGGAGTACCTCCTGCTGCTGCACCTGTCGAACATCGAGCTGAAGGCCCCCGATTCCAAGCCGGCGCAGGAGGTGAAGCCATCATGACTCTCGTCAACAGGGGCAGACTTGAGGTCAAACTCGCCGGCTACGCCACGGGCACGGGCACGGCCCTGGCCGACCCGCTGCTGGTGACGAGGGCGCAGGACTACCGGCGGCACTCGGCGTCGCGGATGATCCCGCTGGAGCCGGGCGACATCCGCAAGCGCTTCGGGGCCGGGGACTACCACGTCAGCCTGAAGGTCGATGGCGAGTTCTCCCTGCTCGTGTACTCCGCGGGCGAGGCGCTGCTCGTCAACCCCGGCGGCACCGTCCGCGTCGGCATCCCCGCCGTGGACGAGGCGGCGGCGCTGCTGAAGAAGGCGGGTGTGAAGTCGGCGCTGATCCCTGGCGAGCTGCACTTCACGAAGGCCAGCGGCAAGCGCCCGCGCGTGCATGACGTGAGCCGCGTGGCCCGCCAGCCCGGCTCGCAGGCCGAGCTGGACCAGCTCGCCTTCTCCGCCTTCGACATCGTGGAGATCGACGGGCAGGCCCCCGGTGAGAAGTTCGCCGACACGTGGGGCCGGCTCACGGCCCTGTTCAAGGGCGGCAAGCGTGCGGGCGTCGTCGAGGCCGTGTGGCTCAAGGACTCGGCGGCCATCGAGGGGCAGTTCCGCAAGTGGGTGGAGCAGGGGGCCGAGGGGGCCGTCGTCCGCAGCGACGCCGCCGGACGCTTCAAGCTGAAGCCGCGGCACACCATCGACGCCGCCGTCATCGGCTTCACCGAGGGCACCGACGACCGCCGCGGCATGATCCACGACCTGCTCATCGCCCTCATCCGGCCCGACGGCTGCCTGCACGTCGTGGGGCACGTCGGCGGCGGCTTCTCCAATGACGAGCGCCGCGGCTTCCTCAGCGACCTGAAGGACTCCCTGGCCGAGAGCGACTACGTCGAGGTGAACGACCAGGTGGCGTATCACATGGTGCGCCCGGAGTGGGTGATCGAGGTGAGCGTCCTCGACCTGATCGCCGAGACGACGCGCGGCCTGCCCATCAACAAGATGGCGCTGGATTGGGACGCGGCGGCGGGGCGGTACCGCATCGTGCGGCGCATGCCGCTGGTCGGGATGATCTCGCCGCAGTTCGTGCGGCGTCGCGAGGACAAGGCCGTCCACGCCGCCGACATCCCCCTGCGGCAGGTGACGGACCTCGTGGACGTGCCGCTGGCCGACAAGAACGCGCGGCAGCTCGAAATGCCGAGAAGCGAGGTGATCCGGCGTGAGGTCCAGACGAAGCAGATGAAGGGGCAGACGCTGGTCCGCAAGCTGTTGATGTGGAAGACGAACAAGGACACCGCCGGGGAGGACTTCCCGGCCTACGTAATCCACTACACCGACTTCAGCCCCAACCGCAAGACGCCGCTCGAACGCGAGATCCGCGTGTCCAGCTCGCGGCAGCAGATCGACCAGTTGTGGGCCGACCTGGCGGGCGAGGCGTTCACCAAGGGGTGGACGCCGGCGGTGTCTGCGGCGGCCCCGTCTGCCGAACCGGCCCCGGAGCCGAAGAAGCGGCCGCCGCTGAAGAAGTCGTCGTGACGCGCCGGCGGGAGGGTGCGGAAAAGAATCCGGGAGGGCAGGGTGGGCGAGGCTCCTACTTTGACCAACTGGGACATTCGACAAAGAGAAGGCCCGCATCGGGATGGATCTCGCGAGATGATCCCGCCGCCGAAGAAGACCGCCGGGGCGGCCCCCGATCCGCTGTTCGCCGCGGAGACGCTGCGCTGCCTGCCCCTGGCCGAGGCCTTCCACATCGCCTGGGCGCACGTCGCGCCCGACGACGTCCTCCAGTAGCTCTTCGACGAGCACCGCGGACGCTGTTACGAGGACACCCTCACCTTCCCCGAGACCGTCCTCGCCCTCTATACCGCCCTCACGCGTCACCACGGCTCCGCCAACCGCTCCCTTCGAGTCGGCCCTCGATTCCGGCACGCTCCCCGTCCAGGCCAGGGCCGTCCCGGAACAACACGGCCTACACGATCAGCGCATCGCCGAACCGCTCGCGCAGCAGGGCCTGCCCGCGCTTGCCGATGTGGCACCCCGTGAGGTCCAACTCCACAAGGTTCGCGAGCGTCTTCGACGTGGCCAGCTCGGACGCCGCCGCGCGCCCGCGGATGTTGCCCGACAGCCGCAGCCGGCGCAGGCCCGACAGGTGTTCGCTACGGGCGAGGGCGGGGATGCCCTTGTCCGTGATCTCATTTCCCGACAGGTCCAGCTCACGCAGGCCGGAGAGGTGCCGACACGCGGCGAGGCGTCCGAGGCACTCGTCGCGCAAGCGGTTCTGTGACAAGTCGAGGCGGATCAGTTTTATCGCCTCCGGGCGGGCGAGGAGCCGCTCGACCCCCGTCGGCCCGACGCCGTTGCCGGGCAATTCGAGGACGCGCAGCGCGGGCAGATCGAGCATGGCCGCCGCGTCGTCGCTGCTCACCTCCGCCTGGGCGACGCGAAGATGACACACCCTGGCGGCGTGCGGCGAGTCGGCCAGGGCCTCGAACGCGGCGGGGTCGGCGTAACGCTCGCCGAGCGACAGGCTCTCGACGCCGGCCAACAAACGCGCGGCGGCGAGCTGCGTGGGCAGCAGCCGTTGCGACCCGGAGTCGAACAGCGACAGCTCGCGCAGACGCGGGGCGTCGGCGGCGAACAGGGCCGAGAGGTCGCGGTGGCCGGTGCGGTCCAGGCGCAGGGAGCGGAGGCTCGCCAGGCCCGGCCACCCCGCCAGGGCCGGGATCGCGTCATGGGGGAGTGGGTCGCCGTCGAGCGCGAGGTTCTCCAGTGCGTGCGGCAACGCGGCCACGACTTCCGCCGAGAGCGTCCCGCCGCGCAGCCACAGGTCGGTCAGGCCCGCGAGCCAGGGGGCGGATGCCAGGAAGGGGAGGCAGTCGTCGTGCATCTCGAGGCGCAGTGACCGCAGCGCGGGCAGTCGGGCCTCGCGGCAGAGTGCCACCATCCCCGCCGAGGCGGGGGTACAGCCGCGCAGCCCGAGGTGCTGAAGTCGGGGCCATTCGCGGAGGAAGAAATACGGGGCGTCCGGCAACGCCCCGGTCAGACGCCGCAGCCGTGACGGGACCGTCGTGAGGGCCAGCCGCGTCACATCACCGGCGGAGAAGATGTCATCGAGCAGCGGGTACCGGCGTTCGATGTCCGTCACCCAGGGCCGATCGTCTTCAGGCTCACGCGGGTCGATGGGGCCGCCCAGCGTCAGCACACGCACAGACGACGTGAGCGGCCCGGCTGCGATGCCGCCCCCCCATCCATCCCAGAACAGCGACTCCACCCACCGATAGCCGCGCGCCTCGGCGGGCCAATCATCAGACCTGTCGCTCTCGTGCAGATGGAATTGACCACGGCGGACGCCGCCTCGCGGGATCACCCCGCCGACGCGGTCCACGCCGGGGAAGAACATCCGCCCCCACTCCCACCGATGCGCGTTCATCAGCTCGCGCTCGCGGATGGCCAGCTCCAGACGCTCTGCCGAGTAGTGTGGGACGGCGTGCATGCGGCACTGCGTCTGGATCAGCTCGCCCAGAGCCTGCTCGCGCGGGTCATCTCGTTCCAGCATCCAGTCGCCCAGCGCCTGCCGAGGCAACAGGTCGTCGGGCGATTCGCGGATCGCCCGCAGCAGCGCCTCCTCGGTGACGCTCATAACTCCACCTTCATCCCGCACCCGCGCCACAGCCGCCTCACCTCCTCGCGCAAGATGCCGTTGCCCACCAGGTTGATCCGAGTCAGCCGGGCCCTCAACGGCGAGCGGTAGAGCGAAAGAGCCCCCTCGTCGCAGATGCCGTTCATGCGCAGGTCGATCTGCTCCAGCCCACGGAGGTACATCGCCCCGGCGAGCGCCCGCGCCCCCTCGGTCCCCACCACGTTGCGGCCCAGGTTCAGAACGCGCACCCGGTCCAGGCACGGCGACTCCGCCAGCGCCCGCGCGCCGGCGGCCCGTATGTCGTTGTCGTACAGCGACACCCGCCGCAACGCGGGCATGTCCGGGAATTCGGGGAATAGGGCCGCGTCGCGGTCGGTGCAGCCGCACCGGTCCATCCCCAGGGCGCCGATACGCGACAGCCCCGGCCACGAGGCCAGCCGGCGCACGCCCGGGGCGGTGAATGTGCCGAGCGACAGCGACACCTCGCTCACCCAGTCCCACCCCGGCGGCAGCTCATCGCCCAATGCCGGCAGGTCATCGCCGTGGATCTCGACCGACACCAGCCCTCGGAGGAAGGTGACGCGGTAGCCCTCCAGGCCGCGCCGCCATGTCGCGGCGTGCTCCCTCAAGAGCTGGTCGATGCGTCCGCGGTCCGGCCCATCCTCGGGGCCGCACTGGAGGTGCACCAGCTCGCCGCGCGCCCGCGTGGCCGGGTCGTCCTGGTCCATGAGCCAGTCGCCCAGGACGAGGAAGTTCGTCGGGTCATCCGGCTCGGTGCGGCAGGCGTCGAGGAGGCCGGCGAGGGGTGTCATTCGTTCTTCAGCCCTTGCCAGGCGGGCGCGAACGGTTACAATGGTCGTTTTATGGCAAGTGGCCGTCCGCGACGACCGGAGACAGAGTAGATGCCGCACACCCGCAGCGCGAAGAAGAACCTCCGCAAGGCCGAGAAGAACCGCCTGCGCAACCGCGTGGCGAAGCGTTCCCTCAAGACGTACATCAAGCGCTTCCAGGCCGCCCTCGAGGGCCCCGCCGAGGCGGCGCAGGCCGAGTTCAACCTGGTCTCCAAGAAGATCGACCAGACCGCCGCCAAGGGTGTCATCCACAAGAACAAGGCGGCCCGCCAGAAGTCGCAGCTCGCCCAGATGCTCAACAAGAAGAAGGCCGCCCCCGCCGCGCCTGCGTCCGGCTCCTGAGCGATGGACGCCTGCCCCGGCCCGTCGGGGGTGGCCTTCGGCTCCCCCCCCGCCCCCCCCTGCGGCACCGCACCGGGCCTCGCCGTCCGCCTGCTGTCGGACGGCGTCGGCGACGGCCCGACCAACATGGCCCTCGATGAGGCCCTCCTCGCCACGGCCACGGCGGAAGGGGTGGCCTCCCTGCGTTTCTACGGCTGGTCCGCCCCCACCCTCTCCCTGGGCTACTTTCAGGCCTCCGCCCCCGCCCTGGCGATGTTCCCCGGCCTCCCCTGGGTCCGCCGCGCCACCGGCGGCGCCGCCCTCGTCCACCACCACGAATTGACCTACGCCCTCGCCCTGCCGGCGGGCCGCGGCTGGCAGCCGCCGGGCGCGTCGTGGGTCTGCACCATGCACCACGCCATCCGCCGGGCCCTGGCGACATTCGGCATCGCGTCGGCGCTCTGCACCGAGGAGCGGAAACTCGGCGAGGTGCTGTGCTTCCGCCATCACACACCCGGCGACCTCCTCATCGGCGACGATCAGGGGGGGGCGGGGGGGGAGTCGAAGGCCCCCCGCGACAAAGTGGCCGGCAGCGCCCAGCGCAAATCGCACGGCGCCGTCCTCCAGCACGGCGGCATCTTGCTGACGCGGAGCCCGTCCGCCCCGCAGCTTCCGGGCATCAACGACCTGACGGGGCGGGGCCTGGCGCACGCCGCCCTCCTCGACGCCGTCCGCGCGGCTTTCGCCGAGATGACGGGGTGGGTGCTGGCCCCGGCGGACTTCACCGCGGCCGAGCTGGAGGCGGCGGAGCGGATCAAGGCCGAGCGCTACCTGTCGGAGGGGTGGAACGGCCGGCGGTGACTCAGGCGAACAGCCGGGCCACGGACACGCTGAAGCCGGGCAACACGTCGGGCAGGGTGAGCGTGTCGCCCTCACGGAGGACCGTCTGCTCGTCGTCGCGGTAGACGGAGACGGTGCGCTTCGCCGGGTCGAGGATGACGACCACGCGGACGCCGGCCTTGAGGTACTCGCCCAGCTTGGTGAAGAGGTCCATCCACCGGTCGCTGGGCGACTTCACCTCGCCGACGAGGTCCGGCGCGACGGTGTGCGCCTTCTTCGGGACGGGCTGGTCCTTCGGCAGACGCTCGTAGCTGTAGTACAGGGTGTCGCCCCCCTGGACCGTGTCGCCCCCGACGCGCACCCACGAGTCATTGCTCATCACGTGGCCCAGGTCGTGTTCCCGGACGTGCATCCAGATGTAGCCGGCGAAGTTCTGGCAGACCTTGCCGTGTTCGAGGCCGGGCATGGGATGCTCCTTCACGACCCCCTTGATCAGCTCGGCGTTCGTACCGGCGTAGCGGTCCATGAACTCCTCGGCGGTGAGCCGGGGCGGCGGCGGGGCCGGCACGGGCAGCGCGGACATGGTCGAATCCCTCCCTCGGTCGGTGGCCCCAGGATACCACCCGGCGGCCCCGGCGTGGAAGGCCAGGGGCCGCGTCACGCGGCGCCCACGGCCCGCCGCGTCTCCTCGATCTGCGCCCACGTCGTCGCGTCGATCTCGATGCCCTCCGCCAGACGCCGCGCCTTCGTCCGCTCCTCGATCTCGCCCGGCATCAGGATCTCGCCGTCCGGCGACACCTTCGCCGACGACTTCACCCACGCCACGAACCGCGCCATCTCCGCGTCGAACGCCTCGTCCTTCTGGAAGAACGACGTGTCGAGGTAGATCGACAGCATCCCGTTGACCACCCGGCCCGCGTTCGCCGGGTTGCTGCACCCTCCGCCCGTGAGCGCCCCCGCCAGCACCTCGCAGATCACCCCCAGGCCGTACCCCTTGTGCCCGGCGATGGACAGGATCGCGCCCGGCGGGTCGCCGTAGAAGACGCGCGGGTCCGTGGTCGGCTTGCCCTCGGAATCGATGATGCACCCCTCGGGCACCGCCACGCCCTTGTTCAACGCCACGCGGATCTTGCCCTCCGCGATGGTGCAGGCCGACATGTCGAGGATCAGCGGCGCCGACCCCGCCATCGGCACGCCGGCGGCGAACGGGTTGGCGGACAGCCGCCGCTGCGTCCCGCCGAACGGCGCCACGAGGATGCCCGCCCCCGTCGTGTTGACGAAGTGCAGCGAGAGCAGCCCCGCTTCCGCCGCCATCAGCGGCCAGTCGCCGATCCGCCCCAGGTGCCCCGAATTCCGCAGGGCGATCACCGCGACGCCGTGCTTGCGGGCCTTCGCAACGCCGAGGTTCACCGCCTGCTCGCCGATGGTCTGGCCGAGGCCGAAGCGGCCATCGACGACGGCGACGGCGTCGTTCTCGAACGCCACCTCCAGCGTCTGGCCGGCGACGACCTTGCCCTCGGCGAGCCAGCGGACGTAGGACGGGATGCGGATGACGCCGTGCGAGTCGTGGCCGACGAGGTTGGCCTCGACGAGGCGCGAGGCGACGCACATCGCCTCGGCGGCGTCGCAGCCCGCCGCGCGGAAGATGCCGGCCGCCAGATCGCGCAATTCGCCGTGGGGGATCCGCATGGTTCCGGCTCCGGGGGTGTCAGGGCTGGCGCAGGCGCACGTCGGCGACGCGGGACAGATCGATGTCTGGCGTCTCGGGGTCGGCGATGACGGCGGTGCCGTAGGCGAGGACCTCGGTGACGCCGGCCATGATCTCGTTGGCGTCGTAGCGCATGCCGATGATGGCGTTGGCGCCGCGTTTGAAGGCGTGTTCGAGCATCTCCTTGAACGCATCCGCGCGGGCCTGCTCGCACATCTCGGTGTAGATGGTGATGTTGCCGCCGAAGAGGGTCTGGAAGCCGGCGAAGAAGTTGCCGACGACGCTGCGCGAGCGCACGACGATGCCGCGGACGACGCCGAGGTTGCGTTTGACGCGGTAGCCGGGGATGTCGAAGGCGGTGGTGACGAGGTTGGGGTCGAGCATGTCGGCACTCGTGAGGGGCCGCGGTATGCTACGCCCACGCGGGAGGGGCGTCCATCTTGCCGGCCGGCCGCCGGCGGGCTACGCCAAGACGGCAACAGGATCCGAGGCCGGAGGGGGATCGCCGATGAGCAGGATTCTCATGTCCGTGGCGTGGCTGGCTCTGACGGCTTCCGTGGCGGCACAGGACAAGGACAAGGCGGACAAAGGGCTGGAGGGGGCCTGGCAGGGGACGCTGAAGGTGGGCAAGGAGCTGCGGTTCGTCCTGCGGTTCGTGAAGGAGGGGGCCGGCCTGAAGGGGACGCTGGACAGCCCGGACGAGGGGCTGACGGGGCTGGCCCTCAGCAAGATCGAGGTCAAGGGCGATGACGTCCGCATGGAGCTGAAGATCACCGGGGCCGTCATCGAGGCCAAATTCGACGCCGGGCGCACGGAGATGGCGGGCGAGTGGAAGCAGCGTGGCAAGGCGTTCCCCATCACCTTCAAGCGGACCGACAAGCCCGCGACGCTGAACCGCCCGCAGACGCCCAGGAGGCCGTACCCGTATGAGGAGCGGGAGGTGGTCTTCGAGAACAAGAAGGCGGGCGTGAAGCTGTCGGGCACGCTGACGCTGCCCAAGGGCGAGGGCCGCGTGCCGGCCGTCCTGCTCGTGAGCGGCTCGGGGCCGCAGGACCGCGACGAGACGATCCTGGGCCACAAGCCGTTCCTCGTGCTGGCGGACCACCTGACCCGGCGGGGCGTCGCGGTGCTGCGCTACGACGACCGCGGCGTGGGCAAGTCCACGGGCGCCTACGCGAAGGGGACGACGGCGGACTTCGCCGACGACGCCCGCGCCGGCATCGCGTTCCTGAAGGGGCACGCGAGGATAGACGCGGGGCGCGTGGGGCTGCTGGGCCACAGCGAGGGCGCCATCATCGGGGCGCTGCTGGGGGCGTCGAAGGATGTGGGCTTCCTGGTGCTGCTGGCGGGGTCGGCGCTGCCGGGGACGGACATCGTGTATTCGCAGGGGCAGGCGCTGGCGAAGGCCGCCGGCGCGAGCGCGTCGCAGCAGAAACAACAAGGGGTGTTCCACAAGCTGGGGTTCGCGGCCCTGAAGAAGCACGAGGACAACAAGAAGGCGTGGGAGGAGTTCCGCGGGGGGATGTCGGCGGAGCTGGAGAAGGCCGGCGTGAAGGGGGAGACGGCGGACGCCGTGCTGAAGGCGTTGGAGCCGGAGTTCGGGAAGATGGCCTCGCCGTGGTTCAGGCACTTCCTGGCCCACGACCCGCGCCCGAGCCTGCGGCGGGTGGGCTGCCCGGTGCTGGCGCTGGTGGGGGAGAAGGACCTGCAGATCCTGCCGGGGGAGAACCTCCCGGAGCTGAGGAAGGCGTTCGAGGAGGCGAAGAACAAGGACGCGACGGTGAAGGAGGTGGCCGGGGTGAACCACCTGTTCCAGACGTGCAAGACGGGCGCGCTGTCGGAGTACGTGAAAATCGAGGAGACGTTCGCGCCGGCGGCGCTGGAGCTGATCGGCGAATGGGTGGCGGCCAGGACGCGGCCGGCTGCGGGGAAGGAGTGATACCGAATCGGGTTGTTTCTCTCCGATGGACGCCGAGTCACCCGCCCACTTTTCACGAGAGTGGGCATGTGACTCGGCGTCAACCGACACGCTGAGTCACGGACCGGCAGCGAGTGCGCGAGTCACCTGGCCACCTGGCCACATGCCCACCGTGTGGCAGAGGAGCGTGCCGATCAGCGCCACCGAACGACCCGTCGCCTGGCCCGCGCCAATTCGGATGACGAGCTGGCCTCGATCATGAAGCGGGTCTTCGAGTCCCCGCACATCATCTCCGTCCTGCAATCCCGCATCGCCCGCGCCACCGGCCAGGCCCCGCCCGGCTGAGTCGCGGCTCACGGCCCGCCTATCAGCTCACGCCACGGCCACAGGGCGAGGCCCTTGTTGGTGAGCGCGAGCAGCCGCCCGTCGGGGGTGAAGGCGATCTGCGATGTTACTCCACGAGACGGATCGACCGCCCATTTGCCCATCAGTCCGAATCGCCGTGGAATGCCGCACCGACCAGATTGGCCTGGACCCATCGCAGATCCCAGAGGACGCATCCTGTCCGGCCGCTGAAGACCTGAGCAAGAAACGAGGTCAATGATTCGTCTCTCCGCTCAAACTGGAAGTCACAGGTCATCAGAACCAACGGCCATTGATCCGGTTCTCCTTCGGTAAGCCAGAAGATCATCCCGCCGTTAACCTCGCTCCCACAGAGGAGGAGGCCTGGGCGGTCGGGGTACACCCGATACGGGATGACCGCGTCACCCTCCGCTTGCTTCAGTTCCCGATAGCATCGGCTCACTTCCTCGACCTGGCTGGTGTAGTCGGGGTCGAAGGGGTTATGGATGATGAGCGTGTCGGAGAACATGCCACTGCCGTAGCGGGCAGCGAACGCAACAAGGTCTCCGGGCAGGGGGAGAACTAGCCCCGCCGTGGTCAGGGCTTTGACCGCCTCGGAGCCGTTGTGCTTGGGGGTGGCAGGTGGTGGCACGGCTGCCAACAGCTCCACAAGCGCCACAAGAGCCTCCTCCTGAACAACAAGGCTGGCCGCGTTGATGGTTCGCCGCGGGGAACCTTCCGGACTCACTTCCCCTTCAGCAGCGCCGCCTCCAGCGCCTTCGTGTCCTTCCCCTCGCGCACCGCCTCCAGGTACGCCTCCAGCTCCTTGCCCTTCCCGGGGAAGATCCGCCGCAGCGCCGCCGCCCCACCTGGCCCCGCCTTCGCCAGCGCCGGCAGCGCCTCCTTCGCCTTCGGGCCCATCATCCCCAGCGCCCGCGCCGCGCCGTCGCGGCCCTTCCGCACCCCGCCCAGCAGCTTCACCAGTGCCGCCACGTCCCCGGCGGCCGCCAGCCCATCCTGCGCCGCCACACGCACCGAGTACGCCGTGTCCTCCAAAAGCGGCGCCAGCACCGCCGCCGGGCCGTCCTCCGCGCTGATCTCGCCCAGCGTCTCCGCCGCGGTCTGCCGCGCCAGCGGCTCGCGGCTGCCGGCGGCGTCGCGCAACAGCGGCATCACCGTCTTGCCCAACTTCGTCCGCCGCCACAGCCACTTCGCCGACACCGCCCGCACCGCGTCGTCGCGGTCCTTCAGCCCGTTCACCTGCACCTCCAGCAGCCCGCGGATCGGCGGCGACGCCTCCGTCGCGATCATGCCGATGGCGTCCGCCGCCTCCCACCGGTCCTTGTTGTCCACGTCCTTGAGGACGAGGTTGATGATCGGCAGCGCCTCCTCGGCCCGGTCGTCGATGCGCCACGCCGCCAACGCCGCCTGGATGCGCACCGCCGGCTCGCCGTCACGCAGCAGATTCAACAGCGCCGGCACCGCCGACAGCGCCGGCAGGCCGAACCCGCCCAGCGCCCGCGCCGCCGACGCACGCACCGCCGCCGACTCGTCGCCCAGCATCTTGCGCAGCTCCGCCATCGCGTCCAGCCCCAGCCCCGGCACCGCGTCCGCCGCCGCCCGGCTCGCCCCCTTGCCCCCCGACCGGAACAGCCCGAGCATCGCCGTCAACGCCGGCCGGGCGTCCGCCCCCGCGAAGCCCGCCGCCCGGCACGCCTGCTCCACGATGGGGCCGCTGTGGTTCGCCAGCACGCGTGCCAGCGCCGGGCCGACCCTCTCACGGCCCACAACTTCGAAGATCGCCTCGGCCCGCTTGGCGCCCGGATGACCCAGCCACAGCGCCGCCAGATACCGCTCCTCCTGCGTGCGGATCTTCACCGAGGCGTGCCCCAGCAGCGCCACGGCACACCACCACCGCACGCCAACGTCCGGATCGTCCAGCCCCGCCGTCAGCGTCTTGCGCGCCGCCGAGATGTCCGAGAACGTCCCCGTCAGCGCCGCCGCCGACTCGCGGCGCACCGCCGCATCCGGGTCGCGCAACAGCCCCTCCAGGCGCGTCACCGCCCTGGCATCGTTCGTGAGCAGCCCCAGCGCCGCGACGGCCTTCAGCCGCGCGTCGGCGGACTTCATCGCCCCCTCCAGGGTTGCGTGCGCCTCGTCGGCCTTGCCGACGACGAGGTACGCCGCGACGCCGGCGGCGATGCGCACCTCCGCCGACTCGTGCTTGGTGGCCGCCAGGATCGCCTTGGCCGCCGTCCGCGCCTTGGGGCCGATCTCCGTCAGGCACTGTAGCGCCCGCTGCACGAGCGCCTCGTCGCTGTCCGCGCAGGCGCCGGCGAGCGTGTCCACCCCCGCCGCGTCCTTCTCCAACAGCCACAACGCCCACGCCGCCTCGACGGCCACGGAGCCGTCCTTGTCCGCCAGCAACTTCTTCAGCCCGCCTGCACCGACGCGGAAGCCGATCTGCCCCAGGGCCGTCGCCGCGTTCCGCTTCGCCGACGGGTCCTTGTCCATCAGCATCCCCACGAGCGCCGGGCCGGCGGGCTTCGCCTCCGCGCCGATCAGCCCCAGAGCCAGGGCCGCCCCGGCCCGCACCGACGCCGTGCCCGACTCCAGCGCCTTCCGCAGCGCCGGCACCGCGTCGGCCCCGACCCGCGACAGCGCGATGGGCGCCAGGAAACGCAGCGGAGAGCCGTCCGCCGCCAGCAGCTTGACCAGCCCAGGCACGGCGGGCCGCGCCTCCGGCCCGGCCCGCATCAGGGCGTTGACCGCCGTGAACTTCGCCGCCGTGTCGGCCCCGTCGAGCACCTTGGCCCACGCCGCGATGGTGCGCCCGCCGACCGTCGGCTCGCGGCGCACGGCCTTCTTGTCGTCCTTCTTCTTGTCGTCCTTCTTCTTGTCAGCCTGCCCCGCCGCCGGGCCGGACGCCAGCAGCACCAGACCCAGCAGCAACAGCACGGCACGCATCATCCAGTCCCTCATTCTTTCTTCTTCGCCGCCGCCGCGAGCCGCGCGATGGCCCGGCACCGCGACACGAACTCGTCCAGCTCCTTGCGCCTCCCCAGCGCGTCCGCCTCCGCCCGAAGCGCCGCCTCCGTCTCGTCGGCCACGCGCCCGGCGCCCTCGAACTCCTCCTTGACGAGCAGCGCCTGCAGCGCCTCACGCGCCGCGTCCAGACGCGCCCGCAGTGCCCTCTGCCGCAGCCCCAGGAACCGCACCTCCACCGAGGTGATCTCGTCCAGCTCGCGCGCCTCGCCGGCCAGGGCGGCGAACGCCGCCCGCGCCGCCGCGCCGGCCTTCTCATGCTCCTTCTTATCGAGCAGCGCCTCGATGTCCTTCTCCGCCCGCGCCACGCGCACACCCAGGACCCGCTTGCGCAGCGGCGCCGCGTCCGTCACCATCGCCACCCACACCCCGGCGGCCCGCGCCTCGGCCTCCAGCCCCTTGCTCCCGGACGCCAGCACCTCGGCGGCCTTGTCGGGATCGTTGCCCGCGAGGTGGCCCGCCGCCTCGGTGCGCACCGCCTCCGCCAGCGCCAGCGCCGCCTCCCCGCGTGGCCGCGCCAGCCTGCCCACCACCTCGCCGGCACGCCGCAGCGGCGCCGCCACCTGGGCCAGGTCCGCCGCCAGCCGCCGGCCCTCGCGGCCCACCGCCTCGTGCTTGCCCTCCTTGAGCAGGTCGTTCAGCGTCTTCTCCCCCTCCCGCAAGTGCTGGTCCAGCAGACGCTCGCGCAGGCGAAGCACCTCGTCGCGGACGAGCGTCGTCGTGAAGTGCCCGGCGATGCGTTTCTGCAGCGCGTCGGCGGCCTCCTGCGCGTCCTCGTGCGCCCGCAGGTACAGCCCGCGGGCCGCCAGCCCGTCGGCGGCCTTCGTGATCTCCGCCAGGCGCGCCTTGACCGCACCCTCCCAGACACGGTGCATCGGGCCCTGGAAGGCCCCGCGGTGCGGCGACGATGCCAGGCCACGCTCCACCTCGAGCAGCCGCGCCAGCGCCTTGTCGGCGTCGGCCTTCGCCGCCGCCTCGATCTCCGCCGGCAGCCCGCTCACCAGGCGCCCCACCCACTCGCGCTCGGCCCGGTCGATGTCACGGTCCCAGCCGCGGAACTCCCGCCGCAGCGCGTCGCGCCTCCCCTGCCCGGCGCGGAATGCGGCCACGTCCCCCTCCGGGATGGACGCGACGGCCGCCAGCTCATTCCGCGCCGCCCACCACGTCGTCCCGCCGCTCGTCGGCACGAACAGGAAACACCCCGCCGCCGCCCCGACGCCCGCGGCCACCACACCCAGCCGCGCCAGCCACCCGTCGCGGTACATCCGCGACAGGCCGACGAACACCCCCAGCCACGCGCACGCCGACACGGAGACGTACCGCCAGAAGTGCCCCCCGCCGCTGTTGCCCACCGCGATCAGCGTGCCGATCACCAGCACGATGAGCAGCAGCGTGCAGAACGTGTTCGCCCCCGTGGGCGGCGGCACGGGGTCGGGCTCGTCGGCGACGGCCTTGCCGCGCCGCTGCCAGTGCGGCACCTCGCGGTCTTCCGGGCCCGGCAGCGCCTCGTCGCGCGGCGGCGTGCGCCACGGGTACACGTCCTCGCCGCCCGCGTCCGTCCCGCGTGGCCGCCAGGGCTCGAAGGGGTTCACGTCATGGGCCATGGCTCGGCTCGGTTGTGAGGGGGAAGGATCGCGCGTGCCGCCCGCGCAGCCAGCCGGCGATCCAGCGCCAGACGCCCCGCGGCGCCGGCAGCACCCACGGGTCGCCGAAGAACGCGAACGCGGCCCAGAACAGCGGCGGCAGGTGCAGCATCTCACGCTGCGCTCGCGCGAGTGCATCCCCTGGCGCGTTGGTGATTCTATGCCGGTGGAACGCCCACATCAGCGGGACCGCCTCGCGGTCTGCCACCGGCCACAGACCCGCCACGGCCGACCGCGCCCCGCCGGCCAGCAGCGCCGCCACCAGGCCGAACACCTCGCGGCCATGCAGCGGCGCCGCCTGCGCCGACCGGCAGGCGCTCAGCACCGCCAGCGGCAGGCCGGCCACGCCGCCGCCCAGCCAGTCGGCCACGCCCCACGACTCGCCGGACGGCAGGCCGATCCGCGCCGCCAGCGGGTCGCCGGCGTCGAAGTACGAGTGACACGCCAGATGCACGCACTTCGCCGTCGGCAGCACCTTCTGAAGTGCCGCGCGGGTGGCGTCCTTGCCGTGCAGGCGCGTCGAGAGCCAGAACGACGCCGCCACCCCGTCGCCCTCGCGGGCCGCGTCGGGCAGCACCCCCGCCGATTCGGTGACGACGGCGGCCCGCCCCCACCGCCACGGCGCCGGGTGCCGCGCGTGATGCACCAGCAGCGACCCGCCGAACGTGTTCACCACCGACGCCGACTCGACCAGGTACTTGCCGCCGCGCCTCAAGGCCGCGAGCGGGACGCCGTGCAGCGCCCCGTCGGGCGCCCAGACGATCTGCCGGGCCGCCGCCTCGTCGCGGACACGCCACAGGGCCGCCCCCAGCGGGCCGTCGCCCAGGGCCGACAGGGCATCATCGAGCGGTCCCCGCTGCACACCGAGACCGCAGGCGTAACGGCGGAGCTGCGAGTCGATGGCGTGGCGGAGGGCGTCGATGCCGTCGAGATGCGCCAGCGGGAGCAGGCGCGTGCCGCCGGGCCAGCACGCGAGGAGCCACGCCTCGTTCCCTCGGGGGTGAGGGCTTCGCCCCACTCCCCCCCCGCCCCCCCCTGCCGCCAGCGCCGGCGCGACGAACACCTGCCCCGGCGCCAGGACCTGCCGCACCTCGTTGAGGTCGGGGATCGTCGGCAGGGCGCTATCGGCGACCCGGCTGCGGTCACGCAGCCAGGCGTCGAGGCGGCGGCCGCCCTCCAGGCTGTCGTCGGCCGGCGGCGGGTCGATGGCCCCCGTCGCCCGCCACATCTCGACGAGCAATCGGCCACGCTGCAATTCCAGCAGGCGGAACGCCGCCGCCGCGTCGCCGCGCCGGCACGCGCCGGACAGCAGCCGGCCCAGCAGGTCGGCCCGGCGGACCCCGTGCGCCGCCGCGTCGGCGCGGTGCCGGAGCGTCGCCGCCTGCGCCTCGCTGACGCGGATGGCGTCCTCGAACAGCGCCCGCGCGGCCTCCTCGTCGCCGGCCTCCGCCGCCACCCGCCCGCGCCCCTCCAGCGCCCGCCAGCGGACCTCGGGCAGGCCCTCTTCCTCCGCGAGGCGCGACGCCTCCTCCAGCCAGTCGCGGCCATCACGGACATTCCCGGCGTCGATCGCCGCCAGCCCCAGCGCCAGGGCGCGCCGCGCCCGCCGGACCGGCGATGACGACTCCGCCTCGTCGGGCGGCGTCTCGCCGGCCAGGAGCGCCGCCACCTGCGCCGCCAGGGGCCGCAGCTCCTCGGCGTCCGCCGGCGGGGTAGGGGCAGACCGGCGGGCGACCTCGCGCTGGTTCAGGTCGAGCAGGACGAGGACGCGGCGGAGGCCGGCCTCCGCCCGCTGCGCCTCGGCGGGTGAATGCTCGATGGCCGCCTCGTAGCGGTCGAGCGCCTCTTGCAGGTGCCCGCGCAGGTGGGCCAATCGCCCCAGTTGCAGCAGGGCGTCGGCGTGGATGGCGTCGCGGCCCAGCGGCGCCGCCAGCGTGAGGGTGCGGCGCCAGCAGCCCTCGGCCTCGGGCAGCTCCCCCCGCGCGTCGTGCGACCGCCCCAGCTCGCTCAGGAGCAGCGCCCGGTTGGCGGCATCGAGGGCGTCCAGGCAGCGGGCGACGACGTCGGGCCGTGGCGTCTCGCCCATCAACAGACGGATGCGGATCTCGCGCAGGCGCAGCGTGGGGAGGTCGAGCGGCCCGGCGGGGACCGCGGCGTGGATCAGGTGCCCGCGGGCCAGCGCGTGTCTCCCCAATCGGGCGAGCGCCTCGGCGGCCAGGAGCCACAGCCGGCACGCCAGCTCGGGCGGAACGTCGCGCGGCGGCAGGAGCGGCCCGAGGTGGCCGAGCGCCTCTTCGAGGTGGCCGGCGGCGAGTGCGACCTGGGCGGACAGGTAGCCGGTGCGGAGCGGCTGGCCGCCCTCCTCGCGGTATCGGCGGGCGAGGTCGGCGGCCCGCCCCAGGTCGCCGGACGCGAGCGCCTCGTCGATACCGCCCTCCAGGGATCGGGACGTCTGTGCGCTCACGGCACCTCGGATGGTTTGGAGGCCAGCCGGGCGCGGAGCCCGGTCAGGAGAGCCATTCGACCACGCCCCAGCGGAGATCGGGGGCGCCGCCGAAGAAGCCGGCCAGCTCCTCCAACTCATCCGCGAAGGCCCTCGCGAACTGGGCGATCTCGCTCTTCGTGTCGATGCCCGTCAGGTCCAGCGTGCCGACGCCTCCGAACCCCGTGCCGAACGCCATCTGCCGGGCCGGCATGCCCTCGCGCTCCTTCCCTGGCATGATAACGTACTGGAGGACGGTCTTCCGGCCCCGCTTGACCTCCGGGATCCCGTCCATGCCCCCGTTCGTCTGAAGGGCCCCGCTGTCGAAAAGCGACTCTTGCAACGGCGTCTCGGACAGGGGCCGTGACTTCTTGGGCACCTCCCACACGGCATACGGCCCGAGGAACAGGGTGTGATCGACGCTCATCGGCTTTCCCCTTCCGGGTCACACGCGCAGCAGCTCCGCCACCTCGGACGCCCGACGCCCCTCCCGGCGCAGCCGACGCGCCTGGGCCTTCTCGTCGTCCGTCAGCGGGCGACGCAGCAGCCGAGTCACCTCTTCGAGGAACACCTCGCCCGGGTCGGCCGCCTCGTCGCGCAACGCCTTCACGACAGCCTCCGCGTCCTTGCCGTCGTCGATCAGGTCACGCGCCCGCACACGCTCCGACGAGGTCAGCCGGCGATCCAGCCGATGTTCGATGAAGGCGAAGCGCCTGCCCTCGGCCCGATCCGCCGCCTGCACCTTCGCCCGCGCCGTGGCGATCACCTCGCGTGCCTTGCCGGCCTCGCCCTCCAGGCGTGTCCGCTCCGCCTTCGCGCCGGCCGTCGCCTCCCCGGCGACCTTCTTGCCCAGCGCGGCGGCCTCCTCCAGCGGCGGCAGGCCGGCGGTGCCCTTCTCCTTCACTGGCGGACGCCACCCCTCGCGCTTGCCCTCCGGCACCAGCGGCTCGACGCCGGGCGGCGGGCGCGGAGCCGGCCCGTCGGGCACCGCCTCCTTGCCCGGCCACGTCTCCACCTTCCCCGCGCCCAGCGCCAGCGCCTTCAGGTCGCGCAACGCACGGGCGGCGGCCTCCGGCGCCACGTCGGCGGGCATGAGACGCTCGAACTCCGCCGTCCGCCCCTCGATCAGCGCCTTGACCGCAAGGTCGAGCGCGACACGCTTCATGAGGGCCGGCTCGGCCAGTTCTTCCAGCCGCGTCAGCGTCTGCTCGAGCCGGGCCAGGTCCAGCGGCGGCCGCGTGCCCTTGTGGCCCGCCGCCTCGCGCAGCTCGGCCAGGCCGCGCACCACCTCGGCCTGCTTCGCCAGCGGCGCCGGCAGGCCCTCGGGGTCGATGCGGCCCTTGCCCTCCAGCGCCGACTGGAAGCGCTCGACGGCCTCCGACCTCGCCCCCACCTCGGCGACGGCGCGGCAGGCGGCGACGGCGCCGTCATGCTCCGCGCCCGACCCGCCGCTGGCGCGCAGCGTCCGGCCCCACTCCTCGGCCCGCCCGTTGGCCTCCGCCCACTTGCCGCCCTCGGCCAGCGTGGCCAGCTCGCCCAAAGCCTCGTGCAGCAGGCGGCGGTGCGTCGTCTCGTGCAGGCGGTCGAGCGGCTTGCGCATCGCCTCGGGCAGCGAGGCGGCCTCGGCGCGGGCCTGGTTGACCTCGCGCATGGCGCCGGCGGCGTCGCGCGACGCCTCGACACGCTGGGCCAGGGCGCGGGCCGCGTCGCGGGCCACCTCCAGCCGGGCCGCCTCCGTCAGCGTCCGCGCCTCGGGGCCGCGCAGCTCGCGGATGGCGCCCGTCGGGTTGTTCTTCGCCTGCGAGCGGAGGCCGACGTGGATCTCGGCGGGCGGGCGCGCCGGGGGACGCATGATGCCGCTGGCACCGCCACCCGTAGGCGGGCGCGTGATCGGCGGCGGCGTGGTGACGGGCGGACGCACCGTCGTCGGCGGGCGCACGGGCGGCGGGGGCGGCCGGAATCCGCCGCCGGGGGGCGGGAACGCGATCAGCGTCCCGAGGCCGACGCAGGCCAGGGCGCTCAGGGCGAGGGCGGCGCGGCGGGTGGCGTTCATGTGGTCGGCCCTCCGGGGTGGACGTGTTCCAATTCGAGGACGGCGGCGGCGCGGCCATCCGCGGGCAATCCGGCCAGCAGGTCACGCACGCGCGCCATGTCGCGCGTCGCGCCGTAGGCGCCGGCGGTGGGCGTGCCCGCCTTCTCGACGAGCCCGCGCAGACGCTCCAGCGGCAGGTCGCGCGGCGAGGCGGTCCAGACGGCGAAGAGGCGCTCGTTGCCGGCGGGCGGCGTCAGCTCGACCTCGCCGACGGACAGCGCCTCGCCGGGCCGGACCGCCGCGTGCGGCAGGAGGAGGTTCAGGTTGCCCGTCGGCCCGAGGTTGAAGACGGTGACGGAGCCGGCCCGCGTGGACTCCACCTCGATGCGGACGCGCTCGCCGGTGAACAGCGTCACGCGCCGCGGGGCCTCAGGGACGAGACGCATGTCGCGCAGGGTGTTCACCGTGGCCGAGGTGGACGCGGCCACGGGGCCTTCCCGCCGCGAGACGACGAGGCGGAGGCCGGGGCCGGCGGCGGCGAGGGCGTCGGCGAGCAGGGCGTTGAGCGTCCCGCGTAGCCGCGACGAGAAGTCCGCCAGCGTGGGCCGGCGCGACAGGTCGGCGGCCAGCCCGTCGCGGAGGAGGCGGTCCAGCGGCGCCGGCACGCCGGCGAGGCGCGGCTCGGGGGACGGCAGGCCGTCGCGGCACCGGGCGATGAGCGTGATCGGGTCGCGGCCCAGGAAGGGCGGGGATCCCGCGAGGAGGGTGAAGAGTGACGCGGCGAGGGCGTACACGTCGCCGGCGGGGGAGACGTGGCCGTCGAACGCCTCGGGGGGCATGTAGGGCAGGGTGCCGGCGGAGGGCGGCTCGTCGCTGAGGCGGGCGGCGATGCCGAGGTCGGTGAGCAGCGCCTCGTCGCGCTCGCCGTCGAGGAGCATATTGTCGGGCTTGATGTCGCGGTGGACGATGCCCTTGTCGTGGAGGAGGGCGAGGCCGGCGGCGATGTCGGCGACGTGGCGGGCGGCGCGGGGCCAGGGCAGCGGCCCTTCGCGTCCGAGGACGCCTTCGAGGGACCCGCCGGAGACGAAGTCGAGGACGAGGCAGGGGAGGCCGCCCGCGGCCGTCTTCCAGGCGTGGACGGTGACGATGTTGGGGTGGCGGACGGAGGCCAGGAGCCGGGCCTCGTTGCGGAGGGCGGGCAGGGACCGGGTCAGGGAGGCGCGGGGCGAAAGGAACTTGAGGGCGACGAGCCGCCCGAGCGGCGACAGGTCGAGCGCCTTGTGGACGACGCCGAAGCCGCCCCCGCCGAGGCGCTCCAGCAGGCGGAACTCGCCGGGGAATGGGTCATCGGGGACGCCGGCGGGTGCCGTGTCGCGCTGGGCGTCGAGGGGTGTGGTATCCGGCGTCATGGGCAAGAAGCACGCGGACGGGCGGGGAAGATTACCCCATCAGATTACCCGAGCGCGGCGTGGAGAACAAGGAAGGCGGCCGGATCAGGGCACCGATAAGAGGGCGTCGCGCAAAGGCGTGAAGGACGACAAGTAGAAGGGAGAGGAGGGAGGCAGGCAGGCGCCTCTGGGCTGTGCCCCTGCTTCTACCTTCTCTGCTCTCTTCTTGTCGCCCTTTGCGTCCTTCGCCCCTTTGCGAGACACCCTCTTCCTCACCCGGCGAGGGGGAGGGCGGCCTCGCGGAGGAGGAGGCGGAGGCCCTCGTCGTCGATGCGGGCGAGGGCCTGCGGGATGGGCAGCCACACACGCTGCCGGAAGTTCATCTCGGGGTAGACGTCGGACTGGCCCGTCACGTCGAGGAGGAAGACGATGACGTGGCAGACCTGCCCGTCCTTGCCGTAGAAGTAGCTGCCGATGGGGTCGTGGCGGACGAGGCCGGCGAGGCCGGCCTCCTCCCAGGCCTCTTGCAACGCGATCTCGCAGGCGGATTTGCCGGGCTCCATGTGCCCCTTGGGCACGACCCAGCGTTTGCCGCCGCGCGTGGTGACGAGGCACACCTGGCCGGCCCGCATCGGGACGACGCCGGCCTGCCTCACGAGTGACGGGACGCTCGCCATGCCGGCCCTCTTACGTGCTGCCACGGATCGCCCTCTTCTAAGATGCGTGCCAACACCTGCCATCGTCAAGCGATGAGGCGCAACTTCATCGGATCTACTCGCGGGAGGAGGGAAGGATTACGGGCGGAATGGGGTTGATCTCCTCCCCGGCTGACGGTATGCGGGCCCCTCCCATCCCAAACCGGGGCAGCGCGCATGAGGCGAATGCTGGCCGCGGGAGGCGTCGTGGCCGTGGCCCTCGTCGCCGCCCTCGTGACATTCCGCGTCTGGAGGCACGGGTCCGTGGCGGAGGTCGGCGCCGGCGTGCCGGCGGCGTCCTCCGGGCCGGACTGGACGCCCGCCGAGGCCGACTGGCCGTGCTGGCGCGGGCCGTCCGGCTCCAACCGCACCGACGCCCGCATGCCCCTGCGCTGGGACGGCACGGCCGGCGTCAGCTGGCGCGTCAAGCTGCCTGGCCGCGGACACGCCTCGGCCGTCGTCTGCGGCGAGCGGCTGTTCGCCACGTCCGCAGACGAGGCCTCCGCCACGCAGACGCTGTATTGCCTACACGCCGGCACGGGCGAGCGGCTCTGGGAGCGGACGACCCTCACCGGCGGGTGGATGGCCCTGCACCACAAGAACACCCACGCCTCCAGCACGCCGGCCTGCGACGGCCGGCGCGTCTTCGTCGCCGGCATCGCCCACGGCGGCCTGTGGGTCACCGCCGTCGGGGTGGACGGCGAGGTGGCCTGGCAACGCCGCGTCGGCCCATTCACGTCCCAGCACGGCTACGGCTCGTCCGTCGCCCTGTACCGCGGGCTGGTGATCGTCTCCGGCGAGAACCGCGGCACCGGCGTGAGCCGGCTGGGCGGCGTCAGCAGTTACCTCGCCGCCCTTTCGCGCGAGACGGGCGAGGTCGTGTGGCTCGTCCGCCGCCCGACGCTGCACAACTACGGCACCCCCGCGGTGGTCGGCCGCCAGGTCGTGCTGGCCGGGGCGCGGGCGATCGGCTTCTACGACGCCCTCACCGGCAGGCTCGACGGGGAGCACACCTGGGACGAGGGCCGCACCGCCTCGACGCCCGCGTCCGGCGGCGGCCGCGTGTTCGTCAGCCGGACGCTGCCGGCCCCGCGCGTCGTGGCCCTGACATCAGGCACGCGGGCGCCCTCCTGGGAGCAGGCGTCCGGGGCGGCGGACGTGCCCGCCCCCGTGTGGGACGCCGGGCGCCTGTTCCTCCTCACCGACCAGGGCATCCTGTCGTGTTTGGACGACGCCAGCGGCGAGACGCGTTGGAAGCTGCGCCTGGGCGGCGCGTTCGCCGCGTCGCCGCTCGTCGCGGACGGCCACCTGTACTGCACCAGCGAGCAGGGGGTGACGTCCGTCGTGCGGCCCGGCGAGGGCGGGGGGAAGGTGGTGGCCCGCTGCCCGCTGGGCGAGCCGGTCCTGGCGACCCCGACGCCGGCACGCGGGCGGCTGTACTTCCGGACCGAGACGGGCGTGGCGTGCGTCGGCGCGGACCGCGTGGGGAGGGCGGACTGATGGGATGGCCGAAGTTCAGCCGGCGGACGTTCCTGATCGGCGGCGGGGTCGGCCTGGGGGCGGCCGTCCTCGTCGGCCTGCGCTACTGGCGGACGCCGATGAGGCTGGCGATGATCGGCGCCGGGATCCAGGGGAACAACCTGGCCAGGGCGCTCTCGCGGTCGAGGGCGTGGGGCTGCCCGACGGCCACCTTCGTCGCCGTGTGCGACGTGGACCGCGGGCACGCCGACGCCTTCCAGGCCGAACATGCACGCGGCGCGGACATCTACGGCGATTACCGCGAGGCGCTCGCCCGCGAGGACGTGGAGGCGGTGCTGGTGGCGACGCCGGACCACTGGCACGCCCGCATCATCCGCGACGCGCTCAGTGCCGGCAAGGCGGTGTACGGCGAGAAGCCCCTCGGCCTCACCGTCGCCGAGGGCCGGCTCCTAGTGGACGCCGTGGAGAAGACCGGCGTGGCCTTCCAGGGGGGCACGTTCCAGCGCAGCATGTACGAGTTCCAGAGGGCGGCCGCCCTCGTCCGGGGCGGGGCACTCGGCGACGTGCATTCGGTGGACATCCGCCTGCCGATCCGCTGGAAGGACGAAGACGTCGGCCCGTTCAAGCCGGCGCCGGTGCCGCGGGGGCTGGACTGGGAGCGCTGGCTGGGGCAGGCCCCGCTGGCCCCCTATGTGCCGCAGCGGTGCCACGGCCTGTTCCGCCGCTGGTTCGAGTACGCCGGGGGCTCGGTCGCCGACTGGGGCGTGCATTACCTCGACATCCTCGACCTGGCGCTGCCGGGATTCGCCGCCAACCCCTACACGGTGACGGCGACGGCGGAGCTGCCGAAGGTCGAGGGCGGGTTCAACACGCCGACGGCGTTCGAGGCGACGCTGGAGGGCGGCGGGGTGAAGGTGGCCGTGGGACCGCAGGAGGGGCCGGGCGTCGGCAGCATCCGCTTCGACGGCGAACGTGGGTGGGTGGCGGCCTCACGCGGCAAGCTGTGGGGGCCGGCGGTGCGGACGCTGCACGGCTGGACGCTCGGGGCCGCGGCGCAACAGTACTTCGCGATGGGCGGCGTGAGCATGAACGGCTTCATGTACCACCTGTGGGACTTCTTCACGGCGGCCCGCACCGGCGCCCCGACACGCAGCGACATCCACTCCATGCACCGCGGCAGCACCATGTGCCACCTGATCAACCTGTCGATCCGGGCGGGCGGGCGGGCGCTGCGGTGGGACCCGGCCCGCGAGACGGTCGACGATGCCCACGCCGCGGCGCTCCTCTCGCGCCCGCAGCGTGGCCCCTACGAGGTCCTGCCGGCCTGACGAAGAATCGGCGCCGCGCCCGAACCTCCGGGGCGCACACGCCTCCTTTCTTTCGTACGGCGGGAAGGGCGGTCACGGGGCCGCCGGGACGCCGTAAGAGGAGATGTCCTCGCGGGCCAGACGGAGTGGCCGCCGCGCTTTCAACGCGGAGATCGCGGGTTCGAGCCCCGCCGGGGATGCCTGGATAGGAGGGATGAGGGATGAGGGATGAAGGAACAGCCGGTGATCGGCTTGATTTCATCCCTCATCCCTCATCCCTCATCCCTCCGACAAAGTGCCGGTGAAGCTCTACCGGGAGAGCGTCGCACTCGTAATGCGAAGGGAGTGGGTTCGATTCCCACCTCCGGCCCTGGATCGTGGTTGGTGAATGATGCCGACGTAGCTCAATTGGCGGAGCAGCTCTTTCATACGGAGAAGGCTGCCGGTTCGACTCCGGCCATCGGCACTGGTTGGTGAACGCGCTTGTGGTGTAATGGCAGCATGCCAGTCTTCCAAACTGGTCGCGCGGGTTCGACCCCCGCCGGGCGCACTGGTTGATCGATAGCCCCGTGGTCCAATGGCCACGACGCCTGTGTCACAAGCAGGAGACGATGGTTCGATTCCGTCCGGGGCTACTGTCCGGCTGGCAGGTGTTGTCGGAAAGCACGCCGTCTTGGTAAGACGGAAGACCGGGTTCGACTCCCGGGCGAGCCTCTGTCGGTGAGGGATGGGCTGCTGGTCATCCGGGGATGACGCCGGCCTCGCATGCCGGAAGACGGGGTCGGGCACCCGAAGGGTCGCCCCGGCGGTCCACTGAGAGGCGATCCCTGCGACGCTCAGGCCGCCGCGCTCGCGGCGCCCTCGGCCTCGTCGCCGTCCTCCATCAACGCCCGCGCCAGACGCTCCAGCTCTTCCCGCAGATGCCGCAGCTCGCGCTCGTCGATGGCGTGCCGCGCCCGGGCCTGTCGGCCCTCCTGCTCGCGCCGCTGCGCCTCCACGTCGGCCGCCACACGCGCCGCCTCCCACACCTCGGAATCGCCGCGCTGCGACCGCACGCGCTCCGCCAGCTCGTTCTCCTGCCGGAGCAGGGCAGCCGCCTGGACGTCCAGACGCGACCTCTCCTCGTCGAGCGAACGCCGGGCCGCGTCCAGCTCGCGTGTCGCCGCCTCCTGACGGGCGAGGGCCTCGCGGTGCAGCTTCGCCAGACGCGCCTCGGCGGCGGCTGGGTCCGCTCCCTGGTGCGTCCACTGCTGCCGGGCCGATTCCAGGGCGGATTCGCCCGCCTGAACCGAGCGCTCGCGGGCCTCGACGGCCTGCCGCAGCCGGGACGCATCCTGCCACGCCTGCCCGTACTGCCGCCGCGCCTCGTCCGCCCGCGCCAGCGCCTCGCGGAGCCGCGCCGACTCCGCGGCACGCACGGCGTTGCGGCGTTGATGCACCTGCTCGTATTGGCGGAGACGCAGGGCCGCCATCTGCTCCGCGCCGGCCAGGGCCTCCAGACGCCCTTCGCGCTCGGCGCGCCAGGCGGCCTCCTGCGCGGACAGCCGCGTCTGCAACCCCTCCAGCGCCAGCCGGCGCGACTCCAACGCCTGCTGACGCCGTGACAATTCGGCCTGCCGGGAGTGCAGCGCCCGCTCGGCCTGGGCGACGCCACGCTCGCGCTCCTCCAGCCGGCCCGCCGTCTGCTCGATGTCGGACAGGGCCGAGTCGCGGTCCTCCTCCCACGAATGCTGCACGGTGAGGAAGCGCTCCCACTGCTCCAGCAGGTGCAGCCTCTGGTCGCCCAGCCAGCCGGCCACCTCGCGCAGCCGCGCCGGCCAGTCCTCGGCGGACGGCGCCTGCACCACGGCCGCGGGGATGGGCTCCACGGGCATGGCGGCGGCCTGACGCAGCCCGGACACCTGACGCTCCAGCAGGCCCAACTGCTGCCGCTGGGCGGCGATGCGCGCCTCCAGGCCCCGCGACTCCTGCTCGGCGGCGGTCTTCGCGAACCGCCAGCGTTGCTGGTCGGCGTTGAGCGCCTCACGCGCCGCGAGGAGGTCGGCGGCGCGCCCGGCCTGCTCCTTGTCGAGGCGGGCGCGTTCGGCCTTCTCGGCGTTCAGCGCCTCGTCCCAGCGCTGCTGGTCGAGGGCCAATTCGCGCCAGCCCTCTTGCAGGCGGCGCTTCTCCAGCTCGCTCTCCCCGTTGGCCTTCTCGTACCACGCCAGCAGACGCCCGCGCTCGGCGTCGTACATCCGCCTCGCCGCCTCGGCCGAGGCCTCGCGCGAGGCGGCGGACTGTTTGGCCTCCGCCGTCTGCCTCTCGGCGCGGCGGAACAGCCGCCGGCGCAGGTCCTTCAGTTTCTTGCGCTGCTTGCCGGCGCTCTCCAGCTCCACGCGGGCGTCGGCCTTCTCCTTCTCCAGGGTGGCACGCTCGGCGGCGATGGCGGCGCGCGCCTCGGCCTGCTCGCGGGCGAACGCCTCGGCCTGCTCGCGGGCCAGGCGCTGGGCGTCGTCCAGCTCCTTCTGCCTGCCGGCGAGGAGGGCGGCGAGCTGCGACTCCTGCCGCTCCAGGGCGGCCTCGCGCTGGCCGAGGCGGGACTCGTACTCGACCAGGGCGGCCTGCTGGGCGGCGACGGCGGCGGCCTGGATACGCAGCGCCTCGAGCTCGTGCTCCGCCGCGGCGATGGCGGCGTTGGCGATCTCCGCCGTGGCCGGCGGCGGCAGCTCCACGCGGAAGTGGAACGGCCCCAGCTCCAGCACCTCGCCGCCGGTGAGGCGGCACGACTTGACGGGCCGCCCATCGACGCGGCAGGCCCCGCCGGCGAGGTCGCGGAAGACCGGGCCGTCGGGGCCGAGGATGATCGCGGACTGGAGGGGGGCGACGCCCTCGACGTTCAGGCGGATGTCGCAGCCGGGCGCCGAGCCGATGAGGGTGAGGGGCGAGCCGAGGGCGCGGCGGGTGCCGGCCATCCGCCCCCCCTGGACGACCAGCTCGCCGGCGGATGCGGTTACAGGGGGCAGATCGCTGTTGCCAGCCATTCGGACACTCCGCGCACGGGAGTATGGTTCCTCCGAAGGGTATCGGCCCGGCGGGGGCGCGGACTTCAGTCGGCGTAGCCGAGGGGGGCCTCCGACGCGATGTCGGCCACGCGCAGCGAGCGCCGCCCCTCCAGCACGTCCAGCAGGGCGGGCAGGACGTGCCGCGAACGCCACCCCTCCGTCAACGACACCTCCGGCAGCGGCGTGCCGGCCAGGCGCGAGCGTACGATCAGGCGCACGTCGTTGTTGGCGGCCACCAGGCCGACGGCCAACTTCTCGCGGGCGCACACGTCGTTCAGGACGGCGATGAGGACGTTGGCGATGAGGGCGAGCTGCGGCGGGTCCTGGCCGCGCTCGGCGAGCGGCGGGCACTCCTCCGGCGGCGTGCGGGCCGCCCGCTCCAGCACGGCGGAGATGGCCTCGAGGTCGCGGCCCGGCAGGCCACGCACCACCGACAGGTCCGTCGCCTTGGCCGGGCCGCGCTTGGCCAGCTCGACGATGAGGTCGTCCCGGACGACGGTGCGCGGCGGGCGGTTGACGGCGGCGGCCCGCTCCTCGCGCCACTCGAAGAGGGCCTTGACGCTGGCGAGCTTGCGGCGGTCCAGGTTGCCCACGCCGCGCAGCCTGCGCCAGCGCTCCTCCTCCTGCGACTCCTCGCCGCCGGAGCGCGACTCCAGCCTGCCGAACTCCTCGACGGCCCACTCCGTCCGTCCCAGCTTCTCCAGCTTGTGACGGAGCTTGTCGTGCATGCGGAGGACGAAACGCACGTCGTCGTAGGCGTAGCGGATCTGCTGGTCGGTGAGCGGGCGGCGGCGCCACTCGGTGAGCGTCTCGCCCTTGGAGAGCCGCTGCCCGAGGATCTGCTGGACGAGGCCGGCGTGGCCGAGCGGGTAGTTCATGCCCACGAGGCCGGCGGCGATCTGCAGGTCGAAGAGGTTGGCGGGCGGCGTGCCGGAGAGCAGGCGGCACAGGCGGACCTCCTCGCGGCCGGCGTGGACGACCACGGACCGGGCGGGTTCGTGCAGGAGCCCCCAGAAGGCGTCGAGCGGCCCGGCGGTGAACGGGTCGATGAGGAAGAGCTTGCCGGGGATGGCGGCCTGGACGAGGCAGAGCTGGGGGTGGTAACTACTCTCGCCCACGAACTCCGTGTCGAAGCCGAGGACGGGGTGGGCGGCCAGCTCCTCGACGCAGGCCGCCAACTGTCCGGGCGTCGTGACGATCTCCTCGACGTCGGCCATGCAACAGGCTCCACTAGCTGACACACCAGCCGCCATCCACCGCCAGCACCGCGCCGGTGATCAGACGTGACTCGTCGCCACAGAGGAAGACGGCGGCGCCGGCGCAATCATTCGGATCACCGGGGCCGCCGGCGAGAGGCTGCTTCTCCCGTAAGTAAGCCGCGATGGCGGGGTCGCCGACGGCCCTGCGCGACATCGGCGTGTCGATCAGGCCGGGGGCCAGGACGTTCACGCGGATGCCGTGGGGGGCGTAGCGCGCCGCCGCCTGCCGGCTCAGGGTCATGATAGCACCTTTGGCGGCGCTGTACGCGCAGGTGTCGAAGTGGGCGGGGGCGGGGGAGATGGCCAGGACGCTGGCGACGTTGAGGATGACGCCGGGGGAGCGTTCGCGCATCCAGTGGGCGACGGCGGCGCGGTTGGTGAGGAAGACGCCGGTGAGGTTGAGGGCCAGGGTGGCGTGCCAGCCGTCGTCGGTGCACTCGTGGAGCGGCCCGTCGCCGAAGCGCCGGCCGCTGCCGCCGGCGAGGTGATACAGCACGTCGAGGCCGCCCATCTCGGCGAGGGCGCGGGCGAAGAGGGCGGCGACGGAGGCGGGGTCGGCGGCGTCCACCTCGGGGGCGCCGACGGCGAGGACGTTGGCGCCTTCGGCGCGGAAGCGGGCGGCGGCGGCGGCGCCGAGGCCGCCGGTGCCGCCGACGAGGAGGCAGCGTTTGCCGCCGAGGCGTGCGGTCATCGCCAGTCTCCACTCAGCACGAACGCCGCCCAGTAGTACGGCGGCACCCTGCCGCCGGCCTTCATGCCCTTGATGGCCTCGGGCCTCATGCCGACGCCGCGTACCGTCGAGCCCTCCAGCTTCCCATTCAGCAGCGCCAGCTGCGCCCGCCGCAGGGCCTCGGCCTTGCCGGCGGGCGACCCCGCGTCCCAGGCGTGGCGGTAGAAGTCGGTCATCAGGAGCTGCGTGGCCCTGTCGTCCACCTTCCACAGCGAGGCGATCACCGCCCGCGCCCCCGCCGCCTGGAAGGCCCTCTGCATGCCGAGCAGCCCCTCGCCGCCGGCGGACTCTCCCAGGCCCGTCTCGCAGGCGGACAGGACGGCCAGCTCCAGCCGGGTGAGGTCCATCTCCGACACCTCGAGCGCCGTCAGGATGCCGTCCTCCTCCCCGTCCCTCGGCTCCCGGTTGGCGCCGGACAGGGCCAGGCCCGACAACAGCAGCGGGTGCCAGCCGGCGGGCTCCCTCGCGGCCGGCCCCCCCCTGCCAGCACCGGAGAGGACGCTCTTCACTTCCCCCGGGGCGAAATAGCCGTGGGTGGCCAGGTGGACGTGCCGCGCCCTCCGCATCGCCTGGGCGACGGCCCCCTTGGTGGCGTCGGCCCCCGACAGGGCGGCGGGCTTGACGCCGAAGCGGGCGGTGAAGGCGCGGGCGACGGCGGCGGCCTCGGCGGCCGTGCCGGGCAGCCCGCCCCAGACCCGCCGCACGCCGAGCGGGGCGCCACGGCCGATGGCGGCCCTGGCCCGCCCGGCGGAGTCGTAGTCCACACCGCCGACCACCAGCAGCGACGGCGCCCCCTCGGCCTTCGGCCCCGGCGGCCCGGGGAGAAGGGACGGCACCGGCACGACGGCGACGGCCACGTCCTCGATCAGGTACGTCCCTGGCTTCCTGCCGGGCAGGGCGGCGAAGGGGACGGTGCCCAGCACGTCATCGGGGGAAACCAGGATCACCTTCGCCCCGTCGAGGTGCTTCTCCACCGGCCTCCAGATGAGGCCCTTCAGGGCACCGCCGGCCTCGGCGTCGGGCTTGCCCTCCGACAGCACGGGCCGCCAGCGGGCGACGGCATGGCTGATGTCGTCGGCGCCGGCCTCCAGATCGACGCGCACGACGGGTCTGCCCGCGCGGTGGACGAAGGCCACGGCCCGGCGCCGGATGTCCGGCCTGCCCGCCTTGCGTCCGGAGGCGTACCGCGTGAAGAAGTGGTAATCGACGAGGACGGCCCCCTCCGGCAGGGACACGGCCAGGGCGGCGGGGCGGGGGGCCTCCCTGTCGCCCCGGGCGCGGAAGTCGGCGGAGAGTTTGGCCAGCGCGGCCTGGGCCTCCTCCAGCTCATCGTGCAGCGTGTCCACCCGGCCCGCCGGGGCCGCCGGCGCGAGGCGGAGCGCTGCGAGGCGGCGGGTGACCGACAGGAGGCGTTCGGCGGCTTCCTTCGCCTTCTCGTCGGCGGCGAGGCGGAGGAAGAGCCGACGGCGTTGCTGCTGGAGCAGGAGGGCGCCCTTCCAGGCCAGCACGTGGCCGGCCGCCTGGGATGGGTCGGCGTCGGGGATGGAGAGCCGGGTGTCCAGCCGATGCCGCAGGTCATCGACGGCGGCGAGGACCTGGCGGTCGGAGAGGGCCGAGATGTCGTCCAGCAACCGGCCGCGTGTGAGGCCGAGCGCCTGCTCCGACAGGGCGAGGGCGGCCTTGCGATCGCCGGCCGCGGCGTGGGTCAGGGCGAGGCTGTTCAGGGTCGTGGCGTACCGCGGGTGCCGTTGGCCCAGGGCCTCCTTGATGACGGCCAGGGCCCTCTCGTAGAGGGGGAGGGCCGACTTGAAATCGCCCGCCGCCTCGTGAAGGGCGGCGAGGTTGTTGAGGGCGGCGCCGTAAAGCGGGTGCCTTACGCCGCGTGTGTCCTTGATCACCGCCAGGGCCTGCTTGTACAGGGGCAGGGCGGCGTCATGATCGCCCATCTCCTGATGCAGCAGCGCGAGGTTGTTGAGGGCCGCCGGGTATTCAGGGTCGGCCCGGCCCGCCCGCTTGCGGATCGCCAGCGCCCGGCCGAACAGGGGCAGGGCCATCTCGTGGCCGCCCATCGCCTGGTGGATGCTGGCGAGGTTGTTCAGCGCGGTGGCGAAGGCGGGGTCGGCCTCGCCGGCCCACTCCCTGGTCAAGGAGAGCGACCGCTGTTGCAGCCTCAAGGCTGCCTCATGATCCCCCAGGGCCGAGTACAGCATGGCCAGGTTGCCCAGCTCTCCGGCGCGGCGGGGGTGCCCTTCGCCGTACAGCTCGCGGGACAGGGTGACGGCCCGCTTTTGCAGGGGGAGGGCGGCGGCGAGGTCACCTAGCTCCTGGTGCAGGACGGCGAGGTTATTGAGGCAGGCGACGGTGTGGGGGTGGGCCTCGCCGGCCGCGTCCTTGAAAACGGCCAGGGCCTGCCGGGCCAGCGCGAGCGACTCCGCGACCTTGCCCTCGCGGTGCAAGGCCGTGGACCGCCGGTTCAGCTCGAGACCGCGTCGGACGGCGGCGTGCGTCGCAGGCGTCCTCCTGGCCTGGGCGAGGGCCTCGGTCATGTCGAGGTGGGCCTCCCTGGCGTTCGGATGGCCCTCGCCGTCCAGGCGCCTCCTGGCCTCGGCGACGGCGCGCCAGCAGTCGGCCTCGCGGGCCCAGTCGCCGCGGGCGCGGTGCCAGTAGGCGAGCTGGCTGAGGGACACCTCGGTGTGGCGGTGCCAGGGCCCCAGCACGCGCGACTGGACGGCGAGCCACCGATTCAGGGAGGAGATGGCGTCCTCGACCCTGCCCTCCTCACGGGCACGCTGGGCGGCCACGAAGTGCCGGAAGGCGGCTTGCAGCACGGCCTCCTGCTCGGCCGTCACCTTGACCGGCGGGGCCGCGCCCAGGGCCAGCACGAACAGGATCGCTCCAGGCATCGCTTGTCCCCGGTGACTGACCCTCATCCTACCGCCCGAGCCCCTCCCGCCGCTAGCGTGTCCTCGTAAGAAGACAACAGGAGGCCACGCATGAGCAGACCGAAGTTCTTCCTGACCACGGCGATCGACTACCCCAACTCGCGCCCGCACATCGGCACCGCGTTCGAGAAGCTCGGCGCCGACGTGCAGGCCCGCTACCGCCGCATGGAAGGCTTCGACGTGTGCTTCCTCATGGGCACCGACGAGAACACCGTCAAGGTGTCGAAGAGGGCCGAAGAGCTGGGCCTCGGGACGCAGGCCTACTGCGACGACATGGCCCGCCAGTTCCGCGAGGTCTGGGACGCCCTCGGCATCTCCTACGACGTGTTCATCCAGACCAGCCACCCCCGGCACCGCGACTGCTGCCGCAAGTTCATCCAGAAGGTGTACGACAACGGCCACATCTACAAGGGCCCGTACGCCGGCTGGTACTGCGAGGGGTGCGAGGAGTTCAAGACCGACAAGCAGCACGCCGAGAACGCCGGCCTGTGCCCCAACCACAAGACGCCCCTCGTCCGCCGCGAGGAGGAGTGCTACTTCTTCCGCCTCTCGTCGTTCGCGGACCGGCTCCTGGCGTACTACGAGGCGAATCCTGACTTCATCCAGCCGGAGAGCCGCAAGAACGAGATCGTCTCGCTGATCCGGAATGACGGGCTGAAGGACATCAACATCTCGCGGAAGGGCGAGGCGTGGGGGATTAAGATCCCGTTCGACGAGGAGTTCACGATCTACGTCTGGTTCGACGCCCTGCTGACGTACATCACGGGCATCGGCTACGGCGACGACGTGGCGACGTTCCGCAAGTGGTGGCC
>CAZVZK010000042.1:0-71668 GCA_964630925.1 uncultured Alcaligenaceae bacterium
GCCGGGGCGGCTACGGCGGCGGCGGCGGCGGCCGGGGCGGCTACGGCGGCGGCGGCGGTGGGGGCGGCTACGGCGGCGGCGGCGGCGGTGGCCGCGGCTACGACCGCTGACCCCCACCCGGCGGTTTGACACAACTGGCCCCGGACACCGACCGCGGTGTCCGGGGCCACATTGTTTACTAACAGGCGCCCGCCGTGTGTCTCACCGGCGGGCTCACGCCGGCTCGCGGAGCGCCGCTCGCCGGCTGCCCAGACGTTCGCCCGTCAATCGCTCGTAACCGTTCACCGGCTTGTGGAGTTGGACACAATTAGACAGCGAGGGCGACCACGACCCTGGTGTCTGAGGTCTGACCACTTGCCCTGCAATGCAAATCTCGCCAGGAATTTGCATTTCTGGGGGTGTGAGGGGGGGGTGCAGGGCTGTTCGATTGTCGGCGCGGGAGCGTTGCCAGGCCGGATTAATGTGAGGCTGGGCGGGCTGGGTGGGTGCCCACCTCTCCCAAGCTGCCGAACGCTCAGCAATCGAACCCGCCCGAGCCGACAACCGAACAGCCCTGGGGGGGGGTGCAATGCAATGCAATCCTCCCCCACCCCGCCACGCCACCGTCTACTTCCGTCTCATTCCCACACCCGCCTGAACGGAACAATCGCTCTACCTGTCGCCGGGGCTGGCGGAGTATTGCTTCTCCCACCACGCACGCCACTTCTTGCGCGCCTCGCCCTGTTCGGATTTCGACGCCGACGGCGACGGGCCGAAGTCCTCGCCCTTGCCCAGGCCCACCATCACCTTGCGGGCCTCCTCGCGCACGTCGGCGCGGGCGTCCTCGAGGCGGTCGATCACCGCCCACACCAGCTCGCGGTCACGCGGCACGGCGGCCCGCACGGCGGCCTTGCGGACCTCGGGGTCTTTCTCGATCAACGCCTCCTTGATCACCGACGGCGACTGCTTGGACAGATTCAGATCCAGCATCTCGCGGCCGGACTTGGCCGCCGAAGGGTCGCGGCTGGCGGCCTGGCGGGCGATGGCCATCAGGGCGTCGCGCCCGTCGCGGCCGGCGAGGGCCTTGAGGACGGCGGCGCGGCGGACGCCGCGCTCGGCGTTGGCGAGCTGGACCAGGCCGGGGGTGGGGATCTTCTCGTAGTAGTCGCCGCCCGGGGGCGCGAGGCGTTCGAGGCTGTTGCGGCGGATGGCGAGTTTGACGCGCAGGTCGCCCACGGTGGCGGCGTGCGGGGCGCCACGCGGCAGGCCGGCCTGCAATTCGTCGCGGGCGAAGTCGAGGAGGATGGGGTCCTGCGAGCGCATCAACAGGCGGTCGAGCTTCTTGAAGATCATCAGGACGGGACACGAGTGCTTCATGACGGCGGCCTTGTGGAAGCCGCGGATCAGGGCGGGGATGGACTCCGGGCCGAGGGCCTCGAACTCCTTGATGGCCTTGCGTGCGGCCTCGCCCTTGAGGGCGCCGATGTCGGCCTGGCTGAAGCGGCGGATGATGTCGTCGAAGCGGTCCTCGTCCTCGCGCGTGACGGGCGGCAGGCTCGGCGCGACGGAGGACGCCTTGGGCTTCGGCTTCTCGTCGGAGGCGCCGGCGAGGGCGAGGACGACGGCGGCCGCGGCGGCGAGATTCATGACGGATACCCTCGTGGCCCTTCCCACCTCAGATCCTAGCCGCGCGGGCGTTCCGACGCAATGGGTGCCCAGACCGCCCCGCTTGACATGCCCTCGTCAGGGCGCCCTTTTCGCTGGACCGGCCAGGGCCGCGGGGCCGATGAAATCGTCGCCGCCGGCGGGGCCGGCGTCAACGCGCCGACGGCAAGGGGGGCGGGCATGCGCGGAGTCATCACGTTCGCGGCGTTCGCGTCCCTGTACGTCGCGGTGCCGGCCCGCGGCAACGGCGTGCCGCTCGAAGGCGTGCCGGAGCCGCTGCGCGCCAAGCTGAAACTCGTCCTCGACGGGCCGACGCTGTCGGTGCGCGCCACGCCGGAGACGTTCGTCTCGGCGGCGGACGTGTACCGTTGGCTCCTCGACAACCCCCCCATCGCCATCAAGCTGTGGCGGGAGTTGGGGGCGAACGTCTCGGGCGTGGAGGAGCCGACGCCGGGGCGGTACATCTGGAGGGACGGTCAGGGCAGCGAGGTGGTGTGGTTCACGGCGGTGCGGACGCCCTCCATGCAGGTGTGGTACGCGGAGGGCAAGGTGAAGCCGTCGCTGCTGCCGGCGTCGGCGTTCAAGGCCGTGTGCGTGCTGCGTTACACGCTGGGTAAGGACGGCGAGGGCAGGTCGACGATACGGCACCAGGCGGACTTCCACGTGCGGTGCGACGGGGCGGCGGTGGCGCTGGCGGCGCGCGTGCTGGGCGGGTCGGCCCCGCGCCTGGGCGAGCATTACCTCGGGCAGATGCAGATGTTTTACGGAGGGATGTCGTACTACCTGTGCCAGGACACGGCCCGCGCCCGGCGGATGCTCGTCAAGGTCGGGCTGCTGGCGGCGACGGAGTGACGGCCCCCGGCTGGACGTTGCCGCTGACCACCAGGAGCAGCCGCGGCGCCCGCGGGTCGTTCGTGACGAGGGCGAGATGCTCCATGAGGAGGCCGGCCGGTGCGTCCTTCTTCAGCACCGCCTTGATCTCGTAGGCCACGCCGCCCTGGCGGCGGTGTAACCCCCTGACGGCCGCCTCGAACGGCGCCCCGTGCGGGACGATCAGGCCGTTGACACGCCAGTGACGCGAGCCGGCGTGTTCGAGCTTCATCGTCGCCGTGGCGGCCTGACCCTCACGCACCTCGCCGAATGCCAGCTCGCCGGGGTCGCAGGACACGTCGAGCACGGCGAACGCCCGCCAGTTGAGCATGACGGTGGCGACGTGTGTCGGACCGAAATCGACCTGTATGACCTGGGACCGCCGCCCGACAAATCTGCGTCCGTCCACCTGCAGGCTGATCACCGACTTCTCGCCGGGCCGCAAGTCCCTCTTCCACGCTGACGCGCTCCCGGCCCCCATGGACGGCCGGATGGAGGTGATCTCGGCCGGCACGTCGTAGGGGTTCGTGATGGCGAAGTCGTGGCAGCACCGCGCGCCGCGCGGGATCGCCCCGAAGTCGTGGGTGGTGCTGCCCGGCGGGCCGAACATCTTCTCGGCCCAGCCCTCGGGCGGCGCCTTCGGCGGCCGGGCGGAGGCGAGGCCCACGCAGGCGAGCATCTGAGCCAGTGCGATCCGCCGTGTGTTCATGACCGGCCCTCCGGATGCCCTGGTACGGCGGGGCGCGGGAGGAATCAAGACGAGCCCGGCAGGTCATTGCAGGTGCAGGCCCTCGCGGCCCTGGATGGCCGACAGGATCTTCGCCTGACGAGGGACGCCCATCCATGTGACCTTGCGCAGGCACGGGGCGTCGATGAGCGTCTGCAAGCCCGCCGGCGTCATCTTCGACTCGCCCGACACGTCGAGGCGCGTCAGCGCCGTGAACGGGGCGGCGACGAGGGCGCGGCACAGCCCGTCGCCGACGCCGAGGTCCGGCAGGCACAGGTAATTCAGAGTCGCGGCGAGGCGGCTTTCGAGGAGGGCGCGGGCGCCCTTCAGGGTGATCCCCGCGTTGCCGAAGAGGTTGAGCCAGCGCAGCGAGCGCAGGCCGGCGATGGCCCGGACGCCCGTGTCGGTGACGCGGTTGTGATCGACGTGCAGGGCGAAGAGGCCCGGGCAGGCGCGGCACAGGGCGATGATGCCGGGGCTGCCGATCCGGTTGTAGTCGGCCTTGAAGAGGCGCAGGCCGCGTGCCAGGGGCGAGGCGGCCAGGGCCCCGATGTCGCGCGAGGACAGGCCGGCGTGGCCCAGCCCCAGGGTGACGACCTCGCCCCACGTCACGCGTTCGCACAGGCCGGCGAAGGCGGCGCCCAGCGGGCGGTAACTCAGGATGAGGCCCGTCAGCGAGCGGAGGCGGGGTTGGGAGGCGAACGCCTCGACGATGTCGTCATCGCTGTCCTGCTCCCGGTTCAGGGCGAGGACGCCGTGGAAGCCGTCCAGCCAGGGCGAGGACAGGACGCCGGGCAACGTGCCGGGGCCGATGCGATCCACCTTGAGGCGGGCCACCCAGGCGACCCCGCCGGGCAGGGGCGGACGCGGCAGCGAGCGTCCGATCAGCTCGCTCGCCTCGCACCTGAAGGAGAACAGGCCGTGTTCGAAGCCCCAGCTCCGTGAGGCGAGGCGCCCCAGCCACGCCGGCGCGTGTGCGCGGACGGCGGGCTTGTCCTCCTCCTCGATTCGTGGCACCGGATCGGCGTAGACGAAGCTGTCACGCCGCGCCCGCCGCAGCACGCCGGCGAGGGCCGCCTCGGCGTCGGTGATGACATTCTCCTCCAGCCAGTCGGCGACGACGAGGCGCGGGGCGAGCGCCTCCGGCTCCAGGTGGCAGCGGCGCAGCAGGGCGACGAGATCGTCCACGTCGGCCATCGTCGTCCTCCGCATTCACGCGATGTGCAGCCCCTCGCGCCGGGGCAGCGGGTCGGACTTCAGACGCCCCGGGATGCCGAGCCAGGTCAGCGCCGGCAGGCCCGGCGACTCGACGAGGCGGCGCACGCCGTGGATCGTCATGGTGGCGTCGCCGGACACGTCGAGCCGGGCGAGGCCTTTCAGCGTCCCGGCGGACGCGAGCAGTGAACACATGGCGTCTCCCATTTCGAGGAAGGCCAGCGACAGGTAGAACAGGCCGGGCGCGTAGTCGGCGGCGCACACCGCCTCGACCCCCGGCAGGCCCATGCGGCGGTTGGCGGTCAGTGACAGCCAGCGCAGGTGAGACAGACGGCCGAGGGAGGCGACGGCGTCGAGGCCGAGGTCGTTGTAGTCCAATTCCAGGGTGCGGAGGGACCTGGCGGAGCCGGAAGAGGCGAGGGCGGCCACGCCGGGGCCGATAAGGCCGAGGTGTTCGGCGGAGAGCTGGCGGAGGGACTGGCCCATCGGGGAGCCGGCGAGTGCGTGCAGGGCGTCCTCGCCCAGGCCGGTCCGGTTGATGGAGAGGCCGGCGAGGCACTCCCAGGGCAGGGAGCACAGGGCGGCGAAATCACCGCCGACGCGGCACTCGTCGAGCCCCAGGCCGGCGAGGGAGAGGAGGTGCGGGGCGCGTTCGGCGGCGCGGGTGAGTGTGCCGCAGTCGAAGGCGCCGTTGAGGCCGAGGGTGCCGGAAAGCCCCTCCAGCCAGGGCGAGGCGAGGGCGGGGGCCAGCGGCCCCTCCGCCTCCAGCTTCAGCCGGGTCAGCCAGGCGATCCCGCCGCGGAGGGGGATGGGGGGCGGCGGCCCGGCGGCCAGCTCATCGAATCCGCAGCTCAGGGTGAGGAGGCCGCGGTCGAGGCCCCAATCACGGCCCCCGGCGAGCGGGCCGAGCCACGAGGCCCCGAACACGTCGGCGACGGGTCTTTCGTCGTCGTCGAGGCCGATCCAGCGGCGGGTCGGCCACCACCCGTCGTCGGCGGCCCGGCGGAGCAGCGAGGCCAGGGCGGCCTCGGCGGGGCCGTCGCCGTTCTCCTCGAGCCAGTCGGCGACGACGTGCCGCGGCGTGGCCGATTCCGGCTCCAGGTGGCAGCGGCGGAGGAGGGAGCGGAGCTCGTCCTCGGGGGTCATCGCAGGTGGCGCTCGCGGAGGCCGCGCAGGACGGCCAAGGCGGGGCGCGGGGCGCCGTCGGGGGCGATCAGGCCGCAGTTGGGGAACTGGTGCGGCTGTGCGTCGGACAGGTGGCACCAGCGGACGGCCTGGAGGTAGGGCTTGCACAGGGCGAGGGAGCCGAAGGTGTTGGCCCAGTCGGCCTGGGAGTCGGGGGAGAAGCCGCCACGCCAGCGGCCGGCGCCGGGCAGCAGCTCGGGGTCGCCCTCGGGGTCGGGGGCGGGGGAGGCGGGGTAGCCGAGGGTGACGCTGAGGGGGGTGCCGAGGAGGGCGTAGAGGTCGAGGAGGCGGGAGAGGTCGAGGGCGTCGCGGCAGTAGGAGCCGCGGCCGTCAACGCCCATGATGACCTCCAGCTCGAGGCCGTCGGGGCGGAGGCGCGAGCGGAGGAGGTGGTCGGCGAAGACGAAGGGGCTGGTGCGTTCGGCGGGGGCCATGTACTCGCCCCAGGGCTGGGCGATGCCGATGACCAACTCGAGGGACGGGTCGACGGCGCGGGCGGCCTCGCCGAGGCGGTAGGTGAGGCCGAGCAATTCTTCCTCGCTGAGGCCGAGCAGGCTGGCCCAGTTGGAGCCGGCGGTGAGGTGCCAGCGGCGGACCCTGGCGCGGTAACGACGCACCGCAGTCTCGACGAACTTGCACATGAAGGACGACATGCTGGGCAGGTCGCGTTCCCAGAGCCACAGCCAGGCGGGGAGCTGGGGGGAGGAGAAGTCGATGAGCGGGCCGGCGGCGGCGTCGAGCTGGTGCTGCTCGGCCCAGTCGAGGAGGCGGTCGGCCTCGCCCCAGTTGTAGACGGTCTCGTCCCGCTCGATGGCGTGCCAGGACATGGGGATGACGGCGCGGTTGAAGGCGGCGGCCATCGCGGGGCCGGCCTCGGCGAGGACGGAGGGGTCGAGGCGGCAGGCGAGGGAGGTCTCGAGACGCTCCTTGGAGTGGTGGCGAATGCGGAAGACCTGCTCGCAGTAGAGGCGCACGAGGGCGTCGCCGGCGGCGGCGCCCTTGTCGAGGGCGGACTGGGCGAGGGCGGCCATCTCGGCGGGGTCGGGGCTACAGACGGCGTGGCCGAAGGTGCGGGCGGCGTCGCGGATGGCGGCGGCGAGGGCGGGGTCCATGTCGAGGCCGCCGGCGACCCAGTCGGCGGCCTGGGCGCGGACCTGGTTGACCTTGCCGCGGGCCTGCTCGACGAGGAGGTGGTAGGCGGGGTCACGCTCCATGAGGGTGCCGGAGGTGACCATCAGGGAGCCGAGGCCGGCGACGGCCGCGGGGGCGCAGAGGAAGCCGGACTCGTCGGTGCCGCGGGTGAGGCGGAGGGCGGAGGCGTCGATGCGGGGCGTGGTGGCCCAGGGCATGCTGTCGGGGCCGCCGGCGAGGCAGGCGCGTCCCAAATCCCGCGCGGCGTCGGGCGACAGGCCGGCCGGGAGTTGGAACGTCATGGTGCCCATCAGGTGGCTCCGGCCCCGTTCGGGGAAGAGGATCTCCTCAATCGGGCATTATATGGGCCGGGGCGGTGTCCCCGCAAGAGCCTGGGCGGGCGGGTGCGCGTGTCAAGCCAGGACACCCTTGACGATCTTGCCGTGTACGTCGGTCAGGCGGTAGTCGCGGCCGGCGTGGCGGTACGTCAAGCGCTCGTGGTCGAAGCCGAGGAGGTGCAGGATGGTGGCGTGGAAGTCGTGGACGTGGACCTCCTTCTCGGCGACCTTCGCGCCGATCTCGTCGGTCGCGCCGTAGGCGATGCCGCCCTTGACGCCGGCGCCGGCCAGCCACGAGGAGAAGCAGGCGCCGTGGTGGCCCCGGCCCGTCTTGCCGTCGGTGCCGGGGGTGCGGCCGAACTCGGTGGTCCAGACGACGAGGGTGTCGTCGAGCAGGCCGCGCTGCTTCAGGTCGGTGAGCAGGCCGGCGATGGGCCTGTCGATGGCGCGGGCGAGGGGCTCGTGGGCCTTGATGTTGTCGTGCTGGTCCCAGTTGTTCGACGCGCCGCGGTCGATCAATTCGACGAAGCGGACTCCCTTCTCGATGAGGCGGCGGGCGACGAGGCACTGCCAGCCGTAGCCCTCGGTGTCGCCCCGCTTCATGCCGTACAAAGCGAAGGTGGAATCCTTTTCCTTCGACAGGTCGAAGACCTCGGGGGCCTCGGCCTGCATGCGGTAGGCGGTCTCGAAGGAGCGGATGCGGGCGGCGAGGGCGGCGTCGCCCTTGCGTTTCTCGAGGTGTTTGCGGCCGAGGGCGGCGGCGAAGCCCAATTCCAGCTCCTGGGTGTCGGGGGCGTCCTTGCGTGAGAGGTTGGCGATGGGCTCCTTGCCGGGGAGGACGCGGGCGCCCTGGTGGTGGGCGGGGAGGAAGTCGTTGGCCCAGACGAGGGAGCCGGCGTAGGGGAGGTACGGGGCGATGACGACGTAGCTGGGCAGGTTCTGGTTGACGGTGCCGAGGCCGTGGCTGACCCAGGAGCCGAGGGAGGGGCGGGCGAAGAAGAAGGAGCCGGTGTGGATGGCGAGGGTGGCCTGGTAGTGCTCGTTGTCGTCGGTCTTCATCGAGCGGATGAGGGCGATGTCGTCCATCCTGTCGCGGATGTGCGGGAAGAGGTCGCTGACCATCGTGCCGCACCTGCCGCCGGGCTTGAAGGCCCACTGGGAGCGGAGGAGGGGGCGTTTCTGGTCGCTGAGGCCGCCGCCGACGCCGGTGTCCTTGCCGTCGGCCTTGATGACGCGGTCCTTGGGGTCGAACGTGTCGAGGTGCGACACGCCGCCGGTGCTGAACAGGAAGATGACGCGCCTGGCCTTCGCGGGGAAGTGGGGCTTCCTGGGGGCGAGAGGGTCGGAGGCGTCGGCGGCACCGGGGGTCTGGGGGCGTCTCGCCCCCAGCTCGCGGCGGGTCTGGGGGCGTCTCGCCCCCAGCTCGATTGGGGGCGCCGCGCCCATCAGGTCGGAGAGGATGGCCGGCAGGATGAGGGAGCCGCCGACGAGGGAGCGGAGGGCGGCACGGCGCGAGGGGTGCATGGGGCCTCCGACGGTGAGGGGTGAGGGTATTGTACTCAAATCAAGGCAGGAGGGGGGCGGCTGAATCCAGCCGCGGTCCGGAGAACCCGAGGCGTTCCCGTTCAGCCGGGGGTGGGAATTAGACGGAAGTAGACGGTGGTGGAGGCCGTGGAGGGGCGGATTGCATTGCATTGCACCCCCCCCAGGCACCCCCCTGCAATGCAAATCCTCGGCTGAATTTGCATTTCACGGCGAGTGGTCAGGCCACCCACTCCCGTGCCGTGGCCGCCCTCCACGTCTCATTTTGTCTAACCCCACAGGTCGGGTGAACGGTTACCCCGAGGCATTGTCTCTTCGAGCGTGTTCGCTCACAAGATGACAAATGTTGGCGGATTTGGAAAAATAGGTTGCCCAGGCAAGATCGGGGTCATAGATAAACTTTACCGAGTAACGAAGTTCCGTCGCCCTCTTCTCAAAGGAGTGTCGTGATGCTGAGGATTCTGACCGTGGGCCTGTGGGCGATGGTGGCCGTCCTCCTGTTCAGCGGTGACGCCAGCGCGTTCGGCAAGCGCCGTTCGTCTTGCAACACCGCCAGCTCGTGCGGCGCCTCGTATGGCGGCTGCGGCGCCGCCTATGGTGGCTCTGCCGCCGTGTCCGGCGGCTGCGGCGCCGCCTACGGTGGCTCTGGCGCCGTGTACGGTGGCGCCGGCTACGGCGGCTACGGCTACGGCGCCGGCGGCTACGGCGCCGGCTACGGTTACAACCCGGGCGGCCTCGGCGGGCCGCGGTCCGGGCTGGGCGTGCGGCCCGGCGCGGGTTTTGGCGGCGCCGGCCTGAGGCGCTGAGCGTCAAAGGGCACCTTGCCGGGCTGATCCGTGATCGCAACGCCGAGCCGACGTCCTTGGGCGTCGGCTCGGCCCACTTCAACCGGCGCCTCCGTTCCGTCCGGCGTCTCGACCCCCCCCGGCGCAGCCCGACCCATCGGTTCCCTACCCAGATCAGCCCGCTCGTCGGTGGGCAGACCTCCGAGCGTTGCCAGGATCCGCGTGACCGTCTCACCCAGGCGACTCGCCGGCCTCAACCTTCCCCCATCGTCACCCCCAACTCGGCCAGCCGCGTGATCAGTGCCTCGCGGTCCTCCTCGCGCACCGCCAGCGCCGTCGGGCCCAGACGCTCCGCGATCAGCTCGCGCGTCGCCGGCCACTGCATCAGGCCGTCCGCCGAAACCTCGCTCTCCGCGTGCAGCACGAGGTGATGCGCCAGGCGCGGCGGAGCCGCCTGCGGCGCCGTCAACAACAGCCGCGCCGCCGGCGGGGCCTCGCCGCCCGTCCTCTGCAGGAACCACGTCTCCAGCGCCGCCAGGCCCCAGCCGCCCGACCGCGCCCGCGCCATCGACGCCGGCGTCAGCCGGTACTGCTTCCGGCCGCCGGCCGGCGGCCCCGCGGCGTCGGCGAACCGCGACAGCTCCGTCTCCAGCAGCAGGTCCGAGAGCGACAGGTCCACCGTCAGCGTCACCCCGTCGCCCTCCGCCGTCACGCACCGTTGGGGCGGGAGGGCGTAGTCGCGCGTCCCCGTCAGGCGGAAGTGCTTGAAGTCGATCTGCTCCTCGCTCGGCACCACGACGACGGTGTCCGAGACGCGCGTCCCCGTCAGCCCGCGGGCCAGCGCCTCGTCCAGCTCCTTCGCCGTCGCGAACTCGAGAAGCGCCGCCGCCGGGTAGATCGTGATCCGGTCACGCTTCGCCGACCACGTCCGCAGCGAGTCCACGACCGCCTGCGGCGTGGGCCGCGTCCCGTGCTTGTCGAGCGCCTGACACAGGGTGTCGAAGGTCTCGCCGGCCTCGAGGGCGCGGTACACCGTCTCCGGCCCGAGTTGGAGCGTGCAGGCCGCCCCGAGCGTCTTCCAGGCCGCCATGCGGGTCAGGCGTCCGATCAGCCCCGGCGTCAGGCCCTGGCGGAAGGCGATGATCTCCAGATTCGGCTGCACCGTCAGCGTCTTCGGGAACGCCGGCACCGGCGGCGGCTCCTCGCCCCCGGCCAGGAGCCAGCGGCCCACCGGCGACAGGCGCACCAGCCACGCCCCCTCGCTGCCCTGGGGGGGAGCCTTCGGCCCGTCCCCCCCCGCCCCCAGCCCTCCTCTGGGGGGGAGGCCTTCGGCCCGCTCCCCCCCCGCCCCCCCCTGATCCTTCGTCACCTGCACGAGCTTCAACGGGTAGCAGACGCCGAGGAGGAACGCCTCGGGCCAGGGGCGCTTCTGCGACGGGCGCAGCGACTCGCTCTGCCAGTAAGGGTGATGCTCCAGGAGCCAGTCCTGTAGCGTCGAGGGACGCAGCCACGCCCCCGCCGGCTGTCGCGCCAGCAGCATCAGGGCCAGCAGGCACGCCGACGGGAACGGGTTGCCCGGCACCGGCTCGCCGCCCTTCCAGCCGTCCAGGGGCTGCCACGAACGCAGGCGGAACAGGTGCGGCAGCAGGCCCGCCACGGCGTCGGCGACGTTCTCGCCCCAGTCCTCCGGCAGCCGGCCCGCCAGCAGCTCGCCGTCACCGGCCACCAGCACGCCGGCCTGCTCCGCCCACTCCAGCAGCATGAAGCCGAGGTCCGGGGCGTCGGCCAACTTGTCCGCGGGAGCGGTGTTGAGCAGCGTGTCCTGCTCGATGCGGTCCACGTCGCGCTTGAACAGCCCGCCCTGCTGCGTCCGCCGCAGCGGCGCCTCGGAGACGCGCTGCCACACCGCCCCGAGCCGCAGCAGCCACTCCAGCCCGTCGGCCTCCAATGTCGCCGCCCCCAGGCCCGGCATCTCGGCCGGCATCTCGTCCAATTCGAGATCGACGTGGGCGAGGCGCGAGGCGATTTGCGGGAGCGTGAACAGGTTCAGCCCCGCCCCGCCCGCCGTCGCCAGCCACTGCTCGAATGTGCCGAGTTTGCCGGACATGGTGGACAGGTCGGGGAACAGGACGCCGGCGTCGAGCAGCTCCATCACGGCGGCGAGGCCGTCCTTGTGGCCCAGCGCCATGAGCATCTCGACGGCGGCGCCGAGCGGCCAATCCATCTGCCGGCTGCGTCCGATCAGCGACAGCAGGCGCTGGCCGGCGGGGGGCAATTCCGCCAATCGGCGGTCGAGGACCGGGGGGTTGTCGATGGCCTCCTGCGCCTTGACGATCAGCTCGTCGGCGGGCCACTGGTTGCGCGGCCTGGCGAGCCGGGCCGCCACCTTGCGGAGGAGCGGCTCGGAGTAGCGGGCCAGGGTGGCGGCGAGGCGTTGTGGTGTTGTCACGCTGTTCATTGGGGGGGGCCTTCGGCCTTTTCCCCCCGCGCCCCCCCGGCCGCCGGGGGCTTGCCGGCCACCTGCGGCGTGTGGCCCATCTTCTGCAATTCCGAGAGGACGGCCTCGGCCCTGCCGGGGCGGATGAGCAGGATGCGGTCGGTCAGCCGCCCGACCACGTCCTGCCCCAGCTTCTTGCGGGCGAGCAGCTCCTCGGCCAACACGGCGTCCTCCGTCTGCACGAGGCAGACACGTTTGTGCAGCTTGACCGGGATGCGCCCTCCGGGCGTGCCTCGCGTGTCGTGCATGGTCACGCGGCCCCGCTGGTCTGCTCGATCAATTCCGCCCCGTCGGCAATCTGGTAGCTGTACCCCTGCTCGGTGAGGAAGAGCTGCCGGTGGTGGGCGAAGTCCTGCTCGCGGGTGTCGCGCGTCACCAGGGTGTAGAAGTGCGCCACCTCGCCGTGCACCTTGGGCCGCAGGATGCGCCCCAGACGCTGGGCCTCCTCCTGGCGCGAGCCGAACGTCCCCGACACCTGGATCAGGACGTTGGCATCCGGCAGGTCGAGGGCGAAATTGCCGACCTTCGACAGGATGATGTGCCGCACCTCGCCGGTGCGGAACATGCGGTACAGCTCCTCACGCTCGGTGTTCGGCGTCTGCCCCGTGATGAGCGGGATGTCGAACCTCCGGGCGATCTGCCGTAGCTGGCTCAGGTACTGCCCGATGATGAGGACGCGGGAGTCGGAGTAGCGCCGCAGCAGGGCGGAGACCACGTCGTCCTTGGCCGGGTTCTCGCTGGCGATGCGGAACTTGTCGCGCCACTCGGCCACCGCGTACTCCATGCGCAGGTGGTCGTTGGGCAGGCCGACGCGGACCTCGGAGCACGTCGCCTCGGCGATCCACCCGCGCTGCTCCAGCTCGCGCCAGGGCACGTCGAACTTCTTGGGGCCGATGAGGGTGAACACGTCGGCCTCGCGCCCGTCCTCGCGGACGAGGGTGGCCGTCAGCCCCAGCCGGCGGCGGGCCTGGATCTGGGCGGTGACGCGGAAGACGGGTGCGGGGAGGAGGTGGACCTCGTCGTAGATGATGAGGCCCCAGTCCTGCTTGTCGAAGATGTCGAAGTGCGGGAACTCCTCGGTCTTATCGTTGCGGTGCGACAGGATCTGGTAGGTGGCCAGGGTGACGGGGCCGATCTCCTTGGTCTCGCCGGTGTACTCGGTGACGAGGTCGTCCGTGAGGTCGGTCTTGTCGAGGATCTCGCGCTTCCACTGCTTGACGGAGGTGATGCCGGTGGTGAGGACGAGCGTCTTGCGCTGCACCATGCACATGGCGCTGATGCCGACGATGGTCTTGCCGGCGCCGCAGGGGAGGACGATGACGCCGGAGCCGCCGCGCACGTCGCCGCCGGCGTAGAAGGTCTCGCCGGCCTGCTTCTGGTAGTCGCGGACGACCCACGGCAGGCCGTGCCGCGTGACCTCGCGGAGGGCCATCGGCTGTGGCTCGCCCTCGGTGTAGCCGGCGAGGTCCTCGGCGGGGTAGCCGACGCCGATGAGGGCCTGCTTCAGGACGCCGCGGAAGGCGGCGTCGATGAGGAAGGTGTCCTTGCCGAGGCGGTCGCCGAGGAGCGGCCTGACCTTGGGCTGGCGGGCCAGCTCTTCGAGGAGGGGGATGTCCTTGCAGATCATCCGCAGGGGCGAAGGCCCCTCGATGGCGGGCTCGTCGGGCGCGGGCTCGTGCTTCTCCAGTTTGACGCGGCCATAGCGGCTGACGATCTCGGTGATGTCGGGGCCGAGGTTGGCCGGCAGCGGGAACTTGGAGAACTTCGCGAGGACGCTCACCATGTCGGACGCGGACATGCCGGCGGCGGCGGCGTTCCACAGGGAGAGGGGCGAGAGGCGGTAGGTGTGGATGTGCTCGGGGCTCTTCTCGAGCTCGGCGAAGGGCGCGAGGGCGTCGCGGGCCTCGCCGTACTTGGGGTTATCGACTTCGACCAGGATGGAGCGGTCGCCCTGGACGATGAGGGGGTTGGACGGGTCATACTGCATGCTGGATCCACTCGCGAGGCCGGGCCAACTCCAAGGGCTGCCTGCCCATCTGGGAGTGTACGGGTTCGGGCGGGTGCGGGCAACCGCAGATTGCGCCGGGTGACGTGGTGACGGGGCCGACTGGCGGACGAGGCAATCGTCGAGCGTGGGAGGATTGACGAACGGGCCGGCCTCGCGTGTAACAGCTGGCGGGTGCGTTCTGGGATGCTCGGCGGGGCGAGGCCGTTCGGCCATGCGTATCGTGCTGGTGACGCTCATCTGTCTGCTCGACATGTTCCTCAAGTTCGCGCTCGGCTTCCTGGTCGTCTACGTGATCTGGCGGCCCTTCAACATCCGCATCGGGGCGGAGTTCGGGCCGGGGTGGGCGCTCGCGGCGGCATTCCTCGGGGTTTGCATCAACGGCTTCTTCGAGGGGTGCGACATCATCCTCCTTGGCTGGGCCAAGCGGGTCGCGGGCGCTGAGCCGCCGGACAGGGAAGCGTCGTAGGCGTGCGGGTCCTGTGGATCTGATCCGTGCCGTCAACAGAGGCCGGGCAGCTCGCCGCGCAGGCGGCGGGCGTGGTGGCTGGTGGCGACGCCGGCGGGGAGGGCGTTGCCGCCGGGCGGACGCAGGGCGGCCAGGTCCGGCAGTTCGTCCGGCCAGCCGAACCACGCCGCGAGGTCAACCTCCTTGTCCTTCCGCGCCCTGCGAATCCGTTCGAGCTGTCGTTGCATCCGCTCTCGCGTCTCAACAAGGCTGGGGCGGTTAAGGTTGAGAGCGGAGATGAGGCGATCCCCTTCGGGGCTGAGGCCTTCCAGCCGGCCACCTTCCCCGAGGCGTAGGAGCCTCCCATAAGCCACGACACGGACCGGCGACGGTCACGGCCCGGCGGAAGGAGTTGCAACTGAGGCAGGCGTACACGAGGTTGCCGTAGTCGCGGATGCGATGAGGGGCGAGCGATTGTGGTTCAAGATGATCGACGGAGAATGATGCCTCCCCGGCCGGGAACCACCGTTCGCGGACGAGGCAGTAGACGCAGCGGAAGGAGAACTCGTCACGCAGCCACGGCTTGTACGACGTGTAATCCGTCTACCCCGACGGGCCGTGCCGGCGGGCATGAGGGGCATCTGGATACTCGAAGAGGGCGTGGGCGGGGAGGCTCACGTCGCCTGGCCCTCGGCTTCCAATTCGTCGGCCAGTTTCTCCAGGGCATCGAGCATCGCCGTCGGCGGAGGGAAGAGCTCGTCCCGCCGCCGCTCGAACTCGGACTGGAGGGTGTCCAGCTCTTCTTGCTCCTGGGGCGAAATCCCACCGCCGAGGTACTTCCGGTCGATCATCTCCATTCGCCGCGCGTTGCGTGCCTCAACCACATCCGGGTCGTCGGCGCGCGGCGGGTCGTCGCGGCGCGAGTCGCCGCCCTTATCGTCGATGGCGAAGGCCGGCGTCTTTGGCTTGTGCATGCTGCGCCTCCTCGGCTGCCTCCGCCATCCTACCGCCGCGCCGCGGGCCACGCAACGCTCACGCCTTGACGTTCAGCCGACGTACCGCCTCGCATGCCTCCGCCGACCCCGACACCGTCAGCACGCCGCCCGCCTCCAGCCGCTGGCCGTCCGCCGGGTGCAACTGCCTGCCGCCCGACGGGGCCTCGTAACACAGTACCGACAATCCGCCCCGCCCCTCCAGTGCCCCCACCGTCATCCCGTCAAGGCCCGACCCGGCGACGACGGCCGAGCGCATGATCAACATCAGGTCGTCGCCGACGTAGAAGCTGCCGGTCACGTCCGGGTTCACCGCCGCCAGGGCGAACGCCGGGGCGGCCAGCGCCGACGTGCTGAACGTCGTCTTGATGCCGAAGCCGGAGGCGACCTTGCCCGCCAGGTTGGCGTCGAACATGCGGACCACGACGCGGATGTCCGGCCGCGCCGCCCGCGCGTTCAGCGCCACCTCCAGGTTCACCAGGTCGTCGCCGGTGGCCGCGATGATGCTCCGCGCCTCCTTGACGTTGGCGCGCTCCAGGGTCGAGGGCTGGCGCACGTCGCCCGTGATCACCGGGACGCCCATCAGCTTGGCCTCGTCCAGGAAGCGGGGGTCGTCGGCCCGGTCGATGACCACCACCTCCTCGCCCAGCTTGCGGAGCTGCTCGAGGACGCGGATGCCGACGTGCCCCAGCCCGCACAGGACGACGTGGTTGCGCATGCGAGACCTCCAGGGGCCGAGGAGCTGCTCCAGACGCGCCTTGATCAGGGCGTCGGCCAGAACGCCGAACGTCGCCGCCAGCAGCCCCGCGCTGGCGATCATCAGGAAGATGCCGTACACCTTGATCGCCGGCGCCGCGTCCTTCAACGAGATATCGCCGTACCCGACCGTCGTCATGGTCGTGACGGTGAAATACACCGCGTCGAGCCAGGACAGGCCGTGCCCGTAGTGGAACACGGCGGAGCTGCACGCGAGCAGCCCGCCGGCCAGGCTCAGGAGCAGAGTGAGCTTCCCCGGCACACGCGTCTCCTACGGGTCGGGAGGGCATCGACATCCTACTGCCGGGCCGCCTCCCCGTATCCTGTTTCGTGGAGGGCGAAGCGATGCAGACGAGGCCGCTGGGCAGGACGGGGCGTGTCGTGTCGCGCCTGGGGTTGGGCCTCGCGGCGCTGGGCCGGCCCGGCTACATCAACCTCGGCCACGCCGAGGACCTGGACCGCGCCTATGACCGCATGGCGATGCAGGCCCGCGCCCACGAGGTGCTGGACGCCGCCGCGGCGCTCGGCGTCTCGTACATCGACGCCGCCCGCTCCTACGGCGACGCCGAACGCTTCCTCGGGGCGTGGCTGGCCATCCGCGGCCACGCGCCGGGGTCGTTCACCGTGGCGAGCAAGTGGGGCCAGACCTACACCGCCGGGTGGCAGGTTCGCGCGGACACGCACGAGGTCAAGGACCACTCGCTGCCGATCCTCCTGCGTCACGCCGACGAGAGCAAGGGCTGTCTCGGCCCGCACCTCGCCGTCTATCAGATCCATTCCGCCACCCTCGAAACCGGCGTCCTCGACGACGCCGAGGTATTGAACGAGCTGGTAAATCTGCGCGAGGGCGGCCTACACATCGGCCTATCGCTCACCGGCACGGGGCAGGCCGCCACGCTGCGCAAGGCGATGGGCATCGTCATCGACGGCGCGCCGCTGTTCGCCGTGGTGCAGGCGACGTGGAACCTGCTGGAGCGCTCCGCCGGCGATGCCCTGGCCGAGGCCCACGCGGCGGGCATGGGCGTCGTCATCAAGGAGGCGATGGCCAACGGGCGGCTCGTCCGCGAGGCGGCCATCGCCGAACGCCTCCGGCCGCAGGCGGAGCGTCTCGGCTGCACGGCGGACGCCCTGGCGCTGGCCGCCGTGCTGGCGCGGCCGTGGTGCGACGTGGCCCTCAGCGGGGCGGCGACGGCGGCGCACCTGCGATCCAACGCGGCGGCGCTGGCCGTCGCCTGGGACGCCGAGGCGGAGGCGGCGTTGGCCGACCTCGCCGAGCCGCCGAAGGCGTACTGGTCGCGGCGTGGCGGGCTGGAGTGGAATTGACACGTCGTGTGATTGGGGCCGCGGCTCACGCGCTCCGGAACAGAATCGCGGCAGACACCCCCCGGACGTCCCGGAGGAGCCGGCCGCGCACGAGAACGGCGGCGGGCGCGTCACGGACCGTCGCTGATCGCCTCCTCGCCTTTCGCCGCGGCGTGGGGCGGGCGACATTGCGACGGGCGGGCCTCGCGTCGCCCGCCCCCACGCCGCGTCAGGACACCACGAACAGCGAGTACGGGCCGACCGAACGCTTCGTCCCGTCGCTCATCTGGAGCGTCGCGGAGCCCGGCTTCCACGGGTACGGCGAGTTGAACTCCTCCTTGGTCAGGGGCAGGTCCAGCGGGGCGCCGGTGGCGTCGTAGGTCATCAGGACGCCCCCCGGCGGGAGGAAGAACCCGGCGATGGCCGGCATGAACCAGCTCGACGGGAAACGCATCTTCACCTTCCCGCTCACCGACGTGATGAGCGCCCAGTCCAGCGGCTTCTTGTTCGAGCCGTCGATGGCCGGGGCCGGGCCCGTGCTCGGCTGCGCGGCGATGGACTTGCCGCCGATCGGCTTCGCCGATGCCGTCGGCGGGACGCCCTTGAGGTCGGCGAAGGCGTTCAGGGTGGTGAGGGTGCGCCCGTTGGGGTCCACCCGCCCGTCGGCCCAGCCGAAGTTCCGGCTCTGGAAGCGGTTGATGGCCCCGGCGGTCTCCGGGCCGAACACCCCGTCCGTGCCGATGGGGGCGGGCGGCCCGCCGGTCTTGCCTCGCGCCTGGTTGAGCAACGTCTGGACCGTGAGGACGTCGGCCTTCGCGTTCTTGCCGTTGATCCCGACCGAGCCGCTGATCTGCCTCGCCACGGTGATGACTCCCGGAGGGGGGTGTGGATGGGTCGCTCTCACCACCCACGACTCCGCCCGCCACGGCGTGTGACCGCGCTGTCCGCGTCAGGCCACGATCTCCAGCTTCGCGAACTGGAGGCGGAAGGCGATGATGCCGTACTGCGGGAACCGCACCTTGGCCGTGCGCGTGCCGCCGTGGCCGGTCAGCTCCGTCACCTCGCCGACGCCGTACTGCTCGTGCCTCACCTTCGCCCCGACGGCCAGGCCGTTGTCGCCCTCGCGCGGCGAGGGGATGGCCACCGGCGGCAGGCCGATCTCCTCCCACGCCTCGCGGGCCGCCGGGCCGCCGGAGCGGAAGGTGTCCGCCGGCTTGCGCAGCGAGGCCGAGCTGCTGCGGTCGATGCTCTCCATCAGGTGCGGCGGGATCTCGCCGAGGAACAGGCTGGGGACGGTGTACAGCGTCTGGCCGCGGAACTCACGCATCCTGGCCCGCGTCAGCATCATCTCCTCTTTGGCCCGCGTGATGCCCACGAACGCCAGCCGCCGCTCCTCCTCCAGCTCCTCCGGCTTCTGCAACGACCGCTCGTGCGGCAGGATGCCCTGCTCGACGGCGGCCATGATGACCACGGGGAACTCCAGCCCCTTGGAGGCGTGCAGGGTCATGACGGAGACGCAGTCCTTGTCCTCGGCCCAGCCGTCGAGGTCGCCGGTCAACGCGACGCTCTCCAGAAACATCTGCAGCGTGTGGACGTTCTCGTTCTGGTGCAGCTGGTGGGCGGCGGTGATCAATTCCTGCACGTTCTCCAGCCGGGCGGCGTCCTCGTCCTCGCCGGAGTCCTTGAGCATCTTCTCGTAGCCCGACCGCACCAACGCCTGGCGGATGATCTCATCCGGGGCGGCCTCGGCCAGCTCCTGCAATCCCCGGATCAGCTCGCCGAACTCACGCAGCGGCTTCGTCTGCCGCGGCTTGAGCCCGGGGATGAACTCCGCACGGTTGCACGCCCCCACGAGGCTCATCTCGTTGGTGTGGGCGTACTGGATGACGGCCTCTAGCGTCTTCTCGCCGACGCCGCGGGACGGCACGGCGATGGCACGCTCGAAGGAGACGGAGTCGTTGGGGTTGGCGACGAGGCGGAGGTACGCGAGCAGGTCGCGGACCTCCTTGCGGTCGTAGAACGCCAGGCCGCGGACGATCTGATACGGGACGCGGTGCTGGTTGAACGCCAGCTCGAGGCCGCGGGTCAGGGCGTTCATGCGGAGGAGGATGGCGAAGTCGCGGTAGGCGCGTCGCCCCGCCCCGACGGCGTCGCGGATGTGGCGGGCGATGCCCTCGGCCTCCTCCTGGCCGGTCTCGTAGAGGACATCGGAGACCTTGGCCCCGGAGGCGTTGTCGGTGCGCAGGTCGAGGGGCTTGCGCTGGGTGTTGTTGGCGATGAGGCGCGAGGCGGCGTCGATGATGTTCGGCGTGCTGCGGTAGTTGACGTTCAGCTTGATGACGCGGGCGTGGGGGAAGTCCCGCTCGAAGTTCAGGATGTTGCGGATGTCGCTGCCTCGGAATCGGTAAATGGAGTTGTGGACGGTGACGCCGCCTGCGATGAAGTTGTGCGTCTCAGGGACGGAGAGGTCGTACACCGGCCCCTCGTAGTCGTCCCACTCGACGGATTCGACGAGCTTCTCGACGACACGACCGCCCTCGAACACGGGCACCGCCATGCCGGAGTTGATGTGGGCGGCCGGCATGAAGACGAACACGGACTTCTCGGTCAGCCTGGCGCGGTAGGTCACCTCGCTCTCGAGGAAGCCCCCGACTTCGTTGGCGAGCGCCAGGCCCTCGTCGTGGTGCTTGCGCGAGGTCTCGATGCGCCAGGTGCCGCGCGTGCCGGGGCGTGTCTTGAACGTGGCGGACGCACGGACGCGGGCCTCCTCACCCGTCGTCACCATCTGGACCCGGTGGTAGTGCCAGGCGCACATCTGGCTCTTGCGGTGGTCGCCGAACATCGTGAAGAGGACATTGCGGCGTCCCCAGGTGCCGCGTGTCACCCCACCCGGACGGTGGTGCGGGTAACGGCGGTCGAGGTGGAAGGCGGCCATCAGGCGGGCGGCGCCGGCCTCGGTGTCCACCTCGCGGTACATCCGATCCACCCACTCCTGGGTCATGTCCATGCGTCGGCCGCGGACGTGGAACACCAGGGTCGGGATGCCGTAGGTGACCGACAGGAAGTGCTCGTAGAACCGGGCCTCGGCGGACGTGGGGCACGTTTTGACGAGCCAGATGGCGTCGGCCACCTCCTGGTTCGTCCTCACCTGGAGGCCGGAGAGGATGTCGCCCTGCGAGCTGGTCCGCACGCCGCGCGTGGTGCCGAGGCGGTAGCCGACGCCCTTCTTCCACATCAGGTAGACGAAGTGAGTGTCTTTCGTGGGCATCAGGCGGGCGAAGCACAGGTGGTTCGGCGTGGCCCGTACGACGTGCCCGCCCTGCGTGCGGATCGTCACCAACTTGCCCTTGAAGTGGCTCACCATCACTTGGTTGACGGGCATCGGTGCCGCATCGCCGTACCCGCAGCCCGACAGGACGTGGTCGCCCTCGCGGATATCCTCGATGGGCCTGGGGCCGCCCGACGTCTCAACGAGCGTCCCCGGCGGAATGCACTGGTCGGCATCTCCGACGACGCACAGATTCGGGTGATCGACGGAGAGGCGGCGGGCGATCTCGTACTGGGCCTGGTTGGTGTCCTGGTACTCGTCGATGAGGACGAAGCGGAAGCGGGCGTCCAGCTCGGAGCGGATGTCGGCGTTGTTCTTCAGCACCATCGCCGGCCAGTACAGCAGGTCATCGAAGTCCAGGGCGTTGGCGGCACGCAGCAACTGCTCGTAGATGGGGTAGAAGCGGCTCACCTGCTTGGCGTAGAAGTCCTTGGCCTGCTGGGCGTACCTCTCCGGCGAGAGGAGGTTGTTCTTGGCCTTGCTGACGGCGCCGACGGCGGAGTCGGGCGTGAACCGTCCCGGGTCGAGGCTGGCGTTCTCCAGGGCCATCTTCATGATGCGTCCGCGGTCGGTCTGGTCGTAGATGGTGAAGTTGCGGTCCAGCCCGATCTGGTCGGCGTACTGGCGCAGGATCCTGGCCCCGAACGAGTGGAAGGTGCTCACCCAGACGCGGCTGCCGGGCACCAGCTCCTCGACGCGGCGTTTCATCTCCCCGGCGGCCTTGTTGGTGAAGGTGATGGCGAGGATGTTGCCGGGGTGGATGCCGAGGTGCAGGAGGTTGACGACGCGGCGTGTGATGACGCGCGTCTTGCCGCTGCCCGGCCCGGCGAGGACGAGGAGGGGCCCCTCGACGTGGGTGACGGCCTCGCGCTGGGGCTCGTTCAGCCCGGCCAGCAGCTCCTCGTCGGTCATGTGCGGCACTCCTTGCGGTGTCCCCGGCGCGATGGCGTGATTGTACCGCATGGCGGGGCGTTCAGTAAGATCAGCATCGGGCGTGAGGTGGGGTATGCACGTCGTCGGATTGGGCACGGAGATCGTGGAGTGCCTGCGTGTCGGCCGCATGGTCGAGCAGCACGGCGAGCAGTTCCTCGCGCGCGTCTACACCGCGGAAGAGGTGTGTTTCTGCCAGTCGCGGCGGCGGGCCACCGAGCACTTCGCCGCCTTCTGGGCGGCCAAGCAGGCGGTGCTGAAGGCGCTAGGGGCGCCGTGGCGGCGCGGCATGGAGTGGACGGACATCGAGATCCAGGAGGGGCCGGCGGGGGAGGCGGCGGCGGTGCTGCGTGGCCTGGTCAAGGAGCTGGCCGACGGCGCGCAGGTGGGGCGCGTGATGCTGTCGCTGTCGCACTGCCGCGCCTACGCCACCGCCACCGCCCTCGCCGTCCGTGATTGACGGACGAGGGCGGGCTCCCGGCACATCACCACTTCAATTCAAGCACCGGCTTGGGCGCCGACGGCCCGCGCTTCTCCGACCAGTACACCAGCCCGGCCGACACCGCCGCCAGGACGTGCAGGATGAAGACCAGCCTCAACACATACGTCCGCTGGAGGTGGCTGAGCATCTCGCCGCGCGCCGCCTGCTTCTGGAGCTTCTCGGGCGTCTTCTCGTCGCCGGTGATCTGCACCCCCGGCTTGTTGTCCACCCAGGCGGTGTAGTTGCTCTCCAGGCTGAAGCCGAGGAGCATCTGGAGCAGCAGGAACAGCAGCAGCACGGCGTTGAGGCCGGCGACGATGGCCCACTTCCACGGCAGGAGCTGCTCGGCCGCCGGGGGCAATTTCAGGTTCAGGTGCGGCAGGATCACCACGGCGACGGAGGCGATCAGGGCGAGGAAGAAGAACGGGATGAGGTAGAAGAACAGCAGCGGGCTGAAGCCCGGCTCGTTGGGGATCTCCTTGAACTTGCTCTTCTCCGGCAGCTTGTCGTTGATCTCCTTCGCCTTGGCCAGGTTGATGATGCGGAAGATGTCGCCGAGGTCCTTCTCCTCCGCGACGGAGCCGGTGGCCGCCCCCCACGCCCCCTGTGTCGCCGCCGGCACGCCGCCGGGGAAGACGCCCACCCAGGGGAAGAACTGCAGGACGAAGATCAGCACCAGCGCCGCCGCCGGCACGTACTGCAGGACCGCCGGGTCGAACACGATGCGGAAGCCGCCGGTGTAGCCCCCCGGCGTCGCGGGAGCCGAGGGAGTCGGGGCCGGCGCCGGCGCGGGAGGGGCCTGGGATGCCGTCGTCTGCGGCGCGGGCGGCGTGCCAGGCGCCGACGGCGGCGCGGTGGGGAATGCCGGCATCGGCGGCGGCTCGGGCGGCGACGCCGGCGGGCCCATGAACGCCGGCATCGGGCTGGGGTCGTCCTTGAGCGTGTACGACGGCTCCGACGCCGGCGGCGGCGACGGGGCCCCGAACGCCGGCTCCGGCATCCCACCCGGGGGCAGCGCCGGCACGGTGAACTGGGCGCTGCACAGCGGACACTTCATCAACTGTCCGGCGTACTGCTCCGGCACGGTCAGCAGCTTCTGGCACGCGGGGCACTGCAAGTTCATCGGCGTTCCCTCACTGGTTGCGGCTATTGTGCGACTCCGCCCCCGCCATTTCCAGCCCGCCGCCCCGTCAGCCGGCCCGGAAGGCCGCGGGGATCTCGTCCAGCAGGTCCGTCGCGATCAGCGCCACCTCACCGACACGCCGCGCCGCGATGTCGCCGGCCAGCCCGTGCAGGTGCGCCCCCAGGCACGCCGCCTCGAACGCACCCATCCCCTGCGCCAGCAGAGCCCCGATCAGCCCCGACAGCACGTCGCCCGATCCGCCCGTCGCCATGCCGGGGTTGCCCGTGGTGTTGACGAAAGCCCGCGCCCCGTCGGTAACGACGGTCCCCGCCCCCTTGAGCAGCACCACGCCGCTCTCGCGCCGCGCGAAGTCCGCCGCCAGATTCAGCCGGTCCGCCTGGACCGCCCGCGTGTCGCCGCCGATCAGCCGGGCGAACTCCCCGGGGTGCGGGGTGATGACCGTCGGGGCGGCACGGCCCTTCCACGCCCCGGGCCACGGCCCCAGCACGTTGAGGGCGTCGGCGTCCAGAAGGAGCGGGCATCTCGCGGCGTCGAGCAGCATCCGCACGACGGCGGCGATCTCGTCCGACTGCCCCAGCCCAGGCCCCGCCACGACGGCGGACGCCCCGTCGATCAATCCCGCCAGCACCGGCCCCGGATCGGCGGGCAGGGCGCGGACCATGTAGCAGGGGTGGTGCGACGCGACGATGTCGGCGATGGCGGCCGGCACGGCGAGCTGGACGAGCCCCGCGCCGCCGCGCAGGGCGGCCATCCCCGCCAGCGCCGCCGCCCCGCTCATGCCGACGCTGCCGGCGACGATGACGACGCGCCCGAAGGTGCCCTTGTGCCCGTCGCGTGGCCTGGGGGGCTGGGCGGGGACGGCGGTGAGAATGTCCATGTCGCGGCCGTGTGTCAGGGTGAGCGGGCTGCTGGGATTGTTCGCCCGAGGGACCGATCAGGCAATGGCGCCGGCGGGGAACGTGCGGCCGGCCGCTTGGCTGTTGGAGCCGCCTCGGCGGCTACAGGAAAGCCCACGGCAGGGCTTTGCGGGTCGTGGGATCCACCCCCCGGAGACTGCTCTTTTCCTCGCGGGCGATTCCGGGTTAAGATCCGCCCGGCGGTGAGGGAATGACCTCCCTCCTACTCACCTCTGAATCCACCCCTCGCCGCCATCGAGGCCAACGGGACCGGAACCCCGCGGGCCAGGCCAAGGAAGGCCGACACGAAGAGGTCTGGATGAACGACACCGCCGCGCGGGCCCTCACGGCCCGAGCCATCTCCGTGATTCTCCCCCCGACGACATCCGTCATCCGCCGCTCCCCCTGATTCCACCCCTCCGTTCTTCGTGCCCCCGCATGGCCGCGCGCCGTGCGGGACCATCATCCCATCCCCCGCACGGAACCGAACATGAACCGCGCTCCCGTCCTCTTCCGCGTTGACGGCACCTCCCTCTCGGGCCGTGAGAACTACTACCGCTGCCTCGTCTTCGCCGCCGCCCTGCAGCGCCGCCGCCGCCCCGTCGCGTTCCTGTCGCAGCTCGAGCCGGCGACGTACCTCGCCGCCGCCCTGCGCCGCGGCGGCAACGAGTGGGTCAACGCCGAGCACCCCGCAGGCTCCCCGGAGGACCTGGAGCAGACCCTGCGCGAGATCCGCCGCGTCAGGCCGCAGGCCGTCGTCATCGACGCGCCCGAGGCAGGCGAGGCCTACCTCAAGGAGGTGCGCGCCGCCGGGGTCACCGTCATCTCGCTGGACCACCTCGCCGCCACCCACTTCCCCTCGCACATGGTGGTCAACACGCTGCTGGGGCCGGGCCGCGAGAAGTACGACGTCGGCTGCGGCACCCAGCTCCTCGCCGGCCCGCGCTTCGCCGTCGTCCGCCCCGAGATCCGCCGCGTCCGCCCCATCCGCTCGCAGGAGCCGGCCCAGCCGTTCCGCGCCCTGGTGGCCCTGGGCGACGACGACCCCAATAACCAGGCCGCCGACCTCGCCCGCCTGCTCCTCAACAGCCCGCGCGTGGGCCGCGTGGACGTGCTCATCCGCCCCTACCACCCCGAGGTGGAGGCGCTGAAGGCGCTGGCCGAGGCGAACAAGACGGTGCTGGACATCGCCACGGAGCCGTCGGAGTTCCCGCTGCGCATCTCGCGCAGCCACATGGCCGTGACCTCCGGCAGCTCGTGGGCGCTGGAGCTGGCGTGCGTCGGCGTGCCGCAGCTCGTGGTGGTGCAGAGCGAGGCCCACTGGCCGACCGCCCAGCGGCTGGAGGAGGAGGGAGCCGCGGTGTGCCTGGGCTGGCACTCCGACGTGTCCGCCGCCACGCTCCGCAACAGCGTGACGCAGCTCCTGAGCGACCCGCTCGAGCGTGTCGGCATGGCGCGGTGTGGCCGCAAGCTGATCGACGGCCGCGGCCTGGACCGGCTGGTCACGTCGCTGGAGCTGATCATCCAGGCGAGCCCGCAGTCGGCGCAGCAGGCGTTCGCCGAGGCGGCGTGAGCCTGGATCAGGCGAGCGGCTCTGGCTCACTCGATGCGCGTCAAGTCAACGAGGCGCTCACGCTGCGTGACTCGGGGCGCTGACGCAACCCCGCTCGCCCGAACAAGATCCGCTCACGCTCCACTCACCGCGGCGGCTCTCGGAAGTCGGTGCGCGGCGGCACCCGGATGCCGTCGCCCGCCGGTGCCGCCGCCACGGGCGCGGGGGCGCCGTGCCCCTCCTCCTGCGCCGCCCGCAGCTTGTCGCGGCGCAGGTGGCCCACCAGCAGGATGACGGCCACCGACACCATCGGGAACGCGCTCAGGATGAACAGGCCCGTCGCGTACATCTTCTTCGACGCCGCCGCCCCGAACACCGTCGGCCCCACGAACCCGCCCAGGTTGCCGATCATGTTGATGAACCCGATGGCCGCCGCCGCCGAGGCCGCACCCATGAAGATGGTCGGCAACGGCCAGAACGCCGGCAGGTGCGCGTACATGCTCCCGCCGACGACCACCGTCAGGATGACCGCCGCCAGCGCCCCCTGCCCCATCGCCACCGCGGCGGCGGTCAACACCAGCCCCACGGCGAGGCCCGTCAGCGGAACCACCGTGTGCCAGATGCGCTCGCCCGTCTTGTCCGAGTGCCACCCGTTGAGGAGCATCCCCACCAGCCCGAACAGGTACGGCAGGCCGGCGACGTACCCGGACCACTCCGCCGGCAGCCCCGACTGCGATTTGATCAGCGTCGGCATGAACGTCGAGAGGCCGTAGCTCGCCACGTTCATGCAGAAGTAGTACAGGGTCATCAGCAGCACCACGCCCGTCTGCCCGCCCCAGCCGTGGCCGTGCCCCGACTTCGCCGCCTGGTCGCGGGCCAATTCGCCCACCAGCCACGCCTTCTCGTCCGGCGGCAGCCACGTCGCCTTCTCCGGCCTGTCCGGCAGGAACCACATCGTCACCACCCCCGCCACGATGGGCACCGCCCCCTGGAGGATGTAGACCCAGCGCCACCCCGGCAGGTCCATCCAGTGGATGTTGTTCAGCATGTACTCCGACAGCGGCGTCCCCAGCAGCAGCGAGACCGGGATGGCCGACATGAAGGCGGCGATGGCCCGTGAGCGGTCGCGCGGGCGGAACCAGATCGACAGGTACATGATGACGGCGGGGAAGAACCCGCCCTCGAACAGCCCGAGCATGAAGCGCAGGAAGTAGAACTGCGCCACGACGCGGCTGTCCGGCTGCACCACCGTGGCCGGGTCCACCCCCTCCGGCACGTCGGCCCGGTACGGGAAGAGGAAGTTGAGCGGCCAGTGTTCGACCCCCGGCAGCCAGGCCATCCACCCGGAAAACCACTGCAGGCCGATGAAGCCGATCAGCGTGCAGGACAGCCCCCACAGGACGAGGATGCGCACGAACACCCACCGCGCCCCGTAGGTCAGGACCCCCTGCGTGCTGGGGATCTCCAGGATCCAGTAGCCCCAGAAGAACAGCCCCGTGCCGAACCCGGCGATGAACGGCGTGAAGCCGACCCCGCCTTTCTCCACCGGCCTGTTCATCCCCTCCATCGCCACCGATACGTTGGCGCGGTCGAGGTACGCCAGGATGTACAGGAAGAAAAGGTACGGGATCAGGTACAGCAGCACGCGGCGGCGGGTTCGCTCGGGGAGGCCGGCGTCGATCGGTTCGGCCATGGAGAGGGGCCTCTTCGCGGGGGTGGGGGTAGGGGTAACCGTTCGCGCGACTTCTGGAACTAGACAAAATGAGACGGCGCGGGCGGGCACGGCACGGATGCCTGCGGCCGGACCACCGGCCATGAAACGCAAATTCCCAGCGGGATTTGCATTTCAGGGGGGTGTGAGGGGGGGTGCAATGCAATGCAATTTGCCGACCCCGGCCACCACGAACGTCTCATTCCGTCCTATGCACATCCCCGGTTACGAGTAGGATACCGTAGCGGCGGACGGCGCGGGGGGCGAGGGCGCATGCCGTGATTGGCCTAGGAGCCGGGACGCCCGGCCGGGTAATCTGACCAGGCCGCCTCAGGGACGAGGGGCGTTCACCGACGCGGAGGACGGACGAATGGAGCTGATCCAGTGGGGCCTGCAACTGCTCCGCGACCTCGACCCGATGCTGACGAAGCTCGCCACCGAGAACATCGTGCTGTTCTACGGCGTGCTGTTCGCCATCATCTTCGCCGAGACCGGCCTCGTCGTCACCCCGTTCCTCCCGGGCGACTCGCTGCTGTTCATCGTCGGCTACGTCGCCTTCAAGGCCAGCGCCGCCATCTCCCTGCCGCTCCTCCTCACGCTGCTCATCGTGGCGGCGGTGCTGGGCGACGCCGTCAACTACTCCATCGGCGCCTGGCTCGGTCCGAAGGTCTTCCAGTACGAGAAGTCCTGGCTGTTCAACAAGTCGCACCTGCTCAGGGCCCAGTCCTTCTACGAGCGGTACGGCGCCAAGACCATCATCCTGGCGCGCTTCATCCCCATCGTGCGGACCTTCGCCCCGTTCGTCGCCGGCGTCGGCAAGATGAATTACCCGAAGTTCGCCCTCTACAACGTGGCCGGCGGCGTCGCCTGGGTGCTGATCTGCGTCTTCGCGGGCTACTTCTTCGGCGGGCTGCCGTGGGTCAAGAACAACTTCGAGATGGTCATCATCGCCATCGTGTTGATCTCGGTGCTGCCGATGGCCGTCGAATTCTTCCTGGAGATGCGCCGCCCAAAGCCCCAGGCGGAGGCGGCGAGGCAGGCCGCATGACCCCGTGACGCCGGCAGCCCCTCGTCTAGCGGACGCCGCGGCCGTCCCGCGGCGTCGCGTCCCAGGTCTGGCCCCACGCCGTCAGGCCGCTGTCCCCCGCCGCGTGCAGCCTGTGGCCGTCGGCGCTGAACTCCAGCAGGTAGGAGCGGAACGACTGTCCGGCCGTGCGCATGGTCAGCAGCTCGGCCCCCGTCTCGGCGTCCCACAGCTTGACGACGCCGGCCGGCGGGCTGACCGTCTGGGCCGCCGTGGCGATCCGCCTGCCGTCCGGGCTGAACGCCGCCCCGCCGACCTGGCCGGCGTTCCCCTTCAGCCGCAGCCTCACCTTCCCCGCCGCCAGGTCCCAGACGGCCACCTCGCCGCCCCGCATCGAGGTGGCCAGTGCCCGCCCGTCCCGGCTGAACGCCATCGCCCCGCTCACCACCCCTTCCTTCACATGCAGCACCTCGGCCCCCGTGTCGGCCTCCCAAACCTTCGTCTCCATTGCCGCGCCGGCGGCCCACTTTCCGCCCCTCTTCCCGGCGGGGGAGATGCGGGCGGCCACGCGGCGGCCGTCCGGGCTGAACCGCAGGTCGACGGGCCGGCCCTTGAGGACGGTCAGCCTCTTGTTGGCGTCCACGTCCCAGACCTCCGTCCCGTCGTCGCCGCGTAGCAGCAGTCGGCGGCCGTCGTCGCTGACCTCCGGAGCTAACAGCGGGTACGGGCCGGAGTAGACCTCGACGCCCCGCGACAGGTCGAACACCTTGAGGCCGCCGAATGTCGTGACGGCGATCCGCCGGCCGTCGCCGCTGAAGATCGGGCCACGCGGTGGGGCCGCCGGCTCCTTCAGCGACACCACCACCTTGCCGGTGCCGGTCTCCCAGACGAAGATGGCGCCGTTCCGCCCGCCCGAGGCGGCGTATTTGCCGTCATTGCTGACGCGGATGAACGACAGGGCGCCCTCGTGCCGCTTGAACGACAGCAGCTCCTGGTCGGAGGAGTCGCGGACGCTGATGGCCGACCCGCCCGCCAGGGAGAACACGCAGCGGCGGCCGCCGTCGAGGCTCCAGGCGGAGCCCCTCCGCTCGCGGAAGTCGCTGCGGGCCGGGGCAGCCGTGGCATCCCAGACGCGCATCTCGCCACTCATGTCGATGGCCAATACCCGCCTGCCGTCGGGGGAGAAGGAGGCGGCGACGGCGGGGGGGATCATGCCCTTCCACTCCTGGAGCTGCTCGCCCGTCGCCGCGTCGAAGGCTGCCCCCACCGGGTTGCGCTCGCCGGACCACAGCGCGAGACGCTTGCCGTCCGGCGAGAAGGCCAGGTAGGAGGCGTTCCGCGTCGGGCGGAATGTGCAGAGAGGCCTGGCCTCGCGATCCCAGACGGCGGCCAGATAGGCCGGCACGCCGGAGGGTCGGGCCGAGCGGGACTGGAAGACGGCGATCCGCGAGCCGTCGAGGCTGAACAGCACCTTCGTGTTGTCCTGGGCGGACGGGCCGTCGTCGGCGGGGCCGTCGTTGGCGGGCCAGGGGCCGCGATGGAGAAGCTTGTTCGTGGCGGCGTCGCAGACCTGTAGCTCGTAGGCCAGCCGGCCTCCCTTGGCGAAGCCGAGCTTGGCGATGCGCGTGCCGTCGGGGCTGAGGGCCGCCGCCCCCGTCGGGCCCTGGTGCTCGACGGGCGGGGCGGCGGGGGCGGACAGGTCGCGGATGAGGAGGCCGGGCACCTCGGGGTCCTTGATGCCGGCGGAGATGGAGTAGGCCAGCCAGCGGCCGTCGTGGCTCAGCATGGGGCCGAGGTCGGTGGAGGTGGCCCTGAAGCCGCGGCGGGCCGGCGGTGGGGTCTCGAAAGAGGCGGCCTCCTTGCGGGTGTCGATGTCCCAGACGGCGAGTTTGCCCTTGCCGGCGATGGGGATGGAGACGGCGACCCGTTTGCCGTCGCCGCTGAGGGCGATCCGCGGTTGGCCGGCCGCGTCGATGGGGAAGGACAACAGCTCCTTGCCGTCGGCCGCGTCCCACACGCGGACGGTGAGGGCGGTGATCTTCTCGGGGTCGCGGGGCACGAAGGCGGCGCAGCGGCGCCCGTCGGCGCTGAAGGCGACGAAGTCCCCCGAGAAGGTGTTACGGGGGGACTTGCCGAAATCGAGCTGGATCGTGTGCAGGTGGGCGTTGGACAGGCGGTCCCAGTAACGCCACTCGAAGCCGCGCAGGTCCTTCTCGCCGGGGCCAGGCCGCGTGGCGTCGAGCAGCTCGGCGACCCGAGCCATGTTGCTCGACTCCCAGGCGTTCTGGAGGAGGCCGAGGTTCGAGACGTAAAGGGTGCGGCGCAGCTCCTCGCGGGCGGCCACGGCGTCGTTGCGCTCCTTCTGGGCGGAGTTCCGCTCCCTCTGGGCGGCCTCGCGCTCGGCCTCCTCCGCCTTGCGGGCCTTCTCCTTGTCGTCGCGGCCGAGCAGGGCGGCGGCCTCCGCGTGGGCGGCCCGTGCGGCCTCTCGCCAGGCCTGCATCATGCCGAACGCCGTCCCGGCCAGGCCCAGGCACAGGATGCCCAGCATGGCGGCGGCAACGAGGGCCGCCGTCCGGTGCTTGCCGACGAACTTCTTGACGCGGTAGCCGAGCGACGGCGGGCAGGCCTCGACCGGCTCGTCGGCCAGGTGGCGCTGGATGTCCTTGGCCAACCCGGACGCGGTCTCGTAGCGGCGCGAGCGGTCCTTCTCCAGCGCCTTCATCACGATCCAGTCGAGGTCGCCCTTCACGAACGCCGACAGGCCGGCCGGCTCGGTCCCGCGCCTGCCGGAGACCCTCGCCAGCTCGTCGCCGAGGGTACTGAGGCGCGTGCTGGGCCTGGGCGGATCCTCCTCCTTGATGATGCGGCGGATCTCGTCGAAGGCGGCCCTCTGGAACCGCGCCCGGTCGAACGGGGTGGTGCCGGTGAGCAGCTCGTAGAGGAGGACGCCGAGGGAGTACACGTCCGAGCGTGTGTCCACGTCGAGTGCGTTGACCTCCGCCTGCTCGGGGCTCATGTACAGGGGAGTGCCGATCATCTGCGCGAAGCGCGTGTAGATGGTCTTCTCGGTGAGGCTCTGGCCGACCGCCTTGGCGATGCCGAAGTCGATCACCTTCACCACCGGGACGCCGTCGTGGGGCGCCACGAGGATGTTGCTCGGCTTGAGGTCCCGGTGGATGACGCCCTTGGCGTGGGCGTGCTGCACGGCCTGGCAGACGGACAGGAAGAGCTGCAGGCGCTCGCGGGCGGGGAGGCGCTGGAGGTCGCAGTATTCCGTGATGGGCACGCCCTTCACCAGCTCCATCACGAAGTAGGGGCGGCCCGTGTCGGTCGTGCCGCCGTCGAAGACGCGCGCGATGTTGGGGTGGTCCATGAGGGCGAGGGCCTGACGCTCGGCCTCGAAACGGGCGACCACTTCGCGCGTGTCCATCCCCGGCTTGATGACCTTCAGCGCCACCCTGCGGCGGACGGGCTGCGTCTGCTCGGCGACGAACACCCGGCCGAAGCCGCCCTCGCCGATCTGCTCCATCAGCCTGTACGGGCCGATGACGGTGCCGGGCCGCTCGGCGATGGGCTCGTAGCCGTCGGTCGGCTCCGGGCGATCGGCGAGGATGCCGCCGGTGGCATCGTGGGCGCGCAGGAGCGATTCCACCTCGGCACGCAGGGCGGGGTCGGGACAGGCGCCGTCGAGGTAGGCCGCCCGCTCGGCGGGGGGCAGTTTGACGGCGGCGTTGAAGAGGTCGTTCTCGGACACGGGTCGCTCTCCGTCAGGGTGGGCTCTCCTTCCATGCGAGAACGGCGCGAATACCCCCGGCCGGAATTCTCACCCCCCGGGATTCCGCCCCTCGGCACGGAGCCACCGGCGGCGCAGCCACGCCCTGGCGTAGGCCCAATCCTCCTCCGCCGTCGCGTGGGACACGCCGAGGACCTCCGCCGCCTCCGCCATCGTGCAGCCGAGGAAGTAACGCAGCTTGACCAGCTCGGCCTTCCGCGGCGCCTGCTCGGCGAGACTGTCCAGCGCCTCATGCACGGCCAGGACTTCGAGCGGGTCCTGGGCGTCGGGCGCGGGCAGGTCATCGGCGTCGTGACGCGCCAGGCCGCCGCCGCGTTTGGCGGCGCCCTTGCCTCGCGCCCTCTCGACGAGGATTCGGCGCATGGCCTCGGCGGCGGCGGCGAAGAAGTGGCCGCGGCCGTCGAACGACTGCCCGCCGACCAGACGCAGGTACGCCTCGTGGACGAGGGCGGTGGGCTGCAGCGTCTGCCCGGCCCTCTCCTGCGCCAACTTCGCGGCGGCGAGGCGGCGCAATTCGTCGTAGACGAGCGGCAGCAGCCGCTCGGCGGCCCCGGCCTCGCCCCGGCCGGCGGCGCTCAGGATGCGCGACACGTCATTCATCGGTGCCCCCGCGTCAGCCGACGCTCTGAACGGCATCGATGAGTATAGCGGCCCCTGAGGCGCGAGGCCGTCACCCGCCCAACACCACCGCGACGCCGGTGCCCTCGAACCCCCTCCGTGGCCCGAGGCAGAACGTCTCGAAGACCTGGTCGTCCACGTCGAGGGTGCTGCCATGCCCCTCGGCGTCCCCAAGCACCGTCCCGATCAGGTCCACACTCACCCGCTCGCGGGCCACGCGGTCCGTGTGGCCCTCTCGTCGGCCTCGAAGTGCACGGCACGGCCCGGGCCGTGCCGGAACCTCAGGCAGCGGTTCAGCCCCTCGTCGTCGCCCGAGAGGCCGCACCCCAGCTCGCCCTGACCCAGGTACGCACCGGCCCCGAGCGCGGTGAACGTCTCTCGCACCCGGCCATCCTCCTCACGCCGGCCGATCCGCCATGTGGGATGATTGTAGGCCGGGTTGAGCGAGGCGCCGGCCGGGCGAAACCCGATGACGGGCGTGGCGCCCGTCACAGCCCATCACGCCGCCTGGCGGCCCTCCTCGACCCAGTCCTCCAGACGCACGGAGCAGCGGCTCGACACCCCCGACTCGGCCATCGTCACCCCGATCAGCGACGGGATCGCCGCCATCGTCCGGTGCCGGTGGGTGATCACGATGAACTGCGTCTCCGCCGCGAACTCCACCAGCACGTTCGCCAGGCGCGCCACGTTCGCCTCGTCCAGCGCCGCATCCACCTCGTCCAGGATGCAGAAGGGCGACGGCTTCGACCGGAAGATCGCCAGCAGGAGCGCCACCGCCGTCATCGTCTTCTCCCCGCCCGACATCTGCGAGATGCCACGCAGCTCCTTGCCCGGCGGCTTCGCGATGATCTCGATCCCCGCCTCCAGGATGTCCACCCCCTCCTCCAGCACCACGTCGGCCATGCCGCCCGCGAACAGCTTGCGGAAGAGCTCCTGGAACTGCCCGCGGATCGCGTCGTACGCCTCGGTGAACAGCCGGCGGCAGTCGGTGTTGATGCGGCCGATGGTCGACTCCAGCGAGGCCCGCGCCTCGTCGAGGTCGTCGAACTGGACCTTCAGCCCCGCGTGCCGCGCCTGCAATTCCTCCAGCTCGGCCAGGGCGTCCATGTTCACCCCGCCGATCCGCTTCAGGCGCGTCCGCAGGTCGGCGATCTCCGCCTCCGGCGCCAGGCCCGCGTTATCCCCCTCCGCCGGCGGGATCGCGAACTCGGCCTCCCCGGCGGCGACACGCCCGCGGTGCAGCTCCTCCAGCTCGACCTGGAAGCCGTCACGCATCTTGTCGCACAGCCCGCCGCGCGTCATCTGTAACTGGTCCACCGCCCGCTCGCGTTCGCGAGCCGCCTCGTGCCGCTGCTTCAACGACACCCGGCCCGCCTTCCCCTGCTCCTCCAGCGCCTTCTTCCGCGCCACCAACTCCGCGCGCACGGCCCGCCCCTCGTTCAGTATCCGCTCGCTCTCCTGCTTGTCGTGGTGCGCCGACGCGAGCAGCGCCGACCCGCGCAGCAGCGCCGTGACGGCCTCGTCACGCTCCGCCGCCAGCTCCGCCAGCTCCCTCTCGGCGCGCTCGGCCTCGGCCTGCCTCTCCCCGCGCGCCTTGTCGAGGTCGCCGAGGCGCGAACGCAGCTCCTTGTGGCGGGCGTCCGCGCGGGCCAGCGCCACCCGCGCGTCCGCCGCCTTCTGCATCTGCTCCCCCTGCCCCGCCTCCAGCGCCCGCGACTCGCGCTCCGCGTCCTCCATGCGCGCCTTGGCCGCCAGGGCCGCCGCCTCCGCCTCGGCGTGCTCGCGCCGCGCCTGCTCCCACAGGATGCGCAGCTCGGCCACCTCACGCTCCAGCCCGCCCATCTCGCTCTGGCTCAGGTCCACGTCGCTCGACAGGATCTCGCGCTTCTGCAGGCGCTGCGCGATCTCCGCGCGCAGGCGGCCCGCCTTCTCCTCCAGCGCCTTCACCTCGCCCTCGGCGTGCCCGATCCGGCCCGCCATCTCCGTCAGCCGGCCCTGCGTCGCCTCCAGGCGGCGCTTCAAATCGTCCGCGTCGGCGTCCAGCCGTGCGATGTTCTCGTGCAGGTCCGCCAGGGCGCTGCGCCGCGACAGGATGCCCGCCTCGCCGTGGTGCGTCCCCAGCGTCACCGTGCCGTCCGGCTCGACGGCCTCGCCGGCCAGGGTGATCAGCCGCCACCCCGGCAGCCGCGCCGCCAGGGCCTCCGCCGCCGCCAGGTCGCGGACGATGGCCGTCTGCCCCAGGAGCAGGCGCGGCAGGCCGGCGAAGTCGGCGTCGCAGTGGACCACGTCCTCGGCCAGGGCGACGACGCCGGGGTCCGCCAGCGCCTCCTCGCCGTACAGCGGCGGCACGGACGGCGTCAGGGACAGGAAGCTCACGCGCCCGGAGAGCGGCGCCCCGCGCCGCCGCAGCGCCTCCGCCAGCTCGGCCCGGTCGCGGATGAGGAAGCGCTGCGCCCTCTCGCCCAGCGCGAGGTCGATGAGCGGGGCGTACTCGCGGCGGACGGTCAGCACCTCGGCGACGAGGCCGACCACCGTGCGCCAGGGGCCGTCCTCGTCCTCCATCAGGTGGCCCAGCACCTCGCGCACGCCGGTCCCCAGGCCCTCGTGCGACGCCTCCAGCTCCTCCAACACGTCCGCCTGGCTCCGCAGGCCCGAGCGCGTCTCGCGCAGGTCCGCCGCACGCCGCCCCAGGTCGTCACGCGTCCCCTCCAGCGCCTCGCGCTCCGCCCGCAACGTGTCGCGCCTCGCCCCCGCGTCGGCCAGCTCGCGCCGCAGCGCCTGCTCGTCCGCCGACAGCCCCGCCAATTCCACGTCGAGGGCCGCCAGGCTCTTGGAGGTCTGGTTGCTGCTCTCGCGCCGCCGCGCCAGCTCGCGTTCGCGGTTGTCGAGGTTCGTCGCGTGGCCGACGGCGGCGTTCGACAGCCGCAGCGCCTTATCCGTGAGGTCGAAGTGGCCGGCCTTCAGCGCCTCGATCTCGTCACGCAGGGCCTCGCGGCGGGAGTCCAGGGCGGCCTTCTCGCCCGCCAGCAGGTCGGCGGCGGCGGCGGCCTCGTCGCGGCGCCGCCGGGCGTCCGCCACCTCCGCGCCGGCGGCCTCGCCCTCGCGCTCGATGCCACGCATCTCCAGCGTCAGGGCCGCGATGCGGCCCCGCAGCGCGGGCAACGCGGCCTCGGCGCGTTCCAGGGCGGCCCAGTTGCCGTCGCGGCGGACCTTCTCCTCGGCGATCCGCTCGCGCGCCCTGCTCAGGGTGGCATCGACCTCGGCCAGGTGCGGCGCGACCTGGTCCAGGCGGGCGTCGATCTCGTCCAGCTCGCGTTGATTGCCTTCGGTGAGCGCCGCCTCGCCGCGGAGTGCCTCCCGCAGGGCCTCCAGCGCGGCCCCCTCCTCGGCGAGGCGCCCGGCGAGGGCGTGGTACTCGCGGAGGGCCAGGGCCACGGACAGCTCGCGCAGCCGGGCCGTGTGCTGCTGATACGACCGCGCCTTGCCGGCCTGATGCTCGGCGGTGCGTCTCTGCTTCTCGACCTCGTCGAGGATGTCACGCAGGCGCGTCATGTTGCCGGCGACGCGCTCGAGGCGGCGCAGGGCCTCGGCCTTGCGGGCGCGGAAGCGGCTGATGCCGGCCGCCTCCTCGAAGATCGCCCGCCGCTCCTTCGCCCCCGTCTGCAGGAGCTGATCGACGCGGCCCTGCTCGATGATGCTGTACGCATCGGACCCGGCCCCGGAGCCGAGCAGCACGTCCTTCACGTCCTTGAGCCGGCACACCTCGTTGTTGAGGAGGTACTCCGCCTCGCCGGAGCGGTAGACGCGGCGGGCGATGCGCACCTCGTCCGCCTCGGCCGCGAGCTGGCGCTTCGCGTTGTCGAAGACGAGGGCGACCTCGGCCATGCCGAGGGTCTTGCGGGTGGCGCTGCCGTTGAAGATCACGTCGATCATCTCGCCGCCGCGCAGGCTCTTGGCGGACTGCTCGCCGAGCGCCCACTTGATGGCGTCCACGACGTTGGACTTGCCGCTGCCGTTGGGGCCGATCACGCCCGTCAGGCCGGCGTCGAAGTCGAACGTCGTGCGGTCGGCGAACGACTTGAATCCGACCAGCTCCAGGCGTTTGAGCATCGCGGGCTCCGGGTGGCCTCCACCGGGCGGGCGGGCGGGGCGAGGCCCGCCGCGCCGGTCTTCCTCACCGCGACCCGCCGGTGTACAGCGTCGGCACCTGGCCCAGGTCGTGCTTGTCGCCGCCCAGGCCGGCTTCCACCAGCTCCTCGATGGAGGCCGCCCGCGGCACCGCGTCGAAGCGCACCGCACAGCCGGCGGCCTCGCTGGCCTTGGCCTGCTGCACCAGGGCCACCACGTCGGCGTACTGCCCGCCCATGTCGGCCATCAGCCGGATCACCTCGTCCATCTCCAGCCCGCACTGCCGGTCGCACCGCTCGCCCTGGCGCGGGATGCGGCTCACCGTGCAGCCGACATCCCCCGCGGCGGCGGTCACCGTGAACTCGCCGGCCAGCAGCGCGAACGGCGGCACCAGCCTCGCCTCCGACCCGAACAGCACCACCTCCGCCCGCTGCGACGTGGACAGGTGCACCAGCGCCCGCCGCCCCGGCGCGGCCCGGTGCAGCGTGAACGAGCCCGCCAGCTTCTCGCCGGCAACCGCCGGCGAACGCGGGTTCAGCGTGTGCAGGGCGCGGAACGCCCCGTAGCGCGTCTCGTCGTCGAGGTCGCTCTCCAGCAGCTGCCGCAGCTGCAGCGTGCAGACCGCCTCGGGGAGCGACGCCAGGGCGGTCAGGGCGTAGGCGCGGAACAGGGGCGTGCGGGCGGCGATGCCCAGCTCCTCGGCGCACGACGGGCTGCCCAGGTAGGCCAACGCCTCGGCGCAGCAGAACCGCACCAGCGCGTTCTTGCTGTCCAGCCCCGACTGCAACGCCGGCACGCTCTTCACGCCCAGTGCCTCCAGACGCAGGGCCGCCTCGATGGTGCGCGACGGGTCGAGCAGGTCGTCCTTCAGGCGCGTGCGGTAGCCGCGCTGGTCCTTGGCGTCCTTGTTCGCCTTGTCGCCCGGATCGGCCAGGGGGATGAAGCGGACGACACGCAGGAAGCGAGGCAGGTTGTTCTGGTACTGCGGCGGCACGCGCAGCGAGATGAGGGTGTTGTTGCTGGTGTGGGCGACCTTGCCGTCGCGCCCGCCGCCCAGGCCCGGCAGGAACAGGTCGTTGACCCGGTCGGACACCAGGGCCGTCACCACGCCGTTCTGATACTTCGAGTTCATGACCAGCGCCAGGGGGTGCTCCTTGATGACGCGGCCGCCGCCCCAGACACGGCCCACGGCCCCGGCGCCGTCGCCCTCGGGGCGCGGGCCGCTCATCATCAGCACCGGCCCCTCGCCCACCGCCACCGGGTGCCCGCGCAGCACGCCGCGCGGCCCGCTGTAGTCGGGCCGCAGGTTCTTGGCGAAGTCGAAGTTGTAGAGGGTGCATTTGCGGAGGGTGCCGCCGCGGATGCTCGTCGCCTTGCTTCCGGGCGGCAGCTTGACCTCCAGGTCGATCCGCCCGCCCTTGGGCGCCCCCGGCGGGATCTCGGCCTCGACGATCACCAGGGCCGCCGTGCCGGACGCGAGGAGCTTGCCGGGCTCGGGCACCTTGTCCTTCTTCAGGTCGTCGATGAGCATGGCGCGGTACTCGTCGTGCCGGCAGTCGCCGCCGGTCCCCTCCAGCCCGACGACGATGCCCACGCCGCCGACTTTCACCGGCTCGGCGTTGCCCACCACGGTGCGTTCACCGATGGTGGGCACTTCGTACTGGAGGGCGGCCTCGGGGTCCTCCCCGGAGACGCCGCGTAGCGACCCCGTGTTGCCGCAGCCGGCGAGGCCGAGGGCGGCGACACCCACGGCGGCTAGCCACCATGAGAACGCATTGGCGAGACGGGTCATGACAGGCCCCCGGCCAGGATCGGTGCGAAATGGACGTGAGAGGCAGGCGGAATACCCGCGGGCGTCCGGGGTGTCAAGGCCCGTTTCGGGCGCACGCCCATCTCTTTCAGCGGTGGGCGTCACCGATCCGCCTTGCACGCGCCGCCGCGCGATGGTATCCCCGCGCCATGAGGCACGCCACGCTCGCACTGTTGCCCGCCCTCGTCCTCGCCGGCTGTCTGACGCCGGAGATGCAGCAGGAACGCGAGCGCGCCCGCTTCGCCGCCGAGGGCCACAAGTACCTCCAGCGCGGCAGCCACCGCGAGGCCCGCGCCAGCTTCCGCCTCGCGCTGGAGCTGCGCCCTGACGACGCCGACACGCTGTTCCAGCTCGCCCGATGCGCCGCGGCGCTGAACGAGAAGCAGGAGAGCGAGGGCCTACTGATGCGCTGCCTGGCCCTCGACCCCGGCCACGAGGGCGCACGCTCCGAGCTGGTCCGCCGCATGCTGGCGGACGGGCGGCCCGACGACGCCCGCCGCATGGTGAACGCCTGGCTGGCCAATCAGCCCGGCAAGCCCGGCCCGTACGTCGAGGACGGCCTGCTCCGCCTGCGTGACGGCGACATCGACGCCGCCCGCGGACGCTTCGAGCAGGCCATCGACTTCGACCCGACCCACCCGCGCGCCAACCTGGAATTGGGCAAGGTGTACGAGCGCCTCGACCATCCGGGCCGGGCGCTCCAGCTCTACGAGATGGCGGCCCAGCTCGGGGACGCCGAGGGCGCCACGCGGCTGGCCAGCCTCCGCAAGAAAGGCACGCCACGCCCGCGCCCGGACTGATGATTCGCCACTCCACGTCGAGGCGACACTTCGCCGGATCAGGGCTCCCAGAGCGGCCCACCCCGAAGGTGGCGGATGGACGCCTATCGGTGAAGAAACCGAACCGCGGAGTGCGGACACCCCGGATGGTGGCGCGTGGACGCCAGTCAGTGAGGGAAACGAATCAGGGAAACGATTTTCCCGCCGCAAATGCAGACGGCAGTAGCACTTGAGGAAGTTCGTTTCCCAGACCCCCTCACACCCCCCCAACGCGACGGAAACGAATCGCCCCCGACGATCAGGCGCGGACAGACGCATGACACCGGCGAGGGTGACGCCGCGAGGGCCCGGGGCGTCAGCCGCGTCAGCCCCGCCCCCCGGCGATTCCAGACCTTCCACACCGCCCCTCCGGCGCCCCGCCTCTGAATCAGGCCCTTCGGGTGTCGCTTCACCGAGGAGTGTCGATGATTCCGGTCATTTTCCCGGTGCCCGGCGGCGGCCGCCGCCATACGATACCGTTTGCGTGACGGGCACCCGCACGCCCGTGCCTTCCCGGCAAGGCCGCCCGGTTTATCTGGCCGTCAGGGCCGTCCATTCACGATAGAGGCGGCGTGGGAATCCCGTGGAACCGGGCCCGCGCCGCTGGTAGCATCGTGGGGCCGCACCTGGCCCGGGGCTTTCTCACCTTGGAACGCTACTTCGCCGAGCCCTACCGCTTCATCCCGCCGTACCGCAGCACCTTCTGGTGCCGCATCGCGCGGCTGTTCCTCTTCCGCCACCTGCGCGGCAAGCACGGCGTCCACCGCTTCCAGACCGACGGGGCCGAACACTTCCTCGCCTCCATCAAGGCCGGCGCCGGCATCCTCCTCACGCCCAACCACTGCCGCTGGGCCGACCCCCTCGTCATGGGCGCCACCGCCGGACTGCTCGGCCATTACCTCTACTACATGGCCAGCTACCACCTGTTCAAGCAGGGCCGCTTCCGCGGCTGGATGCTCCGCCGCCTTGGCGGGTTCAGCGTCTGGCGCGAGGGCCCCGACCGAGAGGCCATCAAGACCGCCGTCCAGATCCTCGTCTCCGCCGAACGCCCCCTCGTCCTCTTCCCCGAGGGCACCTGGCTCCGCCAGAACGACCGCGTCCTCCCGTTGCAAGAGGGCATCTCGCTCATCCTCCGCCAGGCCATCAAGCAGGGCGAACGCCCCCTCGCCGTCCACCCGATGGCCATCAAGTACTGGATGCTCCAGGACCCCTCCGACGTCGCCTCCGAACGGCTCTCCGCCCTGGAGAGGTCCATCGGCTGGTCGCCGCAGGACGCCCTCGGCCCGGTCGCCCGCGTCGAGAAGCTCGGCACCGCCCTCGTCGGCCTGCGCGAGGTCGAATTGCTCGGCGCCACCCAGCCCGGCACCCTCGATGAGCGCACCTCCCGCCTCGTCGGCTCGCAGCTCGAACGCCTGGAGCGCCTGCACCTCGGCAAGGCCGGCGACGGCTGGGCCATGGAGCGCGTCCGCCGCGTCCGCCAGCACCTGACCCGCCGGCTGTTGGAGAACGGCACCGACCAACGTGTCGCCGAGGCGATCCGCCGCGATCTCGCCGTCCTGCTCCTGTGTGAGAACCTCACCGGCCATTCGCTGGCCTACCTGCAGGAGAGCCCCACGCCCGAACGCCTCGTCGAGACGGTGCAGCGCATCGAGGAGACCATCGCCGACCGCCACGAGACGCCGATGGTGCCGATGGGCGTGCAGGTCCGCTTCGGCCCGGCCATCGACGCCCGCCAGCTCTTCACCGGCGGCAAGGCCGAGCGCGGCAGCGACCCCCTCGTCGTCCGCCTGCGCCCGGCGATGCAGGGGCTCCTCGACTCGATCAACGCCGAGGGCCCGCCCCCCGCCTGGGGCTGCCCGAAGCGCCCCCATCCCCAGGCGACGCCTGTCGCCGCCGGCCACGCCATCTTCCCCCATTCATAAAGAAGGATACCCCCTGATGCTGACGTCCTCGTCGCGCCAGAAGATCAAGAACAGCCTCTTCAAGGCCATCCACACCCGCAACCTGATCTACAACACCTGCTGGGAGGACCCCCGGCTCGACCGTGTCGCCCTCAACCTCGGCCCCAGCGACCGCGTCGTGGTCATCACATCCGCGGGGTGCAACGCGCTGGACTACCTCCTCGCCGGGGCCGGCGAGGTCAACGCGGTGGACGTGAACCCCATCCAGAACAGCCTGCTGGAGTTCAAGCGGGCCGCCATCCTCGGGCTGGACTACGACTCGTTCTTCGACCTGTTCGGCAAGGGCAGCACGCCGTTCGCGCGGCAGATGTACGGCGACGTGATCCGCAAGCAGCTCTCCACAGCCGCACGCACCTACTGGGACAAGCACATCTCGATGTTCCTCGGCCAGGGCTGGCGCAAGTCGTTCTACTACCGGGGCACGTCCGGCCTGCTGGCCCGGCTGATGATGATCAACGCCAACTTCCTGCACCGCCTGCGCGAGCCCATCCAGGATCTCATGCGCGCCCAGACCGTCGAGGAGCAGCGCCACATCTACGACACCCGCATCAAACAGCGGTTCTGGACGCCGTGGCTGAAGTGGCTGCTGGCCCGCAGCTTCACCCTCACCCTGCTGGGCGTGCCAGGCCCGCAGAAGGACCAGATCACCAAGCAGTACAAGGGCGGCGTGGCCCAGTTCATCCGCGACTCGATGGAGGCGGTCATGTGCCAGCTCCCTTTCCGCGACAACTACTTCTGGCGCGTCTACATCGACGGCCATTACACCCACGACTGCTGCCCCGAGTATGTCCGCCGCGAGAACTTCGAGGCCCTGCGCAGCCGGCTGCCCCGCCTGCACATCCACACCTCGACGATCACCGACTACCTGGGCAAGGCCGCGCCTGGCCTGACCCGCTTCGTCCTGCTGGACCACATGGACTGGATGTCCACCGAGATGCCCGAGGCGCTGAGCGAGGAGTGGACGGCGATCCTGGCGAAGGCGGCGCCGGGGGCGCGGGCCATCTTCCGCAGCGCCGGGCTGAAGGTCGAGTTCCTCGACCACCTGCCGGTGGAGCACCGGGGCCAGACGGCGCAGCTCGGGTCACTCCTGCGCTACAACCCCGAGCTGGCCGCCGAGCTGCACGTCAAGGACCGCGTCCACACCTACGGCAGCTTCCACATCGCCGACCTCCCGAACTGATGGGGGATCTGTCCCAGGCGTCCCCGGTGTCCTATAGGACACTGAGGACGCCTGGGACGTTGAGAGAGCCACTGATGGGCATTGCCTCCGACTTGAAGATGCTGTACCACATCGCGTTCGCGCGTGTCAGCGGGAACAGCCACCAGGAGCGCCTCGAGGCGTTCTACCACTCCCAGGCCGAGGGCTACGACGCCTTCCGCAAACGACTGCTGCACGGACGCGAGGAGATGCTCGCCGCCCTCGACCTGCCCGCCGGCGGGACGATGCTCGACATGGGCGGCGGCACCGGCTCCAACATCGAGACCCTGGGGCAGCGCCGCGACGCCCTGTCGCGCGTCACCATCGTGGACCTGTGCCCCTCGCTCGTCGAGACCGCCAAGAAGCGCATCGCCGCCAAGGGCTGGGCGAACGTCGACACCGCCCTCGCCGACGTGACGACCTACCAGCCGCCCGGCGGGCCGGTGGACGTCATCACGTTCAGCTACTCGCTGACCATGATCCCCGACTGGTACAAGGCGCTGGGCCAGGCGTGGGCGCTGCTCAAGCCCGGCGGGCAGATCGGCGTCGTCGATTTCTACATCTCGCGCAAGTACCCCGGCCCCGGCATGACGCGCCACAGCGCGTTCCAGCGCTGGTTCTGGCCCTCGTGGTTCGGCCTCGACAACGTCTGGCCGTCCCCCGATCACCTGCCATGGCTGCAATCGCACTTCCGCCAGGAGAAGCTCATCGAGGGCCTCGGCGGCATGCCGTACATGCCGTTCAAGGCGCCGTACTACGTCTTCGTGGGCCGCAAGCCCGCGTGATACGCTGTGAGGTGGAGGTGACCAGGCCGCACTCGTGCGCGCCGTGACGGGAGGACGGTCGATGGACGATCCGAGAGCGGGCAAGGCCTTGTGGCTGAAAGTGGTGTCGCAGTTGGCGTTGCTCACCTTGTTGTGCTTCCTCGCATGGACGGGGGTAGAGGCTTGGACGGGGGTCGAGGCTCGGACGGGGATCGACCGGAGATCGGAGGCGAAGGGCGACCCCGATCGGCTCGTCCGGGAAGCGGCCCCTCTCGCCATCCGGCTGGCCGCCTGCGGCCTCCTCGTCTTGCTACTCGTCGGGCTGTGGGGATGGCTTTGGAGCGAACCGCACGAGGGGATCGGGTTGCTCCTCTCGCTGATCGCCGGCGGCCTGCTCGGCTTCCTCTTGCTGGTGGGAACGAGGTCAGAGATCAAATCGCAAGGGGGCGCCCCGAAAGGCGGCGCCGATCTCTTCGGCCAGCCCAGGGCCCCGTCGGACCTCTTCGTCGTCACGGTCTGGGGCGTCACCGTCCACCGGTCGGAACACCCCGCGTTTTTGCTCCGCTTTGGTAACGAGCTGACGGACGCAGGGGAGGCCCTTGAGGTCCGGGCGGTCATCCGCGTGGGCACCGTGTTACTTCTCGGCGGCTCGGCCGCGGGCGGTGCGGCCTGGCTGCTGGCCGTCGCCATGCGCCGGCTCGGCCGTGGCCGGCCCGCGCCGGGCGTCTCCCCGCCTTGACCCGTCCGCCCACCCCGCGTATCTTCGCACGGGTCGCCGCCCTCGGCTGGATCGGCTACGCCCGCACCCCCACCGACATCCTCCCCACCCTCAAGGTCCCGGTGGTGGTGGTCTTCGCCTCGTACGTGCCCGACACCGAGGACAGCCGGGGGCTGGAGGAAGGAATACAAGGCGCGGTGGAAGGTGAATTTGGAACATCTCGACCTGTGGATGGTCAGATACGTCATCGATGTTGAGGAGTGATCGTGGGGCCGGCAGCGCCTGATCGCCCTTGCGGCACGGACGCCCGCCGGTCTATCCTCCATCCTGGGCCACCACGCCCGCGTTACACGCGCCGGCCCGGCGGGGTTACATGACCTGCCAGCACCGTCGGACGCCCTCCAGGATCGGAGCAGCCCCATGTGGCTCGTCAACGCCGCCCTGCGCCACCCCTACACCGTGTGGGTCGGCATGATCCTCGTCGCCGCCCTCGGTTGGATCGGCTACGCCCGCACCCCCACCGACATCCTCCCCACCCTCAAGGTCCCGGTGGTGGTGGTCTTCGCCTCGTACCGCGGCATGCCCGCCCCGGACATGGAGCAGACCGTCACCGCCATCCTCGAACGCGCCCTCACACGCTGCGACCACCTCGAACGCATCGAGTCACGCTCGATGCTCGGGATGAGCATCATCCAGGTCTTCTTCCGCCCCACCGTCTCCGGCGACATCGCCTCCTCCCAGGTCATCTCACTCGTCAACAGCGAGATGCAGAACCTGCCCCCCGGCATGCTCCCGCCCACCATCATCAACTACGACGCCAGCGCCATCCCGGTGGGCAACCTCGTCATCAGCAGCCGCTCGCGCGACGACAAGTTCCTCCTCGACATCGCCGACACACGCCTCCGCGAGGACCTCGCCGGCATCGAGGGCCTGTCCGCCGCCCCCGTCTTCGGCGGCGTCTTCCGCCAGATCCAGATCTATGTCCACCCACGCACCCTCGAAGCCCTGAACATGTCGCCCCTCGACGTGGCCCGCATCGTCAACACGCAGTCCCTCGTCATCCCCACCGGCGAGATCCGCATCGACAAGCAGAACTACTTCGTCCGCTCCAACGCGATGGTCCGTGACCCCGCCGCCTTCGGCGATATCCCCCTCTACGCCGACGGACGCAAGGTCGTCCTGCTCAAGGACGTGGCCGAGGTCATCGACTCCAGCCGCTGGCGCACCAACATCGTGCGCGTCGACGGACGCCGGGCCGTCTACATGCCGCTGCTGCGCCAGGCCGGCGCCAGCGCCGTCACCGTGGTCGATAACGTCAAGGCGTCCCTGGCCACGCTCAAGGCGCGCGGCACCATCCCCGAGGACGTGGACGTGGAGCTGGCCTTCGACCAGTCCATCTACGTCCGTGACGCCCTGGCCAACCTCAAGCACGAGGCCATCCTCGGCGCCGTCCTCGCCTCCCTCGTCGTCATGCTCTTCCTCGGCAGCCTCCGCGCCACCTGGATCGTCGCCCTGTCCATCCCGCTGTCACTCCTCGCCGCCTTCGCGGGGCTGTACTTCACCGGCGAGACGCTCAACGTGATGACGCTGGGGGGGCTGGCGCTCGTCCTGGGGCGGGTGATCGACGACTCGGTGGTGGACGTGGAGAACACCGTCCGCCACATCGCGATGGGCAAGACGCCTCAGCAGGCGGCCCTCGACAGCGCCGCGGAGATCTCCGTCCCCATCCTGATGGCCACCGTCACGACGGTTATCGTCTTCCTGCCGCTGGTCCTGGCGTCGGGCATGGGCAAGTACCTGTTCACGCCGCTGGCGGTCAGCGTCGCCCTGGCCATGTTCGCCTCGTACGTCGTCTCGCGGACGGTGTCGCCGGTGCTCACCTCGCGCCTGCTCCGGCCGGCCGGGCCCGACGGCCACCCCAGGGGCGAGAAATACCCCGCCTGGCTCCTGGCCATCGCCGTGCCGCTCGCCGTCCTCGGTGTGGTCATCTGGTACGGCACGGCGTTCCATCATGAGGAGGTCGAGGAGCTGGCCGGCTCCTTCGGCAAGTGGGGCGCGTTCGCCCTGGAGACGGCCATCCTCCTCGGGATCGGTGGCGGCGTGCTGGTCTCTGCCGCCCTGCTGTTCCGGTTCGCCGACTCGTTCGACCGCGGCTTCGAGTGGTTCACCAAGCGTTACGAGGCCGTCCTCGCCTGGGCGCTGAAGGGCCGCGCTCTGATGATCCTCCTGCTCGCCCTGCTGTGCGTGCCGGCGTGGCTGGCGTTCCGTGCCACCGGCCAGGAGCTGTTCCCCGACGTGGACTCGAGCGAGTTCACCCTCCACGTCCGCGCCACCGGCGGCCCGCGCGTCGAGGAGACCGAGCGGCAGATCGAGGAGATGGAGAACCTGATCCGCGGCCACAAGGCCAACGCCTCCCAGTTCGTCCGCGCCGTGTCGCGCCCCGCCCACTTCGGCGAGAAGAACCGCCTCGCCGACATCCGCCGGGCCAACCCCGCCCACGACGCCCTCATCGACGAGATCGCCGCCAGGCCCAGCGACCGCGCCGCCCTCGACGCCATCACCGCGCGCCTGGGGGCGGCGACGTTCGACCTGCCCGGCGTCATCCCCCCGGAGGACCTCAAGCTGACGCTCGCCAACATCGGCATCTCGTCGCGCTGGTCGGCCATCTACACGCCAAACAACGGGCCGCACGCGGCCTTCCTCCGGGTGCAGCTCCGCTCGGGGTTCGCGGGCCGCACCAGGCCGACGATCTTCTACGTGGACAAGCTCCGGCGCATGCTCAAGCGGCGCTTCCCGACGCACGACATCTACTTCGAGACGGGCGGCATGATCCGCCGCATCCTCAACTCCGGGGCCGTCGCCCCCATCGAGGTGCAGGTGTTCGGGCGCGACCACGACGAGCGCCGCCGCATCGCCGACGCCCTGCACGCGCGCGTCATGCGTCTGGGCAGCGTCCACGACGCCCAGCTCCCGCAGGGCATCGACCTGCCGCAGCTCACCATCAACGTGGACCGCATCCGGGCCGCCCAGCCCGGTCTGACCGAGAACGACGTCATCCGCAACGTCATCACGGCCCTCATGTCCTCGGCCCAGATCGCCCCCAACTTCTGGATCGACCCGAAGACCGGCAACCCCTACGTCATCGGCGTGCAGTACCCCGAGCACTTCGTCACCGGCATCCGCACCCTGGAGGAGATCCCGATCACCGCGGGCCGCGTCGGGCGCGAGGCGTATCTCCGCGGCGTGCCGTCCTCGCGCGGCTCCAAGGGGCCGCAGACCGTGCGCCTGGAGGACGTGGCGACGATCGAACGCGGCAGCGGGCCGGTCGAGGTGGCCCACTTCTCCGCCAACCGCGTCAGCCAGCTCCTGGTGAGCGTGGCCGACGCCGACCTCGCCGGCGTCTCCTCCGACATCGAGGCCATCGTCAAGGGCTTCCCGCTCAGCTACACGATGGACCGCCTGCCGGAGGCGAAGCAGCCGCTCCGCGACGACCCGGTGTTCCGCGAGAAGATGGAGCATTACATCAAAACACGGGAGAGGCCGCTGGCCGACGAGATCCGGCGGGATTACGGCATCGACGCCGAGCGCGTCGCCATCCCACGCGACATCCAGCTCAAGGTGCGTGGCGAGGTGGAGTCGATGCGGCACAGCTTCCGCGAGATGGGCTTCAGCCTCTTCCTCGCCGTCCTCCTGGTGTACCTGGTCATGGCGGCGCAGTTCGCATCATGGATCGACCCGCTCATCATGATCGTGTCGGCCCCGCTGGGGCTGATCGGCGTGGCCTTCATGCTGTGGGGCACCGGCACCACCCTCAACATCCAGTCGTGCATGGGCGTGCTGATGATGGTCGGCATCTCGGTGTCGAACTCCGTGCTGGTCGTGGAGTTCGCCAACCGCCAGCGCGACGCCGGGATGCCGACGATGGAGGCGATCCTGAGCGCCTCGGCCGTGCGTCTGCGGCCCGTGCTGATGACCACCATCGCCACCCTCGCGGGTCTGGCGCCGATGGCGATCCACTTCCACCCCGGCGACGAGATGAACCTACCGCTGGCACGGGCGGTGATCGGCGGCCTGGCCGGCTCCACCGTCCTGACGCTGTTCATCGTCCCGGTCCTGTACACCCTGGCCAAGCCGTCCGGGGCCGCCACCGCACCCGAGCCCGCCCCCAACGCCTGAAGGAGACGACGATGAGGAAGCGAATGACGGCGTGTCTCCTTCTCGGCGTCTTGATGGCAGGGGTGGGCTGCCACCGGGCCACGCCGCCGTCCAAACGCGGGACGGTGGTGGAGCGGCTGCCGCGGGCCGAGGTGGTCACGCCGCGGCGGGAGCGTGTCGTGCGCACGCTGGACCTGGCGGCGACGGTGGAGGCGTTCAAGAAGGTGGACCTCGCCGCCCGGGTGCCGGGGGTGGTGGCCGAGCTGTCCGACACCATGGACATCGGGCGCCGGGTGAAGGAGGGCGAGGTGCTGCTGCGCCTGGGCGTGCCGGACCTGGAGGCCGACCGGGCGCACAAGCGGTCGGTGGTGGAGCAGTCGAAGAAGCAGGAGAAGCTGTCGCGGAGCGCGCTGCTGGTGGCGAAGCGCGAGGTGGAGGAGGTTGAGAAGGACGACCGGAAGTTCAAGGCGGAGGCGCTGTTCGCGTCGCAGCGTCTGGAGCGGATCAAGGAGCTGGTGCGTCAGCGGGCGCAGGACGTGATGTTGGAGCAGGAGGCGCAGCGCCAGTACGAGGCGGCGGAGGCTGCGCGCGAGTCGAACCAGGCGCGCAAGGCGAAGCGTGAGGCGATGGTGCTGGCGGCTGAGGCGGACGTGGAGCTGGCGGGGCAGCGCGTGTTGGTGGCGGAGGCCGACCTGAAGAAGGTGGAGGAGCTGCTGGCGTTCGCGACGGTGAAGGCGCCGTTCGACGGGGTGGTGACGCGGCGGTGGGTGGACCCCGGCGCGGTGATCCGCGACCCCGGCACGGTGCTGCTGACGGTCATGCAGGTGGAGAAGGTGCGCGTTCTGATCGACGTGCCGCAGCGCGACGTGCCGCTGATCAACGCGAAGGAGGGCAACCCCAACCCCGGCGGCGAGGGCGACCCGGTGGTGCTGACGCTGCCGAACCTGGCGGAGAAGGTGCGGGGGGGGCGGTTCCCCGGCTCGGTGACGCGCATGGGGCGTGCGCTGGACCCGGTGACGCGGACGATGCGGGTGGAGATGATCCTCGACAACCCGGAGAGGTACCTGGAGCCGGGCATGTTCGGGACGGCGTCGGTGACGGTGGAGGACCGCCCGTCGCCGCCGCTCGCGCTGCCCCTGACGGTGCCGGCGTCCGCCCTGGTGCGGAAGGAGGGCAAGGTCGGCGTCTACGTGGTGGCGAGCCCCGCCGGGCAGGGGGAGGAGCGCCGCGGCGTGCTGCGTCTGGTGGAGGTGGTCACCGGCATCGACGACGGCAAGCAGGTGGAGATCCGCTCGGGCCTGAACGGCGACGAGCTGGTGGTGGCGCGCGGGGCGAGCGTCATGCGTGCCGACGACGAGGTCCTGGCCATCGACGCGCCGTGACGCGGCGGGATCAGTGGCGGGGATCTCCGCCTTCGGGTCGCCCCCCTCCCCGCTGATGTCCACGGTCCTCGTCCTGACCCTCAATGGCCGCAGCATGGGCCACGAGGACGTGGGCCTGACGCGGATGATCGCGCCCCACGCCGGCGGGCTGAAGGCGCTGCGCATCGGGGCCTACAACCTGGGCAACGCCGGCCTGCCGATCATCGCCGCTTCTTCCGCGTTCACATCCCTGGGGGAGCTGGACCTATCCAGCACCGGGGATTACGCCTCCTATCTCCACGCCCATGTCATCCAGGCGGACGGCGTCGAGGCGTTGGCGTCCCGGCCCGGCCTGGCCCGGCTGAGGACGAGATCCCGTCCTGAGCACGCACCCCGGCGCCATCCCACCGGCGCAGGCGGCGCGCGCGGCGCAGGCGCCCGGCGCCGCCCTTTTTCGCCGCGTTTCGCCGCCTCTCCTCTTCCCTTCCGTTTGCCATCTTGCGCAAACCGGGCATATTTCCAACGCTGAAACGAAGTGTCCCTGACGCGGGGAGGCCGGAAGGGTATCCGGCTCACGCGACGGGGAGTGAACCACCGAGGAGATGACGGATGTTCCACCGCACTCTCGCCTGTGGTCTGATCGCTGGCCTGGCCCTCGCGGCCTCCCCGGCGCGGACCCTCGCCAGCGGCCCCCACAACGGCGGGGGCGCGGCCCCCGCCGCGGCCCCGGCCGCCGCACCCGTCCACAGCAGCGCCGCCCCCGGCGCCTGTGGGCCGGTGATGACCACCGTGACCGTGTACGAGCAGGTCCCCGAGACCTACACGGCCACCCGCACCGTCTACCGCACCGAGTGCGTGAATGAGGCCTACACGGCCTACCGCACCGAGACGGTGCCCGTGCAGAAGCAGGTCACCCGCTACGTCTCGCGCCAGGTGCACGAGACGAAGCAGGTCACCGTCAACCGCTGGGAGACGGTGCAGACGACCGAGATGCGTACGGTGACCAAGCGCGTCCCCGTGTGCAAGCAGGTCTGCACCATCGAGCGCAAGTGCGTCGATAACGGCTGCTACGTGGACGAGTGTGTTGAGACATTCGCCAGCAAGCTGCGTGGCAAGTTCAACAGCTGCGGCCACTGCCCCGAGTACACCTCCCGCAAGGTGTGGAAGTCCAACAAGCAGTGGGTCGAGACGCCCGTCACCAAGACGGTCAAGACCTACGAGTGCGTGACCGAGTGCGTGCCCACGACGGTGTGCAAGAAGGTCTGCGTCCCCGAGGTGAAGACCGTCACCTGCTGCCGCACGGTGTGCGAGCCGATCACCGAGACCGTCACGGTCAACGAGTGCCGGACGATCCCGTACACGGCGACCCGTCAGGTCCAGAAGTGCGTCCCGCACTGCGAGACCTACACGGCCACCCGCCTGGTCTGCCGCCCCGTGCAGAAGCAGGTCGCTGCCTACCCCGCCTCGACGGGCTGCGGCAACCCCTGCGACAACGCCTGTGACCCGTGCGCCACGGGCGGCAAGGGCGGCCGGTTCCGCGGCCTGTTCAGCGGCGGCTCGCTGAACCTCTTCAAGGGCCGTGGCGGCGACTGCGGCTGCGGCGGCAGCACCGGCGGCTGCGGCTGCAACTGAGGTCCGCTGACGCGGATTGAAACGCCCGGAGGGCGGGGGGCCGCAACCCCCCGCCCTCCGGGCGTTTCCCCTTCCGCGTTCCGCGTTCGGTCAGCTGCCGCCGATGGTGCTGCCGACCGAGTTGAAGGTGTTGTTGGCGTTGGTGCCCAGGGTGGTGATGGCGGTGATGCACACCACGATGATGAGCGCCAGCATCACGGCGTACTCGACCGCCGTCGGGCCGTCCTCGTTCTTGATGAAGTTGACCGCCGCGTTCCAGAGCTTCGACATGGTGATCCCTTTCTTCAGTGTCTCGCGTGTGAGGGCCTGGGCTGAAGGTGAGCGGCCCGCACAGGCCCGCCAGGCCTCCTGACCGTCCCCGTCGGACCAATCCTGGGGTGCGTTCCGGCCCCTGTCAAACGTCGCGCGGATGGGAATCCAGAGGACCGCGGGATACGAGGGCGCCGCCGTCGCCACGGATGCATGGAAACGACAGGGGCGGGGGCGGTGACGCCCCCGCCCCCTGTGTTGCCCGGCGCACGGGATCAGCTGCCGCCGATGGTGCTGCCGACCGAGTTGAAGGTGTTGTTGGCGTTGGTGCCCAGGGTGGTGATCGCCGTGATGCACACGACAATGATGAGGGCCAGCATCACGGCGTACTCGACCGCCGTCGGGCCGTCGTCGTTCTTGATGAAGTTGACGGCGGCGTTCCAGAGCTTCGACATTTCTCGTCTCCCTTTCGCAAGTCCGGCAAAAGGCAATGAACGGTTCGCCCGCCCCCGCCAGCGCGGCGGGGGGTCGCGGGCCGGCCATCCCGCGTGATCGCACGCGGGCACGCCGGTATTCGGGGGCGGGGCTGAATGCCCTCAGCCCCTCATGCCCCACGGGCCGTCCTCGGAATCGGTTCCTGGGTGGACTTACCTTTCGGCGGCCTGGCTGCCCCTGAGGGGCCCGTGGCTTTGCGTCCCACCATTGCTGATGGTTTGCCCTTGTCGAGGAACCCGGTTCGGCCCATCGCTGCCCACGCCTTGCCCGCTCGCCCGCTGAGGCGTTCGTCCTCAACGGCGGGCCGCGTGGCCGGCGGCAGGAGGTTGACTGTTCACCCACTCCTGCTGCCGCTACTAGCGTGGGATACGTTCTGGACGGCGTCAACCGCATTCCGCGAATAATCCGCACCCCCGGCGGGGCGTTCTCCTGCCGGGGGTGCGGTCTTCCTGCCCGGATCTCAGCCCTTGGCCGGCCTGGGGGCCAGCAGGGCGGTCATGCGCCGGCCCTCCATCGAGGGGGGCTTCTCGATCTTGCAGCAGTCGGCCAGCCTCTCCAGGACCTGGTCGAGGACGCGGCGGCCCTCCTCCTGGTGCTGCATCTCGCGGCCCCGGAACTGGACGGTGACGAGGACCTTGTCGTTGTGCTCGAGGAACTTGCGGGCCTGGTTGGCCTTCACCTCGATGTCGTGGTCGCCCGTCTTGGGGCGCACGCGCACCTCCTTCAGCTTCTGCACGTGCGCCTTCTGCTTGTCCTTCTTCCGCGACTGCTCGTACCGCTGCTTGCCGTAGTCGAGGATCTTGCACACCGGCGGCTTCTCGTGCGGGGCCACCTCGACGAGGTCGAGGTTGGCCTCGCGCGCCATCTCCATCGCCTGGGAGGTGGGCACCACGCCGAGCTGCTCGCCGGCGGGCCCGACCAGGCGCACGGGGGTGATGCGGATCTGTTCGTTGATGCGCGGGCCGCGGTCGGGCTGCATCTCGCGGCCGCGGTCACGGTCGAAGGGACGAATACCTCACTCTCCTGGGGGGTAGGGGCCGGGCACCTTCGGGTGGCCCCGCGCCGGGCGCCCATCCGGCCGGACACGCCGGCGCACCGTCCGGTTCGCCGCCGCGCCGCCATCAATCTAGCAAGGCGAGTAGATCTCGGGAAGATGTTTCGATTCCGCCCCCCGTGACTTTCCTCTTGCCCCCGGCGGGCCGGCCTGTATACTCCCCGCCCGACGTGGGTGTCCCCGTTCGGGAGGGCCTGGCGATGACGGATCGTGGACGCTTGTTGTGGCTGATGGTCGGCCTCATCCTCGGGGCCGCCGGCGCCGTCCTGGTGTCCTACACCCAGCCGATGGCGCGGGCCGGCAACGACCGCTACGAGGACTACATCCTCTGCACCGGCGCCGTCGCCATCAACCGCGGCGCCCCCACCGACGGCGTCTGGCTCCTCGACTACCGCGCCGGCAAGCTCCTCGGCACCCTGATCGACCGCCTCAACGGCAAGATCGTCAGCTGGGCCGAGCTGGACCTCGTCAGCGAGTTCGGCCTGCCGCCGCGCCAGAACGTCCACTTCATGATGACCACCGGCACGATCGCCAACGGGCAGGCGGCCCTCTACGTCGCCGAGACCTCGTCCGGCAAGTTCGGCGTCTACACCATGGGCCAGCGCCCCGACGGCCAGGGCGGCGTCATGATCAAACGCCACGACCTCGTCCTGTTCCGCCAGCCGGCCATCCCCGCCCCCAAGGGCTGACCCGGCGGCAGAGGCATACATTGGCCGGGACCCCCAGGAGGCCCGGCCATGCCTTTCGCGCTCATGTTGCTCATCGCCCCGCCGATCCCTGTCATCCCGCTGGCGAACGCCCACGCCCACAACGACTACGCCCAACGCCGGCCCCTCCTCGACGCCCTCGATCACGGCTTCTGCAGCGTCGAGGCCGACATCTTCCTGCACAAGGGCGGCCTGCGCGTCGCCCACACCTGGCTCGAGGTCTGGGCCGCCGCACCGGGCCGCACCCTCGACGCCCTGTACCTCGCACCGCTGGCGCGGCGCGTGCGCGCCAACGGCGGACACGTCCACGCGCCCGGCAAGCCGTTCTTCCTCCTCATCGACATCAAGACCGAGGCCGGCCCGACGTATGAGGCGGCCGCCCGCGCCCTGGCGAAGTACCCGGACGTGTTCAGCGGGCTCGAGGGCGGCGAATTCAAGCGGCGCGCCGTGACGGCGGTCATCTCGGGCAACGTGCCGCGCGAGGCCATCCGGGCGCAGAAGGTGCGGTTCGCCGGCATCGACGGGCGTCCCGGCGACCTGGACGGCGCCGACCCGGCGCACCTGATGCCGTGGATCAGCGCCTCGTGGGGGGGCCAATTCCGCTGGCGTGGCGACGGCCCGATGCCGGCGTCGGAGAAGACGGAGCTTGCCGACATCGTCAAACGCGCCCACGCCCGCGGGCGGATGGTGCGTTTCTGGGCCACGCCGGAGAAGGCGTCGGTGTGGAAGGAGCTGCGGGCGGCGGGGGTGGACCTGATCAACACGGACCGCCTCGGCGAGCTGCGCGAATTCCTCCTGGCGCGGTGAGGATCCGTGGCGGCAGGCGTCCCCGTTGCGCGACACGAGGGGGCTGGCATTCACGGCTTCTTCGCGGGGGACGACTTCATCGCCTCGCGGACCATCTCGGCCATCCGGGCGGGGGTGATGCGGACGGGGGCCTTCTTCCCCGCCGGGAAGGCCCCGCCGACGTGCTTCTCGACCAGGGCGTCGGGGATCTGGATGGAGAGGCGTTCCTCCAGCTCCATGACCATCTCGACGAGGTCGAGGTCGTCCGCGTTCAGCGGCGGGTCGGAGATGGGGGCGTCCATATTCAGCGAGGCGGGGTTGACGTTCAGCGTCTTCGCGACGACCTCCCGCACCGTGCGTTCGGCGTCGTCCTTCACAGACGGCGCGGCCCCCTGCGGTGAGCAGCCCAATGCCGCGAGGACCAACCCCAGAGCCGCGACCCGAGCTGACATGGACGCCCCTCCCGTACCCACCTCATTGTAACCCCGGCCGGCGGGTGAAAGGCCACGAATCACCTCGCCTCGTCGCGATACGGCGCGTGGCCGTAATACTTCGGCACGTCATCGAGGCGGACGTGCAGCCACGCCACGCCCGCGCCGGCCGTGCTGAGCCACACGGGCCTCGTGCCGACACGCCGGGTCATCGCCGCGCCGACGGCGGCCCACAAGGCATGCCGCTGCCCCTCCGGCACGCCGCGCGCGAACGCCGCGAGGTGGGCGTAATGCCCCGCCGGCCCGCGCGGGCACGGCACGACGAGGACGGCGTCACCGCCGAGGTTGGGGAACGTCGCCACGTCGCCGGCGCCGAAGTGGGCCGCGAACGGTTTCGGGTCGGGACGGACGGCGAGGCCTGGGCTGTCACGCAGGACGAATTCGAAGGGCCGGTGCAGTGTCGCGGACGCGACCGGCGGCGTCTCCCAGCGGAACGCGGTGAACGACCACATCTCGCGACCTCAAGCACCGAGAACGTTCATCGTCGCCGCCAGACCTCAAGTACCGGCTGGTTAGCCTCCGCTGCCTCGATCAGCGTGAACCAATCCGGCGGGATCCCAGGCAGATGCATTGTCAACGCCTCAACGACTTTTCCGAATCCACGCCAGCGGTGGTAGAGCTGGAGCCGATCCCCGTGTTCCCCAGACAGGGTGACGCAGGCGAAAAGCTCATTCACGCCGACAACCGTTTCCTTGTAACCGATGACGGCCTGGATCTCTTGCCAGGCGATGCCCGTCCGGCAACCGCCCTCGTCCAACCGCCAGACGCCCTCCTCATCAGCAACGAGAAGGGTGTCGCAGTCAATCGTCGCCATCTCCCTCGCCACCGAGTAACTGCTCCCCCAGTCGAGAAGCCTGAATGAGATGGCGAGTATCGGGAACAGCACGACGACACAAGTGGCGGAGGGGCCGGCGACGATGCCGGCGAGCCACAAGAGGGACGTCCATTCCGCCAACCACCACAAGCCCAGCAGGACAAGCCCGGCGGTGAGGAACCCCGCGTGTGCCTCGTGCCAATGCTGACAATAGATCACCCGAAGCGGCAATCCCAGCAGCGGCCGCTCGCCGAGCGCCTCCAGACGGTCCAAGAACACATGGACCGGGTGCCTTTTCCGGGTCACACCGTCACTTCTCCGACGCCGACAGCGCCTTGTAGTAGCTCCGCAGCAGCGCCTCGTACCCCGCCGGGTAGCCGGCCTCGCTACCCTGCACCAGCTCCTTCCGCGGCTCCGGCGGCAGCTCCCGCGCCCGGCTGATCGCGCCCGCCGCCGACGTGTCCAGGCCGCTTAGGCGAGGAGGGCGGGAGGGCTGGGGCAGGCAGAGCTATTGTGCGCGCGGCGGGACGGGGCGGCCACCTCGCGCCCTTGCTGCCCCCCCTGCCGGCCGCTACCGTGGTAGTGGAACACCTCCAATCACCGTTCAGGGAAGGCCACCATGTCGCTCCCTGTCTCCCTCCTGCATCACGTCGAGCAGCACGGCTGCTTCACGGGGTGTTACGGCAGTGACGCCAACGCCAGCGTCTGCCTGTCGCCCACCCAGCCACTACAGCCGATGGTCATCGTCTCCTGCCTGGACTGCCTGGGCAAGGTCGCCGTCCCGCGGCCGCTGCTGCCGGCCGCGGCCACGACCTACTCCCTGTCGCAGGCGCTCACCGATCACCTGCGGCAGAAACGCGGCTTCAAGCTGTCGTGTTCGGGCTACCACGCCGTCGGCGCCGGCTTCTGGCTGAGTTACGCCTACTACGGCTGCGGGCTGTTCCTGATCAGCGCGGAGCGGTCGCGCCAGCTCGGCACCGACCTCGACGTGCTGATGCTGGGCATCCAGCACAAGGTGGTGCAGCCGGCGGACCCGCTCATGGCCGACCCGGGGCAGTTCCGCACCGAGACGGTGTACGTCAACTTCAGTCAGCCCCAGGCGGGCATCGCCGGCAAGCAGCAGCTCCTCTCGTCGCCGCAGGTCAGCACGCAGGCCCGGCCCGGCTGGCAGAAGGTGACCTTGGCCGAGTTCCTGCCGCTGGCCACGGCCCCCCCGGCGGCCGTGCCGGCGGCACCGCCCAAACCCCTCAAGGCCGGCGACACCTGCCCGAAGTGCAAGGCCAAGATCGCGGTGCGCCCGCTGCTCAACGGCAGCTTCCTCGGGTGCCTGTGTTGACGGATGCCTGGGGTCACTCCTTCGCCTTGGCCGTCACCTTGACCGGATCGACGAACGCCTTGGCCAGCGCCGCCAGCTCCTCAGGCTTCATCTCGCCCTTCTGCACCCACACGCGGTAGCGGACGACGAGCGGCGCGTCCTGCTTCACCGTCGTGACGAAGTACGAGCCGAAGCGGCCGTAGGTGCGCTCGCTGTAGCGGGCCTCCTTCGGGTTGTCCGGGTGGTCGAGGTAGCCCACGGTGTAGCGCTGGTCGCCGACGACGAAGCTCATCCCCAGCCAGGGCAGGTCGGCGTGCTTCTTGTTGCCGGGCCAGTTCACCTCGGTGCCCTTCTTCCCCACGCCGTCGGGGCGGACGAAGTACGTCTCCTTCGTCGTCCTGTCGGCCACCTCGTTGCTCGCCCGGAAGTGGAAGCCCGCGTGCTGCGGGTCGCCGTCGAGCTTCACGTCCTCACCCTTCGGCGTCAGGCGCGAGGCGAAGTCGATGAGCGTCCCGCCGGGCAGCGGGACGGCGGCCAGCTCACGCAGCTCCGTGGCGAACGTCTTGCCGCCCACGCCGTTCCAGCCGACGGCCACGAGGTGGCGGCCGATGACGGGGTTGGCGGGCGTCTCGTCGAGGATCCTGTCGTGGGCCTGGTGCGTCTGCCCCTTGCAGTGCCAGATGTCCACGGTGTTCTTGCCGTAGGACGCCTTCATGAAGCCGTAGAAGAGGCCGCGGTGGTGCGTGAACTTGCCGCCGGGGCCCTTGGTGATCATCTTGCCGTCGTCGAACACCTGATGGAAGACCTTGAAGGTGTTCTCGCGTGTCATGGCCGAGGTCTCATCCAGCTTCGGCATCTCGTAGCGGAGGACGGGCGTGGCCTTCGGCCCATTGACGAGCGTGGCCGTGGCCGACTCGCGCGTCCAGCGGAGGCCGGCGTCGGCGGCGGGCGGCGCCTTGGCCTCGGACAGGGCGAGGGTGAGGGTGAGGGACTTGCCGGCGTCGAGCCTGTCGAGGACGAACCACGCCTCGAGGAGCCGCTTGCCGGCGCCGGGCTTGCCGGCGAGCAGGCCGGGGCCGACGAGGGCGACGGGGACGTCCTTGCCGCCGGCGGACAGGGAGGCGGTGTAGTTGGTGCCGTCGGGCGCGACGAGGGGGATGCGGACCGCCTCGTTACGGCGGTCCAGCTTGCCGGCGTCGATGGTGACGGTGAAGGAGAGGTCGGCGTGCAGGAGGGCGAGGAGCGGGAGTAGCATGTGTTGGCCTCCGGGTGATGGAGGCAATGTAGGGATCGGGGTGCGGCCGTGGCACGCCGCGTGCAACGACCCGCCTCGCGCCGACGCCCGGGGGGGGATGCCATGCGGACTGACGAGGGGGCCTCCGCCGAGGACCGCGCCTTGAAGGCGTATCAGGAGGCCTTCGAGCCGGAGCTGGCGGACGCGGTGCGGCGTCACCGCCTCCCCCGGGACGCGCGCGTCCTGGACTGCCCGTGCGGGGCCGGGTTCTACACGCGCCTGCTGGCGCGGCACCTACGCGGCGGGTCGCTCGTGGCCGCCGACACCTCGCCGGCGAACCTGGGCCGGGCGGCGGATGCCGTCGGCCCGGCGCCGCCCGGCGTGGAGGTCAGGTTCGTGAAGGCGGACGCCTACCGCCTGCCGTTCGAGGAGGCGTCGTTCGACCTGGTGTGGTGCGCCCAGAGCATGATCAGCCTGGACGACCCGGCGGCGGCGGTGCGCGAGATGGCCCGGGTGCTGAGGCCGGGGGGGACGCTCGCCGTGCTGGAGACGGACGAGTACCACCACGTGCTGCTGCCCTGGCCGGTGGGGCTGGAGGTGGCGATCCACCGGGCGGTGCGGGCGGCGTGCCGGGCGCGGTACGGGTCCGGGGCGAAGCTCGCCCAGCCGCGGAAGCTGCGCGGCCACCTGATCGACGCGGGCCTGACGCCGGCGTGCAAGATGACCGTCGTCGCGGACCGGGCGGCGCCGTTCGGGCCGAAGGAGCGCGAGTTCCTGGGCCGCCATTTCGAGCAGCTCAGGTCGCTGGTGAGGCCGGAGCTGACGGGCGAGGAGTGGGGGGAGCTGGTGAGGCTCACCGACCCGGACGGGCCGGACAGCCTCCTGACGGGCCCCGACGTCGAGATGACCTGCCTGGCGGCGGTGGCGCGGGGGACGAAATGACACCCTCCCCGGCCCGGCCTTCGTCCCTCGGCCGCGGCTCCAGCTGGTGGTGGCCCGGCAGGGAGGACGCCTGCCTGTCGTCCACCGCCTTCAGGTCATCGCCCACCCGCGCCGCCAGCTGGCGGATCTTCAGCGGACCGCGATACCCCAGCACCGCGTAGGTCGGCCCCGTCACGCCGCCCCGTTGGAGGCCGCCCCGTCGTCCCGCCCCTCCTGCTCGTTGATGCGGGCGATCAGCGACGCCAGCAGCGAGACGACCTCGTCCGACGCCAACACCTCCCCGAGCAGGCGGATGAACTCCTCGGGCGACGAGGCCCGCCGTTGGTCCGGGCCGAGCACCCCGACAGGCCTGAGCGGCGAGGCCCCGATGTCGGCCCCGTCCGGGGCGAAGCAACGGGCCGTCAGCGTGACCGGGTAGAGCCGGGAGGCCGCGTGCGTGGCGCGGAGGATCTCCTCGTGGTAATCCAGGGGCGGGGCCGCCACCTCCAGGGAGAGCATCCTCCGCCCCTCGACCTCGGCCGAGGTGACCTTCGCATGCAACAGGCCCTTGGTCTGGCGGGCAAGCAGCGGCTCCTGCTCGCGCAGGATGGAGGCCGGCGACCGCACGTCAACGGTCGCCGAGGGCGGCCAAAGGCTGACGCTTAGTGTGGACATGCCGGCCTCCGGTCAATCGGTCAGCGAGAACAGCAACGGCAGATGGTCCGAGACGGCCTCGCGCGGCCTGCCACGCTCGGTGACGAACGTCTCGGCACCGTCCGGATCCAGGATCCGGACGCCCGCGAGCCGGGCGGCCAGGGCCGGCCGCACAAGCACCTGGTCGAACATGTGCCAGAAGGGTGCCACGGGCCTCCCCCCGCCGTCGGCGAAGTAGGAGCCCGGAGGCCCGTCCGTCCCATCCCCGAACAGGGACCACATGGGATTATACAAGGACCGGTAGCGGCGTCCGGCGACGACGCGGCCCTCGGGCCGCGCGAGGTCGCGCGTCATCAGGCCGTGCAGCCCCTGGGCGGCGACGACACCGGGGTCATACGGGTCCATGTTCAGGTCGCCGACGAGCAGCGTCCGCTCGTGGCCGCGGGCGTCCTCGGCCGCCTCGATGCGGCGGGCCATCACCCCCGCCTCGGCGAGCTGATCCTCCCGCGTCCAGTGCGCCTGACTCGGGAAGTGGACGGCGGCCAGCAAGAGCTCCACCCCTCCACCGGGCGTCAGCCGCCAGATGGCGAGGCGGCGGCTCACGTCGGCCGACGCATCCTGAACGGCTCCGGGCGGTAGCCGGGTGAAGAGCTGGACACGCCCGCCACCCGGCGGGGCGTGGAACGGCGCGCCGAGGGAGGAGGCCAGCGCCGCCGGGTCGAAGCGCGACTCCGCCAGCAGGAGGATGTCGATCCCGTGTGCCGCCACGAGGCGTGTGAGGTGCCGGCGGAGGCCGGCCTCGCGCGTCGGCCACGTCGCCTCCTGGTTGCCGCGCAGGTTCCAGAACAGGAAGGTGAGCATCGGTGCCCCGGACAGGGGGTCAATTCTGTCAGGATACGATCTCACCGCCGGGTGCGGAAATCACTGGCCCCGGCGTCCTGGGGTGGATAATCTGCCGAAAACCGCCCCCACGACTCCGAGGAGCCGCCCGTGGAACGCCAAGAGTCGATCACGCCCGCTCAGCCCGGCGCCGAGCCGAAGTTGAACGACGCCCGGATTCAGGCGGACCCTGCTGGAGCGCCGGCGGGGGGCGGGACGAAGCAACCTTCAGCATGGCATGCCTGGCGAAAGAGGCTTCGCCCGTTCCGCGCGCTCATCTCCTTGGCGGCCCTTGGCGTCCTGGGGCTCCTGGCGGTGTCGCTGGCCGGACGCATGAGGCCCGCCGTGAAGGGGCCGGATCCGGAGGCCGCCGAGTGCGAGGCCCTCATGCGCGAATGCTTGCTTTATCACGAACTCATGCGCGATAATGATTTTCCAGACAAGGAACGGGTCGCCGAGCAGAAGCGGCGTATCGAAAGGTTGGCCGCCTTCGGCGGTCGGGCGATCCCGTCGCTGTGCTGGGGCACCGGGGAATTGGCCCGGCGTAACTCGTCCCGGGTCGCTCTGGCCGCGTTCTGTGCGCAGATCCTCGCCAAGATCAAGCCCCCACCCCTGGACGAATTGATCGCCGTCTTGCGGGAGGGCGAGGAAGCTGACGAGGCGACACGCCTCCGGTGGCATGGCGCCTGCATCCTGCTCGAAGATCTGGGGCCTGCGGCGAGGAAGGCCATCCCGACGCTGATCCTGCGGTGCGAGGAGAAGGAGCGGTATGGCCCTGGCTCGTTCGCCCCGACCGCGTACACCACCCGGTGGGCCCTGCGTTCCATCACTCCGGCGGCGGACGATCTGCCCGAGCTCTTGCCGCTGCTCCGGCACACACAGCGTCTGGTCAGGCGGGACGCCGCCGGCGTCATCGGCAGGATCGATCCGCCGCAGCGGGAGGCAGCGCCCGAGCTGGTGCGTCTGCTCGACGACGAGGAGCGGGAGGTCCGTCTGGCCGCGGCCGGATCGCTCGCGGCGATCACGCCAGGCACCCCCGAAGGGGTGGAGGCTGCGCGAATGATCCTGCGTCACCTGTCTGAAGAGAATGAGAACCTCCGAAGGATGGCGCACCGCCCATTGGAGAACCCCCGGGCCTTGTCGGCCCTGATCGCCCTCGGTCGTGATGCGAAGGAGCCACTACAACAGATGCACAAGGAGTGTCGCTGGGTTGAGGAGAAGCGCCGGGCGCTCTTCTGGGCCGTCGTCGAGATCAAACCCTAGGTAGCCCGCAAGCGGTGAGCCTCACCCCGATGCAGGTGTGCAACTCCCCGGGACGTGGCTCACCCCTCGCCCGCCACGGCCAGCACCTCCCGCAGCGCCTCGTCCATCGGCTGCGGCTCCAGCTAGTGGTGGCCGAGCAGGAAGTACGCTTGCTTGTCGTCCACCACTTTCAGGTCATCGCCGACACGCGCCGCCAACTGGCGATCTTCAGCGGCCACCGGTAGCCGAACACCGCGTAGGCCGGGCCGTCACGCCGTCGCCCTCCAGATGCACTGTCGGCCGACTCGGCCGATTGGCAGCTACGGCCAAACAGGTGGGGTCACGTCGGGCCTGGGGCGTCGGGTTGTTCCTTCCCGGCGAGAAGACTCCCGTCTGCTTCAATCGTCGCCGTTTCGGATCGGCACCGCGTGCGTGGTGACGAGGCCGGCGGAGTCTCCTCGATCGGGGCCAGGGCGGAGTCGCGGGGATCGAGGGCGGCCGGCGGCTCGGCGAAGGCCGCGGGGTCGCCGATGTGGCGGAGATCGAGCGCCAAGTCCCCCTTCGTGTTCTTGAACACAGCCTGGAACAGCGAAGGGCCCGCGTCGGCGACGAGCAGCCCGTCGCCTCCGTACGGCGACACCGAGTCCAGGGTGCGCCGATTGCACAGGGCGGCGATCCTGGCGAGCAGGGAGCGGAATGCCGCCCGCGGAAGGGGGAACGTGGCTTCTCCGACGAAGGAGGACTGGCGGGTGGGCTCCTCCCGGAAACTCGACCAGCTCGCGTGGCACCCCTCGGGGCCGTGGGTGAGGAGGACGCGCCGGCCCTGGCACGCCCGGAGCAGGCGATCCACGAGTGTGACGATCGCGCCTTCGGCCGGGGTGAACGCCTCGTGCAGCAGGGAGCGGATGTCCGGCTCGCTCATGGCACCTCCCGTATCTCGGCGCTCGCCCGGATCGCGGGCCATTCCGCCAGCAGCTCCTCGAGGCCAGCCCCCCGGTCGAACTGGATGACGCCGGCGCTCAGCGGGTGCCAGGGGCTCGCATCGGCCGCCGCCTGGACGACGGGCTCCGGGACGTCGAGGGCGAGGATCACCGGGCCGCCCTCGTCGGGGAAGGCGCTCGCCTTGCGCCTGGCGTACGTCTCGGGCGGATCATGCAGGAAAGGGCCGGTTTCGACATACATCGAGAACCCGTCCTCCACGGGCAGGCCTCCGGGCTCGGCGTAGCAGGGATCGGGGCCGTTCGCCAGGATGCTCTCGGCGCGTCGTCGTGTCGTGCCGTGGACGAGGATCATGCCCGGCGACGCTCCCGCGTTCCACTCCTTGCCCCCCTACCACAATCGTAACCCCCTCCGTCCCGCCCCGCAAGACGCACCCCGCCATGTCCCTTCTGGGGCTCAAGGGTGTGCGTCCTTCGTCGCACAACAACGTCCCTCACCCCTCCCCCGCCACCGCCAGCACCTCACGCAGCGCCTCGTACATCGGCCGCGGCTCCAACTGGTGGTGCCCCAGCAAGAAGTACGCTTGCTTCTCATCGACCACCTTCAGGTCGTCGCCCACCCGCGCCGCCAACTGCCTGATCTTCAGAGGCCCGCGGTAGCCGAAGACGGCGTAGGTCGGCCCCGTGACGCCGTCGCCGGGGCCCTCCAGGTGCACCGCGTCGATCTTCCACGCCGCCGCCCGGATACGCATCTCCTGCATCCGCAGCAGCCACTCCACCTGCTCCGGCACCGGGCCGTAGCGGTCACGCAGCTCGGCGCGGAACTCGTCCAGCCGGTCCAGCCGCCGCACCCGGCCAAGGCGGCGATACGCCTCGATGCGCTGCTTCTGGCCGGGGACGTACTCGCGCGGCAGGTACGCCTCCCACGGCAGATCGACGGTCACCTCCAGCGGCGCACGCAGCGGCAGCTTCTTCAGCGTCCGCACCGCGTTCTCCAGGAGCTGGCAGTACAGCTCGTAGCCGACGGCGGCGATGTGCCCGGACTGCTCGTTGCCCAGGATGTTGCCCGCGCCGCGGATCTCCAGGTCGCGCAGGGCGATCTTGAAGCCCGCCCCGAGCGACGTGAACTCCTCCATCGCCTTGAGGCGTTTCGCCGCCGCCTCGTTCACACGCCGGTTGCCGTCCACCACGAGGTAGCAGTAGGCCCGGTGCCGGGAACGGCCGACGCGGCCGCGGAGCTGGTGCAGGTCGGCGAGGCCGTAGTGGTCGGCCTCGTTGATGAACATGGTGTTGGCGCTGGGGATGTCCAGGCCGCTCTCGATGATCGTCGTCGCCAGGAGGATGTCGGCCTCGCGGCGGACGAAGCGCATCATGCCTCGCTCGAGCTGCGACTCGGGCATCTGCCCGTGGACGACGGTGATGCCCGCGTCGGGGACGATGCGGAGGAGTTTGGCGCGGACCTCCTCGATGTCGTTGACGCGGTTGTGCACGAAGTAGATCTGCCCCTCGCGGCTCAGCTCGCGCTGGATGGCGTTCTTGATGAGGGCGTCGTCCCACCTCACGATGCGCGTCTCGATGGCCAGGCGGTCCGGCGGCGGCGTCTCCAGGTTGGAGATGTCGCGGATGCCGAGCAGTGACAGGTGCAGGGTGCGCGGGATGGGCGTGGCGGTCAGCGTCAGCACGTCCACCTGCGCCCGCAGGCGCTTCAGTCGCTCCTTGTGTTCGACGCCGAATCGCTGCTCCTCATCGACGATGACGAGGCCCAGGTCGTGGAACTTCACGTCGGCACTCAGTAGGCGATGCGTGCCGATGACGACATCGACGCCGCCCGTGCCCAGCGCCTCGACGATGCGCGTCTGCTCCGACCCGGTGCGGAAGCGGCTGAGGCAGTGGACGACGAACGGGTAGCCGGACATGCGGGCGGAGAAGGTGCGGTAGTGCTGCTCGGCCAGGACCGTCGTCGGCACCAGCACGGCCACCTGCCGGCCGGAGTCGATCACCTTGAAGGCGGCGCGGATGGCCATCTCGGTCTTGCCGTAACCCACGTCGCCGCAGACGAGGCGGTCCATCGGGCGGGGGCGGTGCAGGTCGCCCTTGATCTCGCCCATCGTGGTGAGCTGGTCCGGCGTCTCCTGGAAGGGGAAGGACGCCTCGAATTCGCGCTGCCACTGGGTGTCGGGCGGGTAGGCGTGGCCGGGCTGGGCGTCGCGCACGGCCTGGAGCTGGAGCATCTCGGCGGCGAGGTCCTGCACGGCCTCCTCGACGCGGGCCTTGCGTCCGGTCCACGCCGTCCCGCCGACCTTGGACAGCTCGGGGTCCGACTTGCCGCCGCCGACGTACTTCTGCACGAGGTCGATCTTCGACGCCGGGACGTAGAGCTTCACGCCGCCCCGGAACTCGAGGACGAGGTGCTCCTCCAACTGCTGCCGGCGGCCCGCGCCGGAGCCGGTCTCCCGCGCGATCATCTGCATCCCGCGGAACCGCCCGATGCCGTGCGAGACGTGCACGACCAGGTCGCCGTCGGACAATTCGAGGAACGAGTCGATCGCCCGCGACTCCAGCCGCCGGCGCGGCAGGGGGGCGTGGATGTCCTCGCGGCGGAATAATTCCTGCCCCCCCAGCACCACGGTGTTCCCGCCGTCGCTCACGAGGCGGAAGCCGGCGCGGACGTTGCCGCGGACGAGGCGAAGGCGGTTCGAGCCGGCCAGCTTGCCGGCGGCCAGCACCTCGGCGAGACGCCTCTCCTCGCCCTCGCTCTGGCAGGCGATCAGGACGGTGTCGGCGGCGGCGACGGCGTCCAGCTCGTCGCGGATCTTGGCCACGTCGCCGGACAGGCGCTCGACCGACTCGACGCGCAGGTGGCACACCTGCTCGACGCTGGGCGAGGGAAGGGCGGTGACGGTCAGCGTCGGGAAGCGGATGAGGTTCTGGAAGACGCCCTCGTTGCGGAACAGGCCCGTGGAGTCGGCCAGGCGCTCGTGGTAGTGCCGTCCCTGCTCGGCCAGCTCCTCCGGCTCCACCAGCACCACCCAAGCGCCCGGCGGGAGGTGGTCGGTGAAGTGCCCCGTGGCGGCCGCCTCGCCCTCACGCGACAGGCCGCTGACCTCCGCCTCCGTCAAGGCACCGAGGGAGCGCTGCGTCTGCGGCGAGAAGCGGCGGAGTGACTCCACCTCGTCGCCGAACAGCTCGACGCGGACGGGGGCCTCGGCGTCGGGCGGGAAGATGTCGATGATGCCGCCGCGGCGTCCGAACTCGCCGGGGGACTCGACGGCCTCGGCGGCGCGGTAGCCACGGGCGACGAGCCAGGCGGCCAGCGCCTCGGGGTCGATGGTGTCGCCGACGCGGAGGCGGCGGCTGTTGCGCGACAGCTCCTCGCGCCTCGGCACCGGCTGGATGAGGGCCTGGAACGTCGCCAGGATCACCCGCGGCGGGTCGGCCGCGAGCTGCTTGACGAGGCGCAGCCGCTGCCCGGCGACGAGGTCGATCCCCTCCCCTTCGGGCATCCTGTCCCACGCCGGCAACACCTCGGGCTCGACGCCGGTGAACGTCTCCAGGTCGGCGGCCCAGGCGTCGAGGTCGCGCGGGTGGGCGATGACGACGAGGACGGCCGACGGGGCGCGTGTCGCGGCGGCCGCGGCGGCGAGGGCCGAGGACGACGCCCAGGCGCCATCCACGGTGGCGCCGGCCCCGGACGCCAGGGCGTCGAGGGCCGGCGCGAGCGTGCCATCTGCCAGGGACGCCGCGAGGCCGGTGAGTGTGGTAGTGTCGGGCGCGGCCAGTGTCTGCACGGGTCGAGATCCTCCCCCCGTGATATTGTACGGCGGACGGAGCGCGTTCTTCCCCCGGGTGCGCTCACACACGCGCCCAGGCGGCGGCCTCCTCGCCGTCGAGCCGCAGCGTCAGGCACTTGGCGCTGCCGCCCGACTTGATGAACTCGTCCAGCTCGACCATCGCCACCGCGTACCCGCGCGCCTCCAGATCGGCCTTGAGCCCGTCGCAGCCGGCGTTGACGACGACGGACTTGCCTACGACGACGGCGTTGCAGCCGAAGCGGCGGGCGTCCTCGTCACCGGCGGCGACGAGGTCGGGGATGTGGGCCTCGATGACCCGCCGGCCGTAGGCGTCGAAGGCGCCGGGGTACCAGATGGCGGCGCCGGGCGCGAGCGGGCAGAAGCAGGTGTCGAGGTGGTAGAAGTAGGGGTTGACCAGCTCGACCGGGAGTGTCTGGACGCCGAGGGCCTGGCCGAGCCACTGGTGCCCGTGGACGTCGCTGCGGATGCGGTAGCCGGCGAAGAGCGAGTCGCCGCAGAAGAGGGCGTCGCCGGCCCCCTCGAAGTAGGTGCCCTCGGGGAGGGTGTGGACCTCGTAGCCGTGGGCGGCAAACCAGGCGTCGAAGTGCGGCGTCTCGCGGGCGCGCACCTCATGCCGGAAACGCGAGCTGAAGAAGCGGCGGCCATGCATGAGGCCGGCGTTGGCGGTGAAGACGAGGTCCGGCAGGCCGGGCTGCGGCGTCATCAGCTCGACCTTGACGCCCAGCTCGAGGAGGGTGCGGTGCAGGGCACGCCACTGGGCGGCGGCGCGTTCGGGCGAGGCGCCGCGGGCCTTGCTCATCCACGGGTTGATCTCGTACTCGATGCCGAAATAGTCCGGGCTGCACATCAGGATGCGGGGCTGTCTCATGGCTCCCTCCGTGGGGGCATTCTACGGGACGGCCCGCACCGTGAAGCCGTTCATGCGGTAGATCGTCCGCCCGTCCACACTCAGGAAGCCGTCGCCCGTCACCGTCCGCGTCGCCCCGTCGATGCCCGTGATGACGCCCTGCACGCTCACGTCCTGATTCGCCGGCAGGACCTGGCCGCGGTACGTCCACCGGTGCGGCGCGTGGTTGACGGCGAATTGCCGACACTGCCCGAAGCGTTCGACGGCCACGAGCTGCAAGAGCTGGACGAGGGCCTCCAGGCCGAGCGAGCCGGGCCAGACGGGGTCGTCGAGGAAGTGGGCCTTGAAGAACCACTCGTCGGGGCGGACGTGTTTGCGGCCCTCGACGAGGCCGCGCTCCGGCAGGCGTACCACGTCGTCCATCATGCGGAGCATGTCGCCGGGGAAGGGCGGGACGCGCGGGAAGGCGACGCGCTCGCCGGCGACGGCCTCGGGCTGGGCGTCACGGATGCCGATCTGCTGCGCCAGCGCCTCCGGTGAGAAGAAGCCGAAGGTCGTGGAGCCCTCGTAAACGGGGCCGCGGGCGTCGGACGTGCGGAGGTCGAAGTCCTGGATGATCATGCCGCCCGAAGCCGCCACGCGCGTGACCTTCACCGTCGTCGTCAGCGTGCCCGTCTCCGGCGTCACGTCGCGGAGCTGGCACGCCTTGCCGCCGAGGTTGCGGTAGTGCAGCGGCGTCTTGCTCGTGAGGGCCGAGCCGATGTAGGCGCTGGTCCAGCCGCACACCTGGAGGGCGGCCTCCAGCAGGATGCAGAACGGCATCACGGGGGCGCGGCTCTCGGCGAAGTACCAGGCGTCGGGAGGCACGTCGTACTCCGCCGTCACCATGCCGCCGGCCTTCATGGTGAACGGCTCGGTGTCGGCGCGGGTGATGCGGTCCACGAAGAGGAACGGCGGCCCCGGCAGGCGGGCGAGGAAGCGGCGGTCGAACTCGGCGTACCGTGGGCCGAACGCCTCGGAGGGGCGGCCGACGGCGTAGGCGAGGATTTGGGCGGCGGAGGCGACTACCTCACCCCCTAACCCCCTCTCCGAAGCGGAGAGGGGGGATCGCAAGATCATCGCCTTCAGCGGAGGCGAGGTGTGCTCGTCCCTTGAATCGCTTCGCCCAACAGGGGACGGGTACACTACCCCTCCGCGCAGGCGATGCTCTTGCGGCTCCCCCTCTCCGCTTCGGGGAGGGGGTTGGGGGGTGAGGTAGTGGGCGGACCACAACGTCGCCACCTTGTCGCGCGTCAGGCCGGTGAGGCGGATGCTCATGTCGCCGATGTCCACGACCGGCTTGCCGTCCGCGTACATCAACGCATCCACGATGGCGTACGGCTCCGGGCCGTAGCCGCGTTCCTTGACCTCCACCTCGTAGGTGACGACCTTCGTGTGGGCCGTCACCTGGCCGCGGCACTTGAGCTTGCTCGACACGCCCGGCACCGGCTCGCAGCCGACCTCGTCCTGTTCGCCGACCCAGCCGAGGCGCATCAGGAAGATACGCAGCGTGTGCAGGCAGCACTCGAACATCAGCGTGCCGGGCATCACCTGGTCGTCGATGAAGTGGCACGTCAGGAACCAGTCGTCGGGGTGGATGTCGGCCTCGGCGCGGATGCGGCCCGCCCCGAACCGCCCGCCCGTGGGGTCCAGCTCGGTCACCCGATGCACCAGACGCATCCGCCCGCCCGGCAGGCGCATCGGCGAGCGGAGCGGCAGGCCGGCGAACGCCTCGCCGAAGCACGCCACGAGGTCGCCCGCCCGCAGGGCGTCGATCTGCGCCTCGGTGTATGACTCCTTCACCATCGGCGGCAGGGGCGGCTCGCCGTCGGGCAGTTTCGCGGGGCGTGGCTGCTTCTGCAGCGTGGTGCGGATGACGCCCTGGCCGGCGGCCAACGCCTTCTCGGTGAAGAAGCCGGCGATGCCGTCGCTCATCGTCAGGAGCGGCTCGCCGTTGACGGTGCCGACGAAGCGGAAGCGGAAGAGGTGCGTCTCGTCCTGGCGGAAGAACGAGTCGATGTGGATGTCGTAGCGGATCACCTCGCCCGGCCCCGGCAGGCCGCGGTGGAACGTCACCGCCGCGTCGAGGAGGCGGTAGACGGCCAGGCCGCGCGTGCGCAGGTCGATGCCGAGGTAGCCGGAGAGGAACAGGTCGGCCTGGCCGGACTCGACGGCCAGGCACGTGGGGATGCGTCCGCCGTCGAGGTACCACGCCCCCGGATGGATGTCGTGCTCGGTGACGACGCGCCCGTGGCTCAACGAAAGCGGCTCTCCCTCGATGCTCAGGATGCGGTCCACGAGCATGAGCGGCTCGTCTGGCAGACGCACGCGCGTGGGGAAGGCGTCGATGGCGGCGTAGTCCGGCCCCAGCACGTCGGCGATGCGTCCGACGGCGAAGGTGAGGCACTGCTCGCGGGTGAGGGCCACCTCACCCCCTAACCCCCTCTCCGCTTCGGAGAGGGGGGATCGCAAGAGCATCGATTTCTGCGGCGGGGAGGTGTGCTCGTCCCTTGAATTCCTTCGTCCAACAAGCGGGTCGTCCACCTCGCGTCCGCCACTCTTCTCACTCTGACGATCCCCCCTCTCCGCGCATCGGGGGTCTGGGGGCGTCTCGCCCCCAGCTCGCAGCGAGAGGGGGTTAGGGGGTGAGGTAGCCCCCAACAGCCGCCCCTGCGCCTCCAACTGCCGCGAGAACGCGCCGACCAGCGAGGCGTGTAGCCGCAGGTAGGCTGCGTGGGCGTCGGCGCGGGTCATCGCGGCAGCCGCCAACGTCGCCACGGGGTTGTCGTTGGATGTCGGCAGGGCCACGCCCAGGGCCTCGGCGACGCGGCGCACGCCGGCCAGGCCGTCCGGCCCCGGCGGCAGCGCCGCGAGGGCATGGTGAGGGCGGCCCTCCAGGATCTTGCCGATCAGCCGCGTGCAGGACGATCCGGGGCCGATCTCGATGAACGTCCGCACGCCGTCGCGGTAGGCGGCCTCGATCACGGCGGGGAAGTCCACCGTCCGCGTCGCCTGGAGGAGGATGGCGTCGGCGGCGGCGTCCGGGGTGAGGTCGTAGGCCCGGCCCAGGCCGCTGCTGTAGAAGCGGATCCCCGCGGGGGGCGTCACCGGGAGGCGGTGCATCTCGCGGTACTCGTGTGCCACCGCGTCCACCACACGGCAGTGCATCGTGGTCGTCGTGGGCACGATGCGTCCGCCGAGCGTCTCCACCTGCCGGCGGTCGCCGCCGACGACGCACTCACGCGGGCCGTGGATGAATTGCAGATACACGCGGTCCAGCTTCGCGAGCGCGGCACGCACCTCGGCGGGCGGCCTCTCGACGATGGCCGTCGCCCAGTCGGCGTGTTCGACGGCCCACTTCTGCCGGGCGGCGTCGCACGTCCCGCACAGGTCCGAAGTGAACAGCGTCGAGCGTGCCATCGCCTGACGCATCCGTTCGCGGTCACGCCAGGCGCCGAGCGCGAACAGCGCCGCCGACTCGCCGAGGCTGTAGCCGATGGCAGCGGTGGGGCGGACGCCCATCCTGCGGAGCAGATCCGTCACCAGGCCGCCGACGGCCACCTGGGCGAAGATGCGGTCCTGGACCGTCTGATTCTCGCCGCCCCAGAAGACCTCGTTCTCGCGGCCCAGGAGGCGGGCCACGTCACCGCCCATGCCGGCGAAGTCGTTGCCGCTGCCGGGGTAGACGAAGGCCAGGCCGGCGGACGGGGCTTCATCTGCCTGGGTGGCCGG